>NZ_CP046530.1:1200000-1800000 GCF_030408375.1 Corynebacterium afermentans subsp. lipophilum | reverse complement strand
CAGCGCGGCTTCGACGGCGCGTTCGCTGACCTCGTCGGCGACGACGTCGCCGGAGCGGTCCGTCAAACCTGTCTGAAGGTTCATTTCGCGGTCACTGTACGTGTCCGGCACTTCTTTCAGCAGCACTGCAATGCGCACGGCCACTCCTTGCTCTCGAGCTTTCTGGGGTTCGCGATCGCTGTGCAGTGTAACGCACGGCTAAAAGTCGAATCCCCCGAAGTCGAAGCCGCCGCCGTCGCCGAAGCCGCCGAAGTCCCCGAAGTCTCCGCCGCCGGCGTCGCCCATGTCACCCATGTCGCCCATATCACTCATGTCGCCGGCGCCGTCCATTCCTTCACCGAGCCCGCCGGCCTCAAACGCCTCCGCGGACGCCACGCCGGACATGCCGGCGAACATGGTGGAGTAGAACATCATGGAGCTGGCGGCCCACACGCCGGTCATCATCGCCGGGCCCCACCACGCGGTGGAGTACCAGCCGGCCGGCACAGGGCGGCCCGCAACGGCGCCGCCCGGGTAGTAGTGCGGCGTCTGCGCAGTGGCGTGCGGCGATGCCATGACCTGCGTGCCGTCCTGTTGGGTCACGGTGCGCTGCTCGGTCACGCGCCCTGCCTGGCGCTGGCCCTCCAGCTCCGGCAGCTGCGGGCCGGCGGGCAGGCCCATGATCTCGCGGGCCGCGTTGACGTAGTGCAGGCCCTCCAGCGCGGATTCGCGGGCCAGCATCGCCTGCTTCACGGAGCGTGCGTCGCTCAGCCCGGCGGATGCCGCGTTGAAGCGTTCCGAGGCGTCGGCCATCGCCTGCTGCGACGCAGTGTCGTTGCCGGAGAGGTTCAGCACCTGCGAGCCGAGACGGTCGGTCCACCGTTTGGCGTCGGCGTATGCGTCGTCGAAAGACAACTGCTGTTGCTGCGCCACCTGGCGGCGCGACGGCTGCACCTGGCGTTGCCCGCCCATCATCGGCAAAAACAGGATGGGGGCAAGGATGAACAGCAGAAAAAGTAGTCCGAACACAGTGGCTCCTTCGCGTGTCTGGTCACGTTTTTGGTTCAACCGTACCGGCTGCGCTAACATTCCCAACAGCGCTTTTGGCGTATGGGAATGTCGTATAGTGGCTAATACCTCAGCCTTCCAAGCTGAAGACGCGGGTTCGATTCCCGTCATTCCCTCCACACAAGACACCGGTTCCGGTTGCGGGGCCGGTGTTTTTGTGCCCTCAATGCGGACAGTTATTCAAGCACCGCTACAATGACTGTCCTGAACCGCACACGTTCTACGAATGTGGTTCATACCGTGCGGTTTTACCGCAACGGGGCGTGGCGCAGCTTGGTAGCGCACCTGCTTTGGGAGCAGGGGGTCGCAGGTTCAAATCCTGTCGCCCCGACCAAGGCGGGCCCGTGGATTCACGGGCCCGCCACATATAGACATCTGACAAACGTTGTTTCGATCTAGTACAGGAGAAATCCGTGAAGACTTCCGTCGACAAGCTCAGCGACACCCGCGTGAAGCTCAACGTCAGCGTGCCGTTCGACGAGCTGGGCAAGGAAATCGACCAGGCTTACAAGGCCATCGCCCAGCAGGTCAACATCCCGGGCTTCCGTCGTGGCAAGGCTCCGCGCCAGCTCATCGACGCTCGCTTCGGCCGCGGCCCGATCCTGGAGCAGGTTGTCAACGACATGCTGCCGACCCGCTACGAGCAGGCACTTGCGGAAAACGGGATTAACCCGCTGGGCCAGCCGGAGATCGACGTTACCAAGATCGAGGACAACGACGTTGTCGAATTCACCGCTGAGGTCGATGTCCGCCCCGAGATCGAGGTGCCGGATTTCTCCAAGATTTCCGTGAAGGTTCCGGAGCTCAAGCTTGACGACGAAGCAGTCGACGCCGAGCTGGATACCCTCCGTGAGCGCTTTGGTGAGCTCAAGGACACCAAGCGCAAGCTGAAGACCGACGACTACGCGATCATCGACCTTGAAGCGACCGTCGACGGCGAGAAGCTCGGCGATGCTTCCTCCGAGGGCCTGACCTACCGCGTCGGTGCCGACGACCTGATGAAGGGCCTGGACACCGCGCTGCGCGGCCTGAAGACCGGCGAGGACAACGAGTTCGAGTCCGAGATCAAGTACGGCGAGCACAAGGGCGAGAAGGCGACCGTGAAGGTCCACGTCCAGCAGACGAAGGAGCGCAAGCTTCCGGAGCTTGACGACGACTTCGCTCAGATGGCGTCCGAGTTCGACACCGTCGAGGAGCTGCGCAACTCCACCCGCGAGCAGGTCGAGGAGAACGCCAAGGCGAAGCAGGCCGCGGACATCCGCGACGAGGTGCTCAAGGCTGCCCTGGCGGAGTCCAAGTTTGCCCTGCCGGAGTCCGTGGTGGACGAGCAGGTGCACAACCAGCTGCACCAGCTGCTGGGCCAGATGGCGCACGACGAGAACGCGCTCGCGCAGCTGCTCGAGGCTCAGGGCACGACCCGCGAGGAGTTTGACAAGCAGTCCCGCGAGCAGGCCGAAGAGTCCGTGCGCACCCAGCTGTTCCTCGACGCTGTGGCCGACCAGGAGCAGCCGGAGGTCTCCCAGCAGGAGCTGACCGACCACATCCTGTTCACTGCGCAGTCCTACGGCATGGACCCGAACCAGTTCGTGGCCCAGCTGCAGCAGTCCGGCCAGATTGCCAACCTGTTCTCCGACGTGCGCCGCGGCAAGGCCCTGGCCATCGCTATCTCCCGCACCCAGGTCGAGGACGAGGCCGGCAACAAGGTCGACCCGAACGAGTACTTCGGCGAGATCGAAGAGGACGAGGAGTCCGCCGAGGCCGAGACCACCGAGGCTGACGAGAAGTAGGAACTTCTCGCGCTAGCGAGCGGCCGGGGCGTATCTGCCCCGGCCGCTTTTGCGTTTTCTGAGGCCCTTCGTCAGATTTGTTCACTCCCACGGACCGTGCCGGTGAATGAATTCCGTTTTAGTCGGATGGTTTGTTCACTTTCCCCAGGTGGCAAAAGCCCGGAACCCGGTTGATTCACGGCGCAGTGAACAAATCTCCCCGCGGAACCCCGGCCCCGACACTTCGCGGCGGAATCTGTCAGGCGGGCCTCAAACGCCCAGTTCGGCACAAATGGCTGCCGGAATCTGTCAGGAATCGCCAACCCCGACCCCAACCTCCACCCTAAAACCCGACCCGTACGCCGGTAGCGAACAGGCTCGGAGTTACAGAATCACCCGAGTAGGGTAGTGGCGTTACCGGATGAACTAGCAAAGGAGCGTCTTACATGACTTCCCCGACCCAAGGCATGAACCTGGGAGACTCCGTTTATGAGCGTCTCCTCCGGGAGCGCATTATTTTCCTGGGCCAGCAGGTGGACGACGAGATCGCCAACAAGCTGTGCGCCCAGATTCTGCTGCTGTCGGCGGAGGATCCGACGCGCGATATCAACCTGTACATCAACTCGCCGGGCGGCTCTGTCACCGCCGGTATGGCGATTTACGACACGATGAAGTACTCCCCGTGCGACATCGCCACCTACGGCATGGGCCTGGCGGCGTCGATGGGCCAGTTCCTGCTTTCGGGCGGTACGAAGGGCAAGCGTTACGCCCTGCCGCACGCGCGCATTATGATGCACCAGCCGTCCGCGGGCGTCGGCGGCACCGCGGCCGACATCGCCATTCAGGCGGAGCAGTTCGCAGAGACGAAGCGCGAGATGGCGCAGCTCATCGCGGAGCACACGGGCCAGACGTTCGAGCAGATCACGAAGGATTCGGACCGCGACCGCTGGTTCAACGCCGTGCAGGCGAAGGAGTACGGCATCGTGGACCACGTGATCGATAGCGCCGCCCAGGCTGGCGAGCACGCCATCGGGAACAACTAAGGCACACGAGGAATTAAGGAGACACCGACTATGACTTTCCAGATGCCCAACTCCCGCTACGTGCTGCCGCAGTTCCTGGAGGAAACGAGCTTTGGCACGAAGCAGATCGACCCGTACGGCAAGTTGTTCGAGGAGCGCATCGTCTTCCTGGGCACTCAGGTGGATGACACATCGGCGAACGACATTATGGCGCAGCTTCTGGTGCTGGAGTCCCAGGACCCGGACCGTGACATCACGATGTACATCAACTCCCCGGGTGGTTCGTTCACCGCGCTGATGGCTATCTACGACACGATGCAGTACGTCCGCCCGGACGTGCAGACTGTCTGCCTCGGCCAGGCCGCGTCGGCCGCCGCGGTGATCCTCGCCGCCGGTGCGCCGGGTAAGCGCGCCGCGCTGCCGAATTCGCGTGTGCTGATCCACCAGCCGGCTACCCAGGGCACCCAGGGCCAGGTGTCTGACCTGGAGATTCAGGCCGCGGAGATTGAGCGCATGCGCCGTCTCATGGAGGACACGCTCGCGCACCACACCGGCCGCACCTCCGAGCAGGTCCGCATCGATACCGACCGCGATAAGATCCTGACCGCTTCTGAGGCCGTGGACTACGGCATCATCGACCAGGTCTTTGATTACCGCAAGCTTAACGGCTAAAGCACATGAAAAACGCGCCCGGTTCGCTCCGGGCGCGTTTTGCTTTGCGACGAAACCTTCGGCTACTCCGCCTGATCCCCGGATGCCGGGTCGCAGAACGCCACGGCGTTGCGGATGGCCTCCGGCGCAGCTTCGAAGTCCTCGCGTGCCCAGCAGATATCGCCGTCGTCGGTGGTGGTCGGGTCGACGGAGACCCACCCCTGGCCCTTGGCTGCCCAGTAGTAGTCCTGGCCGTCGGAGGTGACGGTGCGGGCCCATTCGCGGTCGCAGAAGGTGCTGTACTCCTGGCTTCCGCTGGCCTCACCCTGGGTGGGCCAGGCGCAGGTGGCGCCCGGGCGGTCGTCGACGATGGTTTCGCGCACCGGCGCCGGCTCGCGTGCCTCGTTATCGGAGTTGTTCGAGCTGCGAGACTCGGAGCGCTTCGAGCTGGATTTTGTGGAGGTGCGCGTGGACGACTTGGTGGACGAGCTTGTCGAGGACTTCTTGGTGGTGGAGGACGAGGTGGTCGTTTCCTCATCGTCCTCATCGTCGTCGGACTTGGTGGCCGTCGGCGTCGGGGTGGGGGTGGTGCTGGTCTGTGGGAAGTCCAGCACGGGTTCCGCCAGGGGTTCTACGTCCGCGTTTGAGTCCGAGCAACCGGCCAGCAGCGACGCGGCGAGGGCGGCTGCGGCGAAGACAGAGAAAGTGCGGCTGCGATTCACGGATCGGTTCCTTTCGGGGTGCTCAGCGTTGGGGCACCGGTGGGCACGATTGTTTAACGTGTACAGGCTAGCGGATTAGCTTCCAAGGAACCGCGTCAGTGCGGAGTTGAATTCTTCCGGGTTCTCTATGGCCACTTGGTGGGCGGCCGGGTCCACCACCACGGACTGGGACGAGCCGGCCACGCCTTCGGCGATCTCGGCCAGCTTCTCGGGCGGGCAGGTCGGGTCGGATGCGCCCGCGATGGTGAGCACCGGACAGGTGATCTTCCCCAGCTCGCTGGCGAAATCCCAGGTGGCGAGCGCGGTTCCGTTGTGGGCGTAGCCCTCGTCGTCGACGGAATCGATCATGTCGGCCACGCGCTGCACCGCATCCGGGTGCTCCGCGCGGAAGGATTCTGTGAACCAGTTGCCCATCAGGGTGGAGGTCAGGCCGGAGGTGCCGTCGTGAAGCGCAGTGCTGATCTTTTGCTCCCAAGCTTGCTTGCCGCCGAGGTAGGTGGCGGTGGCGGCGAAGACGGCCTTGTCCACGCGGCCGCTGTTTGCGGCGAGCCACTGCGCGATCGCGCCGCCGAGGGAGACGCCGACGACGCTGAAGCGCTCCACGCCGAGCTCGTCGAGTGCGGCGAGGACGTCGCGGCCGAGCGTGCCCACCTCAGTGGGGCGCTCCGACGGAACCCCGGAGCCGCCGTGGCCGCGGTGGTCGACGGTGATCACGCGGTAGCCGCCAAGCGCGGGGATCACTTCGGACCACGCCTCGGAGGTGGTGGCGATGGAGCTGAGCAGCACCACCGCTTCGCCGTCGGGGGTGCCAAATTCTTGCGTGTGAAGAAGCGTCATGGGCCCATTTTCGCACGCGCGCACCGGTTGTGTCGGTGCGGCGGGTACGGTTTGACGCAACGATTACACTCGGTTGGGATTGACCGAAGACGGGAGTAGATAGGCGCATATGGCAACTACGCACGACAGCGCGAACCTGCTCAAGTGCTCTTTTTGCGGGAAGAGCCAGCAACAGGTGCGCAAGCTCATCGCCGGCGGCGGCGTCTACATCTGCGACGAGTGCATCGAGCTGTGCAACGAGATCATCGAGGAGGAGCTCGCCGGCGCGCAGAATAATAAGGGCGCGGACGACCCAGACCGCTTGCCGCGCCCGAGCGAGATCACGGCGTTTCTGGACGAGTACGTCATTGGTCAAGACACCGCGAAGCGGACGCTCGCGGTGGCGGTGTACAACCACTACAAGCGGATTAAGGCGGAAAGCTCCAAAGTGTCCAGCCGCAAGCGGGACGAGGACGTGGAAATCGCCAAGTCCAATATCCTCCTGCTCGGCCCCACTGGCTCGGGCAAGACCTACCTGGCGCAGACGCTTGCGCGAATGCTGAATGTGCCGTTCGCCATCGCGGACGCCACCAGCCTCACCGAGGCGGGCTACGTGGGCGAGGACGTGGAGAATATCCTGCTGAAGCTTTTGCAGGCGGCGGATTTCGACGTCAACCGCGCGCAACAGGGCATCATCTACGTCGACGAGGTGGACAAGATCTCGCGCAAGTCCGAGAACCCGTCCATTACCCGCGACGTCTCCGGCGAGGGTGTGCAGCAGGCGTTGCTGAAGATCCTGGAGGGCACCACCGCGTCGGTGCCGCCGCAGGGCGGGCGCAAGCACCCGAACCAGGAGTTCATCCAGGTGGACACCACGAACATCTTGTTCATCGTCGCGGGCGCCTTTGCAGGGCTGGACAAGGTGGTCGCGGAGCGTGTGGGCAAGAAGGGCATCGGATTCGGCGCGGAGATTGACTCGAAGGAACAGCGCGACGAGGCGGACCTGCTCGCCCAGGTGCAGCCGGGCGATCTGGTGAAGTTCGGTCTGATCCCGGAGTTCATCGGCCGTCTGCCGATCCTCGCGCACGTGAACGACTTGGACCGCGATTCGATGAAGCGCGTGCTCACGGAGCCGAAGAACTCGCTGGTAAAGCAGTACCAGCGCCTGTTCGCCATGGACGGCGCGGAGCTGACCGTCACGGACGGGGCGCTCGGCGTGATCGCCGATAAGGCAGCGGAGCGCAAGACGGGCGCGCGCGGTCTGCGCGCGATTATGGAGGAGCTGCTCGTTCCCATCATGTACGAGTTGCCGGACCGCGAGAATGTCGCGGAGGTTGTCGTCGATGAGGCTGCGGCCCTCGGCGAGGGGGAGCCGAAGTACATCGAGGCCGAGGAGCAGCAGTCTGCTTAGGAGCGCACCTACGGGCCGCTAGACGATCCGGCCCTCGTCGCCGTAGATGTCGAACAGTTCGTCCGGCTCCGCATCCTCGGTAGGCGCCGGGGTGGCTTCGAGGTAGGACTCGTAGCCGGAGTACGAGATGTTTGAGGTCAGAAACGCCAGCACGGTGTCGATGACCATGCGGCGCATGCCGTCGATGTTGCGGCGGCTTTCGACGTCGACGCCGAAGACGTGTTTGGCGGTGGCGGCGTTGCCGACGCGGTAGAGGCACAACGACGAGATCAGGGTGAGCAGGTCCACCGCGGTGATGCCGGGGCGGAACGCGCCGGCGTCCTGGCCGGCGAGCAGGAGCCGCTCGGCGTGGAGGGTGACGTCACGCACGCCGGCAAGTGCCGCGGCGTCTTCGGCCGATACAGCCGGGTCCAGGTTTTCCCGCAGGATCAGGAGCACGGCGTCGGGGTTGTGCAAAAAGGCGTGGTAGAGCGCGTCGACGAAGCGGCGCATCCCTTCTACCGGTACGGCGTGCGAGCGGTTGAGGATGTTTTCCGGCGGCGCGAGCTGTTCCAGTGCGAGGCGCAGTGCCGCGGCGTAGAGGCCGCGCTTGTCGCCGAAGTGGTAGTGGATCATCCGCTTGGTCATGCCGGTTTTCTTGGCCAGCGTTTCCACTTTCGCGCCGGTGTAGCCTTTGCGGGCGAACGCGGCCAGTGCGGCGTAGACAACGGCGGCAGGGGAGGTCGCGTCGGCACCGTCGGTCACGTCCGTCCCCTTTCGTTTGAAATACCCCTCAATCGTGCACCAGATGCCCACTCTCGGGCGTATAGCCGTGAAATTCTGCCCCGGCCGGGGGTAGGTTGTCTGTGAGTCAACGCACACGACGTACGAGAAGAGGAGAAAGACATATGGCAAAGATCGTGGTTACCGGCGCCGCCGGCAACATCGCCTACTCCCTGCTGTGGCGCATCGCCGCCGGCGACGTATTCGGCGACGAGGCGGTGGATCTGACCCTGCTAGAAATCCCGGACGCGGTCCGCGCCGCGGAGGGCACGGCGATGGAGCTTGCGGATTCCGCGCTGCCGTTGGTGGGCAACATCGAGGTCACCGACGATGCCGCGAAGGCCTTTGACGGGGCGGAGGCCGCCTTCCTGGTTGGCGCGAAGCCGCGCGGCAAGGGCGAGTCCCGCTCGGACATGCTCGTTGCCAACGGCCAGATCTTCAAACGCCAGGGCGAGGCCATCAACAACGGCGCCGCCGACGGCATCCGCGTCCTGGTGGTGGGCAACCCCGCCAACACCAACGCCTATATCGCGTCCAAGGCGGCGCCGGACGTGCCGAAGGACCGCTTCAACGCGTTGATGCGCCTGGACCACAACCGGGCGCAGTCGATGTTGGCGGACCGGCTGTCCGTGCCGTCGAGAAGCATTGAGCGCCTCGTGGTGTGGGGCAACCACTCGGACACGCAGTTCCCGGATGTCACCTACGCCAGCGCCGACGGCGCGCCGGTGGAGGTGGAGCGCGACTGGTACACCGAGGAGTTCATCCCGCGCGTGGCTAAGCGTGGCGCGGAGATCATCGAGGTGCGCGGCAAGTCCTCCGCGGCTTCCGCGGCCTCGGCGTCGGTGGACCACATGCGCGACTGGGTCCAGGGCACGGATGGGCGGTGGGCGACGGTGGCGTTGCCGTCGACAGGCGAATACGGCGTCGACGATGGCCTGGTCTTCGGCTTCCCGGCCGTAAGCGACGGCGGCTGGCAAGTCGTTGAGGGGCTCGAGCTTAACGACGACCAAAGGGCACGCCTCGACGCCAACATCGAGGCCCTGCGGAAGGAAGCCGCCGTCGCCGACAAGCTGTTTTAGCGCGCTGGTTAAGATAGGGCGCGTGACTGAGACGAACGATCTGAACCGCGCGAACCAACTGCCCAAGTCGTGGGAGCCCAGCGCCCACGAACGCGACCTGTACGAAGGCTGGGTCGACGCCGGGTATTTCACGGCGGATCCGCAGTCGGACAAGCCCGCGTACTCGATCGTGCTGCCGCCGCCGAACGTGACCGGCCAGCTGCACATGGGCCACGCCCTCGACCACACGCTGATGGATTCTTTGGTGCGCCGCAAGCGCATGCAGGGCTTCGAGGTGCTGTGGCTGCCGGGCATGGACCACGCCGGAATCGCCACCCAGACCAAGGTGGAGGCCAAGCTCAAGGCGGAAGAGGGCAAGGACCGCTACGACTACGGGCGCGAGGAATTTATCGAGCGCGTCTGGGAGTGGAAGCATCAGTACGGCGGCACCATCAGCACGCAGATGCGCGCCATCGGCGACTCGGTGGACTGGTCGCGCGAGCGCTTCACGCTTGACGACGGCCTCTCGCGCGCCGTGCAGACCATCTTCAAGCAGCTCTACGACCGCGGCCTGGTCTACCGCGACTACCGCCTGGTCAACTGGTCGCCGGTGCTGGAGACTGCCGTGTCCGACATCGAGGTGGTGTACAAGGACGTCGAGGGCGAGTTCGTCTCCATCCGCTACGGCTCGCTGAACGACGACGAGCCGCACCTGATCGTTGCCACCACCCGTGTGGAGACAATGCTTGGCGACGTCGCTATCGCCGTGCACCCGGAAGACGAGCGCTACGCGCACCTCATCGGCGAGGTCTTCGAGCACCCGCTGCGCGAGGATTTGAAGCTTGAGGTCATCGCGGACGATTACGTGGACATGGAGCTGGGCACCGGTGCGGTGAAGATCACCCCGGCGCACGACCCGAACGACTACGAGATGGGCCTGCGCCACAACCTGGACATGCCGATCGTGATGGACGAGAAGGGCCGCATCGCCGATACCGGCACCCGCTTCGACGGCATGACCCGCGAAGAGGCTCGCGTGGCGGTGCGCGAGGCGTTGGCGGAGCAGGGCCGCATTGTCAAGGAAGTACGCCCGTACGTGCACTCCGTGGGCCACTCGGAGCGCTCCGGCGAGCCGATCGAGCCGCGGCTTTCGCTGCAGTGGTTTGTCAAGGTCGACGAGCTGGCGAAGATGTCCGGCGACGCCGTGCGCGAAGGCGACACCGTCATCCACCCGGAGTCCATGGAGAAGCGCTACTTCGACTGGGTGGACAACATGCACGACTGGACGATCTCGCGCCAGCTGTGGTGGGGCCACCGCATCCCGATCTGGTACGGCCCGGAGGACGAAAACGGCGAGCGCGACGTGGTCTGCGTCGGCCCCGACGAGCAGCCGCCGGCAGGCTACGAGCAGGACCCGGACGTGCTGGACACCTGGTTCTCGTCTGCCCTGTGGCCGTTTTCCACGATGGGCTGGCCGGAGAAGACCCCGGAGCTGGAGAAGTTCTACCCGACCACGGTTTTGGTTACCGCCTACGACATCCTGTTCTTCTGGGTGGCGCGCATGATGATGTTCGGCACCTTCGCCGGCCAGGAAACCCCTGAAATCCTTGGGAAGGGTGCCGGCGGCCGTCCGCAGATTCCGTTCGAGCACCTCTACCTGCACGGCCTGGTGCGCGACGAAAAGGGCCGCAAGATGTCCAAGTCCCTGGGCAACGGCATCGACCCGATGGACTGGGTGGAGCGCTACGGCGCGGACGCGCTGCGCTTCGCCCTGGCCCGCGGTGCGAACCCGGGCGTGGACCTGCCCATCGGCGAGGACCACGCAACCGCTGCCCGCAACTTCGCCACCAAGCTGTTCAACGCCACTAAGTTCGCGCTGATGAACGGCGCGCACGTGGATCAGCTGCCGGCCCGCGAGGCGCTTACGGACGCGGACCGCTGGATCCTGGACCGCGCCGAGGAAGTGCGCGCCAAGGTGGACGCCTACCTGGACGACTACCAGTTTGCCAAGGCCAACGAGGCGCTCTACCACTTCGCGTGGGACGAGCTGTGCGACTGGTACCTGGAGATCGCCAAGACACAGATCCCCAGGGAGGGCGAGACCGAGCAGGGCGAAAACACCAAGATCGTCCTCGGCCGCGTGCTCGACGTCATGCTGCGCCTGCTGCACCCGACCATGCCGTTTGTCACCGAGGTGCTGTGGAAGGCGCTCACCGGCGAGGCAACCGTCACCACCGCGCCGTGGCCGACCGCGGACGACACCAACGGCGGCGCCGAGACGGACACCCAGGCGCGCACCCGCGTCGAGGACGCCATCAAGCTCATCACCGAGCTGCGCCGCTTCCGCTCCGACCAGGGAGTAAAGCCCTCGCAGAAGGTGCCGGCCCGCGTCGACTTCGCGTCCGCGGACCTGGCGGAGCTGGAGGACGTGGTCCGCCAAATTGCCAGGGTGGAAAAGCCGGGGGAGGACTTTAGCGCGTCGGCAAGCATTGAAATGCGCCTGAGCAAGGCGAACCTCGACGTCGCGCTGGACACCTCCGGCACCGTCGACGTCGCCGCCGAGCGTAAGCGCCTGGAAAAGGAGCTCGCCGCGGCGCAAAAGGAGCTGGACACCACCGGCGCGAAGCTGGCCAATGAGCAGTTCCTGGCCAACGCGCCGGAGGCCGTGGTGGAAAAGATCAAGGTCCGCCAGCAGGTCGCGCAGGAAGAGTTCGAGCGCGTCACCGCACGCCTGGAACAGCTGCCGGAGGCCTAAGTGGCTAACGAAGAGTTTGAACTGCCCGAACTTCCGGAGCAGTACGACATCCAGCAGACCGACGCCGGCCTGACACTCAACCTCGGCGCGCCGGGGGAGAGCAACGAGACCGATCAGCTCGCCCCGCGCGGCGTGAGCGAGGAAGACCTAGCCGCGCTCGCGCAGGTGGAAGCCGAGCTCACCGCCCGCTGGCCGGAGACGGACATCGACCCGTCGCTGGAGCGCATCGAGCTGCTCATGGATTTCCTCGGTGAGCCGCAGAAGTCCTTCAAGGTCATCCACGTCGCCGGCACCAACGGCAAGACGTCCACGGTGCGGATGGTGGATTCGCTGCTGCGCTCGTTTGGCAACCGGGTGGGCCGCACGACGAGTCCGCACCTGCAGTCCGTCACCGAGCGCATCGGCATCGACGGCGAGCCGATCCACCCAGCGGATTTCGTGCGCATTTACCGCGAGATCGAGCCGTACATCCAGATGGTGGACGAGCGCACCGGCGTGCCCATGAGCTACTTCGAGGTCATGGTCGGCCTCGCGTTCGCGGCCTTTGCGGATGCGCCTGTCGACGTCGCCGTGGTCGAAGTCGGCATGGGCGGGCGCTGGGACGCCACCAACGTGGTCGACGCTGACGTGGACGTGATCGCGCCCGTCGGCCTGGACCACACCGACTACCTGGGCGACACCGTCGCCGAGATCGCGGGCGAAAAGGCCGGGATTATCCGCAGCGCGGACGCCGTGGCCGTGATCGGCCAGCAGGACCCGGACGCGATGCGCGTGATCTTGGAGCGCACCGTGGAGGTCGGCGCGCCGGTGGCGCGGTTCGGTCAGGAGTTCGGCGTGGCCGCCAGTGAGGTGGCCGTGGGCGGGCAGACGCTCACGCTCAAGGGGCTGTCAGGCGAGTATGCGGACGTGTTCATCCCGTTGTCCGGCCCGCACCAGGCGCACAACGCATCGGTGGCGCTGGCGGCGGTGGAGGCGTTCCTCGGCGCGTCCGCCGAGCGCACGCTCGACGCCGACACCGTGCGCGAGGGGTTCGCCGCCACCACCTCGCCGGGCCGGTTGGAGCGCGTGCGCGCCACCCCCACGACGTTCATCGACGCCACCCACAACCCGCACGGCGCGCAGGCGCTCGCGGCGGCACTCGAGCGCGACTTCGACTTCACGCGCCTGATCGGCGTGCTCGGCATTTTGGGCGACAAGGACGCCCGGGGCATCATGGAGGCGCTCGAGCCGGTGCTCACCGAGGTTGTGATCACGCAGAACACGTCCCCGCGCGCCACGGACGTCTACGAGCTGGCGGAAACCGCCCGCGAAGTGTTCGGCGACGAGCGCGTGCACGTTGAGGAGCACTTGCCATCCGCCTACGAGCTCGCCGTGGAGCTGGCGGAAGAGGCGCTCGCCGAGGTGGGCGTGCAGTCCGGCTCCGGCGTGATCATCACCGGCTCGGTGGTCACCGCCGGCGAGGCCCGCGCGATGTTTGGAAAGGACCCGCAATGACACGCAGCAACCAGCAGATGGGCCCGCTCGGCCCCGGCAAGCAGCCGGTCAAAGACCCGATGTCGGGGCTGACCGGCGTGCTCTCCGGCACGCTGATCATGGAGGCCATCACGGTTCTGCTGATCCTCACCGTCATCCTCAAAGTCGACGACGGCGAGCACTGGACCACCTTCAACTGGGTCTATATCACCGTGATCGGCCTGGCGCACGTGGTCATGGCGTTTTTCCAGAAGAAGCCGGCCGCGCTCTGGATCGACATTGCGCTGCAGATCCCGCTGATCTTTGGCTTCTTCATCCACTGGTCGGTCACGGCGGTGGGCATCATCTTCGGTATCGTCTGGTACTTCGTCATCCGCATGCGCTCGGAGATCGTCCAGCGTATGCGCGGCGGCTACCTCACCACCCAGCACTTGGGCACTTAGAGGTCCTTGCGCAGGATCTTGCCGGCGGCGTTGCGGGGGATCGCCTCCACAAACGCCACGGCGCGCACCTTTTTGTAGGCGGTCACCCTAGCTGCGACCCACTCCATCACCTCGGTTTCGCTCAAGGGCCCTCGCTTTACGACGAAAGCCTTCGGCACCCCGCCGCGCTCGGCAACAGCCACGTCGCTGATCTGCGGGTGCGTGAGCAAAAGTGCCTCGAGTTCGGCCGGGGCGATCTGGAACCCGTGGTACTTGAACACGTCCTTGGAGCGGTCCACCACCGTGACTGTCTCGTCCGGGTTGACCCGCGCGATGTCGCCGGTGCGCAGCCAGCCGTCCACGATGGCGTTGCGGGTGGCCTCCGGGTTGCCCAGGTAGCCGCGCATGATCTGGGGGCCGCGGACCTGCAGCTCGCCGGCGGCGCCGTCGGGCAGCTCCGCGCCGCTGTCTGAGTCCACCACGCGGAACTCGGTGTTGGGGATGGCGTACCCGATGGTGCCCGGATTCGACCGGCCGGCGATGCCGACGTGCGTCACAGGCGAGGACTCGGTGGTGCCGTAGCCCTGCAGCATGACCATGCCGAGGCGGTCCTCGACCCGGCGAGCCAGCGCCTCGTCCAAGGGCGCGGCGCCGCAGACCATGTGGGCGCAGGCGGCGAAATCGGCCGGGTTGATGGCGGGGGTGTTCGCCAGCGCCAGCGCGATCGGCGGGGCGATGAAGCTGAGCTCGATGGAGTGCGCGCGGTGGGCGCGCGCGAACTCGGCGAGGTCGAAGCGCGCCGCGGTGAACACGTGCCGGCCCGCGGCAAGCGACGACAGCAACAGCGTGTTCAGCCCGTAGATGTGGGAAAACGGCAGGGGAGCGGCCACGCGGGTGCCATCGCCGATGCCGCTGGCGGACAGCGCCGCGTTGAACTGCACCGCGTTGGCGGTGATCGAGCGGTGGGTCAGCTCCACGCCCTTGGGCAGCCCGGTGGTGCCGGAGGAAAACGGGATCACCGCCACTGAGCCCGGGTCCGCCGGAGCAAAAACGTCGGTGGGGCCGGGGGCGAGATCGCCCGGCTCGATTCGGTGGGTGACGCCGGCGAGGGCGGAAAGGCGCGACGCTTCGGCGTCGATAAGCGAATGCCCGATCAGGCACGCCGTCGCACCCGTGCGGGAGACGGCGAGCAGCGCGGCCACGAAGTCGATGGAGTTGGGCAGCCGCAGCTCAACCACGCTGCCCGGGCCCACGCCGCGGTTGCGCAGGCGGGTGGCGGCCGCGTCCGCTACCGCCCACAGCTCGTCGTAGGTGACGGTGCGGCCTGTGTCGTACTGCGTGATAGCGGGCAGCTCCCCGCGCGGGACCAGGCGGTCGAGCGCAGTGTTCGGCAGCGCGACATCCGGCAGGGGAGAGCTGTGCACCATGGGCAACAAGGCTACGGTATGGCCCATGCGCATCGTGAGTTTCGCCCTAGCCGCCGTGTTCTCCATCGTCGCTGTGGTGGCCGTGTACACAACCCTGCCCGGGTGGGTGGGCACCGCGGCGATCGTCGCCGCCGGGCTGTTTTTGGTGCTCGGGTTCTACGAGCAGTACAAGCGCCGGGAAGACGTCGCGCCCGAGCTTGACGACGAACAACGTGCCACCGTGCAGCGCATGAAAAACGAGGGCAACTTCCAGTTGGCGGTGCAGCAGGTGCAGCTGTGGTTCCGGGGCACCACACCGGAAGACGCAGCGCGCATCGTGCGGGAGGCGTAAACACGACTTTGGGGTAAGATTTTGGGCTATGACTGAACGTACTCTGATCCTGATCAAGCCCGACGGTGTTGCAAACGGCCACGTCGGCGACATCATCTCCCGCATCGAGCGCAAGGGCCTGAAGCTTGTGGAGCTGGACCTGCGCACTGCAGACCGCGAGACCGCTGAGAAGCACTACGCCGAGCACAAGGACAAGCCGTTCTTCGGTGAGCTGGTGGACTTCATCACCTCCGCTCCGCTGGTCGCCGGCATCGTCGAGGGCGAGCGCGCCATCGAGGCATGGCGCCAGCTGGCCGGCGGCACCGACCCGGTTGCCAAGGCCACCCCGGGCACCATCCGCGGCGACTTCGCACTGTCCGTGGCGGAAAACGTCGTCCACGGCTCCGACTCGCCGGAGTCCGCTGAGCGCGAGATCGGCATCTGGTTCCCGAACCTCTAAGCGCACGTTGTCAAACACCGCAGCCGCCACGGCTGCGGTGTTTTTCACGTCTAGGGCGGGGGAATTTCAGTCGCGACGGACCAATTGTTGTATAAATAGAGTCGCATGTAATCCGCATAGTGAGAAAGGTGAACCGTGGTGGCATCTCGCAGCGAGCAGGCACGGGCGGTGGAGAAGCGCTCTGCGATCCTGGATGCGGCGATTGACCTGTTGCTTGCGGAGGGGCTCAAGGGGCTGACACACCGGCAGGTTGCGGCGGCGGCATCGGTGCCGGTGGGATCCATCGGGTACTACTACTCCACACGCGACAAGCTTGTGGCCACCTGCTTCGAGCAACTGGTGCAGGGCCGCCTCGAGGCTATGGAGCGCGCGAAGGGCGAAGGGGTCGAGCTTTCGGACCCGGTGCAGCTGGCCGAGGCGGTCGTCGACGTTGTGGCGTGCGGGCAGACGTCGCGCGCGCGTGCGGTGGTCGCCGCGTTCATCGAGGCCCAGCGCGATCCTGGCGAAGTCGGCGACTACGTCTGCCAAGCCACGGACGAGCTCAAAGACCTCATCGGGGAGCTTTTGCAACGCGCGGGTGTGGATTTCAACGCCGCGCGAGTGCTGCAGATCGTGGTAGGCACCGCGTTGACTGAACGCCACGAGAACGCCCCCGTTGCTGCGGTGGCCGACCTTCTGCGACTGGCCGAGAAGTAATCCTCGCCCCGCACCCCAGGTATCGCTGTGCCACAATGGTAAGCGCAAGCGTCGCCTGGCGACGCTAGGAAACTTTCACATGTACCGCACCGTGGGGTTCGCCGTGCGGCCGCTTCGGCAACGTTTTGCCAGCGCCCGGCCCACCCTGCTGGGGTGCGGCTGAGCAAAATTGGAGAGTGACGCACATTGGCTGGTCACAAGGCATCCGAAGAGAATATTTACGCCGCGTTCGACCGTTCCCAGCTGGCGGAGAAAACCCGCGTGTTCGCGCTGGCTAAAGCGCTGGGTGTGCCGTCGAAGGAGCTCGTGGTCGCGCTGTCGGAGCTCGGCGTGGTCAAGGTTGCGCAGTCGACGCTGACGCGCGCTGAAAGCGAGCAGCTTCTCGACGCACTCGCGAACGCCGCCGCTACCACCACCGACGACGATGAGACCGCAGACGACGCCGCGGACGAGAAGATCCGCCAGCGCGTGCGCAAGGACGTGGAAAACGAGATCCACCAGATCGAGGAAAAGGTCGAGGCGGACCTGCGCGACAACCCACTGACCGACGTCGAGCCGGAGATCACCCCCGTGCCGGAGGAGACCGCCAACCGTGCCCCCGTCTTCAAGGCCCCGGAGCGAAAGCGCCGCCGCGCCACCCGCGCCGCGGCGCCGAGCGAGGAGAAGGAGCCCGAGCCTATCGACGAGGCTTCGCCGGAGGACGCGGATAAGCAAGAGCCCGAAGTGATCGAAGAGCCGAAGGCGATCAAGGGCTCATCCCGTTTGGAAGCGCAGCGCCGCCGCCGCACAGAAAAGCGCGAAGAGCAGCGCAAGCGCTCGCGCATTGTCAGCCAGGCTGAGTTCTTGGCGCGCCGCGAGTCCGTCGAGCGCCACATGGTGGTGCGCGAGCGCGACCGCCACGACGGCCACGGCAAGATCACCCAGGTCGGCGTGCTCGAGGACGGGCTGCTGGTGGAGCACTTCGTCACCGCCGAAAGCCAGTCCTCCATGATCGGCAACATCTACCTAGGACGCGTGCAGAACGTGCTATCCAGCATGGAGGCCGCGTTCATCGACATTGGGCAGGGCCGCAACGGCGTGCTCTACGCCTCCGAGGTGGACTGGAAGGCCGCCGGTTTGGGCGGGCGCTCGCGCCGCATCGAGCAGGCCCTGAAATCCGGCGACCAGGTGCTGGTGCAGGTGACCAAGGACCCCGTCGGCCACAAAGGTGCGCGCCTGACCACCCAGATCTCGCTGGCCGGACGCTACCTGGTGTACGTGCCGGGCGGCCGCAGCGCGGGCATTTCCCGCAAGCTGCCGGCGCCGGAGCGCAAGCGCCTGAAAGAAATCCTGAACAACGTCGTGCCCGGCAAGGGCGGGGCGATCATCCGCACCGCCGCCGAAAACGTGCCGGAAGAAGCCATCGCGGCCGACGTGAACCGCCTGCACAACCAGTGGACCGCGATCCAGGAGCAGGCGGAAAAGGAGAAAAACTCCAAGGGCGCGAAACCGGTTACCCTCTACGAGGAGCCGAACATCCTGGTTAAGGTCGTGCGCGACCTGTTCAACGAGGACTTCACCTCGCTCATCGTGGACGGCCGCAAGCCGTGGAACACCGTCCACGCTTACGTGCAGTCCGTCGCCCCGGACCTGTTGGATCGGCTAGAAAAGTTTGACCGCTCCCGCCACGACGGCAAGGACGCCTTCGAGGTCCACCGCATCGACGAGCAGCTGCAAAAGGCGCTGTCGCGCACCGTCTGGCTGCCCTCCGGCGGCACCCTGGTCATCGACCGCACCGAGGCCATGACCGTCATCGATGTCAACACCGGCAAGTTCACCGGCTCCGGCGGCTCGCTGGAAGAGACGGTCACCTCCAACAACCTGGAGGCCGCTGAAGAGATCGTGCGCCAGATCCGCCTGCGCGATATCGGCGGCATGATCATCATCGACTTCATCGACATGATCCTCCCCGAAAACCAGGATCTCGTGCTGCGCCGCCTCAACGAGGCACTCGGCCGCGACCGCACCCGCCACCAGGTCTCTGAGGTCACCTCCCTGGGCCTGGTGCAGATGACCCGCAAACGCCTGGGCAACGGCCTGCTGGAGACGTTTTCCACCGAGTGCGAGTGCTGCGGCGGCCGCGGCATCATCGTCACCGACGACCCCGTCGAGCACGACCCGTACTCCGAGCGCGGCCGCGACGAGCGCTCCAAGCGCCGTTCGCGTGACGACGAGCACCGCTCCTCCCGCGGCCGGAACAAGCCCGCCGACTCACACACCGAGACTGAGCGCGGTGGCGAGCAGCCCTCACGCGGGCCACGCCGCTCCAAGCGCAAGCAGCTCAACGAAGACGAGATGGACAACCTGCTCAACTCGATCTTCAGCGACGACAGGGACGACGGCGACGAAAGGGATGGCGGCGACAACAGCGACAACGATGCTTCCGAGGGGCGCCGCCGTTCCTCGCGCCGCCGGGGCCGCCGCGGGGGCAACCGCGGCCGCGGGCCTCAGCCGGACACCCAGGACAAGCGGGAAGAGCGCCCGGAAAACGATAAGAGCCCGGAAAGCGACAAGGACGCCCCGCGGCAAAGCTTCGAGGAAGCGGTGGAGGAGTTCGACAACTCGCCGCGCCGCAAGCGCCGCACCCGCGGCAATTCCCGCTCCGACGTCCGCCCGCGCCGCGAGGACTACCAGGACACCGCCGCGGAAGCTGCCCCGGATGCCGAGAAGGATGAACCGGCAGCGAAGGCGAAGCCGGCGGCGGGCCGCCGGGGCCGCCGCCGCGCCGTGCGCAAGTCCAACGCCACGTCCGCCGCAGCAGCCAACGCCCGCGCGGCTCAGAAGGAAAGGCCGAAGAAGGAAGAGGGGCAGGCGGAGCGCCGTCGAGAAGCAAAGGCTTCCCCGCGGCGCGGACGCAGGCGCGCCACACGCCGCAGCAGCTAACGCGGTTTGGTAAAGCGCATGGTGCCGGTGTAGTCTTGCCGAGTCGCTGTTTCGGGGCGTGCCGCCTCGTTGCCTACGCATGCGGGCACGGCAGGCCACGATAGGCCCCGAAGCGCTCAAACTGTTCCATTTCCGCCCTCGAGCATGCAGGGGGCGGGCGAGTAGAGATAAGGGGTAACCCTCTATGTACGCGATCGTCAAGACCGGCGGCAAGCAGTACAAGGTTGCCGAGGGCGACCTCGTCAAGGTCGAGAAGCTTGAGGGTGAAGCAGGCGACAAGGTCGAACTCACCCCGATCCTTCTCGTAGATGGCGCAGACGTCACCTCCGGTGCCGACGCACTGTCCAAGGTCAACGTGACCGCAGAGATCGTCGAGCACGGCAAGGGCAAGAAGGTCGACATTCTGAAGTACAAGAACAAGACCGGCTACAAGGTCCGCCAGGGCCACCGCCAGCCGCAGACCACCGTCAAGATCACCGGCATTAAGTAACCACTAGGAGAATTTGAACAATGGCAACCAAGAAGGGTGCATCCAGCTCCTCGAACGGTCGTGACTCTGAGTCCAAGCGCCTCGGTGTGAAGCGCTTCGGTGGCCAGCAGGTCAAGGCCGGCGAGATCCTCGTCCGTCAGCGTGGCACCAAGTTCCACCCGGGCGACAACGTCGGCCGCGGCGGCGACGACACGCTGTTCGCACTGACCGCAGGCTCCGTCCAGTTCGGCATCAAGCGCAAGCGCCGCATCGTCAACATCGTCCCGGCCGACGGCCAGGGTGTTGCTTCCGAGGTTCTCGAGCAGGCTGAGGCAGCAGGCGTTGTCGACGAAGGCACCGCCGAAGAGGCAACCGCCACCGCGTAACCGCGAAGCCTAGGCGCCGCCGGTCCGTTCGGGCCGACGGCGCTTTTTGCTTATCATCGTCCGTGTCCTAAAGAAAGGCGGCAAACCACCATGGCCCAATTCGTTGATCGCGCAACCCTGCACCTGCAAGCAGGCGACGGCGGCCACGGCTGCACGTCCGTCCACCGCGAAAAGTTCAAGCCGCTCGGCGGGCCGGACGGCGGCAACGGCGGCCACGGCGGCGACATCATCCTCGAGGTGTCCACCCAGGTGCACACGCTGCTGGACTTCCAATACCGCCCGCACATCAAGGCGCAACGCGGCGCGAACGGCGCGGGCGATTGGCGCAACGGCGCGCGCGGCGAGGACCTCGTGCTGGAGGTGCCGGTGGGCACCGTGGTGCGCAGCGAGGACGGCGAGGTGCTCGCGGACCTGACCGTGCCGGGCACCCGCTTCATCGCCGCGGAGGGCGGCTTCGGAGGCTTGGGCAACGCAGCCTTGGCGACGGCGAAGCGCAAAGCCCCCGGTTTCTCCCTGAAAGGCGAGCCAGGCGAGGCGCACGACCTGATCCTGGAGCTGAAATCGGTGGCGGATGTGGGCCTGGTCGGGTTTCCGTCGGCAGGCAAATCCTCGCTTATTTCTGTGGTGTCCGCGGCGAAGCCGAAGATCGCGGACTACCCGTTTACCACGCTCGCGCCGAACCTGGGTGTGGTCAACGTCGGCCACGACACTTTCACCATCGCGGACGTGCCCGGCCTGATCCCGGGCGCGAGCGAGGGCAAAGGCCTCGGCCTGGACTTTTTGCGCCACATTGAGCGCACCGCGGTGCTTGCGCACATCGTGGATGTGGCCACGATGGAACCGGGCCGCGACCCGATCTCCGACATTGAGGCCCTCGAACACGAGCTGGACACCTACGCCGACGCCCTCGACATGGACTCCGGCCTGGGCGACCTGCGCGAGCGCCCGCGCCTCGTGGTGCTGAATAAGATGGACATCCCGGAGGCGAAGGAGCTCGCCGAGTTTCTCCGCGCGGACATCGAGGAGAAGTTCGGCTGGCCGGTGTACATGATCTCCACCGCCACCCGCGAGGGGCTGGACGAGCTGAAGTGGGCGCTGTGGGACATCGTCAAGCGCACCCGCAAAAAGCGTCGCACTGTGCCTATCGACGAACCACAGGTCATCCGCCCCAAAGCCCTCAGCCGACGCGGCGAGGACGGCGGCGTGGAGGTCGTGCGCGACCCCATGTACCCGGAAGGCTGGCTCGTTACCGGCGAGAAGGTGGAGCGCTGGGTGCGCCAGACGGACTTCGAAAACGACGAAGCCGTCGGCTACCTGTCGGACCGCCTGAACAAGGCAGGCGTGGAAGACATGCTTCGCAAGGCCGGCGCCCACGAGGGCGACACGGTCACCATCGGCGAGATCTCTTTCGACTGGGAGCCAAGCATCGGCGGCGACCCGACGCTGGCCGGCCGCGGCCAGGACGCTCGCCTGGGCGGCACGGACCGCACGTCGGCGGCAGAGCGCAAGCGCGCTTCCCAGGCCCGCCGCGGACTGATCGACGAGTACGACTACGGCACCGGCGAAGAAGCCGACCGCGAGCGCTGGCAGGGCTAGGGCCGCGTAGACTCCAAACGCATGACTTCCCTCCGCGAAGAGATCGCCGCCGCCCGCCGCATCGTGGTCAAGCTGGGCACAAGTTCCCTGGTCAACGCCTCAGGCGAGCTGGATCCGGCGAAGATCGACGGCATCGTGGACGCTATCGAACACCGCATCGCGCGCGGTTCCGAAGTGGTCGTGGTTTCCTCGGGTGCGATCGCGGCGGGCATGGGGCCGCTGGGGTTGAAGGCGCGCCCGCGCGATCTGGCCACCAAGCAGGCGGCCGCGTCGGTGGGGCAGATCCACCTCGCGCAGGTGTGGGGCGCCTCGTTTGCGCGCTACGGCCGGACGGTTGGCCAGGTGCTGCTCACGCAAAGCGACGCCGGGTCCCGCGAGCGCGCCCGCAACGCGCAGCGCACCATCGACCGGCTGCGTCAGATGGGCGCGGTGCCGATCGTCAACGAGAACGACACGGTGGCCACTTCCGAGATGCGCTTCGGCGACAACGACCGCCTCTCCGCCATCGTGGCCACCCTGGTGTCCGCGGACGCGCTGGTGCTGCTGTCGGATGTGGACGGCCTTTACAACAAAAATCCATCAGACCCGAGCGCCAAGCTTCTCGACGAAGTCCGCTCCGGCAACGACCTCGCCGACGTCGAAGCCGGCGACGGGGGCGTCTTCGGCACCGGCGGCATGGCGGCGAAGGTCTCGGCCGCGCGCCTGGCCACCCGCGGCGGCGTGCCGGTGCTGCTCACCGCCACGGAAAAGATCGAGGACGCGCTCGAGAACGCGCAGGTGGGAACCGTGTTCCACACGCGCCCGGAAAGCAAGCTCAACGCCTGGAAGTTCTGGGCCCTCTACGCGGCGGACGCGGAGGGCGTGCTGCGCCTGGACGAGGGTGCGGTCGAGGCGGTCACCCGCGGCGGCACCAGCCTGCTTGCGGTGGGCATCACCAACATCGAGGGCGAGTTCCACGCCGGCGACATCGTGGAAATCCTGGGCCCCGATTCTGAAGCCGTGGGCCGCGGCGAAGTCGCCTACGACGCCGCGGAGCTGGCCACGATGCTCGGCCGACACACCGACGAGCTGCCCGCCCACCAGCGCAGGGCCGTGGTGCACGCGGATTACTTGTCCAACTACGCCTCGCGACTGTAGTAGCTAGTCTGGGCGGGCATGAAGTTCACGTTTTTGCCCAAGCCCAAAGACGAGCCGATTGCCGCGTTGGAGGCGGAAGGCCACCAGCATGTGGCCTTGGAGGACAACCCGGACATGATCCTCTTCGGCGGCGGCCCGGGCGACTTCCCGGACCAGCTGCCCGATTCCGTCAAGGTCGTGCAGATCCAGTACGCCGGCGTGGAGAACCTACAGGACGTCTTTGCCAAGCACGCGGCAAACGGCGTGCGTTTCGCCAACGCCGGAGGGCTGTACGACGACACCGTCGCCGAGTCCACCCTCGCCCTGCTTCTCGCGGTGGAGCACCGCATGAAGGCCGTGGACCGCGAGTGGAACAACACGCAGCTGTTCAAGGAGAAGGAGTACCTCTTCGACAACAAGAAGCTCGCGATCATTGGCGCCGGTGGCATCGGCAAAACGCTCATCCGCTTCCTCGAGCCGTTCGGCATGGAGATCACGGCGGTGAACCGCTCCGGCAACCCCGTCGAAGGCGCGGATAACACCGTGACGCTTTCCGACGATGTCTGGGCCAACCACGACTACTTCGTCCTCCTCGCCCCGCTCACCGAGGAAACCCGCCACATGGTCAACGCGGAGACCATCGGGAAGATGCGGGACAGTGCCGTGATTGTGAATGTTGGGCGCGGTCCGCTGATCGATACGGAGGCGCTCACGCAAGCGCTTGCCGACGGCCACCTGCGCGGCGCCGGCCTCGACGTGACAGAGCCCGAGCCACTGCCCGCCGACCACGAGCTGTGGGGCCTGGACAACTGCGTGATCACCCCGCACGTAGCTAACATCCCGCGGTTTATGGAGCGCCGCATCGGCGGCCTGGCCGCGAAGAACTGGGAGCTGTTTACCGCGGGCGAGAAGATGGCCACCGAAGTCGACATCGACGCGGGGTATTAAATGACCAGGGCGTCCCGTTCGCCGCGAACAGCATCGGCGATGGATTCGCCCTTCGTGCTCACCCGGGGAAGATTGGCGAGTCGATCCAGGGCCGCGGAACGCTTGCGACGGTTGAGCGCGATTGTCAGCTCGTCAACAGCGACGTCGGACACGGACGTGTTCCGAAGCTGGGCCTGTGCTTCAAGGGCGCGCACCAGCTTTTCCGGGACGTTGAAGAGCTGCAAATCGGTCATACCGAAATAGTGGGCCACCCCCGCGCCAGTGTCAAGAGTTTTGGTACTCGTCTAACGCTAGGATTGCCGCATGAGTGCGCAGCAGACTGACCAGCAAAGACAGGCCGAGCGCGAGGAGGTGCTCGCGAAGGCGCGCCGTGCGAAAGAGGTGGCGCCGGTGATCGCGGCGCTGCCCACCCCGGCAAAGGACGAGGTGCTGCTCGCGGCCGCCGCTGCGCTGACCGGGCGTGCGGGGGAGATCCTGGGCGCCAACGCCCGCGACCTGGAGCACGGCCGCGGCAACGGTCTGGCGGAGTCCGTGCTGGACCGGCTCGCGCTGGACGAAGACCGCATCAACGGCATCGCCGGCGGGCTGCGCCAGGTTGCCGGGTTGCAGGACCCGGTGGGGGAGGTGCTCACCGGCCGCACGCTGCCCAACGGCATCCAGATGAAAAAGGTGCGCGTCCCGCTCGGCGTGATGGGCATGGTCTATGAAGCCCGCCCAAACGTCACCGTCGACGCGTTCGGGCTAGCGCTCAAATCCGGCAACGTGGCGCTGTTGCGCGGTTCGAAGACGGCGCGGGAATCCAACGCCGCCTTGGTCGAGGTGTTGCAGGACACCCTCGCCGCCCACGACCTGCCGCGCGAAGCGGTGCAGCTGCTCCCGTGTGAAACCCACGGTTCGGTGCAGGACCTCATCACCGCGCGCGGGCTTGTCGACGTGGTGATTCCCCGCGGCAGCGCCCGCCTGATCGAGGCGGTGGTCACCGGCGCGACCGTGCCCACCATCGAGACGGGCACCGGCAACTGCCACTTCTACATTGACGCGTCTGCGGACCTGGACAAGGCCATCGCGATGCTTATCAACGGCAAGACGCGCCGGGTCAGCGTGTGCAACGCGACGGAAACGGTGCTGATAGACGCCCGCCTCGCGGACGAGGACAAACGTGCGGTCGTTGCTGCGTTGCAGGCGGCGGGGGTTGAGGTGCACGGAGACGTCGCAAAGCATGCTGCGTTTGGTGCGGATGTTGTGCCCGCGACGGAGGCTGATTTCGCAGAGGAGTACCTCAGCATGGACATCGCGAGCGCCGTCGTGGACGGCGTGGACGGGGCGATCGCCCACATCGCGCGCTACTCCAGCGGCCACACCGAGGCAATTGCGGCCCAGGACGCCAATGCTTTACGACGATTCGCTGACGCCGTCGACGCCGCAGCTGTCGTCCTGAACGCATCGACCGCTTTCACGGACGGGGAGCAGTACGGCATGGGGGCCGAAATCGGCATCTCCACCCAGAAACTGCACGCCCGCGGCCCGATGGCGCTGCCGGAGCTGACCACCACCAAATGGATCCTGGAAGGTGCAGGCCAGGTGCGCTAGTCTAGCTGCGTGCAAAAATCCCGTTCCTCCTGGCGCGCCCGTATCGGCCTGTTCGCCACCGCTGTCGCCACCGCCGTGACAGCTACCGTTTCCCCCGTCGCACCTGTTGAAGAAGCCGATGCGCAGACACGCTGCCCGGCCGTCGCCGTCATCGCCGCTCGCGGCTCCGGCCAAAACAGCCAGATCTACCCCACGCGCTACTCGGGCGGGGCGGCCTGGACCTCCAACGGCTGGGAGGCGGAAACCATTCGCGCCTTCCTGCAGCACGCGGAGCGCCGCTACGCCGCCACCCACGGCGGTAATTCCCTGATGAAGGACGTCGAAGTCATCGGCCTGGAGCCGCGCTACTACCCGGCAACCTTCCCGGAGTACGACGTGCCTGAGGTCGCCGTGCCGTCAACGCTGCTGCAGGCGGTCGGTCTTGCCATCCAGTGGGCCAGCCCGATGTTCATGATGGCGCGCACCGCCGCGAACCAGTTCCTGGACTCGGTGAAGATCGGCCGCGGTGGTGTGATGCAAATGGTCAACGACTACGAGCGCGCCACCGGCTGCCGCCCGAAGTACATCCTGTCCGGCTACTCGCAGGGCGCGATGATCCTGCTCGAGCACGAGCGTGAGCTGGCCCGCCGCGGCCAGCTCGCCGGCGTGGTCTACTTTGGCAACCCGAATACCGCCCCGGGCGACTGGTCCACCGTGGGCGTGCGCGGTGGCGGCGCAGGCGGCATCCTGGGCGCGCTGCCGTTTAACACCAAGACCGCGGCCGCGACCCGTAACCGCGTGAACTACTGCCTGCCGCTCGACGCCGTGTGCGACCTGTCGCGCCAGACCCTGGAAGCCTCGCGCCCCACCGGCGGCAACCACGCCCGCTACTTCCGCTGGCACTCCCGCTGGGACAATCAGGTCTCTGACTCGTTCGGCCGGTTCGTGGATCAGGTACGGTACGGCTAATGAGACGTCGTATCCGTTCCGTCGCCGCCGCGACCGCCTGCGCCGTCGCGCTTTCGGTTACGCCTGCAGACGCGGAAACCATCACGCGCGACACTCAGGAGCGCCTGACGGTGGAAAAAACCTGCAAGATGAAGGTGGACGAGAAGGGCAAGCCGATCATCGACGCAGACGGCAACCCGATCCCCGTCACCGACAAGGACGGAAAGCAGGTGTGCGAGGAGAAGAAGGTCGCTGGCGGCTCCAGCAGCAGCGCCACCAAGTGGGCGGACGACACCACCGATGAGCTGCGCATCGGCGCCATCGTCGGCGTCGTTGGCGCGCTGCTCGCGCTGGTGCTCGGCGGCGGTTTGCTGTTCATCGAGTCCGTGAACATCACCATGCTGCCGCCGGCGAGGTAGATGCGCATGACTGAGCACTACGCCGCCTCTTTGGATGAGGCGCGGCGCATCGGGGTAATGGGCGGCACGTTCGACCCCATCCACCACGGCCACCTGGTTGCCGCGAGCGAGGTAGCGGACCGGTTCAACCTGGACGAGGTCATCTTCGTGCCCACCGGCCAGCCCTGGCAGAAGGCGGGCAAGACCATCAGCCCGGCGGAGGACCGCTACCTGATGACGGTGATCGCCACCGCCTCCAACCCGCGCTTTTCCGTCTCCCGGGTGGACATTGACCGAAACGGTCCGACCTACACCATCGACACCCTGCGGGATCTGCGCCAACAGTTCCCGGACGAGGCGTTGTACTTCATCACCGGCGCCGACGCGCTGGCCTCCATCATGTCCTGGCACGACTGGGAGGAGATGTTCCAGCTCGCCGAATTTGTCGGCGTGACCCGCCCCGGTTACGACCTGCGCGAAGACATGCTGCCGGCGGACATCCAAAAGCGCGTGCACCTGGTGGAAATCCCCGCGATGGCCATCTCGTCGACCGACTGCCGCGCTCGTGCCGCCGAGGACCGGCCCGTGTGGTACCTGGTGCCGGACGGGGTGGTGCAGTACATCACCAAAAACGCCCTGTACGCCTAAGTAGCACTCTTAGGTCCCGTCGTGGGACAATGGCGGAGTCTGTCCAACCAACGAAGGGTTCCCACTTGACCGCTCCGCAGATCTCCATCGACCGGGCCAAGATTGCCGCTAAGGCGGCCGACGAGAAACTTGGCAAGAACATCGCTGTCATCGACGTGTCCAACGTTATGGCCATCACGGACGTGTTCGTGATCGTCTCCGCCGACAACGAGCGCCAGGTCGCCGCCATCGTCCAAGAGGTCGAAGGCGACCTGACGGACGCAGGCGTGGAGCCGAAGCGCCGCGAGGGCAACCGCGAAAACCGCTGGGTGCTTTTGGACTACGGCAACTTCGTCGTGCACATCCAGCGCGACGCCGAGCGCGAGTTCTACGGCCTGGACCGCCTGTACGCGGACTGCCCTGCCATCGAGGTCGAGGGCCTGGAGCCCTACGAGCGCCCCGCCACCTTCGGCAACGAAGCCGAGATGCGCGAGGCACAGAACATCGAGGACCTGCCGCTGGCGGGCGAGGGCCCGGCAGCCGCCGACGACGAGTTCTAGGCCATGCAACGTCGTTTAATCCTGCTGCGCCACGGCGAAACGAACTACAACGCCACCTCCCGCATGCAGGGCCAGCTGGACACGACCCTGTCCGAGCGCGGCATCAGCCAGGCGCACGCCGCGGCCGAAGAGCTGCGCGACCTGGGCATCTCGAAGATCATCTCCTCCGACCTCGTGCGCGCGAAGAATACTGCTGACGTGGTGGCGGCGGATTTGGGGTTGGCTGTAGACGTCGATAAGCGTCTGCGCGAGACGCACCTGGGCGACTGGCAAGGCAAAACCCACACCGAAGTGGACACCGAGCACGAAGGCGCACGCGCGGTGTGGCGCACGGACGCGACATGGGCGCCCCCGCGCGGGGAAAGCCGCCTCGAGGTTGCGGCGCGCGCGCAGGCCGTGGTGGACGAGCTGATGCGCGACTACGACGAGTGGGACAACTCCGCTGTTCTGCTGGTTTCCCACGGCGGCACCATCGCCGCGCTGACCGCGTCGCTGCTGGGCTTCGTGGTGGCGCAGTACCCGGCGATCAAGGGCCTGGGCAACGCGAACACGGCGCGGCTCGTGGCAATGCCGCGCCTGGACGAGCCGACGCAGATCCGCTGGTACCTCGAAGCCTGGAACCGGGGGCTGAACTAGATGGCGGTGCGCGTCGTGGTGGATTCTTCGGCGGGGCTGCCCGCTGAGGTCGTCCGTGAGCTGGATATCACCGTCGCCGACATGCACGTCACCGGCAACGGCGAAGACAGGGGCACCTCCGGGCTGTCCTCGCTGGAGCTTGCGGCCTGCTACGCGCGCCAGCTGGAGCGCGGCGGCGATGACGGCGTGATCGCCCTGCACTTGTCCAAGGCGCTGTCGTCCACGTGGTCGGCGGCGGTGGCCGCGTCTGCGGTGTTTCCCGGCACGGTGAAAGTGGTGGAGACGGACGCCGCCGGGATGACTATCGGCGCGGCTGCCATGGCTGCCGCCACCGTGGCGCAGGAGGGCGGGGATTTGGCCGCGTGCGAGGAGATGGCGAAGTCCACACTCGCCCGCTCCGAGACGTGGGTGTACCTGCACCAGCTCGACGACCTGCGCAAGTCCGGCCGCCTGCCCACCGGCACCGCCGTGCTGTCCGCAGCGCTTCTGGCCAACAAGCCGATTTTGCGCATCCACGACGGCAAGCTCGAACTCGCCGGCAAGACCCGCACACAGTCGAAGGCGTTTGCCAAGCTCACGGAGCTGGTGGTGGAGCGCGCCGGCGGCCAGCCGGTCTTCGCGGCGATCCAGCACGCGGACGCCGAGGAGGCCGCTGACCAGCTGGCGTCATCGCTTGAGTCCCAGCTGCCGGAGGGCTCGCGGGTGATGTGCGAGCCGCTTGTCGACGTCCTCGCGGTCCACACTGGCCCCGGCGCCATCGGCCTGTCGGTTGTCTTTTCTTCTCGGGAATCTGCCCAGTAGGTGTGGATAACCCGCCCTAATCGGTGACGTTGCAACAACGTTATCCACAGGTTTTCGGTTGGGGGCTTCCGGCGCGCGGCTGTCGGGCTTAGCGTGCCGGGCATGAACGCCATCGACCGTCTCCAGGAACTCACCCGGCCAACCGGGGAGGAGGACCTGCTTGCCGTGCGCTATCCCGCGCCGCGTGTGTCCGTGCCGGTGAAGCCGGCCGCCGCGGCGGTGGTCGCGCTGCTGGTTGTAGTGGGTGCGTGGGCGCTGCTGCGTGGCGGCGGCGGGTCGGATGAGGACGTTTCGTGGGAGCAGGTGGCCTCGCCGACGGAGGTCAGCGGGGTGGTAGTCGTGGCCGTGGTGGGGGAGGTGGCCAACCCGGGGCTGATGACGCTGAACCAGGGCTCCCGTATCGCCGACGCCCTGCAGATCGCGCAGCCGCTGCCGCACGCGGATTTGTTGGCGCACAACCAGGCGCAGCTGCTTGTGGACGGCCAGCAGATCCACGTCCAGGCCGTCGGCGCGGCGCCCCCGGCAGGCGGCGGAGGAGCGGCCGCGCCTGACACTGGAACGGTGTCGCTGAATAACGCGTCCGCCTCCGAGCTGACCGTGCTGCCCGGGGTGGGGGAGGCGACCGCGGCGGCGATCGTGGCCCACCGGGAGGCCAACGGGCCGTTTACCGCGGTGGAGCAGCTCACGGATGTCCGCGGCATCGGGCCTGCGAAGTTCGAGGCCATGCGCGACATGGTGGGGCTGTAAGCGGTGTCGGAGCTGCGGCTGGTGCCGGCGGCGCTGGCGGTGTGGGCCGCGGCGGCGTGCTGCATCCTCTTCGGAGTCTGGGCGGCGCTTCTCGTCGCCGGGGTCCTCGCCGTGTTTTGTCTGACCGCGCGCGAGCCGGGCCAGGCTGTGCTCACCGCAGGCCTCGGCGCGGCGGCAACGCTGACAGCTGCGGTGCGCGCCCGCGCAAGCGCCCCCGCCTCCGAGGTCGTGGGCACGATCAGCGGCACCCCGAAGCAGACGGACACGGGCGCCTACCTGGTGCGTGTGCGAGTGCCGGGCAAGCCGTCGACGATGCCGGTGTTCGCCGACGAGCTGCCGGACGGCGCGGTTTCCGGCGCGCAGGTGGTGGGCCGTGGTGTGTCCAAGGAGTCCGGCGTGCCGGGTGTGAACCCTTTCGTGCTCGACGGCCACGTCGAGGTCCTCGGCCCGCCTGAAGGTTTGGCGGCGTTCGCGCACCACGTGCGCTCCACCTTCGCCGCGGCGGTGGAGGCGCAGGTGGGCGAAGGTGCGCGCGGGCTCATCCCGGGCATGGTGCTTGGCGACGTCTCCCTGCAACCCGCCGCCGAACAACAGACGTACATCGACACCGGTCTATCCCATTTGTCGGCGGTATCTGGGGCGAATATCGCGATTGTGGCCACCTTTGCCACGGTGGCGGCGGCCGCGATAGGCGCGGGGCTGCGCGGCAGGATCGCCGCCTCGGCGGTGGCGCTTTTGATCTACGCCGCGCTGGTGGGGCCGGAGCCGAGCGTGCTGCGCGCCTCAGTGTCCGGCCTGGTGGGGCTGGTGGCGGTGCTTGCCTCCCGGCAAGCCGAGCCCATCCACGCGCTGTGCCTATCCGTCGTCGGGTTGGTGCTGGTGGATTCGGACCTTGCGGTGCACTACGGGTTCGCCCTGTCGGTGGCGGCGACGGCGGGCATCGTGGCGCTCTACCCACTGCTTTACCGCGCGCTGGCGGTGACCGCCTGGCCGGACGTCCTTGTGCGGGCACTGGCCGTGGCCGTGGCGGCGGACCTGGCCACCATGCCGATTGTGGCGCTGATGGCGGACAGAGTCTCGCTGGTCTCCGTCGGCGCCAACGTGCTGGTGGCACCCGTGGTCGGGCCGGTGACGGTGCTCGGCCTCGTTGCCGCGGTCTGCTCACTGCTGCCTGGCGGCCTGGAGGTGCCGGTGCTGTGGTGCGTGGAGCCGATGGCGTGGTGGGTGCACACGGTCGCACGCATCGGCGCGGGACTGCCCGGCGCGACGGTGTCGGCGACCCCGCTTGCGGCCTTGGTGGCCTACGGGTGGGTGCTCGCCGGGTTTTTGGCGGGCCGCCCCCGCGCCACCGTGTGCGCGGCGGCCGCCTGCCTGGTGGTGTTCGCGACACCCGAAAACCCCGCGCCTGTGGATCCGTCCGGGCTGCGCGCCCACGTGGTGGACACCATCGATGCGGTGGAGCCGGTGCCGGAGTGGGCCCAGATCGTCGTCGTTGTGGAAGGCGGCCCACCGCGCGGCCGCCCGGTAGCCACGCGGGAGGGCGTCCCCGTCATCTTCCCCAACGACTAAGCAAACGCAGCTACTTCTGGCTGCTGGACTCGGAGCTCAGTTTCTCGCCCGGGGTGCAGTTCTTCCACAGCAGCGTGACAACGAGCGCTGCCACGGCGACCGCGCCGGCGCCGCTGATCACTGTCTCGTGCTCGCGGCCGAACGCCTGCAACTGGCGGTTGATGCTGTCCACCTGTTGCGCAACATCCGGGTTGTACAAGCCCGTCTTCTGCTGCAGCTGGGTGTTGAAGTCCTGCAGCGCTGCGCTTGCCTGCTGCGAGAACTCGTCGACCCACGGCAAACTGACCTGCGAGCCGATCGCGATCGGGATCAGTGCGAGCAGCGGCAGCCCGAACCCGACGCCGGTGGCGATGCAGCGACCGCGCTCCTCCTCCGTCAGTGCCGAGGACCCAGACGGCGCAGGGGCCGTGTCGGTGGGCTTTTCGGGCACCGGAGCGGGCTCGGTGACGGTGACGTCGATGACCGCGTTGCTCGGGTCCTTGTCGGGGCGGGTGATTTCGACCTCGACGGGGTAGGTGCCCGGCTTGACGTCTTCCGGCGGGGTGACGATGACGTTGCCGTCGGGTTTGACGTCGACCCAGTCGGGCACGCTGGGTGCCGGGGTGACGGTGGCGTCGTCAGGCAGTGCCGGCGCCGGGATCTCAGTGGTGCCGCCCGGGGTAACGGTCACCTCCGGCGGGTAGACGTCGGTGGGCTTTTCGGGCTCGGTGACGGTGACGTCGATGGTGGCCTTGCTCGGGTCCTTGTCGGGGCGGGTGATTTCGACCTCGACGGGGTAGGTGCCCGGCTTGACGTCTTCCGGCGGGGTGACGATGACGTTGCCGTCGGGTTTGACGTCGACCCAGTCGGGCACGCTGGGTGCCGGGGTGACGGTGGCGTCATCTGGCAGTGCCGGCGCCGGGATCTCAGTGGTGCCGCCCGGGGTGACGGTCACCTCCGGTGGGTAGACGTCGGTGGGATCTTCAGGCACGGGAGCGGGCTCGGCCGGCACAGATGCCGGGTCGAACGGGTTGGTGCCCTTGTTCACCTCGTCCTCGTTGGACACACCGTCGCCGTCCCAGTCGGAGACCTGCGCCATCGGCGTGCCGTCGACCGCCACGAGAGTAAACCGGGCGGTGACGTCCTCGTCGGCGGGCACGCCTGGGCGGTAGGTGACGGTGACGTCGGCGGAGGCGTCGAAAAGCGATGCGAGCTCCGCGACCGACTCCTTGCCGGTGTACAGCTTCGCCAGCGCCTCCAGCGTCGGACCCACTGCGGTGATGTTGCCGCGGGTGTCCGGGTCGGAGATCTGCCACAGCCCGTTGTGGTCGTGCGTAGCGGTGATGTGAGCCTCGGAGACATCCGGAGCGACCTCGAAGGTCAAAAGCGCCGTGCCGGAACCGCCGAGCGCGGCGGCGACGGGGTCGCCGTAGCCCGGGTTGTAGGGCATCTCGGCGGTGACCCGGATTTCCTCCGTCTCGTACGAGCCGTCCGGGTAGCGGATGGTCACGGTGGTGGTAAAGACATCGCCCGGTGCCGCATCCGCAGGCAGGGTGACGTAGGCGGTGCCGTCGTCGGCGATGACGAACTCCGGGTTATCCACGGTGAAGGTGGTGCCCTCCGGCATGGCGTGGTCGCCGACCTGCGGCAAGGTCACCTTGGCGCCTGGCTGGGCGTGGGTCTGGTTCCAGAACGGGGTGTGCGTGGTGGACAGCGATTCACCCACGGTCAGGGTGGTCTCCACGACGTCCTTGGTGCCGTCCGGGTAGGTCACGGTGATCGACGCTGTCTGCTCGCCGGGCACGGAGGTGTCCGGCTCGGTGGTCCACTTGATGTGGGTGCCCGGCGGGAAGGTGTCGGCGTTGACGACGGCGGTGGTGGCCGAAGGGGCGTCGACAAGCTGCTGCGTAAATACCGGGCGGGTGACAGGCTGGTGGGACTCGTTCATCGGAGTCGAAGGTGCCTCGATGACGGTGACCTCCACCGGCACCCGGTCCTCGGTCTTGTCCGGGTAGGTCACCACCACAGTCGCGGTAGTGGTGCCAGGTGTGGAGGTGTCGGGCTCGCTGTCCCAGGTGATGGTGGTGCCGGCCGGCAGGTCGGACGCGTTGGCGATAGCGGTGGCGGCGTTCGGCGCAGGAGTGTCCACCACGGCCTGGATGCCCTGGCCCTGCGGGTCGTGCGTGTCGGCCTGGCTTGCCACGTCAACGGTGACATCCACGGTGTCGATGGAGCCGTCCGGGTAGGTCACCACCACCGTGGCCTGCTTTGCGCCCGGAGTAGAGGTGTCCGGGGCGGTTTCCCAGCCGAATGTGGTCCCCGCGGGCAGGTCGGCCACGTTCGCCACGGAGTTTCCGGCCTGCGGCACATCGCCGCTGGTGACGCTCTGGTCCTTTCCAACCGGGTCGTGCTGGTCGTTCATGGAACCTACGGCAACGTGGACGTTGACCTTGTCGGTGGTGCCGTCCGGGTAGGTCACCACCACCGTGGCATCCTTCGTGCCCGGGGTAGAGGTGTCCGGCGCGTCCTCCCAAGTAATCGTGGTGCCCTCGGGGAGCAGCTCCGGGTTGGCAATAGACGCGGACGCCTCAGGGGCATCGCCCTCCTTCACGGACTGGTCCTTACCGGCCGGGTTGAACTGCTCGGACTGCTCGCGGACGCTGACCTTCACCTTCACGGTCTCAGTGGAACCGTCGGGGTAGGTCACAAGCACCTCGGCGTCTTTGTCGCCCGGGGCGGAGACGTCCGGCTCGGTCTTCCAGGTCACCGTGGTGCCGGCAGGCAGCTCGGAGGCGTTGGCAATCGAGCCGGTGGCCGCCGGCACTTGTCCGTTGTTGGTGCTCTGCGGCTGGCCCTCCGGGGAGAACTGGTCGGCCTGGGAGCGCACGGCAACGGTGACCTTCACAGTGTCGGTCGTGCCGTCGGGGTAGGTCACCAGCACCTCGGCGTCCTTATTGCCCGGGGTGGAGGTGTCCACCGGCTGAGTGAACTCGAAGTGGGTGCCAGCCGGCAGGTCGTCCACGTTGCCCACGGAAGCGCGCGGCACGACGCTGTCGCCGACGTTGACGGTCTGCTCGCCAGCGCTCGGGGTGTGCTGCTCGTTCATCGGGGTCTTCGGCGCCGCGACAACGTGGACGGTGACCGGGACGCGGTCCACCGTGCCGTCCGGGTAGGTCACCAGCACGACGGCCGGGACGTCGCCGGTTGCAGAGGTATCCGGCGCGACCGACCACGTGTAGACGGCATCGGCCGGCAGCTCCGCCACGTTGGCGATGGCGGTGCGCGCCGGCGGCGCGTCGGCGCCTTCGACAGCGGTGATGTCCTGGCCGGCAGCGTCGTGCTGGTCGGTGTGGGTGCGCACGATGACCTTCGTCGGCACGCGGTCAACGGAGCCGTCCGGGTAGGTCACCACGACAACGGCGTCCTTCACGCCGGATGTCGAGGTGTCCACCGGCTGCTCCCAGGTGAGGTTCGTGCCGTCCGGCAGGTCGCCGGACACCGACGCGCGCGGGTCGGCGGCCTCGCCCTGGTTGACCACCTGGTCGGTGGCTGTGGGCTCGTGCATCGCGGCGTCGTCGCGCACCTGAACCACGACCGGGAGGGTCTCCGTGGTGCCGTCCGGGTAGGTCACCAGCACTTCGCCGGTCTTCTGGCCGGGCGAGGAGGTGTCGGGCGTGGACACCCAGGTGAACTCGGTGCCGTCGGGAAGCTCGCCGGCGTTGTCCACGGAGTCGGCGGCCTGCGGCTGCGCGCCCTTGTCCACCACCTGCAGCCCCGCGTGCGGGGTGTACTGCTGCTCGTTGGAGCGGACGCTAACGGTCACGCTCACGGTTTCGCTGGTCCCGTCGGGGTACTCCACGCGCACCACGGCGTCCTTCACACCGCTGCTCGAGGTATCCGGTGCGCTCTCCCACGTCAGCTTGGTGCCCACCGGCAGCGAATCCGGGTTCACAATGGAGGCGGCAGGCGCGGGGTCTTCGCCGATGTTGACGGTCTGCGTTCTGCCGGCGGGGGCGTAGTACTGCTCGTCGGTGCGTACGTTGACCTGCACGCTGACGCGGTCGACGGAGCCGTCCGGGTAGGTCACCAGCACCACCGCGTCCTTGGTGCCGGAGGTCGCGGTGTCTACGTGGGATTCGAAGGTAAAGGTGGTGCCTTCGGGCAGGTCGTTTGCGTTGCTTATCGACGCCTTCGGGTCCACCGCAGCATCCCTATCCACCGTCTGCGGCTGGCCAGTCGGCTCGTTCGCGTCTGCAAGTGGGCTCACAACGATCTGGGTTGTGACCTCCTCGGAGGAGCCGTCCGGGTAGGTGACGGTGATGGAGACGTCCTGGACGCCGGGCTTGCTGGTATCTGGTGGCGTCTGCCAGGTGTAGGTCGCGCCGGGCAGGTCGTCGGTGTTGGCGATGGAGTCCTCCGGGCGCAGGTCCTTGGCGCCGTTTTCCACGGTGCGCACCTTGGGTGCGGGCGTGGAGGTGTCGGCCTGCGGCCGCACGGTGACGGTGACCTCGACGGTGTCGGTGGAGCCGTCGGGGTAGGTCACCTTCACGGTGCCGGTCTTGTCGCCGGGGGAGGAGGTGTCAGGCGTGCTGTCCCATTCCACCTTCGTGCCGGCCGGCAGGTCCGAAAGGTTGCCGATGGATGCGGCGGCGTCCGGGGTGGCGCCGTTGTCCACGGTCTGTTCCGCGGCGGCGGGGGCGTAGTCGTCTGCAAGCTGGGTGACGGTGACCGTCACGGTGATGGTGTCGACCGTGTCGTCCGGGTACACCACGCGCACTTCGACGTTGTCGAACGTGCCGGGCTTGTCCGTCGACGGCGGGTTGACAAACTCGAAGTGCGTGCCAGCCGGCAGCGAGTCCGCGTCTGCCACGGCATCGCGGGCGTTCAGCGCGCTGGTGGCCTTGACGGTGACATCCTGGCCAGCCGGATCGTTGGTCGTGTTCATCGGCTCGGCGGGCTTCGGTGTGACGTTGACCTTAACCGGCACGTCCTCGGTGGAGCCGTCCGGGTAGGTCACGCGCACGACCGCGTCCTGGGTGCCGGTTGCGCTGGTGTCCGGCTCGGTGGCCCAGGTAAAGGTGGTGCCGGCGGGCAGGTCGCCGTTGTTGGTGATCGCCGACTCGGGGTACGCCTCGGCGCCTTCGACCACGTCGATGTCCTGGCCCACGGGGGAGTTGCTGTCCGCCTGCGGGCGCACCGTGACGGTTGTGGTGACCTTCTCGGTGGAGCCGTCCGGGTAGGTGACAACCACGGTGACCTCTTGCTTGCCCGGCTTCGAGGTGTCCACCGGGTTCTCCAGCGCGAGCGTGGTGCCTTCCGGCAAGTCGGCCTCGTTTGTCAGCACGTCTTCCGGGGTGACTGCTTGGCCGTTGTCGACGGTGATGTCGGCGCCCTTCGGGTCAGTGGTGTCCGAAAGCGGGCGCACGGTGACCTTCACCGGCACTGTGTCCACGCTGCCGTCGGGGTAGGTGACGATGACGTTGGTGGTGTACGTGCCTGGTTTGTTGGTCGAAGGCTGCGTCTCAAAGGCGAACTTGGTGCCCTCCGGCAGGTCGCCCGCGTTGGTGATGGAGTCCTTCGGGTCCAACGTGCTGCCGTTGTCCACGGTGTGGTCCTGGCTCTCGGGGGTGAGCGCGTCGGCCTGCGTGCGCACAACAACGCTCACCGGGATCTTTTCGGTGGACCCGTCGGGGTAGGTGACCACCACAACGGCGTCCTTTGACCCCGGCGAGGAGGTGTCGGGCACTTCCTCCCATTCGAACGTGGTGCCCTTCGGCAGCGATGCGATGTCGGCGATGGAGTCTTCCGCCTTCGGGGTGGCGCCGTTGTCCACGGTCTGCGTCTTCGCCGCCGGGGCGTACTGGTCCGCCTGGGTGCGGACCTCCACTTGCACCTTGACTTCGTCGGTCGTGCCGTCGGGGTAGGTCACGCGCACGACGCCGTCTTTGGTGCCCGGCGTGGAGGTGTCCGGGGTGGTGGCCCATTCGATGCGGGTGCCGTCGGGAAGTTGCTGGTTCGGCAGCAGGGACAGCTCCGGGGCGAGTGTCGTGTTCTGGTCCACCACCTGTGCCGCGGGCTGCGGGGCGTACTGCTCGTTTTGCGGGGTGACCGTGACCTTCACGGGGACCTTGTCCACGCTGCCGTCCGGGTAGGTCACCACCACAACGACATCCTTGGTGCCCGGCGTCGTGGTGTCCGGCGCCTTCTCAAACTCGAAGGTGGTGCCCTCCGGCAGCTCGCTTGCGTTGCTTATCGACGCCTCCGGGTCCACCTCAGCCCCATTGTCCACCGTCTGCTGCGTCCCGGACGGGTCGAACTGCTCCGCCTGCGTGCGCACGTGCACCGTCACCGGCACGCGGTCCACGGTGTCGTCGGGGTAGGTGACAATGACGTAGGCCTGCTTGTCGCCGGACGTGGAGGTGTCCACCGGCGACTCGAAGCGGTAGAACGTGCCGGCCGGCATCTCGTCCGCGTTGGCGATGGCTGCGTGGGCATTTGGGGTATCGCCCAGGTTGACCGTCTGGTCCTGACCGGCCGGATCGTTGGTCTGGTTCAGCGGCTTCGCGGGCGCCGGGGTGATGCGCACCGTCACCTCCACGCGGTCCACCGAGCCGTCGGGGTAGGTGACCAGGACTACCGCGGGGAAGTCGCCCTCCTTGTCGGTGGACGGCGGTGTTTCCCAGCTGTAGGTCGCGTCCGCCGGCAGGTCCACCACGTTGGCGATGGCGGAGCGCGCCTCCGGCACAGAGGTGCCCACGATGGCCTCGGTGGTTTGGCCCTGCGGGGTGAACTCCTCCGCCTGCTGGGGTGGCGTGACGGTGACTTTGGCGAAGACCGTCTCCTGCGAGCCGTCCGGGTAAACCACCTGCACGGGGATTGTGTACTCGCCGGGCGCGGTGCCTGCGGGCGGGTTGGCGGTGAACCCGCCGGTGCCTGCATCCGAAGCTGCTTGCGTGGTCCAGCCGGAAACGGGGGCACCGGAGGCGTCGGCAGGCGTGCCGAAGGTGAACTTCGTGTCCGCCGGAACGGACGTGTCCGTCTGGTTCAGTGTGACGGCCTTGCCGGGGAAGGTTTCCTTGGCACGGTAGGCCGGCTGGCTCACTGCGTTTTGGCCCTTGGCCACGATAAAGGAGTCAGACGCGAGCAGGTCGTCGATGCCGCTGTAGAGGGTCGCCGAGTACACGGTTCCGGCGGCGGCAGTGGGATCCGTGGACACCGGGAAGGTGCACGCGTTCGCGTCCGAAAGCGAGGACACCGGGCACTCCTTGACTACCTCGCCTGTGGTTTCGTTGCGCCAGACGATGCGGTTGCCCGGCACCGGCGGCAGCGTGCCCGTGACATTGAGCTGCGCCGTGCCGTTCAGCGGCGACGGGTTCAGCAGCTGGTCGTAGTTGGGAATGTCCAACTTCACCGGCCCGTAGGGCACGACCGCGAAGCCGAAGTTGTAGAAGTTGTCCGGCGCGGGGTTCATGCCCGGCACGATGGCCGCGGCGGGGTGGGGAGCCTCGCCGGCGTTGTCGTTGTACTCCTGGAACACCGGAGTGGGGAAAGGAGAATACGCGTTGACCTGCTGGCCGTTCTGGTCCGTGATCCACATGTACATGCGCGAGTTGCCGGAGAGTTCCTTGTAGCCGGTGCGCAGGGTGTACTGGCCGTTTTTGTCGGTCTTTCCGGTGACGGTCACCGCGATCGGTTCCTTGCCAGCAGCCCGCATTTCCTCGAGCATGGCCTTGATAGCGCCCGCTCGCTGCGCCAGCGTGATCTTGGAATCTTTTTCAATGGCCTCGACGCGCTTTTGGGCTTCGGGGGTCAGCACCGAAGCGAAGACGTTGTAGCCCTCGAGGTTGGTGTCGCCGTCGCCCGTGTTGCGGGTTGGCGGGCCGACCTTGCGGTCGCCCTTGAGCGTGTCCATCCACACGAAACCGGAGATGGTGTCAGTGACAGAAAGCGTGGTCGCCGGGTTGTTCAGCGGGCCAAGGGGATCGACCTTGACGTTGGGGGCGGACATGTAGCTTTTGGCGGGGTCTACCACCTCGGTGAGGAAAATGCCGGTGCGCTGGATATTCTGGCCAACCAGCTGGAACATGCCGGACGCGTCCGCGGGGTACTGGCCAGAGCCCGGCGCCACGCCGACCCAGGAGTTGGGCACGATGCCGCCGGATTGGCGGGTGTAGACGTACTGGTTGCCCGTATCCGGGTTGACCAGGTCTTTTTCCGCCACCCACAGGCGGTACGCCTGCTGGCCGTTGCCCACGCCGGAGGCGTTGAACAGGTGCGGTTTACCGTTGGCGTCGTAGAAGGAAACGTAGTTGCCCTTTTTATCCTTGACCAGGTTGCCGTTTGCGTCGCGCATGCGCAGGTCGAAAGCGTAGGCGCCGGCGGCCTGCCCCGCCAGGGCCTGGGACTGAGCCGCGTAGACGGGGGAAAGCGTGCCGTCGGAGTCGCGGAACTGCATGAACACCGTGACACCGTTGAGACCCATGGAGTCGCTGATGCTCGACGGCGCGGTTGATTCCATGACGCCGACGCGCCCGGAGAGCAGGCTCCCGGCGTTAGTGAGGTCGGTGGCGCTGTTGACGTAGCCGTTTTTGATGGCGTCTGCGTCGATGGTTCCAGCCGGTGCAGACCACTTCGAGTCGGCCGGGCTGCTGTTGGTCACAGCCTCAGCTTCTGGGGCAGTGTCGGGGGAGGCCACCGCATGTGTAAGCGGGGCAACGGTGGCGAGGGCAAGTGCGGCGGCAGCGATGGAGGTGCCGCGTCGACGGGACGTCAGGTGCGTGCTCAAAAGGGGGTCCTTCTGTTGTGTTGTGCCGGTCCGGTACTGGCGCGCGGATGCTCGCGGGCGGTGACGCTTTGCGCAGTCTCCAATTCAAGTATGAAGACTCACTGCGGAAATTGCCAGGGTTTTACGGATACTAAAAACATTGCCAGGGTTTTACGGGGACTAAAAACCCTGTGGGTTGTGGGGAATACCCCGGTGCGGAGTCGCTCTGTGGGAAGTGGGTGCAGGACGTAAGATGGCGCGCATGCTCAACCCCGTGCACCTGGTGCTCGGCGAGGACGATTTCCTCGCCGAACGCGCAACCAAAGCCATCGTCGCCCAAACCGGCGAGGGCGTGGAGGTGACCACCTTGCGCGCCGGCGATGTCTCCGAGGGCGAGATCGCTATGGCCACCAGCCCGTCGCTGTTCGCGGAGGACCGCGTAGTGGTGGTCAAGCACGCGGAACTCGCAGGCAAGGAACCCACCGAGATCCTCCTGCAGGCGTGTGTGAACCCCGCGCCGGGCATCACGCTTATCGTCGAGCACACCGGCGGCGGACGCCAAAAGGCGATGGTGAAGAAGTTTGCCAAGGTCGCCGAGGTGCACAAGGCTGATGCGCTGAAAGACAACGAACGCCGCTCCTGGCTGATGGAGGAGTTCCGCAGCCACGGTGTGCGCCCCACCCCGGACGTGGCCGCCGCGGTGCTGGAATCGGTCGGCTCGGACCTGCGCGAGCTTGCCTCCGCCGTCAGCCAGCTGGTCAGCGACACTGAGGGCGAGCTCACCGTCGAGTCCGTGCGTGCCTATTACGTGGGCGTGGCTGAGGTCGCCGGCTTCGACATCGCGGACCAGGCGGTGGCGGGACGCGCGGACCGGGCGCTCGCCTCCACGCGCCGCGCGCTGCAGCTGGGCACCAGCCCGGTGTCCATCGCGGCGGCGCTCGCACGCAAGGTCGGCGACATCGCCAAACTGCACGGCGTGCGCGGCAACCCGGACCAGTTGGCGCGCACCGTCGGCATGCACCCGTACGTGGCGAAAAAGACCATGCAGGTGGCGCGCCAGTGGAGCGGGGATGCGGTGTCCCACGCCGTGATCATCGTCTCTGACCTCGACGCCGAGGTGAAAGGCCAAGGCGGCGACCCGGAGTTCGCCCTCGAAAACGCGGTGCGACGCATCGCGGAGCTGGCATGATCGCGCCGGGCGATCTCGCGGTCATCGTCGGGCTCAACCTGGTCGGTGCTGCCGCCCCAGGCCCGGACATGGTCCTGCTCATGCGCACGGCAACCCGCTCGCGGAAGCACGCCTGGGCGACCAACCTGGGCATCCACACCGGCGCCGCGCTGTGGTTCACGCTCACCGTCGTGGGCGCGGCGGCGCTGTTGCACGCGGTGCCGCAGGCCGTCGCCGCCATCCAGATACTCGGTGGTGCGGCGCTGATTTGGATGGGCCAGCACAACCTGCGCGGCGGGCTGCGCGACAGGCACGATCCACCCGCGGATCTGGAGGAAGCGATGCAGCGGTTGGGCTCGGTGCAAGCTGCCTATCGACGAGGCGTGGCCACCAACCTGGCCAACCCCAAAATTGTGGTCGCGCTGACCGCCATGATCGCGCCACTTTTGCCCGCGAACCCCTCACTGGCAACCGCGGTGATTGTCATCGCCGCGCTCTGGCTCAGCTCGTTCGCCCTGTTCGGGGCGGTCGCGCAGATCACCTCGGCAGAACGTGTGCGCCGGAAGTTCCTCCGCGCCGGGCCCTACATCGACATCGTCGCCGGCGCGTTTTTCATGGTGGTCGGCGCCCTGCTCATCGCCCGCGGGCTGGCCGGCGTGGTCTAGAGGTAGCGGCGTAAAAACTGCGCCGTCTGGCGCGTCGCGCTAGGCGAGTCGAACCAGGTGTGGCCGCCGCCCTCGACGCGCTCGATGCGCACAGGCTCAGCACAACCGACGAAGTCGAAGGTGGTCACCCCGGCGGAACGGGACTGCGTGGTCAAAAGGTAGCAGTCGTTCTTGCGGGCGAACATGCGCGCCACATCCTCCACCGACTCGTAGGAAGCGCCGTGGCGGGTACCGCCGTCGTAGCGCACCACGCCGTCGTTGGTGCCGTGCATGATCATCGTCGGCACTTCACCGCTTGTGCAGCCGGTAACGGTGGGGGAGTAGAACGCGCCCGCCACCGACGCAACGCCGCGCACCGTCTCCGGGGCGCGGCAAGCCAGCGCGGCGACCATGCCGCCGCCGTTGGACAAGCCCACGGCGACGGTGCGGGAGGTGTCGGCGTTGTAGCGCGAAGCAACGTCGTTAAGCACGGCTTTTGTGTACGCGACATCCTCTTCGATGCTGGTGTCCGCGTACGGCGCGCCGCCCCAGGCGTTGTCCACGCCCTGGCCGTAGACCACGATCGCGTCCGGGAACTGGCTTTCCAGGTTGGAGTAGTCGTGCATGTTGGCAGACGTGTGGTGCCAGCCGCCGAAGCCAAGCACCACCGGGTAGGACTTCTCCGAGTCGAAGCCGCGCGGCAGCACCACGTCGTAGGTGCGGTTGCGCCCGTCAACCTGCAGCGTGTGGGTGTGCTCGCGCGAAGGCGAGGTGACCTTGCCGTTTTTCACCATCGGAATTGCGATGGCGATGCTGGCCACCAGCGCCGCCAGCACCCCGAGCGCGCGCACCTGATCCGGGTCCACGCCCGGGGCGTAGCGGGCCAGCAGCGCCTCAAACTCGGGGGAGGAGCTTAACTGCTGCGCCTCGGCCGGCGCGACCGGCAACGACAACGACAGGGAGGTGGCAAGCGCAGCTGCGAGCGCGCGGCGGGAGTGTTTCACAGCGGGTACATCGATTCTTGGTTCAAAGGGGTTTACACACGAAACGCCCCGTGCACCAGTTGAGCGATGCACGGGGCGAAACACGATGGAATTAATCCATCTTGTTCAGGGCGCGAGCCATGTTGGACTTCTTGTTCGCCGCGGAGTTGCGGTGGAACACGCCCTTGGTCACAGCCTTGTCCAGCTTGCGGGAAGCCACGCGCAGCTGCGCCTCAGCGGCAGCCTTGTCGCCGGACTCCACAGCCTCGCGGAACTTGCGGATCTCCGTGCGGGTGGCGGAACGGACGGACTTGTTGCGCTGACGACGCTTCTCGTTAGTGAGAACGCGCTTCTTCTGCTGCTTGATGTTAGCCATTATGAAATACCTCTTGGTTTCTCAATCGAACACGGATGTCGTCGCCCCAGCCGGGCGAAAACGCGCACTGCTTTGGCTATGAACGCGAACCCAAGGTCCTGCCCGCGTAGCAGCACGCACCCGAAAGTGGCCGGAGACGGTCAACTTGAGCAGGATAACATCCCGTCTCTACCGGGACAAACTGGCCTTTAGAGCCACTGGAAGCGCTCGCGCAACGTGTTCGCCACACGCTCGAAGCGGCGCTGCGGCACGGTTGTGCCGCGCCGGTGCACGTCGGCCTCCGGCACAACGAGGGTCTTGTCCAGGCGCACCCAGCAGGGTTGGCCGGATGCGTCCCAGTCGCCGGGGCCGATTTCAAACCAGCGGTCGTCTTCCGCGTGGCCTTCCTCCGGGGAGATGAGCAGGCCCAAGATGTCGCTGTGCTCCCGGCCGACCACCAGCATCGAGCGCTCTTTCGGCGGGTGCGACGGCACGGTCACCCACACCACCTCGCCGGGTTCGGCGCCGCCGTCCATGTCGGGGGCGTAGTAGACGTTGCGGGGCACCGAGCCGGTGGGGCGCACGTCCATGCGCGAGGCGCGCTTGCGGCGTATCTCAATCTGGTTGGCCACCCGGTCGTGCAGCAGAGCCAGGCCCTGGTCGAGCGATGCCGTGCGGGGTCGCGCACTTTTGCGCTTAAATCGCTCGAACGCCACGTTGGCACCTCCACATTGCAGTTACCTGCAACCTTAAGCTGTCTCGCCTGCTGGGACAAGAGGTTTCTGCTGATCTGCTGAAACTCCTTTGAACGCCCACAGCAGCAGGATGGTGCACGCGATGGTCATCAGGGAGGCCCCGAGCATCTGCTGCAACCCGATCTCCGTGGCGTTCGGGTCGAGCATGTCTACCGCGCCGGAGCAGAAGAACACGGTATTGCCGATGGCGTGTAGCGCGATCCCGGCCTCGAGCCCGCCGGTGCGCCACGTCAGCACCGCGGTGCACACGGCAAAGACAGCGATATCGGTCAGCCCGATCCAGTTGTAGGTGTGGCTGGCGACAAACAGCACGCCCGGCAGCGCGTAGGCGAGCCACGCCGGCGCGCGCCACTGCCCGAGGATCTGCGGCAGCGCGCCGCGGAAGACGTACTCCTCGGCCGCGGACTGCAACGGCACGGCGATCAACAGGGCCGCGATCAGGGTCAACCGGAACGGGTTGAAGGTGGCTTCGGCGGCGGCGCCCCGGAGGACGTCGATAAGCAAAGATACTGCGTACACCGCACCCACCACCGCGAGCGAGCGCCCCAGCACACCCCACCGCAGCCGTAATGCAGTGCTGTGCAGCGCACGCGGGCGGCGGCCGGCGATAAGTGCTGTGAGAAACGGCGCCGGCAGGATCGCGGCGATGAGCAGCACCTGGACCAGCGGGGTAAGCGGATCCGTCGTGCCCGACAGCAGGTCCAAATAGTTCCGCCCGCTCAGGCCCGCCGCCAGCCCGAGGAGCAGCGAGGAGATAGCCACGAAGGCGATGACCAACCCCATCAGCGCCAGAAGTTCAATCAGCGCCCGCCACCACGCGGCGGGCCGGGTGCGATCAGCGAGTCCGAGACGGTGGTAAGGCATGGTGCATACCGTAGCGCGAGGATACGCAAAGTAGGATGTGGCAACTATGGCCGCCAAATCGACAAACTTTGCAGAGGAAACGTTCACGGACCCCGCCCGGATCCGCAACTTCTGCATCATCGCGCACATCGACCACGGCAAGTCCACGCTGGCAGACCGCATCTTGCAGCTGTCAAACGTCGTCGACGAGCGCGAGATGCGCGACCAATACCTCGACAACATGGACATCGAGCGCGAACGCGGCATCACCATCAAGGCGCAAAACGTGCGCCTGCCGTGGGTGCCCAAGACCGGCGATCACGTCGGCGAGCAGATGGTGCTGCAGATGATCGACACCCCGGGCCACGTCGACTTCTCCTACGAGGTCGCCCGCAGCTTGGACGCCTGCGAGGGGGCAATTTTGCTTGTCGACGCAGCCCAGGGCATCGAGGCGCAAACCCTGGCCAACCTGTACATGGCCATCGACAACGACCTCGAGATCATCCCGGTTCTGAACAAGATCGACCTGCCGGCGGCGGACCCGGAGAAGTACGCCCTGGAGATCGCCAACATCATCGGCTGCGAACCGGAGGATGTGCTGCGAGTCTCCGGCAAAACCGGCGAGGGCGTGCCGGAGCTTCTGGACCGCGTGGTGGACCTCGTTCCGGCTCCTTCTGCCCCGTCGGGCGCGGCGGAGCCTGACGCCGACGCGCCGGCGCGTGCGTTGATTTTCGATTCGGTCTACGACACCTACCGCGGCGTGGTCACCTACATCCGCATGATGGACGGCAAGCTCGAGCCGAACCAGAAGGTGCTGATGATGAACACCGGCAAGACACTCGAGATCCTCGAGATCGGCGTCGTCTCGCCCACGATGAAAAAGACCAAGGGGCTAGGCCCCGGCGAGGTGGGGTACCTCATCACCGGCGTGAAAGACGTGCGCGACACCCGCGTCGGCGACACCGTCACCTGGGCTTCCAAGGGCGCTGAGGAACCGCTCGAGGGCTTCGAAGAGGTCAAGCCCATGGTGTACTCGGGCCTGTTCCCGGTCAGCCAGGAGGACTTTCCCACGCTGCGCGAGAGCTTGGAGAAGCTGCAGCTTAACGACGCCTCTCTGACCTGGGAGCCGGAAACCTCCGTCGCGCTGGGCTTCGGCTTCCGCTGCGGATTCTTGGGCCTGTTGCACATGGAGATCACCCGCACCCGCCTGGAGCGCGAGTTCGACCTGGACCTGATCTCCACCGCGCCGAGTGTGACCTACCGCGTGGTCTCCGAGGACGGCACCGAACAGCTCGTGCACAACCCCTCGGACTGGCCCAGCGGCAAGATCCCCGAGGTCTACGAGCCGATCGTGAACATGACCATCATCGTGCCCCAGGAGTTCGTCGGCTCCACCATGGAGCTGTGCCAGTCCAAGCGCGGGCAGATGAAGAACATGGAGTACCTCTCCGAGGACCGCGTGGAGCTGCGCTACATCATGCCGCTCGGCGAGATCATCTTCGATTTCTTCGACATGCTGAAATCCCGTACCAAGGGCTACGCCTCGCTCAACTACGAGGAGGCTGGCGAGCAGCTCGCGGACCTGGTCAAGGTGGACATCCTGCTCCAAGGCGAGCCGGTGGATGCCTTCTCCGCCATCGTGCACAAGGACTCGGCGCAGTGGTACGGCAACAAGATGACCAAAAAGCTCAAGGAGCTCATCCCGCGCCAACAGTTCGAGGTGCCGGTTCAGGCCGCCATCGGCTCGAAGATCATCGCCCGCGAAAACATCCGCGCGCTGCGCAAGGACGTGCTGTCCAAGTGCTACGGCGGCGACATCTCCCGCAAGCGCAAGCTGCTGGAGAAGCAGAAGGCCGGTAAGAAGCGCATGAAGAACATCGGCTCGGTCACCGTGCCGCAGGAGGCGTTCGTGGCGGCGCTGTCCACCGACGGCGAGGAGTAGCTACTCCTCCACGAAGCGGAGGTGGCGTCCCTGCTTCGTGGCCTTCCTGAACATCGCCTGCAGGGCCCACACCAGTGCGAACATCAGCACGAAGATAATCAGCCCCATGGCGAGGTTGCCCCACAGGCCCTCCCAGCCGGCGGCCTCGGCCCAGTCCGGGGCACCGATGGCCGCGGCGACGAAACCTAAAATCAGGTTCATTGCCTCGGAGCGCTTCGCCTCCGCCTCGGCGATTTCGCCCGAGACCTGCTCGAACTGGGTACGGATCACGCCTTGGCGGGACTTGACCTTGGTGTCGAAGTCGTCGCGTAGCTGGTCGAAGCCGGTGGCGCGCTGCAGCCCCTTGAGCACGCGGGTGTCGATGTCGCGGCCCGGCACGCGCCTAAACCACAGCTTGTCGCGGATCTCAATGTGGTCCAGCTGCAGCTTCTCCAGGCGCTCCAGGTCCGCCTGCAACGCTTGGCGCTGCACCTGCTCCGTGCCAGCGGCGCCATCTGCACGGCTGGTGTGCGCCGCGGAGTCTCCGATGATCTTCAACGACTTGCGCAGGTGCGTCTCGCCCGCCTGGGCGCGCATCTGCAGCATCACCAGGTCCACGAACCGGGTGTTGGCCAAAGACCAGTAGCGCATGCCTTCGCGGCTGGCGGATTTGCTGCGCACCATGCCCACGCCGGATTCGGACGTCATCACGGTCCAGGACGACAGCTTCGCCGCCACAAACCCGCTTAGCGCCTCGGGCGTTTGCAGCGGCACCTGCTCGGGGTAGGAGTCCGCCCCGGTGAGGATCTGCCAGGCCCACTGCTCGTGCCACTTCCAGGTGCTGTCTGGGTCGTCGAGCACCAACGGAGCGTCGATACGCGAAGGCACCGAGCCGTTGTTGCCCTCGCTCAAGGTGTCCAGCACCGATTCCGGCTTCGCGGGGTTGGGAATGGCCATGGCCACGCGCTGCGGGGCGGGCAACGTGAATGTGCTCGAGCGCTCGCCTTCGCAGGTGGCCACGAGCCCGCCGCTGGTGGACAGCTTCATCGAGGTCTCGCGCCCGAGCGCAGAATCGATTTCGCGCACGGCAATGTTGACGAACTTGGTTAGGGCGTACAGCTGCGGCGGGCTGTAGTCGTAGTCGCCGGCGCGGTCGTAGAACTGCACCGAGTTGCGTGGCTTGGTCAGCGCGGCGCTCAAGAACCCCAGTGTGGCCGAGGAGAGGTTCTCCGCCACCACGTTGAGCACCAGAAAGTCGCTGACCACGTGCGCCGGCTCAGGCACCTTGGCGGCCAAGTTGGTCAGGTGCAGGTCGTGGAACTGCAGCACCTCCGCCGACAGCAGCCGCAGCGTCGCAGTGCCGTGGCTGTCGCGCGTGCCGCGAACCTGGTCCTCCCACGCCACCTGATGGTCGTAGTTGACCAGTTCGAAGGCGGTTTCGTTGGGGACTTCGTCGAAGACGATGTGGTGCGCGGCGATCGCGGGGTCCCAGCCCGTGCCAGCCAGCTCCATCTCTTCGGTGGCAGGGGCGTTTGCTTGGCGACGCCTCCGGTTAGCCTCAACCACCTCATCCAACTCCGAGTGGTCGAACACCTCCCGGTTCGCGTGCGGGCGGGTGTCCGCGGTGCGTTTCACGTCTGCGTCGACGGAGCCCGCGCCCACGGCGTCGTGCACCGGCTCCAGGAACCGGTTGCGTACGTCGTTGTAGTAGGGCCGGCCGCCTTCGACGATGACGTCGCCGTAGTAGCCCTCGCGCTCGTCGGGCTTGCGGAAGACACCTTCTTCCGGGTCCCACATGGGGTTTTCAATGGTGCGCAGCCCCTTGTCGCGGCCGTAGGCCCAGCCGCGTGTACCCAGGTCGAACGGTGCGCCGTCGCGAGTCAGGCTCGCGGCTTCGGGGATGGGCAGCACCAGAGAAAAGGACGCCAACCGCCACTCCGGTAGCATCGTTGCACTGAACGATTCCGGGACGAGGAAATCGTGTCCGATGTCCTGGTAAGAACGCACTTTCATAGTTGGAGGGTATCCCATGGGCTCCACCGTTTTCTTGCCGGATGTCGCCGTGCGCGAGCACGAGGTTGAGGTGCCGGTGAGCCGTGAGGATGCGTCGCTAGGCAACATAAGCGTCTTCTGTCGCGAGCTTTCTGTCGACGACTCGCTGCCCGCAATCGCGTATTTCCAGGGTGGGCCCGGCAAGCCCGGGCCGCGGATGCTGATGGACTGGATCCCGGAGGCGTTGAAGCGCTACCGCGTGTTTTTGATGGACGAGCGCGGCACGGGCCGCTCCCACAAGATCGACCGCACCACGCCCGAGCGCATCACCGCGGACATGCTCGCGCACCTGCGCCCGCCGGATGTGGCCGCGGACGCCGAGGCGATGCGCCAGCACTTGGGCCTTGAGCAGTGGGACCTGCTGGGCAATTCCTTCGGCGCCGCGTGCGCGGGCTCGTACTTGTCCTACTTCCCGTCAGGTCTGCGCCGCGTGCACTTGGCGGGCGCGGTGCCGGAGCCGGAGATGGACGTCGACGCGTTCAACCGGCTGACGTTCCAGTTGCTCGCGGCTAGGCAGCAGCAGCTTTTCGACGCGATCCCGTGGATCAAGGGCAGAGTCGAAGAAGTTGCGGACCACCTGGACAACCACGACGAGCGCATGCCCACCGGGGAGCGCCTGTCCGCAACCAGGATGAAGATGGCCGGCGTGCTGCTGGGCGAGGACGACGACTTCGCCCGGCTGGCCAACCTGTTCGAGGCGCCGTTTACCACCCGCGGCGGGGAGAAGCGCCTGCGCGGTGACTTCCTGGCGAAGCTCGGCAGCATCATCTCGCTGGAGACCATGCCGCTGTGGGCCGTGATCCACGAGACCGTGATGGCACGTCCCGGCCACGCCGTGAACTGGTCCGCGGACCGCATCTGGCGCGAGGAGTTCTATGATCTGCCCCTGCTTGGCAACCACTTCTTCCGCACCCACTTCGAGGAAGACCCGGCGCTGATCCCCTTCTACGATGCGGTGGACCAGGTGCATCACCGCACGGACCTAAAGGCGCAGGCGCAGGACATGTCCGCAAACACGGTTCCGGCCGCGGCGATCCTGTACGAAAAGGACGTGTTCATCCCGTACGAGCTGACCATCCAATCCGCCCGCAAGACCCTGAACTTGCAGGTGTGGGCGCACTCCGAGTGGTTCCACGACGGCATCTGGGCGCATGGCGCCGAGGTTGCCCGCGGCCTGTTTGAAAGGCTGGACTGATGCACGAGATCGAAATCACCCGCGGCGGATTAACCGTCTTCGCCCGCGTTATCGGCGACCCGGCAGCTCCCGCGCTGCTGTACCTGCAGGGCGGTCCGGGGTTTCCTGCGCCGCGCCAGCGCTTCGCGTGGATCACCCACGCGCTGTCCCGTGGCTACCAGGTGGTGCTCTTAGACCAGCGCGGCACCGGCCGCTCCACCCGCATCGACGCCGCAACACCTTCGCTTATCGACGCTAAAGTGCTCACCCAACTCCGCGCCAACCACATCGTCGAGGACGCCGAGGCGCTACGGCAGGAGATGGGTCTGAAACGGTGGGATGTGCTGGGGCAGTCCTTCGGCGGGTTCTGCCTCATGCACTACCTGGCCGCGCGCCCGGAGGGTGTGGGCAGGGCGTTGTTTACCGGGGGTGTGCCGTCGATAGGCAGGGGCGCAGACGAGGTGTACCGCGCGACCTTTGCCAAGCTGAAGCACCGCCACCTGCAGTTCAACGAGCAATACCCGGCCGCCGAACGGATGGTGCGCGAGGTGTGCCGCCACCTCGAGGCGCAGGAGGAGCTGCTGCCGACGGGGGAGCGCCTGAGCGCGCGCCGGCTGCGCACTGTAGGCATTGAGCTGGGTCGAGAGGGCGGCTTCGAGTCGCTGGCGCGGCTGTTCGAGGCGCCGTTCCACCAAAACGGGCGGCTGCGCACCGATTTTCTGGCGGAGGTGTGCGAGCGCGTCAGCTTCGCCAAAGGCCCGCTGTACGCCGCGGTGCACGAGAGCATCTACGGCGGGACGGTGCCGGGCGCGACCAACTGGGCGGCCGAGCGGGCGTCCCGCGAGCTGGACGGGTTTGCGCCGGACGCCAGCCCGGACGACGCGGAGTTCTACCTCACCGGCGAGCACATCTTCCCGTTCCAATTCGACGAGGACCCGGCGCTGCGCCCGTTTACACAGGTCGCGCACGAGCTGGCGGCGAAAGACGACTGGCCCAACCTGTACGCGGGGCTTTCCGGCGGCTACGACGCCTACGCGGCGGTCTACGCCGACGACATCTTCGTCCCGCGCGAGCTGTCGCTGGAAACCGCCTCCGCGATCGGCGCGCAGGTCTTTGAAACGGACAACTACCAGCACGACGGGCTGCGCCGCCACGGCGAGGCGGTGCTGGGCCGCCTGCTGGACATGGCTGGGGCCTAGAGTAGGGGGTCTAGATGTACTGACCGGGGACGTTGGTCAATCGGGAGATGGGCGGCTGGTAGTCGCAGGCCGTGTGCGGCCGGTGGTGGTTGTAGTGGTGGAGCCAGTCAGCGAGTGCGTCGCGACGCTCCTGCTCGCTGGTGTAGCAGCGAGCGTAAGCCCATCCGTCGGCCATTGTGCGATGGAAGCGTTCGACCTTGCCGTTGGTTTGCGGCCGGTAGGGGCGGGTCCGCTTCGGGGTGATGGACAGCTCCTCGCAGGTGCCGCGCCACAGGTGCGAGCGGTAGGCACCGCCATTGTCTGATAAGACTCGTTCGACAGTGACACCACGATCGGTGAACCACTCGACCGCACGGTGCAGCACAGCGACCGCAGTGGTGGCGGTCTCGTCGTCGTGGGCCTCGGAGTACGCCACTCGTGAGTGATCGTCGATCACGGTGTGGATGAAGGCGTACCCGAGCTTGGGATCGCGCCACTTGTTCTTCGGCTTGTCGGGGGTGGCGGAACGGTTCTTCTCTCCTTGGCGGCGGCCCACGTAGCGCCAGCCACCGCCATCGGGGATGTTCCCGAACTTCTTCACGTCTACATGGACGAGGGAGCCAGGGTAGCGGTGTTCGTACCGGCGAACTAGCTCGCCAGTGGCGCGGTCGAGGTAAGCAAGTCGGTTCAATCGAGCCGAGCGCAGGATGCGGTGCACGGTCGATGGAGCGACACCGACGCGCACGGCGAGCTGAACCGGTCCTTCTCGCAGCCTCATTCGCAGGCTGATACAGCGCTTCGTGACCGCGAGCGATGTCTTGGTCGGTGAGTTCTTCGGGCGCGAGGACCTGTCCTGCATGGACTCGCCGGACAGATAGCGGTCGACCCAACGCTTCACGGTGGGCCACGACACCTGGAACCGGGCTGCGATCTCGCTGATCGGCCATCCTTCGTCGACGACGAGGCGGGCGACCTTGAGTCGGTGGCGAGGTGTGAGAGCGGCGTTCGCGTGCGTCGTCATCGGACCGGCTCCCACTGGAAGCGCCACCGGCCAACGAGAGCAGCGACAGCGAGTACAACGCACAGAAGAAACACCGGCATGATCATGGCGGCTAGTGGGTCGCCGTCCCACGCGTGTTGAGCGGCTTCGACGAACCAACGGACGGGTGAATACTTAACGATCTGCTGAATCGCCGACGGCATCGCCGCCAATGGCGTAAAGGCTCCGGATGTGAGCATGAGCAGGATCATGAGCACGTTCCCTATGCCCGTAGCGGCAGTGGCGGACGGATAGAGCGCCGCAAGCGCGCAACCCACTGCGAGGAAGGTGCTGAGCCCGATGAGGCACACGGCCAGGACACCTGGGACGTGGCTAGGCATGGGCACCCCGAAAACCCCGATCCCAATCGCCAAAGCGGTGAGCATGCCCGCAATACCTACGACGAAGTGCACGGTGAGGCTCGCTGCGATGAAGGTGGAACGACGCAGCGGCGTAAGACTCAGGCGTCGGAGTGCGCCCGTGTCACGAAGGGTCAGCATCGCCACGGGCACTTGGAGGACCCCGATCATGGCGAGAACAAGAGAGGCGAAGGCGGGCAGGGTCGCATCGAGGAATCCCCGTCCACCGAACTCCGGTCGCGGATCGTTACCGAAGATCACACCCAAGGCCAGCACCAAAACCGGCGCGAAACCGAAAGAGAAGAACAGGCCTACAGGGTCGCGGCGCTGGGAGCGCCATAGGGCTTTGAGAAGGGCTCGATATGCGTTCATGCCGCCTGCTCCTCGGTGGTGATGTGGCGACCGGTGAGGGCCAGAAAGACGTCTTCAAGGCCGGGGGTCGTCGTGCTCATGCTCGTTACGGTGATGCGGTGTGCCGCCAGTGCAGCAAGGACGCCCTGCAGCCCGTCCGCAGCGCCACGGATGGTCAGTTCCCGTCCCTCTGTTCGAGCGCTGGTCACGCCAGGAACTCCGTTGAGGTCGAACTCTGCGCTAGGCGACGCCGACAGGATGAGCTTCGCCGTGGTTTCGCCGGCGTGTTGCTGGATGAGGGAAGCCACTGTGTCCAAAGCAACCAACCGGCCGTGGTCGATGATGGCTACACGGTCGCATAGCCGTTCGGCCTCCTCCATGTAGTGGGTTGTGAGAACGACCGTTGCACCGCTATCGCGGACGTGCTCGACGGTGTCCCACATGTTTCGACGTGACTGAGGATCGAGAGCGGTGGTGAGCTCGTCCAAGAAAGCGAGCTGGGGACGGTTGATCAAGGCGAGGGCGACGAACACTCGTTGACGCTCCCCACCCGAGAGCCTGTCAACGCGGGCGTTGGCCTTGTCCTTGATCCCCAGATCCTTCAGCAGTTCGCGCCAAGGCCGCGGACGCTCGTAGAGGGCGGAGTAGAGCTCGAGGGCGTCCTGCACAGTGAGACGAGGTGGCAGGGCCGCGCTTTGCAGCTGGACCCCAATTTGCTGAGCCAACAAGTGCTGGTCCTTGATGGGGTCGCAGCCGAGCACCTCGACGTGCCCAGACGAGGGGCGGTCCAGTCCTTCCAGGCAGTTCAACAGGGTCGTCTTACCAGCACCATTCGGGCCCACGACCCCGAAGATCTCTCCTTCGCGGACCTTGAAGGAGACGTCTTCGAGGGCAGTGAAGCTGCCGAAGTTGCGGCTGACAGCCGCACAGCTCACGACATTCTTCATCCCTCATCACCCTCGGAGTCCACGGGGGCCTGATGGCTAGGCATCGCCTGCATGACGATCTGATCGAGCGTCTCCTGGCGCATCAAAGCGATCCCTTGGTTCGCGTCAGCGAGCAGGAGCAGGGTGTCGCCCGGGTGAATATCGAAGAGCTCCCGCGCGCCCTTGGGGATGACGACCTGTCCCTTGGGGCCGACCTTGACCGTCGCGGCGTACTTGCCCGGTGGGGGCGTTTGATCCATGTCCATGCTGACCTCCTGGTTGGTGCCACAAGTATAACAAGTATAACAAGTGGCACCAACCAGGAAGTGACCTCACGGCATGTAGTCGATCAACGTGTCCGGTCAGTACATCTAGATCTCTGGCAGCGCGTCTCCCACGGACGGGTAGGACGGCTGCGCGCCGGGCCGGGTGACCGAGAACGCGCCGACGCGGCAGGCGAACGCCGCGGCGTCGGCCATCCTGTCGCCTTCGAGGATGCGGTGGCAGAACGCGCCCGCGAACGAGTCGCCCGCGCCGACGGTGTCCACCGCCTCTACCTTGGGCGAGTCGATGTGGGTGAGCTCCTCGGCGGTGGCCACCAGCGCGCCCGCGGAGCCCAAGGTGAGCACCACGGAGGCGAACCCGGCGTCCAGCAGGCGCCGCGCCAGCTCCTCCGGCGTGCCCGCGCCGTCGAGGCCGAGCTGCTCCAGGATCAGGCCGGCTTCGTGCTCGTTGGCCATGAGGGGATCGGCGGCAAGCAGCGCCTCGCGCGGCACGTCGACGACGGGTGCGAGGTTGACCACCACGCGCCCCCGCGCCAACTCCACAGCGCGCGCAAACCCGTCGGCGGGGATCTCGCCTTGCAGCAGCACCAGCTCGGCGCTCTCCACAGCGTCTGCGTGCCTGTCTACGAATGCCGCGTCCACCAGCGCGTTCGCCCCCGGCACCACGAGGACGGTGTTCTCGCCGTTGGCCGCGACGGTGATCACGGCCAGGCCGGTGACTGCCTCAACTTCTTCGACGTGGCGCATGTCCACGCCGGCCTCGCGGAGGATCGCGGTGGCGGGGTCGGCGTTGGCGTCGGTGCCGGTCGCGCCGACGAGCACGACCGGGGTGCCCAGCTTCGCCGCGGCGACGGCCTGGTTCGCGCCTTTGCCCCCGGCGGTGATGCCGCCGCCTGCGCCCAGCAGGGTCTCGCCCGGGGTGGGGTGGCGCTCGACGTTGACGGTCAGGTCGGCGTTGATGGATCCGACGACGCACATACTCATGGCCGTCAATTTACAGCACCCACTTACAACACTGCGTCGAGTAGCTCGCGCGTGTATGGGTGCTCAGGTGCCGCCCAGATCTTTTCGGTTTCCCCTTGCTCCACGATGCGCCCGTGCCGCATCACCGCCACAGTGGGGCACAGCTCGCGGGCGACCTTCAGGTCGTGGGTGACAAAGATGAGCGTGTGCTTGCCGACGGTGTCACGCAGCAGATCCAGCACCTGGTCTTGGATGGTGGCGTCGAGGGCGGAGACGGGCTCGTCGGCAAGCAAAATGCTCGGGCGTGGTGCCGCGGCGCGCGCGATCGAGATGCGCTGGCGCTGCCCGCCCGAGAACTGACGTGGCGTGCGGTCGCCGGCGCCTTCGAGCCCCACGCGCGCGAGCACGTCGTCGGCGCGGGCGGCATCGACGCCCGCCTCGCGTATCGACGTCCTCACGGCCATCCGCGGATCCAGCGACGAGTACGGGTCCTGGAAGACCATCTGCACGTCACCTTGCACGCGCACGGTGCCGGAGGTCGGCTCGCGCAGGCCCGCGATGAGGTGCAACAGCGACGTCTTGCCAGAGCCGGACCCGCCGACGATGGCGAGGCGCTCGCCGGCGCGCACGGTGAGGTCCACGTCGTCGACGGCGAGGGTGTGCCCGCGCCGCAGCGAGACGCCGTCCAGGGTCACCACCGGCTCGCCGAGCGCGATCGCCTCGGCGGGCGGGCCGGGCTCGGCTGCGGCGGCAAGCGCCTTGGCGTAGTCGGAGTCCGGCGCCATCATGCGCCCGCCCTTGAACACGAGCACACGGTCGGTCATGCGGCGCACCACGGCGAGGTCATGGGAGATGAACAGCAGCGCCATGCCGCGCTCGCGCACGAGGCGGTCCAAAAGCTCCAGGATTTCCGCCTGCACGATGGCGTCTAAGGCGGTGGTGGGTTCGTCGCAAATGAGCACGTCCGGGTTTTGCGACAGCGCCAGCGCGATCAGCACTCGCTGGCGCTGCCCGCCGGACAGCTCGTGCGGGTAGGCGCCGGGGCGGTCCACGCCGACCTCGCGCAGAAGCTCGCGGGAGACGAGTTTGCCGATCTTTTTCAGCGGGTCCAGCGCCGTCATCGGCTCCTGGAACACCATCGCGACTTTCCTGCCGCGCACGCGCCGGCGCATGCGGTCCGGGGTGCCCACCATCTCGGTGCCGTCGACGGTGACGGAGCCCTCCGCCGGCAGGTCGCTTAAGCCCATGATGGAAAGCGCGGTGACGGACTTGCCGGAGCCGGACTCGCCGATGATGCCCACGCGCTCGCCGGGCGCGACGGAAAAGGTGATGTCGTCCAGGATGCCGGGGATGGATAAGTGCTTAACGTCGATCATCAGCGTGTCCCAGAAGGTTGAAGCCCAGCACGGTCAGCGCGATTGCGGCGCCGGGCCACAGCGCCAGGTGCGGGGAGGTGGCCAGGTACGGCTGGGAGGCCTGCAGCATGCGGCCCCAGGAGGCGTAGGGCGCTGGCGCGCCGAGGCCGAGGAAGGACAAGCCGGCCTCCGCCAGGATGGCCAGCGCGACCGCGACGGAGACCTGGGTGAGCACGAGCGGCCAGATGTTCGGCAGCACGTGCCGCCACGCGATCGCAGGCCCGGAGACCTTGGCGATGCGCGCGGCCAGGATGTAGTCGCGCTGCATCACCTGCATGGTCCCGGCGCGCGCCACGCGCACGAAGGCGGGGATGCCGGCGATGCCGATGGCCAGCACCACAATCCAGATGGAGGCGCCGAACACGGCGGTGAACACGATCGCCAAAAGCAGCGCGGGGAAGGCGAGCAGCAGGTCGGCGCCGGCCATGACAAACCTCGACGCGCCGCGCCGCATGCCGGCCCAGATTCCCAGCGGTACGCCGATCAGCCCGGATAATGCGACCGCACCCACGGCCACGGTCAGCGTCAGCCGTGCGCCGTCCATCACGCGCGAGAGGATGTCGCGGCCGAACTGGTCGGTACCCATCCAGTGCGCCGCGGACGTGCCCTGCAACCGCGCGGCGACTTCGGTCTGCAGCGGGTCGTAGGGCGTCCACACGAGCGACACCACGGCCGCCAGGGCGACCAGCGCGACGATCACCGCGCCTGCTTTGCGCTGCCAGCTCATGCCTGCCTCCGAATCCGCGGGTCCACAACCGAGTACGTCAGGTCCACGATCAGGTTCACCACCAGGGTGAATGCCACGATGACCATCATCACGGTTTGCACGGTGGCCAGGTCGCGGTTGCCTACTGCGTCGAGAAGCATGGTGCCCAAACCAGGAATCGTGAACACGCGCTCGATCACCACAGCGCCCACCACCAGCGACGCCAGCTGCACGCCGACGACCGTGATCACCGGCAGCGCGGCGTTTCGAAGCGCCGAGGTGAAAAGCACATTGCCTATCGACGCACCAAGGGCCCTGCCCGTCCTCACATAATCCTTGCCCATCTCCTCGCGCACGGAAGCGGCGACGTAGCGCGTGAGGATCGAGGCCTGCACCAGTGCGAGCGAGGCCACCGGCAGCACCGCATGCGCAGGCGTGCCCCAGCCGTTGGCGGGCAGCCAGCCCAGCCGCACCGAAAACAGGGCGACCAGGGCGATGCCGACTAAAAACGACGGCACGATGATGCCCACCTGCGACAGCGCGCCGACGAGCACGCCGCCGGGGGCGTGGGCGCGCCGGGCCAGGTAGACACCCACCGGCACCGCCACGGCAAGGGACACCGCCATGGCCACCAGGGTGAGTGTCAGCGAGACCCCGGCGCGCTCGATCACCGTGTCGGTGATGTCCTTGCCCGAGGCCATGGAGATGCCGAAGTCGCCGGTGAGCAGACCGGAAACCCAATCGAAGTACTGCGCCGGCAGCGGCTTATCCAGCCCGAGGCGCGTGGACAGCTCCGCGACGGCCTCCTCGGTGGCCGAGACACCAAGTGCCACGCGCGCCGGGTCGCCGGGTACCGCGCGCAGCAAGGTGAAAATGACCACGCTCGCCGCGGCGAGCAGCAGGACGAAGCGCAGGATGTGGTTGCCGATGGTGCGGATCATTTCTCCACCTCGTTCAACGGCAGCGAGTCGGTGACCACGTTCGGGTTAAGGCCGGAAACCCCGGGGGCGTAGAGCACGATGTTCGGCGCGTTGGTCAGGGTCAGCGCCGCGGCGTCGTCCATGATCTGCTCCACCGCCCCGGCCATGTCGCCGGCGGCGATGCGCTCGCGCACCACCGCGTTGTCGTAGCCCAGGTAGTACTCCGGGTTGCCAAACAGCATGGGCACGTCGCGCGGCTCCACGTGGGAGACGAGCGATGCCTGGTAGTCGTGGCCTTTGAGCACCTGGTTCAACCAGACCGCGGGGAACTCGACGGTCTCGAGGCGCACGCGGAAGCCGACGTCCTGAAGCTGCGAGTAAATGAGCTCGCTTGCCTCTTGCGCGTAGGGGCGGTTGGGCACGGTGATGGTGATGTCCGGGGTGCGCCCGGCGAGCAGCTCGCGGGCCTTGTCCGGGTCGAAGGGGTAGAAGTCGCGGCCCGGGTACCAGGGGTCCGTCGGCGGCACGGGCGCGCCTCCGGTGTCGGTGCCCAGGCCGTTGTAGACCACCTCGTTGACCGCCGCCCGGTCCACCGCGTAGGCCACGGCGCGGCGCACATCCGGGTCGTCGAAGGGGGCGCGGGTGTTGTTCATTGAAAGCAGCACCTCGCCGTTGGTGGTGCCGACCTCGACGCGGATGTCCTCCGGCAGGGTGTCGATCAGTTGTGGCGCCTGCATGCCCCACACCACGTCAGCGTCGCCCACGCGCAGCGCGTTGACGGCGGAGACCGGGTCGTCGAAGTAGCGGATCAGCCCGTCGTGCGCGACATCGCCGCCCCAGTAATCCTCGCGCGCGTCGAGCTCGATTGCTTCGCCGACGTCGAAGCGTTTCACGGTGTACGGCCCGGTGCCCAGGGGAGCAGTCGCAAGCTTATCGACGCCTGCCGGTGTCATCATCGCCCCCGTCAGCGTGCCCATGGTCCACAGCCATGCGTCTTCGGCAGCCTCGCCGCCTTCGACGGTCACGCGCAGTGTGTGCTCGTCTACCACCTCGACGTGTGTGACCGGGTCCATCTGGGCTTTCAGCCCGTTGGTCCACTCGTTTTGCACGTAGCGGATGGAAAAGGCTGCGTCGTCGGCGGTAAACGGTGTGCCGTCTGCAAACGTCACGCCGTCGCGCAGGTGGAATGTAAATACGCCGCCGTCTCGCTCGACGCGTTCGGCGAGGTGGGGCACGGGGGTGCCGGTGGCGTCGATACGCACCAGCGTTTCGTACACGTTTCCCACCAGCGCCTGGGGTGCGGCCGCTCCGCCGGTGGTGGTGAAGTCCAACCCCGCAGGGGCCGCCGACGCCGCCACCACCACGTTGTCGCGCGGTGCGGAATCACCGCACGCTGCCAACGGGAGGGCCAAGGCGGCCGCGGCCACCAGAGTCCTTGGATGCATGAGGGAAAGGTTAGTGGATCTCGGATTCAGTCTGGAACCAGATCGGGGAGGAGTGCCCGCGCACGTTGTTCAGACCGAAGGAGAGGTTATCCACGCGGAAGATGTGCTCGGCGGCTTCGAGTACGTCGCCGTTGTGGGTCAGCGCCTTGATCTTCACACGCAGCACCGGCGCATTTTCGGCAATGCCCAGCTTGGAGGCGGTATCCGCGTCCGCCTGCTCGATGGTGAAAGCGCGCGAGATGTTGTTGAAGTCGGCGCCCGCGCGGATGAGCTCGCGGTGGATCGACTGCTCGGACGTGTCCACCGTTTCAATGACCTCTGCGAGCGACGGCAAAAACGCCATCCGCTCAATCACCGCCGGCTCACCGTCGGCGCTGCGCACGCGGCGGACCACGAAGACCTCGTCGCCCGGGTTAATGCCCATGTACTCCGCCAATTCCTCGCTGGCGGTGTCCATGCCGAACTGCTCCATGTCCTCGCTGGGGTCTTTGCCCATGCGGAACAGCCAGGAGGTGTTGGACAAAATCTCCTCGAACGTCTCGGTGCGCGTGTTGGACAGCACCAACGAGCGGCGGCCGCGGCCGGAGGACAACAGCCCCTCGGCGCGCAACGTGGCCACCGCCTGGCGCACCGGCCCGCGGGAGGTGTTGAACTGCTCGCACAGCTCTACCTCGCTGGGCAGCGACTCGCCGGCCGGGATGTGGCCCGCGAAGATTTCGTCGCGCAGGTAGTCCGCGATCTCCTCGTGCTGCTGCGGGCGGCGAAGCGGGCCGGTGGGCAGTTGCGCCATGGGCGGAATCACGTCCTTTTTAGACAACCTGGAATGTAACGACACCTGATACTAAACCAGCCATCGCGTAACTCCTATTAGTTGGAGGACTGTCCCACAAACCCCGAGGTGTTTTCCTGCTTAGCCCCAGGCTTCGGCGAGGATCTCCATGGACCGGCTCACCTCGTCGTGGCTGGCGGACTGCAGGGAGATCATCAGCTCGTTGGCCTGGGCGGTTTTCCGGAACGCCTCCAGGTACTCGGCGACCTGCTCGCCGGTGCCCTCTGCGGTGTAGCGCAGCATGTCGATGATCTGGCGGCCCTGGTAAGAGTTGACCACGGTGTCCAGCTGGTCGTCGGAAAGCTGCTTGCCCTGCCGGCCCATAAATGCGCGCACGCGGTTGCGGTGTACCACCTTCGTCTGGCGCTTCGCGTCCTCTTCGGTCTCGGCGGCGGTGACGTTGACTGCGGCGATGCAGTACGGCTCCGGGTGGCGCTCGGAGGGCTGGTAGTTGTCGCGGTAGTAGGCGGTGGCCTGCTCCAGGTGCTGCGGGGCGAAGTGGGACGCGAACGCGTACGGCAGACCCAGCTGCGCTGCCAAAGAAGCGCCGAACATGGACGAGCCCAAGATGATCAGCGGCACGTTGGTGTTAAAGCCCGGCATCGCGGTCACACCGGGAAGCGGCGAGGTGTTGGACAGCCACGCCTGCAGCTCCTGGACGTCCTGCGGGAAGTTCTCGGCTGCGCGGGGGTCCCGGCGCAGCGCCCGGCCCAGGGTCTGCTGGTCGGTGCCCGGCGCGCGGCCGAGACCCAGATCGATGCGGCCGGGGTAGAGCTCCTCCAGCATGCCGAACTGCTCGGCGATCACGTACGGGGAGTGGTTCGGCAGCATCACGCCGCCGGCGCCGAGGCGGATGCGGCTGGTCTTCGCGCCGATGTGGCTGATCAGCACCGCCGGAGACGAGGAGACGATGCTGGACATGTTGTGGTGCTCCGCGTACCAGATGCGCGAATAGCCCAAGGCCTCCGCCTGCTGGGCGAAGGCCACGGAGCGCTGCGTCGCTTCGCCGACGGATTCGCCGGGGTAGCGGGTGCAGAAATCAATGAGAGAAAGTGGAGCGTTCATGCCGCCCCACCGTACTAGTCCTTAGCTTGCAGGACGGGGACAGCGTCGCCCTCCGCGGACAGGTCCTCGCCCTCGACGGATTCCATGGTGCCCGGGATCATGGCGGGCTTGGGGCGGGCGAAGTCCACGACGAGGCCGATGGCGAAGGCGACGAGCACCGGCACAACCCAGCCGAGCCCGGCGTCGAACATCGGCGCCCACTGCACAATCGGGGTCAGGGCATCTGCGGCCCACTCCAGAGAGATCAACGTCTCGATGGCGGACCACACCACGGCCGTCCACAGCGGCAGGAAGAACGCCCAGCTAAAACGGGTGCGGGCGCGGAAGGCCGGCTCGATGAGCGTCAGCACGATCAAGGTGATCGCCGGCGGGTAGAGGAAGCCAATCACCGGTGCGGCAATGGCCATGACGAACTCCAGGCCCTGGGTAGCGATCACCATGGAGGTGACCGCGAAGATCACGGCCCAGAGGCGGTAGGAGCCGGCGAATTGCTCGGAGAAGTACTCTCCAGTTGCGGTGATCAGGCCCACCGCGGTGGTCAGGCAGGCCAGCAGCACGATGGCGGAGAACACGGCCTGGCCGGCGCCGCCCATGGTCAGGTTGGCGGCCTCAGCGAGCAGTCCGGCACCGTTGTCGAACTCTGCGGCGTTCGGCATGACGCGGCCGATCAGACCCAGGCCGATGTAGACCAGGCCCAGCATCAGGCCGGCGCCCACACCGGCGGTGATGGTGCCGTTGACAAGCGGCTTGCCCTCGCTGAAGCCGCGGTGGCGCAGGGTGGAGATGACCACGATGGAAAACGCCAGTGCGGCGATGGAATCCATGGTGAGGTAACCCTCGAGCAAGCCGGCGGTCAGCGGGCCGTCGTCGTAGGGCTCGTTCGGCGCGGCCGGTTCGGCGCTCCAGCGGAACGCGGCCACCGAGATCATCACGATCAACAGCACCAGAAGCGCCGGGGTGAGGAACTTGCCCAGCTTCTCCATGATGGTGGTGGGGTTCCAGGACAGCGCGAGCGCGATGCCGAAGAACAGCACGTTGAAGATGCCGGAGGCGGCAAACGATTCGAGGCCGAACAGCGGGGTGATCGCCGTTTCAAAGGAGACGGCGCCGGTGCGCGGCAGCGCGTAAAAGGCACCGATGGACAGGTACGCCAGCACCGGGAAGACAACGCCGAAGATGGAGCCGGCGCGCTGCGCCAGGTCGCGGAGGTTCGAGCCGGACAGCGCAATGGCGATCACGGCCAGCACCGGAAGCAGGGAAGCGGTGGCGAGGAAGCCGATCAGCGCCGGCCAGAAGTTGTCGCCGGCTTCCACGGCCAGCATGGGCGGGAAGATGAGGTTGCCCGCGCCGAAGAACATCGAAAACAGCGCGAGGCTGGTGACAACGATCGCGCTGGCGGAGCGTTTCGAGCCACCTTCAGGCTGTGACACCACTGTGGAACCCATGGTCGTTCCTCTCTAGTTGGGTTGAAGTTCCCTAGAGTCTAAACCAACCGACCGCCAGATGGGAATAGGGTTCCATAAAGTGAAACGCTAAAGCTTTGCGACGGCTCCGCCAATCCGCCGCACCGCCTCCTCCAGGATCTCCGGGGAGGTGGCGAAGTTCATCCGCGCGCGGTGCTCGCCGCCGGGGCCGAAGTCCATTCCCTCGTTCATGGCCACCTTGGCGTGGCGGCGCAGCCACGCGGCGGGTTTTTCGTCGACAAGCTTGGTGTTCTTGAAATTCAAAAACATCAGATACGTCGCCGCCGGCACCTCAATCTCAATACCCGGCACTGCCTTCGGCAGGTGCTCCACCAGCCAGTCGCGGTTGGCCTTGAGCTGGGCGATCTCCTCGTCCAGAAACTCGCGGCCGTGGTCGTAACAGGCCTCCGCCGCGACGATGCCCAGGGTGCCCACACCGTCCTTCGCCACGCCCGACATCGCGTTCCAGGTCTTTGCGTCCTCGTCGTTGGAAAAAATTATCTGCGCGCACTTCAGGCCCGCGACGTTCCACGCCTTGGAGGTGGCGGTGACCGTGATGCACACGTCCGGGTTGTTCGCCGCGGCGCAGACGTGAGTGCCGTCGTAGACCAGCGGGGCGTGAATCTCGTCCACAATCACCCGGGCGCCGTACTTGCGCGCCAACGCGCAGACCTCGTCGAGTTGCTCCTCGGTGAACACGTAGCCGCCCGGGTTGAACGGGTTGGTCACGATGATGCTGCCCGCGCCGTTTTGGAACGCGGTTTCCACTTCCGCCAGATCGAGGCCGCCGGCGGAGCTGACGTCGATACGCTTGCGCCCCGCGACCTCCGCAACATCCAAAAACGGGAAGTAGGCGGGAACCGGGACCACCACATCGCCCTCGGTGAAGTACTGGATGGCCAGCATCACGCCGCGCACCACGTCCGCGACCGGGAAGATCTTCTCCGCGTCAGGGCGCCAGCCGTAACGGTCCGCGTAGAAGCCGGCGACCGCCTCGCCCAGGCGGTGCGCGTGCGGGGCGGGCGTGTAGCCGAACATCTCGCGCTCGGCAGCATCCACAATCGCCTGCTTCACAGCGGGCGCGGTGGGAAAATCGCTCTCCGCGATAAACAGCGGCAGCACGTCAGGATTGAACTGCGTCCACTTCCTCGTGCCGCGGGCTTGCAGAGTGTGAAGATCGGGGAATTGCATGGGGCCCACGGTAGCGCCGGGGTGGGAAGGACTCGACAGTTTGATTCGGGGCTACCCCTTCCTCATGGTGGCACACGGTGCTACGGTCGGATCATGACAGAGATGATCAGCCAGCGAGAGTTGAGAAACGACAGTGGGCGGATCATGCGTGCGTTAGTTCAGGGGGAGACATTCGTGATTACTAGTAATTCGCATCCTGTGGGGGAGCTGCGGCCACTGAAGAAGCCGAGATTCGCGAGGAAAGACGACCTGATTGCTGCCCTCGAAGGGGCTCAGAAGGTGGACTTCAAAGAGTTCCGAGAGGACATAGACGCGTACGTAGACCAAGGAATTGAGCCTCGTGGGTAGTAACGGCTTACTTGATACGTCTGTGCTGTTTTCCCTCGACGAGATAGATCCGGATGAGCTCCCAGACTCGTGGTCCATCTCAGCTATCACGTTGGCGGAAATTCAAGCTGGGCCGGCAGCAGCGAAGGATCCCGTTGAAGTAGCGAGGCGGGCGAATCAAGCGCATGTAATTAGCGAACTCGTCGACTGCATTCCTTTTGATGCACGCGCTGCTCACGCATATGCAGTCATTTACGCTGCGGTGATCCAGTCGGGTAGGAAACCGGCACGCCGAGCATTCGATCTGTTGATCGCGAGTTGCGCGATGGCGGAGGGCCTCGACCTTTACACTCGCAACCCAGCTGATTTTCGGGGTCTCGAAGAGCTGATCCGGATAGTCGCAATCTAGTCAGCGCGCTACGCCTCGTCGCCATCTGCCTCGTCCTCGCCGTCCCCGCCGTCGACGTGGAACCCGAACGCCTTGAGGCGCTTCCGGTCCGCGGCGGACGAGGACGCGGTCAGGCGCAACAGCTCGGAGTAGATGCCGCCGGAGACAGCCAGCTCTTCCGGGGAGCCGATCTCGTCCACGTGGCCGTCGCGAAGTGTGATGATCGTGTCTACCCCCGCGATGGTGGACAACCGGTGCGCGATCATGATGGTGGTGCGGCCCTGCATCAGCTGGTCCAGGCCGGCCTGCACGGCGCGCTCGGCTTTGGTGTCCAGGGCGGAGGTGGCCTCGTCCAGGATCAAAATCGGCGCGTCTTTGAGCATGGCGCGCGCCACGGCCACGCGCTGGCGCTGCCCGCCGGAAAGGCGCAGGCCGCGCTCGCCGATGACGGTGTCGTAGCCGTCCGCGAACTTCATGATGAACTCGTGGGCGTTCGCCCGCTTCGCCACCTCCACAACTTCCTCGAGCGTGGCGTCCGGCTTGCCGTAGGCGATGTTTTCAAACACCGACCCGGAAAACAGCGCGGCCTCCTGGAACACCACGCCGGTGGTGGCGCGCAGCTTCTCCACGTCCAACTCGGATAGTTCTTCGCTGCACACGCGCAGCCGGCCGCGGGTGATGGGGTACAGCCCCAGCAGCAGGTTCACAATGGTGGATTTGCCGCCGCCGGATTCACCGACGAGCGCGATGGTTTCGCCTTCGTGGGCGGTGAAGTTGACGTCGTGAAGCACCGGCTCGCCCTCCATGTACTCGAAGGTGACGTCCTCGAAGGCGATAACCGGCTCGCGCACTTGCAGGGGAGCCTGCTGCTTAGCGACGACCTCCGGCATACCCGACGCCTTCGTCGCCGCGACGAGCTGCCGGTTGGCGGTCGGCTCGACCGGCTCGTCCATCACCTTGAAGTAGTCGCGCGAGCCGGCGATGGCGCGCTGCGCGGAATCCACGATCCAGCTCATCATCGTCACCGGCTGGCGCGCCATGGTGACCATCTGGATGAGCATGACCATCTCGCCGACTGTGAAGTGCCCGTGCAGGGTGCGGGTGAACAAGATGAGGTAGATGCCCAAAAAGATTAGGTTCATGGCCACGCCGCGCAGGGTGTCCATGGAGTGCCACCAGCGCGACTGGGGGCGGGTGATGTCCACGGTGTTGGCGTAGTGGCGGCCGAATTTTTCCAGCTCGCGCACTTCTGCGCCGTAGGACTTGGTCACCTTCACCTGGCCGACAACCTCGGCGAAGCGGCCGTTGCCTTCGTCGATGTTGGCGTTTTTGTTCTTCTCAAACACCTGCCAGCGCTTCGACGTCAGCGCGGTGAGCCAGGTGTACAGCGGGAACAACAGTGCCAGCAGCACCGTCAACGGCCAGTAGTAGTAGGCGGTGATGACCAAAATCGCCGCCACCTGCATCAGCATGGGCAAGAAGTTGTTGGTGAACGACTGGATGAACTGCGTGACGTTGGCGATTGAGCGGTCCAGCCGGGCGATGATGGTGCCGGTGACCTGGTTGTCGTAGTAGCGCTGCGGCAGTGCCAGCAGCTTGGCAAAATACCGCGTGGACAGGATCTGGCGGATCCGCGCGACCATCACGTCGCCCAAGTAGCCGGAGACGTTGCGCAGCACCGAAGCCATGGCCTCGGCGGCGAACAGCGCCACGGCGAGCCAGATGACGGTTTGGGTGGGGTCGGGCAGGGAGGCGTCGCCAAGTTTGGCCACGATCGTGTCCGTCGCCTCCCTCAGCAGAAACGGGGTGACCAACCCCAGACCAGCCACCAGCGTCGACACCGCGACAACCGCGATATAGAAAGGCCAGAGGGCGGAAGCGCTGCGGACAACGCGCATCAAAGACTGCATAATTTCGACACCCTACTAGGGCTGTAAAGTGGTGCAGCAAAGCTTCCCACCGCGACAAAAGAAGAGGCGCACATGTCCCCGCTGGTCAGCGACGAAGTCAACGGCGAACGGGTGAAGGACCCGGCGATGGAGCTGTCGTACAAGTGGCAGGGCTCCTCGTATGCGCCGAACGGCGGCTCGGTCGTGGTGGTGGCAATCACCAACGAGTCGGACGCGCCACTCCCGGAAGACGCCCTCGAGCCGAAGTTGCGCTACAACGTCAACTCCACCTCGAACCCGGACATGAAGGACGCGAAGTTCATGCCCATTGCGGAGGAGGCCGGCGTGGACATCGTGGGCCTGGACCGCCCGCTGGGTCCCGGCGCGACCGTGAACGCGAAATACCCCTTCGACGTGTCCACCGGCAACCTGTGGGACGCGGAGTTCACCATCGGCAACGTCACCTTCAAGGGCAACCTGAACAACTAGCGGGCGAACTCGGCGATCGCGTGCGGGTCCAGCGCTTCTTTAACGCGCACGGTTGCGAGGTCGGCGAGCTCGGCAGCGTCGTAAGGCTGCGGGCCCATGGGTCCGAAGAACTTTGCGTATCGACGATAGCTCCGCCCAATCCTCGCCGGCCGATTTTCCGCCAACTCGTTGAGCTTCGCACGCGTCAGCGGCGCGGACAGCAGGTAGCGCACGATCCACTTGCGTTTCTCGTACGGCGCGCGCGGGAACACCGGATCCGCGGCCCACACCCGGCGGAACTCGCCGGCGTAGTGGTCGCGCCGGCACAGCCACAGCGCCACCGCGGCCTCCTCGCCGGCGCCGACGACGGTGATGTTGGTGGGGTCGCCGCCGAACGCCTCGATGTTTTGCTGGACCCAGCGCAGGGCGAGCTTGACGTCCGCGACGCCGCGGAAGTGCCCGATGGCGTCCGCGGCAAAGGGGAGGAAGCCTTCGAAACCGCGGCGGTGGGGCACGTGCACCTCGACGAATCCATCGCCCAGCTCGACCGGTTGTGACAGCCACACCACCACGGGGCAGTCCGTGCCGGGCCGCGCGCTAACCGGGGTGCTGATGGCAAGTGCGTTGGGGTTCGGCGCGGTGGCGTCGATAAGCAATCCCTGCTCCATGGGCGCCGGGTCGTCGAAGGGGCGCGCTTCGGCGAGGTAGGGGATGGCGTCGAAGACGCGTTTGCCGCCGCGGGCAGTGCCCACGATGGTGCCGGCCGCGCATGTGATTTCCGTTTCACCCATGCGGCAGATCGTATCCGCATACACTGACCGCCATGACAAACCCGCTTCTGACCCCCTCGACCCTGCCGTACAACCTGCCGGACTTCGCCGCGATCCGGCTGGAGCACGTGGAGCCCGCGTTTGAAGAAGCGCTGAAGCGCCACGCCGCGGAAATCGCCGACATCACCACGGCAGACACCCCGACGTGGGAAAACACCGTCGAAGCCTTCGAGCTGGCCGGGCAAGACCTGGACCGGGTGATGTCCTGGTTCTTCAACCTGCAGGGCACCGACTCCACCGACGAATTCGACGCGGTGGCGGACCGCATCGTGCCGAAGTTGTCGGCGCACGTGGACTCGATCTACCAGAACGACGCGCTCTACCAGCGCATCAAGGGCATCGACGTGCCGGAAGACGCCGAATCGCGCAGGCTGCACGACGAGCTGCTGCGCCGCTTCACCCGCCGCGGCGCCGACCTGGACGCCGCCGGCAAGTCGCGCCTGCAGGAGATCAACCAGCGCTTGAGCGAGCTGTCCGAGCGCTTCGGCCGCAACCTGCTGGCGGACACGAAGAAGCTCGCGGTGGAGCTCACCCGCGACGAACTCGCGGGGCTCTCCGACGACCAGCTCGCCGCCTACGAGGACGGCGGGCGCTACGTGGTGCCGATCGAGCTGCCCACCACCCAGGCGCTGCAATCGGAGCTCGAGGAGTCCTCTGCGCGCCACAAGCTTTTCGACGCCTCCCGTGCCCGCGGCAAGGACACCAACCCGGACATCGTGCTGGAATCGGTGCGTCTGCGCCAGGAGCGCGCGAAGCTGCTCGGCTTTGACACGCACGCCGACTACGTCATCGCGGAGGAGACCGCCGGCACCGCCGCGGCAGCGCGCCAGCTCATCGCCGACCTGGCGCCGGCGGCGGCCGCGAACGCCGAGGCCGAGCGCAAACTCGCCGGCGAGCTGGCCGGCGAGGAGCTCGGCGGCGCGGATTGGCCGTACTGGCAGGCCAAGCGCCGCGAGGAGGAGCTCGGCATCGACGAGGCGGAGCTGCGCAAGTACTTCCCGCTCGAGCAGGTGCTCACCGACGGCGTCTTTTATGCCGCTAACCTGCTGTACGGCATCACGGTGCAAAAGCGCGAGGATTTGGCCGGCTACCGCGACGACGTGGACGTGTGGGAGGTCAAGGAAGAAGACGGCACCGGCATCGGGCTGCTGCTCACCGACTACAACGCCCGCCCGTCCAAGCGCGGCGGCGCGTGGATGAGCTCGTTTGTGGACCAGTCCCACCTCGCCGGGACGAAGCCGGTGGTGGTCAACGTCATGTCGATTAGCTCCAACCTGCTCACCATCGACGAGGTGACCACCCTGTTCCACGAGTTCGGCCATGCCCTGCACGGCCTGCTCTCCGACGTGCGCTATCCCTCGCACTCCGGCACCAACGTCCCGCGCGACTGGGTGGAGTTTCCCTCCCAGATCAACGAGAACTACGCCTTCGCCCCGGAGATCGCCCGCAACTACGCCCGCCACGTGGACACCGGCGAAGTCATCCCGACGCCGCTGCTGGAGGCGATGGAGGCCTCGCGCCAGTTCGGCCAGGGCTTTACCACCGCCGAGTACCTCGCGGCATCAGCGATCGACCTTGCATGGCACTCGCTTACCGACGACATCCCTTCGGACATCGACGCCTTCGAAGCAGACGTCCTGCGCGATCTCGGCCTGGACGTCGAGGGGTTGGAGCCGCGCTACCGCTCCACCTGGTTCAACCACATCTTCGCCGGCGGCTACTCCGCGGGCTACTACTCCTACCTGTGGGCCGAGGCGCTAGATGCGGACGGCTACCAGCTCGTCGCCGAGGAGGGCATCAACCGGGAAACCGGCGCGAAGTTCCGCGAGACGATCCTGTCCAAGGGCTCCTCGCGCGACTACGCGGAGGCCTACCGTGCATTCCGCGGCCGCGACAAGGACACCCGCCCGCTGCTCGAGCGCCGCGGGCTCGCCGGCACCGATGCCTAGCGGCGGGTAGCTGCTCTCGTCTACCGTTTCCGCAATTTGGTGGGTACAGTTCTCGGAGTCAATCCACCGTTAAAAAACAAGACAAGGAAAGCTGTATGGCGGACGCAACTGTGCGACGCCCCCGCGTGGGCGCACGCTTCGCCGCGCTCGCCGCGGCGTCCGCGCTGGCAGCCTCCGGTCTTGTGGTTGGGGCGGAGGCGCCGGCGGCGGAGCGTCTCGTGGTCAAGCAAGGTGCCCGCATGTTCGTGGACAACATTGGAAACGACAGCCTCACCGCCTGCACCATCGGCTACAACGACCCTGAGCAGCGCCGCAGTTACACCGCCGGGCACTGCGCCGACAGGGCCGACAGGGCCTGGCAAACCGGCTCGCTGGTCTACCTCGCCGACAGCAAGGGCCGCGAGATGTCCACCCCTGCCGGCATGATCTATCCGGCCGCCGCCTACTACGGCGCCTCCAACGCCAACGACTGGGCGGTGATCTACTGGTTCAACGGCGTCGAAGTCGGCGCGAACCCTTACGGCGGCGAGTACATGCCCATCCAGGACCTCGAACCCGGCGAGACCCTGTGCTACCACGGCTACGCCTCCCACGGCGGCACCACCGAAGCCGCCTGCGGGCCGTTTGTGGGCATGATTGAGAAAACCATCTACTTCGACGCCCCTGGGATGCCCGACTACGGCGACTCCGGCGGGCCCGTCTACGCGCCGGGCCGCGGGCTCGTCGGTGTGATGTCCGGGGCGAACGCGCTCGTGGACGAAAGCGGCGAGGAGGTCGTCGGCTTTGAGCGCGCAAGCTCCCTGCAAAGCGGCGCGCTATACGACGACGCACGCATCGACGCCTTCCTCCGCTCCCACTTCGCCGCGACGACAACGCCACCTTCGCCGAGCAGGAAAGCGCCGGCGGCGCCGTCCCCGGTGCGCAGCACGGTGGTGACCCCCGTTGCGGAGATCACGCGCGAGCCCGCGCCTGTCTCTGAAGCCCCGGGAGCGCCGGGGGCGTCGCCGCAGCCCACCCGCGAGCCGGCGCCCGCGGTGACGTCGGTGTCCGGCAACACCATCCACATTGCTGGGCCGACGAAGCGGTCGGTGGTGGTCCCGGCCGCGACGATGCAGGCGCCGATCCCGGTCGGCGCGGCCACGCCGTCGAGTGTGCCGAGTGAGCCGCCCGTGGTCACGCCTGAGGTGCAGGCGGGGGAGCAGGAGCCAAGCAGCGAGGACGCCGCGGAGGAGACCCGCGACCGCAGCGCCGCCAACGCACTGCTGATCACCCTCGGCGTCGTGGCCACCGTGGCGGCGCTCGCGCCGGCGATCGCCTACATGATGGGCCTGATCTGATGAGCAGCGTGTTGCTCGGCTGGGTGATGGGCTTAAGCCCCTGGCTGCAGGTGCCCGTGATCCTCGCCGCCGCCGCGCCTTTGTGCGCCGCGGCTGGCTACGCGCTGCTGCGCATCGTCGATGGCGTCGCGCGTGCCGCGGCCCGCCTGGTTTCCCGCCGCTAGCTTGCGGCGCTAGGCTTACACACCATGGCCAACCCGGAAGAGCTGCGCAAGCAGGATCAGAAGCTGCCCAAGCCGCAGCGCAAGTACCCGCAGTCGCGGGTGACCCAGGTGATGTGGGTACTCATCGCGCTCGTAGTCGTCGCGGCGATCGTCAGCGCCCTCTAGCGCGAGCGGAGCGAGTGCTAGCGCGCGCTCGCTTCGGCGATGCGCGTGAACAGCGCGACGTCGGGGAGGTCTTCGATGAGGACGGGGGTGCCGGAGGCGTCGCAAAGCGGGATGCACCAGTTGGAGTACATCTCGCGGTTGGTGCCCGGCTGGTTTTGAATGCGGGTGTCGCCCACCATGTCCACCAGGTTCGTGCACGTCATTGCGGACGGGGTGGAGGCGACAAAGCGGGTCAGCCCCTCGACGAGGGTGTCCACGTCGTCGTACTCGCCAAGGTCCCGGTCGAGAAAGTCCACGTCGGCCAGCGGTGTGCCGTCGAACGCCCCCTCCGCCTGGGCGGCGGCGAGCACCTGCGAGATCCACACCGCATCGGTGGCGTTGAGCTCCTCCAGCGACTCTTTGACCAGCCCGAGCTTGTGGCGCAGCGCGTTGTGCGCGCCCTCCAAATACCCGGCGGTGGGCGGCAGGTCGTGGGTGCCCACCGCGGTCAGCGCCAGGTTGCGGTACTGCTGCGACGGCCGCGGCGCCTCCGGCGGCACGGACTCGAACCACAGCACGGAGGTGCCGAGGATGCCCTTGTCGCGAAGCACGTCCTGCACCCACGGCTCGAACGTGCCCAGGTCTTCGCCCACCATCACGGCGCCGGCGCGCTGCGCCTCGAGCACTAACACGCCGACCATGGCTTCGAAGTCGTAGTTCATGTATGCGCCGTGCATCGGGGTGTCCATGCGCGGCAGCCAGAACAGGCGGAACAGCCCCAGCACGTGGTCGACGCGGATGCCGCCGGAGTGGCGCAGCACGGTGCGCAGCAGATCGCGCCACGGCCCGTAGCCGGCTTCCGCCAGCTGCTGCGGGTTCCACGGCGGCTGTGACCAGTCCTGGCCCTGCTGCGAGTACTGGTCCGGCGGCGCGCCCACTGACGCATCCGGCACCAGCACCTCGTGCAACGTCGCCGCATCGGCACCGCCGGGGTGGATGCCCACCGCCAGGTCGGTCATAATGCCCAGCCGCATGCCTGCCGCCACCGCCCGCTCCTGCGCCACGCGGCGCTGCTCGTCGGCGATGAACTGCAGCCACATGTAAAACTGCACCAGCTCCTGCGGGTCCTCGCCCGCATGCCGCGGCGCGCCGTGGTGCTCCGACTCGCTGGCCTGCGCCGCGCACCACTCGGCGAACTGCCGCAGCCCCTCGCCTTCAACCTCGCAAAACAGCTCGAAGTCCCGCGTGCGCGCCTCGTCCGCCGCCGCGAGGTAAAACAGCGTGCGCAGTGCCGCCAGCTTCGCGGCGAAAATCCGGTCGCGCTCCAGCGGCTCCGCGGTGTGGTTCATCGCCTTGAACTCCGCAGCAAGCTTTGCGACGTCCTCCCGGTCCCCCTCGTCCAACAGCCCAAACTCCGGAACCTGCTCCACCGCGATGTAGATCGGGTTGACAAACCGGCGGGAGGTGGGCAGGTACGGCGAGTCCTCGATCGGCGGGACGGGCTCGGCGGCGTGCACCGGGTTGATCAACAGGTAGTCCGCGCCCTCGGCGGCCACCGCCTCGGCGATCGCGCCGAGGTCGTGGAAGTCGCCTATGCCCCAGGACTCCAGCGAGCGCACAGAGTACAGCTGCGCCATCACGCCCCACACCGGCTCGCGCACCACCTCGGCGTTGGTGGACAAGGAAGCCGGCGCCACGATCAGCGGGCAGACCTCGTCCAAATTGTCGGATTCCAAGTGCAGCTCGTGGTAGCCGGCCGGAAGGTCGCCCGGCACGTGGAAGGTGGCCTCGCCCCACACGGTGCCGTCGGCGGCGGTGAACGGCGGGGCCCAGTTCTCGTCCTGGTACGCGTCGCGCGACGAGCCGTCTTCCAGCCGGATCCAGCAGTGCGCGTAGTGCCCGTCGTGGACGTGCACGTTGAAGTGTTTCTCCGTGCCCTCGGTGGCCACCACGCACGGCGGCATGGGCCTGGTCGCCCAAAATTCACGGCGGGCATCGAGGTGGAATTGGAGTTCTTCGTCCGACGGGTCGTCGTGAAGCGAAAGCCCCAAGGCCCGCAGCAGCTTGATAAACGACTCGGCGGGCGGCTCGGTGACCAGCCCGTTCGAGGCGCGGTAGGACGTGCCGAAGCCATAGGACTCGGCGAGGGCGTGAAGCAGGGCAACGTTGGTCACGCCACGCATTGTGCCAAAGCTGGGGCAAGCACGCTGGGGTAGTGTTGGGCACCATGCCTTCAAACGCGCACACCACGGAACTTGGATTTACGCTCGCAGACACGGACACGTGCCTCAGCCGGCTGATTCGCACCTGCGAGCAGAGCCCTCACCTGGTGCTGTACTACCGGCCGCGCAACTACGAGTGGGTCTCGGTCACGGCGGCGGAGTTCTTGGAGGAGGTCTACGAGGTCGCCAAGGGGCTCGTCGCCGCCGGAATCCAGCCGGGGGACCGCGTGGCCATTTTGTCGTCGACGCGCTACGAGTGGTCGCTGGTGGACTTCGCCATCTGGGCCGCCGGTGCCGCCTCGGTGCCGATCTACCCGTCGTCCTCGATGCACCAGATCCAGTGGATCCTGGAGGACTCCGGCGCGAAGATCGCGTTCACCGAAACGCGCGACCACACCCAGCTGATGAGCCCGTTCCTGCTGGACGAGACGGGCAAGCCGAAGTTCGCGGACTCCCCATCAAAGCTCGAGCGCATCTACGAGTTCAACGCCGCGGGCGTGGAGACGCTGAAGTTTGAGGGGCGCGACGTCGAGCAATCGCTTATCGACGAACGCGTCGCCGCCATCCGCCACGAAACCCTCGGCTCCATCGTCTACACCTCCGGCACCACCGGCCGGCCGAAAGGCGTGGAGATTTCCCACGGCAACTGGGCGTACCAGTGCTGGGCGCTGCTGGAAAACGAGATCGGCTCGGTGTCTTTCCCTGGCCAGCGCATGGTGACGTTTTTGCCGCTGGCGCACGTGCTGGCGCGCGCGGTGTCGCTGGCGTGGACGATCTCGGGCGCGACGCAGTCGCACTGGTCCGACACGTCGACGCTGATGGTGGAGCTGCAACGCGTGCGCCCGAACCTGGTCGTGGGCGTGCCGCGTGTGTTTGAGAAGGTGCGCGAGGGCGCCTACAACAAGGCCGCGGACGGCTCCGCGATTGGCAAGCGCATGTTCTTGGAGGCCGAAAAGGCCGCCATCGAGTACTCGAAAGCGCTGGAGACCGACGAAGGCCCGTCGCGGGTGCAGAAGGCGAAGCGCGCGGTGTACGACAAGGTCGTCTACGGCAAGATCAAGGAGGCCATGGGCGGCTCCGTCTGGTACGGCATTACTGGCGGGTCCGCCATGAGCGCGGATCTGTCGCACTTCTTCCGCGGCATGGGCGTGCCCATCTACGAGGGCTACGGCCTGACCGAAACGTGCGCGGCGGCGTGCGTGAACAACGCCAACGGCAACAAGATCGGCACGGTGGGTCGGCCGGTCAACGGCTACTCGGTGCGCATCAACGACGACGGCGAGATCGAGTTCAAAGGCCCCGGCGTGTTTGACAAGTACTGGAAGAACCCGGCCGCCACCGAGGAGGCGCTCACGGACGGCTGGTTCAACACCGGCGACCTCGGCGAGGTGGACGACGAAGGCTACGTGTCCATCACCGGCCGCAAGAAGGACCTGATCGTCACCGCCGGCGGCAAGAACATCTCGCCCGGCCCGATGGAGGAGATCATCCGCCAGGACCCGCTGATCTCGAACGCGCTGGTGGTCGGCGACGGCAAGCCGTTCGTCGGCGTGCTGGTCACCCTGGACGAGGAAGAGCTCAAGCGCTGGAAGGCCAACCACAACATCCCGGCGAACAAGAAGGTCTCCGAGCTCGCCCAGGACCCGGCGCTGCGCGCGGAGGTCCAGGACGCGGTGAACCTGGCCAACGCCACCGTCTCGCGCACCGAGGCGATTAAGAAGTTCCGCATCCTGGACCGCGACCTGTCCGAGCAGCACGACGAGATGACCCCGACGATGAAGGTCAAGCGCAACGTGGTGTTCCAGCGCTTCCAGGAGGACATTGACAAGCTGTATCAGCGCTAGTTCGGCGCGCCTTCCTTCCTCCTTGGAGGCTGTGGCATAGCATGCCAATTTGTCACTTCCCACAGGCGTTTCCAAGGAGGGCTTGCGATGCACAAGACCGCCGCCGTGCTGCGGCACCGCGAGCTCACGCAGGAGATTTACAACATCGGCGACGAGGTGGCGGAGTACACCGAGCACCTCGCTGAGGCCATCTCGGATTACGACGGCGAGCTCACCGAAGACTGCCTCGCCGAGTTCGTGGAAATCGTCGACGATGCCCGCCAGGACGCCCGCCGCGTGGTGGCGGAGCTGATCGGTTTGCGCCAGGCGCTGACCTCGGGCCGCGCCGCCGGCCACCTGTCCGCGGGCGCGAAACCGGAGGAGCGTATCCCGGAGCCCGAGCTTCTCGACGCCTCCGGCTTGCAAGACCTCTTCCCCCTGCAAGCCCCGTTCTCGGTGCAGACGATGCAGGATGCGCTGACCGGCCGCACTGACTTGGTGGTGCAGCACTTAGGCGAGATCGTGTCCTACTGCCTGGAGCAGACCGACATGGTCGCCCGCGAGCTCGGCGTGGTGTCGCTGCCGCAGATGTACGCCCGTGTCGGCGAGATCGTCGAGGAGGCCGTGGTGGGCTGGGTGGAGACCGTCTGCCTGGACCACCCGGCGTTCGTGCGCACCATGCGCGGGTCCAACCCGCCGGAGTTTTTGGAGGAGCGCGCCCGCATCGACCGGATCGTGGCCAAGGTCGCCGCGAAGCGTTCCCGCCGCGGCGCCTAGCCTTAAGGCCATGGATTCATTCGGCGTTTACGTCCACGTCCCGTTTTGCGCCACGCGCTGCGGGTACTGCGACTTCAACACCTACACACCCACCGAGGTGGACTCCTCCCACGCCCAGTACTTGGACGCGCTCGAGAAAGAACTCGAGCTCGCCGCCGCGCGCGGTACGCCCCAAGCCGACACCGTGTTCATCGGCGGCGGCACCCCGAGCCTGCTCGGCGCGGACGGGCTCGGGCGCATCCTCACCGCCGTCCGCAACACGTTCGGACTCACAGCAAACGCGGAGGTGACCACCGAGTCCAACCCAGAATCCACCAGCCCCGGCTACTTCGCGGGCCTGCTCGACGCCGGCTTCACCCGCGTCTCCCTGGGCATGCAGTCCGCCTCCACGCCGGTGCTCAAGGTGCTGGACCGCCAGCACACCCCGGGCCGCGCCGTCGCCGCCGCCCGCGAGGCCCGCGACGCCGGTTTCGCGCACGTGAACCTGGACATGATCTACGGCACGCCCACCGAAACCGACGACGACGTCCGCCGCACCCTCGACGCCATCCTGGACACGGACGTCGACCACGTCAGCGCGTATTCACTCATTGTCGAAGACGGCACGGCCATGGCCCGCAAGATCCGCCGCGGCGAGCTGCCCGCACCCCAGGAGGACGTCTACGCGGACCGCTACGAGATCATCGCCGACACGCTCGCCGCCCACGGCTACGACTGGTACGAGGTCTCCAACTGGGCGAAGCCTGGCGGGCAGTGCCGCCACAACCTCATCTACTGGCGCAACCAGCAGTGGTGGGGCGCGGGCCCGGGCGCGCACAGCTTCATCGACGCCGAGCGTTTCTTCAACGTCAAGCGCCCCGAGCGGTATGCACAATTGCTTTCCGACGCCACGCTGCCCATCCAGGACCGCGAAACGATCACCGACGAAGAGGCCCACACCGAGGCGGTCATGCTCGGCCTGCGGCTGAAGGAAGGGATCCCCTCGGGGTGGATCGGGTCGGGGGCGCAGGATGTCGTCGATAGGCATGTGCGCGCGGGGCTGCTGGAGCACAGCGACAGGCTGCGGCTGACAGACAGCGGCCGGCTGCTTGCAGACGGCATCATCACCGATATCCTGGCAGCCGAGTAAGGAGGCGTAATGGGTACTGCGGACCAGCGGCGCCAAGCGGTGCTGCGCGCGATCGTGGCGGACTACATTGCCAGCCAGGAGCCGGTGGGGTCGAAATCCCTGGTGGAGCGGCACAAGATGGGGGTGTCCTCGGCCACGATCCGCAACGACATGGCGGTGCTGGAGCAGCAGGGCTACATCTCGCAGACCCACGCCTCGTCCGGCCGCATCCCGACTGAGGCGGGCTACCGCGCGTTCGTGGACGCGCTGCACGACGTTAAGCCGTTGAGCGCCGCCGAGCGCCACGCCATTTTGGACTTTTTGGAAAACGGCGTGGATTTGGAGGACGTGCTGCGCCGCTCCGTGCAGCTGCTCGCCCAGCTGACCAACCAGGCGGCGGTGGTGCAGCTGCCCACGCTGACGATCTCGCGCGTGAAGCACTGCGAGGTGGTGGAGCTCACCCCGACGCGCCTTTTGCTCGTGCTGATCACCGACGCCGGGCGGGTCGATCAGCGCAACGTGGAGCTTTCGGCGCCGATCGGGCCGGAGGGGGTGCGGCTTTTGCGCGACCTGCTCAACGAGGCCCTGGTGGGCCAAACCATGCGCGACGCCTCCGATGCGCTTTCTCGCTTATCGACGAAAGCTCCGCCCCACCTCGCCGACCCCACCTCACGCGCCGCAGAAGTGCTGATCACCACGCTGGTGGACGAGGCGCCGGACCGGCTGATCATTGCGGGCTCGTCGAACCTGGTCGTGCCGTCGGGAGGCTTGCAGGGCGTAATTGACGCGCTTGAGCAGCAGGTGGTGGTGCTGAAGCTGCTGGCCGGCGCGCAGGAACTCGAGCGGGTGAGCGTGCGCATCGGGCGCGAAAACGAGGACGAGGAATTTTCGCACGCCTCGATTGTTACAACAGCGTACGGCTCGGGCGACGAAGCACTCGGCGGCCTCGGGGTAGTGGGTCCGACCCACATGGACTACCCCGGTACCATGCAAAAGGTTGCCACCGTGGCCCGCTACATCAGCCGCATCTTGCGGGGCGAATAGAAGGGAAGATATGGCTCGCGATTACTACGGCATCCTCGGCGTGGACCAGGAAGCCACCGAGCAGGAGATTAAGAAGGCGTACCGCAAACTGGCGCGCAAGTACCACCCGGACGTCAACCCGTCCGAGGAGGCGGCAGAGAAGTTCGCGGAGATCGCGGCCGCCCAGGAGGTGCTGCTGGATCCGCAGAAGCGCGCGATCGTGGACCGCGGCGGCGACCCGATGGAGGCCGGCGGCGGCATGGGTGGCGCGGCCGGTTTCGGCGGCGGGGGACTCGGCGACATCTTCGAGGCGTTCTTCGGCGGCGGCGGTGCCCGCCAGCCCCGCTCGCGCGTGCAGCCGGGCAACGACGCGCTGCTGCGCACCGCCATCACGCTCGAAGAGGCCTTCGCGGGTGTGAAGAAGGACGTCACCGTGGACACCGCCGTGCTGTGCGACAAGTGCCACGGCACCGGCTCCAAAACCGAGGCGAAGCCGGTGCCCTGCGGCACCTGCGGCGGCGCGGGCCAGGTCCAGGAGATGCAGCAGTCGTTCTTGGGCAACGTCATGACCACCCGCGAGTGCCCCACCTGCCACGGCTACGGCGAAGTGATCAAGGACCCGTGCACCCAGTGCGCCGGCGACGGCCGCGTGCGCGCCACCCGCGATCTGACTGTGAACATTCCCGCGGGCATCAACTCGGGCATGCGCATCCGCATGGCGGACCAAGGCGAGGTCGGCCACGGCGGCGGCCCCGCCGGCGACCTTTACGTGGAGGTGCAGGTCAAACCGCACCCGGTGTTCGTGCGCGAGAACAACGACCTGCACGTGCGCCTGACCGTGCCGATGTACGACGCCGCGCTCGGCACTGAGCTGACCGTGGACAACCTCGCCGGTGAGCAGACCACCATCGACGTGCCCGGCGGCACCCAGCCCGGCGACACGATCCACCTGCCCGGCGAGGGCATGCCGCGGCTGCGCGCCGAGGGCGCCGGCGACATGATCGCCCACGTCCAGGTCACCGTGCCCACCGCCTTGAGCAACGACGAGCGCGCCGCCTTGACCGATCTGCGCGACGGCCACCCGGACAACCCGGAGGTCCACGTCGAGTCCGACGAGCACGGCGAGGGCTTCTTCTCCCGCATGCGCGACCGCTTCCGCCGATGAGCCTGCCGTATTTTTTCACCGACGACCCGGCCGCCGGGGTGCTCACCGGCGCGGAGGCCAAGCACGCCCACGTCAAGCGCATCCAGCCCGGCGAGCACATCATGCTTATCGACGGCCAAGGGACCACCGCCGTCACCCGCGTCACGTCGGTGGGGTCTGGTCGGGTTGACGGAGTCGTCGAGAAGCAGCAGTTCGTGCCGCAGCCCACGCCGCGCGTGACGGTGGTGCAGGCGGTGCCGAAAGGCGAGCGCGCCGAGCTGGCCGTGGACCTGGCGGTGCAGGCCGGGGCCGACCGGATCGTGCCGTGGATTTCGCACCGCACCATCGCGCGGTGGCCGGCGAACAAGCAGGCCAAGCAGGTGGGGAAGTGGCGCGCGCAGGCGTTGGCCAGCGCGAAGCAGGCGCGCCGGGCGTGGGTGCCGGAGGTGCGCGACCCGGTGACAACGAACCAGCTGTCCGCTCTGATCGGCGCGCTTCCGGCAGGAAGCGCGCTGGTGCTGCACGAGGACGCCGCGGACTCCATCCGCGACGTCGAATTCGGCGAAGACGTGTGGTTGATCGTCGGGCCCGAAGGCGGCATCGGCGAAGACGAACTGGAGGTCCTCAGCGCGCGCCCGGTCAAGCTCGGGCCCGAGGTGCTGCGCACCGCCTCGGCGGCGTTTGCGGGGCTTTGCGCCATCGGGGCGTTGACATCCCGCTGGTAGGGTTGGCCCCCATGGAAGAAATGGTGACGCGCAAGGTCGAACTCGACTCGGCGTACGCACAGTCCGTCCTGGGGATCAACGACGACAACCTGCGGGTTCTAGAGGACCAGCTCGGGGTGGGCTTCCACGCCCGCGGCACCGAGCTGACCGTCAAGGGGCACGCGGAGCAGGCGGCGCACGCGCTGCGTGTCGTCGAGGAGCTTGAGTCCATGGCGCGCCGCGGCGTGCCGCTGGGGGTGGACACGGTGATCCAGGCGGTGCGCATCATGGAGGCCGAGGCGCCCGGGTCCGTGACCGACATCCTCGGCGAGGAGATCATCTCGCGCCGCGGCAAAGTCATCCGCCCGAAAACGGCCGGCCAGCGCGCCTACGTCGACGCGATCGACGACAACACCATCACCTTCGGCATCGGACCCGCCGGCTCCGGCAAGACGTACCTCGCGGTGGCGAAGGCGGTCCAGGCGCTGCAGAACAAAGAGGTCAAGCGCATCATCCTCACCCGCCCGGCGGTGGAGGCGGGCGAGAAGCTCGGCTTTTTGCCCGGCACGCTCTCGGACAAGATCGACCCGTACCTGCGCCCGTTGTACGACTCGCTGCGCGACATGATGGACCCGGAGGCCATCCCGAAGCTCATCGAGGCCGGCATCATCGAGGTCGCGCCCCTGGCCTACATGCGCGGGCGCACCCTGTCGGACGCGTTTGTCATCCTGGATGAGGCGCAAAACACCACCGGCGCGCAGATGAAGATGTTCCTCACCCGCCTCGGCTTCGGCTCGAAGATGGTGGTCACGGGCGACACCTCCCAGGTGGATTTGCCGCGCGGCACTGTCTCGGGCTTGCGCGTGGCGCGCCGCATCCTCGCGGACATCGACGACATTTCGTTCCAGGAGCTCGGCGCCGGCGACGTGGTGCGCCACCACCTGATTTCACGCATCGTCGCGGCGTACGACCGCCACGACGCGCAGAATGCCCTGCGCTACGAGAAGCGCCAGCAGGCGATCGAGGCCGAGCGGGAAGCGGAGGCGAACCAGTGAGCATTGAAGTCTTGAATGAGTCCGGCGAGGCGGAGGTCAATGAGCAAATGCTTATCGACGTCGCGTCGTTCGCCATGCGCTCCATGGACGTCCACCCGGAAACCGAAGCCACCATCACGCTCGTGGACGAAGCCACGATGGCAGATCTGCACGTGCGCTGGATGGACCTGGAGGGCCCCACGGACGTGATGAGCTTTCCCATGGACGAGCTGACCCCCGGCGGCGGCCGCCCCGACGCGGACATGCCGGGGCCGGCGATGCTCGGTGACATCATCCTGTGCCCGGCCTACGACCGGAAGCAGGCGGAGATGGCCGGCCACGACCTGGCGCACGAGATGGCGTTGCTCACCGTCCACGGCGTGCTGCACCTTTTGGGCTACGACCACATCGAGCCGAAGGACGAGCGCGAGATGTTCGCCCTGCAAAACGAGATCCTGGCGGACTGGTACGACGACCTGAAACGCCGCGGCGTGGAGTACCAGCCGAAGCCGACCGGCGCACACGCCTTCCCGTCGGCCGCGGATCGCGACGAGCTGGACAAGCTGATGCAGCGCAATATTGGCGGCGCCGAGTGACGCTGACCTTCGTCTACGCGGCCATCACCATCGCCGCGCTGCTTTTGTCCGGCCTGCTCGGCTCGATCGAATCGGCGCTCGCCCCGATCTCGCGCGCCCGCGTCGAGGGCATGGTCAAAGACGACACCCCGGGCGCCGAGGCGCTTCTGCGGGTGGTGGACCACCGCGCGAACCACGTCAACACGCTTGTCCTGGTCAAAACGGTCCTGGACGTCCTCGCGTCCGTCACCGGCGCGATGCTCGCCATGGACCTGCTGGACTCCGATGGGTGGGCGATTGCGGTGGCCGTGGTCGTCGTCACGCTGCTGCAATTTTCCATCGTCGGGGTGTTCGCGCGCACCGCGGGCAAGCGCAACCCCTACACCATTTCGCTGAAGGCGGCCCAGGGCCTGGGGGTGTTCCAGGCGGTGCTCGGGCCCGTCGCAAAGCTGTTGATCTGGGTTGGCAACCTGTTCCACCCCGGCGAAGACTTCCGCGACGGGCCGTATGCCACCGAGGTCGAGCTGCGCGAGATGGTCGAGGTCGCCCAAGAAAAGGGCGTGGTGGAAACCACCGAGGGCCGCATGATCCAAAACATCTTCGACCTCGCGTCCAGCTATGCGCGCCAGGTCATGGTGCCGCGCCCGGAGATGGTGTGGATCGAGGGCGAGAAAACCGCCCGCCAAGCCACCGCGCTCATGGTGCGCTCTGGGCATTCGCGCGTGCCGGTGATCGGGGAGAGCGTCGACGAGATCATCGGCGTGGCGTACCTGAAGGATATGTTCGACGACCGCGGCACCCCGCTCGACCCCGCCACCGAAATCACCGAGTTCATGCGCGAGCCGCTGTTCCTCCCGGACTCGAAGCCGCTGGACGTGCTGCTCAAAGAGATGCAGCAGTCGAACACGCACATCGCGATGCTTATCGACGAATACGGCACCGTCGCCGGCCTTCTCACCATGGAGGACCTTTTGGAAGAAATCGTCGGCGAAATCACCGACGAATACGACGAGGACGAGGAAGCCCCGGTGACCGAGGTGGAGCCGCGCCTGTTCCGCGTCCAGGCGCGCCTGCCGCTGGACGACCTGGTGGACTACCTCGCCGACAACCTCGACTACGAGTTGGAGTACGCCGAGGACGTTATCGACAACGTCGACACGGTGGCGGGGCTGTTGTCGTATGAGCTGGGGCGCGTGCCGCTGCCGGGCGCCTCCATTCTCCGCGACGGGGTGCGCTACACCGCCGAGGGCGGCCGCGACCGCCGCGGCCGGGTGAAGACCCGCACCGTGCTGGTCTCCGTCGCCGAGCCTGCGGAGCCGCTGCCCAGCGAATAGTCCTACTTTTCGGTAGAATTGTGCACGTAAGCAGGTTGTTCTACCGAGAGGAGCTTCACATGCGCGCTGTACGTTACTACGGCCAGAAGGACATCCGCGTCGAGGAGATCGACGCACCGGAGGCAGGCAAGGGCGAGGTGCTCATCGACGTCGCCTGGTGCGGCATCTGTGGCACCGACCTTCACGAGTACCTGGAAGGCCCGATCTTCTGCCCGAAGCCGGGCCACCCGCACCCGATCACCGGCGAGGAGCCGCCGGTCACGCTCGGCCACGAGTTCTCCGGCGTCGTCGCTGCGCTGGGCGAGGGCGTGGACGATCTTGAGGTCGGCCAGCATGTCGTCGTCGAGCCGTACGTGCTTCCGGACGACGTCGACCCGAAGGAGCCGGGCCCGTACAACCTCCACCCGGACGTGAACTTCATCGGCCTTGCCGGTGGTGGCGGCGGCCTGTCCGAGAAGGTCGCGGTGCAGCGCCGCTGGGTCCACCCGATCAGCAACGACGTGCCGCTGGACGAGGCCGCGCTCATCGAGCCGCTGTCCGTCGGCCACCACGCATTCGTCGCCTCCGAGGCCGGCGAGGGCGACGTGGTTCTCATCGGCGGTGCGGGCCCGATCGGCGTGCTCACGGCTGCCGTCGCTAAGGCATACGGCTGCACCGTGATCGTCTCCGAGCTGTCCGAGTTGCGCCGCCAGAAGGCCCTCGACGCCGGTGTCGCCGACCACGCCATCGACCCGTCCAAGCAGGACCTCAAGGAAGAGGTGCAGAAGATCACCGACGGCAAGGGCGTCGACGCTGCCTTCGAGTGCACCTCCGTCAACGTCGTGCTTGACCAGCTCGTCGATTGCTTGAAGCTCAAGGGCACCCTGGTCGTCGAGTCCATCTGGTCCAAGAAGGCCGAGCTGGACATCCACGCCGTGGTGATGAAGGAGCTGACCATCCGCGGCATCATCGGCTACGCCCACGACCACGAGCAGACCATCAAGCTCGTCGAGGAGGGCAAGGTCGACCTCAAGCCGTTCATCACCGGTAAGATCGGCTTCGACGGCGTCGTCGACGAGGGCTTCGACACCCTGATCAACCGCAACGAGACCGCCGTGAAGATCCTGGTGTCCCCGGAGCTCTAAAATGCTCGTATGAGCAACATTCTCTCCATCCAGTCCGCTGTCGCGTATGGCCATGTCGGCAACTCGGCAGCGGTCTTTCCTTTGCAGCGCATCGGCCACGAAGTCTGGCCGGTGTACACCGTGAACTACTCCAACCACACCGGTTACGGCGCGTGGGGCGGGCCGATCATCCCCGCCGATGACGTCGCCGCGGTGCTCGAAGGCATCAAGGACCGCGACGCATTCCCGCTTATCGACGGCATCCTCACCGGCTACCAGGCATCCCCCGAAATCGCCGACGTGATCGTCGGCACCGTGCGCGACATCAAGGCGGAAAACCCCGACGCCATCTACACCTGCGACCCGGTGATGGGTTCGGCGACGTCCGGCTGCTTCGTCGCCGACACGATCCCGCCGTTGTTCCGCTCGACGATCGTGCCGGCGGCGGACATCATCACCCCGAACCAGTTCGAGCTGGGGTATCTGACCGAGCGCGACGTCACCGACCTCGATTCCACCCTCGCCGCCGTCGACGCCGCCCGCGAGATGGGCCCGTCCACCGTGCTGGTCACTTCGGTAAAGCGCCCGGAGACGCCCGAGGACGCAGTGGAGATGATCGCCGTCGACGATAACGGCAAGTGGATCGTGCGCACCCCGCGCCTGCCGTTCAAGCGCAACGGCTCCGGCGACGTCACCGCCGCGCTGTTTACCGGCCACTACCTCCGCGGCCGAGACGCGAAGGACGCGCTGGCCAAGACGGCGTCGTCGGTCTACGACCTGCTACGCGTGACCCTCGAGGCCGACTCGCCGGAGCTCAAGCTGGTCGAGGCGCAGGACTTCTACGCCAACCCGCAGCTCCAATTCGAGGTCGAGGCCCTCTAGCCGTTTTTGGGCATGCGTGTATGCTCCTTTTGGGCGTACCTATTGCCCCGCCTGGTGGGGCGGGGTGTCCGGGGTGCGGTTCAGTCGAAGAGCAGCTCCATCGCGCCTGGGGTGGTCATGGGAACTTTGACGCCGTTGGGGGCGACCCAGTGGATCCGCGCGTTGGGGTTGTCGATGTAGCCGAACGGGCCGTTTTTGTTGTCGGCGTTGACCCCGTTGTGGAACGGGCACAGCTCGGCGAGGTTGTCCATGTTGGTCATCCCGCCGTAGCGCCAGGCGTTGATGTGGTGCGTTTGTGTGGTCTCCGCCGAATGTTTGCAGTCCGGGAACGCGCACGACGGGCAGAGCAGCTTCGACATGGTTTTCTGTTTTGGGTTGGCGCAGCGCTTTGCGTGGTAGAGGTTGACGGGTCCTTCTTGGGGGTGGAACGCGGCGACTTCGAGTATGTCGCCGAATTCGTGCTCCATGTATTCGGCACCGGTCATGGTGGTGCCGTCGGTGCAGATCAGCGTGACCTCATCGCCGGTGCCGGATTGGATGCGGGCCCAGTCGGCGATCGGCACCAGGATGATCGGCCGAAAATTCGCCTGTGGGACTCCTTTGCCGTCGCGCAGGATGCTGATGAGGGTGTGGGCCATTTGGGCGGCGGCTGGGTCGTCTGCGTCGATGAGTTGTCGCAGCAGGTGCTCAAGGTCGGCGAGGTCGCGCTCGTTGTAGGTCAGGATCATGGTGCGCATGCCCGCTTTCGAGCGGGAAAACCTGCACGAGGGTGGGGCGGGTTTGACGGGTTGTTTGATTAACCGTTTGATGCGCTTGGTCAGTGCCCGATACGAGCCGCGGTGGCGCACCAAATCCAACCTAATGCGCCAGCGTTCGGCAGCCCCTTCGACAGCGAGCAACTTTTTCTCGATATGCACCAGCTGGTCCACCGGCAAACCGTCGGCGGCGGCTAAAGCTTCGCGTTGTTTGCGGGTGAACTGGGTCGGCCCGTAGTAGGTGTGGTGCACCCGCGCCAGGTCGCGGACCCGGCTGGTGGACAGGCCGGCGGCCATGGCTATGTCGCGGTCGAAGTCGGCGAGCATGCCCACGCCTGCGGTGACGAAGTCGGTGAAGTTCATGGCCTGAAAGCTATGGCGGCCACGCAACCCGAACAAGACCCAAATCAAAATCTGTGGATAACCCCCGCCAAAAGCCGCCGCCACAAGACGGTTGTCCACAGCTAAACCAATCAGGGCTGGACAGGTAGAATCCCAGGCCATGAACGACTTCCCCGATTTCCCGGACGATCTGCCCGCAGACGCAAGCGCGAACGATTTCGAACGCGCCGACGCCGGCGGTTTCACCAACACCCCGGAGGGCTTCAGGTCGGGGTTCGTCAGCTTTGTGGGCCGCCCGAACACCGGCAAGTCCACGCTGACGAACGCGCTGGTGGGGGAGAAGATCGCGATTATGGCGGACCAGCCGGAAACCACGCGCCACCCGATCCGCGGCGTGGTCAACCGCGACGACGCGCAGGTCATCGTCGTGGACACCCCGGGCATTCACCGCCCGCGCACGCTGCTGGGCGAGCGTCTCAACGACGTGGTCAAAGACACCTTCGCCGACGTGGACGTCATCGGGTTCACGGTGCCTGCGGACGAGAAGATCGGCCCCGGCGACCGTTACATCCTGGAGCAGATCCGGGAGACGAAGCCGAACACGCCGATCGTGGGCATCGTGACCAAGCTGGACAAAACCACCAAGGACACCGTCGGCGAGCGCCTGCTGGAGCTGCACGAGCTGTTGGGCGCGGACGCGGAGTTGGTTCCGGTCTCGGCCACGGAGCAGGTGCAGATCGACGTGCTGCTCGACGTGCTCGTCGATAAGCTCCCGGAGGGCCCGCGCTTCTACCCGGAGGACCACACCACCGACGAGGACATGGAGACGCGCATCGCGGAGCTCATCCGCGAGGAGGCGCTGCAGGGGCTTCGCGACGAGCTGCCGCACTCCGTCGCCGTCCAAATCGACGAGATGCACCCGGACCCGGACAACCCGCAGCGCACCATGATCTACGCGGTGCTCTACCTGGAGCGCCCGGGCCAAAAACGCATCATCGAGGGCCCGGACGGGCGGCGCCTGAGCGGCATCGTGCACCGCGCCCGCAAGCAGATCATCGAGCTGACCGGGCAAAACGTCTACCTGGACGTGCGCGTCAAAGTGCTGAAGAACTGGCAGCAGGACCCGAAGGCGCTGGGCCGGCTTGGCTTCTAAAGCACCGCGCCCGAACTGGCGCGACCGCGCGTTCGTGGTGCGCACCTACGACTTCGGCGAGGCGGACCGGGTGGTCGTCCTGCTCACCAAGAACCACGGACTGGTGCGCGGGGTGGCCAAGGGCGTGCGCAAGGCGAAGAGCCGCTTCGGGTCAAGGCTGCAGCCGTTCGTGGAGGTCGACGCGCTGATCTACCCGGGCCGAGGCCTATCGACGATCGCATCCGCCGACACCGTGACCTACTTCGGTGCCCGCATCATCGACGACTTCGACCGCTACGCCGCCGCCTGCGCGGTGATGGAAACGGCGGAGAAACTCAGCTTCGACGAAGCCGACCCCGCCCTGTTCGCCCTGGTCCAAGACGCGCTGAAAAACCTGCAGACGGACCAGCACCCGACGATGGTCCTCGACGCGTTCATCCTGAAGGCCACCAAGCACGCCGGCTGGGGGTTAAGCCTGTTCGACTGCGCGAACTGCGGCGCGCCCGGCCCGCACAAGGCGTTCAACGCGAGCCAAGGCGGGGCGGTGTGCAACAACTGCCGCCCGCCGGGCTCCATGGATGTGCACCCTGAAACGTTGCACGAGATGTGGTTGATGGAGCGGGGCGGCAGCGTGCCGTCGATACGCGTGGCGCAGATTCACCGCGCAACGGTGGCGCACCTGCAATTCAACCTGGAGGCCGGGTTGAAAAGCTTCAAGATTATGGAGCAGGCATAATTGGCACCCATGGGCGCACCGAATATTGACAAGAAGTTCATCCCGAAGCACATCGCGCTGGTGATGGACGGCAACGGCCGCTGGGCGCAAAAGCGCGGCCTGAAGCGCACCGAGGGACACAAGGTGGGCGAGGAGAAGCTCATGGACGCCGTCGACGCGTGCATTGAGCTCGGCGGCGTTGAATGGCTTTCGGCGTACGCGTTTTCCACCGAAAACTGGAAGCGTTCGCCTTCCGAGGTGCACTTTCTCATGAACTTCACGCGCGAGGTGCTGCGCCGCCAACGCGACGAGCTGCACGCCAAAAACGTGCGCGTGGTGTGGTGCGGGCGCCGCCCGAAGCTGTGGGGCAGCGTCATCGAGGAACTCGAGGTCGCCGAGGAGCTGACCAAAAACAACACGGGCCTCACGCTTGCCATGTGCGTCAACTACGGCGGGCGCGCGGAGATCACAGATGCGGTGCAAAAGCTTATCGACGCTCACGTGTCCACCGTCGACGAAAAAACCATCGCCCGCTACCTGTACCGCGCGGACATGCCGGACGTGGACCTGTTTTTGCGCCCGTCGGGCGAGCAGCGCACGTCGAACTTCCTGCTCTGGCAGTCCGCGTATGCGGAGATGGTGTACCAGGACGTGCTGTTTCCGGACTTCACCAAGGAAGACCTGTGGGACGCGGTGCTTGAGTACGCGAAGCGCGACCGCCGCTTCGGCGGCGCGGTGGACAAGTTCGCGGATAAATAATTAGCGCTTGGCCTGGCAGGCGCGGCACACGCCGTAGATTTCGGCGTCGTGGCCGACCAGCTCGTAGCCGTAGTGCGAGGCGACGACCTCGGCCCACTTCTCCACGGGCCCGCCTTCGATTTCCTCGCTGCGGCCGCACTCGGCACACACCAGGTGGTGATGGTGGTGGCCGGTGAGGCAATCGCGGTAGAGGGTTTCGCCGTCGGGGGACTGCAGCACGTCCACGGCTTTGACCTCGGCAAGCGATTGCAGTGTGCGGTAGACGGTGGTGAGGCCGACGGACGCGCCGTCGGCAAGCAATTGCTCATGGATTGTTTTCGCGGACGCGAACTTGTCCAGCCCCCGCAGCGTCTCCACGACGGCGGCGCGCTGGCGCGTCATTCGCGGGCCCAGCTTGGGCACGGGGCGCGATTGCGCTCGGCGGTTCGTTTGCGTCATACGGTTGCAGTCTACCTAGTCGCGCACAGGCTTTGGCGTCTGCGGGGCCAGGCCGGGATCCGTTTCGGGGCGCACGGCGGCAGGCGGGTCCACGATTGCCGCGCCGCTGGAGCCGCTGGCGTGACCGATGTCGCGGTTGCGCTTGCGCTTGCGCAGTTCGGCCAGCTCGTCCTGGGCCTCGGTGAGTTTTTCCAGCGACGCCAGCTCGTGGATGATGCCGATGATGTCCGGCTGGTCCAGCGCGTAGAGCACCTCGCGGCCTTTGCGCGACGCGGAGACCAACCCGGCCGAACGCAGCACCCGCAGATGCTGGGAAATCAGCGGCTGCGACTTCTCCAACTCGGTGACCAGCTGGTGCACCACCATCTCTTCCTCGGCCAACAGCAGCAGGATCTCCAGCCGGGTCTTCGAATCCAGCACCTTCACTAGCGCAGCGGTGCGGTCTATGTCTTCGTCCGCAAGCTTTGGAAAGTCTGTCAACGGGAAGCGTTCGCTCACGGCGTCCCCTTTCCTCGGTGCCAAGGCGCAATCTATTTCATCAGAATACAAGACAGTCTTAAGGGAGTGGGACTTATGTCCAAACTGGGCGGGTGACCGGAGGCGTCGTAAGGCGGGCTATGCTGTTGACCGTAATTTTGCACGCACTTTCCCACCAGGAGATGTTGATGCCCGCATCAAAGATTGAGACCGTCGTTAACCTGTGCAAGCGCCGCGGACTGGTGTACCCCGCAGGCGAGATTTACGGCGGAACCCGCTCCGCGTGGGACTACGGCCCGCTCGGCGTGGAGCTGAAAGAAAACCTCAAGCGCCAGTGGTGGAAGCACATGGTGCAATCCCGCCGCGACACCGTTGGCGTTGACACCTCCGTCATCCTTCCCACGCGCGTGTGGGAAGCCTCCGGCCACGTCGAAGTGTTCACCGACCCGCTCGTTGAGTCGCTGTACACCCACAAGCGCTACCGCGCCGACCACCTGCTGGAAGCCTACGAGGAAAAGCACGGCCACCCGCCGGCAAACGGCCTGGCGGACATCAACGACCCGGAAACCGGCCAGCCCGGCAACTGGACCGAGCCGAAGGCGTTTTCCGGTCTGATGAAGACCTACCTGGGCCCGGTGGACGACAAGGAAGGCCTGCACTACCTGCGCCCGGAGACCGCGCAGGGCATCTTCGTCAACTTCAAAAACGTCATGACGTCGGCGCGCATGAAGCCCCCGTTCGGCATCGCGAACACCGGCAAGAGCTTCCGCAACGAGATCACCCCGGGCAACTTCATCTTCCGCACCCGCGAGTTCGAGCAGATGGAGATGGAATTCTTCGTCAAACCCGGCGAGGACGAGAAGTGGCACGAGTACTGGATTGACAACCGCTACAACTGGTACGTCGACCTGGGCATCAACCCGGACAACCTGCGCCTCTACGAGCACCCGGAAGAAAAGCTCAGCCACTACTCCAAGCGCACCGTGGACATCGAGTATGCCTTCGGCTTCACCGGCTCCAAGTGGGGCGAGCTCGAGGGCGTGGCCAACCGCACCGACTACGACCTGAAGACCCACGCTGAGGCCTCCGGCGAGGACTTGAGCTACTTCGACCAGGAGAACAACGAGCGCTGGATTCCGTACTGCATCGAGCCGGCCGCGGGTCTCGGCCGCGCCATGATGGCCTTCCTCATCGACGCCTACGACGAGGAGGAGGCCCCCAACGCCAAGGGCGGCACCGACACCCGCGTGGTGCTGCGCCTGGACCGCCGCCTTGCGCCGGTGAAGGTGGCCGTGCTGCCGCTGTCGAAGAAGCCGGAGCTGTCCGGCCCGGCCGAGGAGCTCGCCGCGAAGCTGCGCCAGCACTGGAACGTCGACTACGACACCTCCGGCGCGATTGGCCGCCGGTACCGTCGTCAGGATGAGACGGGCACCCCGTTCTGCGTCACCTACGACTTCGACACCCTGGAGGACCAGGCCGTCACCGTGCGCGAGCGCGACACGATGGAGCAGGAGCGCGTGCCGCTGGCGGAGCTGGAGTCTTACCTGGCCGCCCGCCTGATCGGCTGCTAGATTTTCGCTCATGCATTATGTGAGCTGGGACCGCTCGAACCGGGACGCGCCGAAGCTTTTGGCGGAGGACGGCCCGGACGTCCTCGGCGTGTTCGAGCACGACCGCGCGATTGTGTGCGGCCAGAGCTGGGATCTGACGGCGCACGCCGAGTCGGGCGCGCTGGCCACGTGCGGCGGTGAGGAGATCGTGCGCACCTCCGACAGTTTGAAGCGCGCGAAGCGCATCGACGCGGTCGTGGACGGCACCCCGTACGCGCTGATCCCGGAGACGTCCAAGAACTGGGTGGTCGAGGGCCCGGACGGCGAGAAGGTCGCCCAGTTCACCCAAGACCACAACGGGGTGCGCAAAGCCATCCTCGAGTTCGAGGGGGAGACGCAGCTGCCGCCCGTGCATGTTGCCGGCCTGGCGTGGCTGACGCGCAGCGTGCTGGAGGCGCGCAAGATGGCCAATTCCACCGCGTTGATTGCCACGCTGGTGTTCCTGTCGCTGTTTGTCGTGGTGGTGGCTGTGCTGTGATTTGGCAAGGAGCCTCGCTTATCGACGACCAAAGGTCCGTCGCCCATTCCACCCCCGACACCGTCACGGTGGGCGAGACCGTTTTGCGCGTCACGTCCGATAATCCGGCGAAGTTCCGCGCCTTCGACGTGGCGACCAACGAGGAGTACCTGCTGCGCAAAGCCGGGTTCACGGTGTCGCGCTACGCCGCGGATTGCGCTGGCCGCCGCTACACCCTGAACCGTTCGGGCTTCGACCTGCTGTCGGGCGCGATCACCCCGAAGCGCGAAATCCGCGATGGCGGCGGTGAACTCATCGCCGTGACCCGGGGCTTCCCCTCCGGCGAGCTGGGCGTCGACGTGGCGGAGCCGACCCTTCGCGCCGACGGGTTCGACGAGATCCAGCTGGTGGACCTCGCCTTCATGACGTGGGCGCTGACCTTCGTCGACGCGCCGGCGCGCCGCACGCGCTACTGAGCCTCGCGCGGCGCCGCAGCGCACTCCTGCGGCGCGGTCCGCCCCTCCACCGCGCAAACCCCTATTAAGCGACCCAGAGTATGGCCGTTTTTGGGCCATACTCTGGGTTTGTTGCTCTGGGTTTGTCGGGTGGGGCGGGGGAGCGGTGCTGGAGCAGGCGGCCCCGAGATGCCTAGAAGGTGCCGCCGCGGTTGGAGGGGCGCCCGCCGGAGAACCCGCCTCCGCCCCCGAAGCCACCGCCGCCAAAGCCACCGCCCCCGCCGAAGCCGCCGGAGAGCATCGTGCCCCACAGCACGGCGCTGGCCAGCGAGTCTGCGGTCTGGCGGTTGCGCTGGGCCTGGTAGCGGCGCAGGTCGTCGTTCGCGGCGGCCTCGGCGCGGCGCGCGGTGTCGGTGGCGGCGCGTGCGGCGTCGATGCCCGTGCGGGTGTCGCGCACGCGCAGCTGGTGGGCCTGCGCGTACTGGCGCTTCGCCTCCGCCAAAAGTGTGCGCGCGTGCGAGCCGATGATGCGGCCGCGCGAGAGGATCAGGTCTTCGGCGCGCTGGATTTGGGCGCCGGCGACCTGCATTTGCTGGTCGAAAAGCTGCAGCGCGCGGGACTGGTCGCCGGCGATGCCCTTCGCGCGGTCCAGCGCGGCGTCGATGTCGGCGTCCATGCTGGTCAGCTCCTGGTACAGCGCCAGCGGGTCGGACTCGTCGCGGTCGCCGATCTCGCTCAGCATGCGTTGGGCCTTGGAGGCGACGGCATCGAGCGAAGCGATGTCGATAGGCGCGCCCTGCGCACGCGCACCCTTGACCTGCTCGATCTCGCGCAACTCGTCGCGGATTTCGGAGATCAGCGCGGGCAGGTTGGCCTTCGCGGCGCGGATGTTGTCCTCGGCGTGCTCGATGGCGGCGAGGTTGGTGTCGGAGACGTTGACGGCGCGGGTGGCGGCGGCCAGCGTGTCCAAAAGCGCGCCCTGGTGCCCGGCCGGCTTGTCGGCAAGTGTGCGTGCTTCGCCGAGGGCCTTTTCCGCCTCGTCCAGCGACGCTTCGGCCAGGTCCACGTTGTCCACGATGGATTCCAGGATCTGCGCCGGGTACTCGCCCTGCAGCTGCGCCAGCGTCGCTCGCGCGGGCTCCAGGCGCGCCCGGATGTCCACGGTGCGCGCGAGGACCTTCTCCACCTCTTCGGGCGCGCGCATGAGCACGCCGCGCATCTCGTTGAACTCGGTGGTCTTGTCGCGCAGCGCCTGCTCCGCGCGTCCGGACGAGGAGATGATGTCCACCAGCATGGCGCGCTTTTCGGGTTCGGTTTCCGGGATGGCGTCGTAAAGCTTCTGGTGCGTTGCAAACGCGCGCTGCAGGGTGGTGGTGGCCTCGTTCATCGCGGAGGTGAACGGGCGCACGCGGTCCGCGCCGAACTCGGCGGTGGCAAGCTCGAGCTCCTGCTTGCCCTGGGTGATGGACTCGTCGGCGGAGACCAGCGCGTCGCGCGCGACCTCCTCCAGCGTCGGCGTGGGCAGACGCCCCAGCGAGTCGGTGTCCGCCGGGTCGAGTGCTTTGGCGGACTCGATCTGCTTGGCCTGCTGCTTCTTCGATCCCTTGCGCGTCGCCGCGTACACGCCGCCGCCCGCCAGCGCGGCGATACCCAGGCCTCCCGCGAGCCAGCCAGCGCCGCCGCCTGCGCCATCGCCTGACGACGAGCCCCCGCCCGCCACCGCATTCACCGCATTCAACGCGGCCGAAGACCAGTTCATCTCGGACAGCTGCGCGTGGGCGGCGGAGTTCATGCGGTCGATCTCGGACTGCGTCCACTCTTCGCCGCCGCCGACGTTGTAGAGGCGCTCGTCCGGCGAGATCGCCACCACGGCGGTGTTGGAGCCGTTCGCCGCCACGGCCTTGTCCACCCATTCCGACGGGGCGTACTGCCCGAACGAGCGTAAGAACACCACGCGCACGGACTTGCCCTGAGTCTTGCTGACGTTCTGGATCGCGTCTTCGATCTCGGAGAGCTCGGCAGGCGAGAGCACCGCGGCGTCGTCGGTCACTGGTTGCGTTAGCCGGCCTGGCTCGAGCGACGCCTTCGTGGCGGTGGCTTGGGCCTGGATGTGGGCGGGCGGAGCTTCCGTCGCAAAGCTGAGTGCGGGTGCGGTGGCGACGAAAAGGCCGCCGGACACGGCGAGGATGCGCAAGTAACGGCTAGTCATGCCGACTAGGGTAGCGCGACGTGTACGTTTACAACGCCGCCGATACCCTGCGCCGCGCCGACGAGGCGCCGAAGGGCGCGCAACTCGCTCCGGATTCGCGCGGGGATTTCGCCCGCGACCGCGCCCGCGTGCTGCATTCCGCGGCGCTGCGCAGGCTCGCGGACAAAACGCAGGTGGTCGGCCCGCGCGACGGCGACACCCCGCGCACGCGCCTGACGCACTCGCTGGAGGTCGCGCAGATCTCCCGCGGCATCGGCGAAGGCCTGGGCTTAAGCCCCGACCTGTGCGAGATGGCGGGGCTGACCCACGACATCGGGCACCCGCCGTACGGCCACAACGGCGAGGTCGCGCTCAACGAGGTCGCGCCGTGCGGCTTCGAGGGCAATGCGCAGACGTTGCGGATCCTTGCGCGCCTGGAGCCCAAAGTGCTTATCGACGGCACGTCATTCGGCCTCAACCTCACCCGCGCCTCCCTCGACGCGGCCGTGAAGTATCCGCTGACGCGCACGAACGCGGACGGTTCTGTGAACCGGAAGTACTCGGCCTACGACGAGGACGCCGCCGTGCTGGAGTGGGTGCGCGCGGGGCACGTCGACGGGGCGCCGCCGATGGAGGCGCAGGTGATGGATTTCTCCGACGACATCGCCTACTCCGTCCACGACGTCGAGGACGGCATCGTCTCCGGGCGCGTGTCGCTGCGCGTGCTGTGGGACTTCGTGGAGCTGGCAGCTTTGGCGGAGAAGGGCGCGGCGGCGTTCGGCGGCGACGCGGACTCGCTTGTCGACGCCGCCGACCGCCTGCGCTCCCTACCCGCCATCGCCGCCGCGAGCGAGTTCGACTACTCCCTCGGCGCGTGGACGGGGCTGAAAGCGTTGACGTCGCAGCTGGTGGGCCGCTACGTCGGCGCCGTCACCCGCGCCACCCGCGAGGACGACGGCAACCGTGCCCTCGCGGACGCTTCTGGCGCTGCGACCTCCGGCGCGCCTGGCCTCGGCCTGGGCCGGCAGCACGGGCGCCTGGTGGTCCCGCCGGACGTGGAGGCCGAGGTCCGCCTGCTGAAGACCGTCGCGGTGCTCTACGTCATGGACCAGCCGTCGCACCAGGCGCGCCAGGACCGGCAGCGCGACCGCATCTACCGGGTCCACGAGTACCTCCGCGCCGGCGCGCCGGGCACCCTGGACACGATGTTCCAGGCGTGGTTCAACGCCGCCGAGACGGACCTGGAGCGCGGGCGCGTGATCGTGGACCAGATCGCGTCCATGACCGAGTCGCGCCTGGAGCGCACCGCGAAGAAGGCCGCCGCCTTCGAGGGGTACTTCTAGGGCGGCGCAGAGCGCTACAACCGCCCAGCGATGGCGGCCAGCGATTCGCGGGTGCCGATCTCGCCGGGCAGCCAGGGCAGCTCGACGCGGGGGACGTCGGGGAGTTTCGCGTCCAGCAGCTCAAGCGCGTCGTCTTCCACCGCACGGCGCGAGGCCATGAACTCGCCGGCCTCGAGAGGGCTGCGGCGGTTGATCACCAACGAGCCGACTCGGATGCTGTTGGACGTGAGGTCGTCGTAAAGCTCGCAGCTCTCAAGGACCGGTAGGCGCTCGGCGGTGAGCACGATGTGAAATGTGCAGGCCGCGGGGTCGGTGAGGATGTCGCGCAGCCGCTCGAACTTGCGGCGGCGGCGCAGCAAGGTGGCGCGGATTTCCTGGTTGCGGCGCTCCACCGGGTCGTCGACAGTCCCGCCCAAGCCGCGCACGGCGCGCGAGAATTTGTCGGACTGTTCGCGCCGCTGCATCAGCCCGCCGGTGTATGCGGCCATCAGCTCCGGCAGCGCGAGCAGGCGGGAGGTGTGGCCGGAGGGGGCGGTGTCGAAGATGATGTGGTCGTAGCCAGGCTTGTCGACGAGCTCCGCCACCGCCTCCAACATCGCCGCCTCATGCATACCCGGGGAGTTGCGCGCCAGGTCCAGGTGGCGGCGGATCTCGGGGTGCATGCGCTCCGGCATCATCGCCCGCATGGAGCGCTCCACCTCGGCGAGGTGGCGCTCGGTGGTCGCGGCGGGGTCGAGCTCCGCCACGTCCAGGCCGGGCTCGAGGGCGGTCGGCTCGGCTGACAGGCGCGTATCCCAGATGTGGCCCAGGTTGTGCGCCGGGTCCGTGGACACCAAAAGCACGCGTCGGCCCGCCTCGGCCAGGCGCACCGCCGTGGCGGCCGAGACGGTGGTTTTGCCCACCCCGCCTTTGCCGCCGAAGAACATCACGGGCGCGGCCTCTAGCAGCATCGCACGCCATCCAACGGGGAGCGCTCCATGCCCATGCGGGTGTGCCAGGCGTGGAATTCGTCGTAAAGCAATGGCATCAGCTCGAGTGTGTAGAAGCTTGCGGGGTTGGGAATGCCGAGTGTCTCCGAGGCGACGAGGAGGGTGAACAGGTCGTCCTCCTCGCGCGCGGCGCGGGCGAACTCGCGGCGGTACGGGGCTTTGTAGAACTCGTCTAAGCCGCGGGCAATTGCTTTAAGACGTTCGCGCATCCGCCAATTCACCCGGAATCGTCTCATCGTCGCGCCAGGTCACAGCCGGTTCCTTGCGCGCCTTCGAGATCGCCGTGAACGCCTCCACGATGACCCAGATGGCGCAGCAGATGATGATGACGTCCAGCACCAGCAGCAGCCAGTTGCCCGCCTCGAGGAACGTGCGCAGCTGCAGCACCGCCGCCCACAGCGACATGAAGGTCACGAACACCAGCGGGATCAGCACCGGCCAGGTCGGACGGCGCAGCTGCGTCAGAATGATCACGACGACAGACAGCGTCAGGCCCGCCATGAGCTGGTTGGTGGTGCCGAACAGCGGCCAGATCAGCATGCCGCCGGAGCCGTCCAGGCCCATGGAGAACGTCAGGCCCAGCGCGCAGCCCACCGCGATGATGGTGGCCACCGCGCCGGAGAGCTTCACACCGGCCAGCTCCGCCATCTCCGCGACCACGAGGCGCTGCAGGCGGATGCCGGAGTCCATGGTGGTGGCGGCGAACAGCACGGCCATGGTGGCCAGGATGGTCGCGGACAGGGAGGTGGGGATGCCCAGGCCTTCGTTCATGAGGTCGCCGCCGCCTTGGATGAACGCGTCGACGCCGCCGGCGTTCCACTCGTTGTAGATCTCCTCCCACGTCGCCAGCGACTTGAAGCCGGCGGTGGTGGCCACGATCGTGCCAAGGGCGAGCAGGCCCTCGCCGACCGCGCCGAAGTAGCCGACGAAGCGCGCGTCCGTCTCCTTGTCCAACTGCTTCGACGACGTGCCCGAGGCGACGACGCCGTGGAAGCCGGAGATCGCGCCGCAGGCGATGGTGACGAAGAGCAGCGGGAAGATGCCGGGGGTGCCGGACGGGACGGCGTCGCGAAGCGAGGGTGCGACAACCTCCGGCCGCACGATGAAAAACGAGCCGTAGAGGATGATCAGGCCCACGAACAGTTGCAGGCCGTTGATGTAATCGCGCGGCTGCAGCAGCACCCACACCGGCAGCAGCGAGGCGATGAAGGCGTAGGTGAACAGGAAGAGGATCCACCAGCCGCGGTCCGGGATCCCCAGCATCGTCTCTGGCAGGGAGATCGGGAATTGATCGCCGAGGATCATCAGCCCGTACAGCGCCGCCACACCCACGATGGAGACCAGCGGCAGGTTCCAGTTGAAGCGGTAAATGGCCTGGCCGATCAACAGCGCCACGACGATCGCGCCCCACGTCGGGATCACCGCCGTCGGCGTGGAGATGAGCAGGTTGGAGATGACCACCGCGAACGCCGTGTTGACCATGAGCAGCAGCAGGAAAATCACCACGAGGAACAGGTTGCGCCCGCGCGCGCCGATGTAGCGGCCGGACAGCGTGCCGATCGACTGTCCGCGATGCCTTTGCGACGCCCACAGCGCCCCCAAGTCATGCATCCCCGCAAAGAACACGGTGCCGAGCGTGACCCACAAAAACGCCGGCACCCAGCCCCAAATCACCGCGACGGCCGGGCCAATGATCGGTGCCGCGCCCGCCACGGAAGTGAAGTGGTGGCCCCACAGGACGTACTTGTTCGTGGGGACGAAATCCACGCCGTCTTCCATCGTGTGCGCCGGGGTGGTGTAGGCGTCCGAGAGCTGGTAGACGCGCTGGCTCAGGAATCTGGAGTACAGCAGGTAGCCGGCCGCCATCATCGCCAGGCCGACGAGCACCAGGATGAGCGAGCTCATGGGTCTTCTCCGATCGTGTCGTGGTTCACATGGTCTGTGTCACATTGGTTGGGATTATGGCACACGACACTTTCCCGGGTGTTTCTCAGGGGGTTTTAATTCTTCGGCGTCGTTGGTACGGCGTGTGCGGGCGCCAGCATCGAAGAAGGCCGCGCTCATTCCCACAAACCCCTAGTAAGCCCTCCTGAGAATGCCCGTTTATCGGCCTTACTAGGGGTTTGTTGCTAGGGGTCTGCGGAGTCGGGAAGGGGGACATGCCTGCGGGCGCCGGGAACCGGGCCGGCCAGCCGGGCCCGCCGGCCGGGCCCAATACCCGGCAGGAACAACGCGCCTCCGGTAGTCTCCGCAGCGGGGTAATTAGTCAAGGGGGGACTAATGAAAGACACGCGGAAGAAAGAGCTGCGGGAAAAGCTCGTCGACGTGCGGAGGGTGTCGTCCGTGGACACCGAAACGCACCGGCGCATCAGCGACGGCGAGATGGTGCAGCTGACCAAGTCGATCTACTTCTGCGCCGAGACGTGGAAAAAGCTCAAGGAGTACCAGCGGGCGTTTTTGCGGTGCTACGCAGCAGGGTGCCAAAGCAGGAAAGCCGTGCTCGTCGACTGCTCGGCCGCCAGGCTGAACGGCGTGTGGACCATCGCACACAACGAACCAGTCACGCTTGCGGTGCCGAATGGGCGCCCGGCCTCCACCAAAGGCGGCTGGACCGGGTACGAGTACCGCTACCGGCAGATCCCGGAAGCCGACATCATCCATGACGGGCCCGTGCGCTACACCAACGCGATTCGCACCGCCATCGACATCGCGCGCGAACGCGGCGTGCGCGAAGGCGTCATAGCGATAGACAGCGTGCTCTCCGGCCACGGCGACCACCTGTACCAGGAGCTTCTGTACCAGTTCCGCGCCACCATCGCCCGTCTGGCCGGCACGAAGGGGATCGCCAACGCCCGGAAAGCGTTGCCGCTGGCCAGCAGACTTTCGGATTCGCCCTATGAATCCCTCTTGCGCCTGATCCTCGATGCCCACGGGGTCCCGTACCGCACCCAGGCGGTGATCGGACCGTACCGGGTTGACTTCCTCATCGGCGACAACCTTGTCGTGGAGGTCGACGGGTGGGAAAAATACGAGGAGGTCCCCCATGATGTCCTGCGCAAGCAGCGTGTGCGTGACGACTGGCTCGCCGAGCGCGGATACAAAGTCTTGCACTTCTACACCAGCGACTTCTGGGGCGACGAAGACGATTTGATCCAACGCATCCGCAACGCGTGGCCGGCTGCCCGGGGCCTGCTTCCCGTGCAGGTGAAGCCGAAGGGCTACACGCCGATCGGCCCGGGGCGCAACGTGGCGCTGCCGCCGGACCTGCAGGAAGCCGTCGACATGCTCCGCAGGCCGTGAGCCCTCGACTTCCGAATACATTCCGAATACCCTTAGGGCTATGACACTCGCAGCAGGAACTCCACCGCATTCCCGCCGCTCCTCTGATCTGAGCAAGCGGTCCGCCGAGGTGTTCGCCGAAGCGGAACAACACCCGGTCACGGTCACGCGCCGCGACGGGGAGTCGCTGGTGCTCATGTCCGCGCGGGAGGCGCAACGGCGGGCGCAGTTGCTGGAACTCGCGGCCCAACTCATCACCGTGGCAACGGAAGGCGCCGGCAGCCTCAGCGAGCGAATGGCCCGCGCGTTCCCCTGGATGTTGGCGCTGTCTCAGGCGGACAGGGAATTATGTGCGCAAGAGCTTATCGACGCAGCACGCGCCTCCTTCGCCACCGAACAACCACACCTCGCCCTCGCCGAGTTCACCGCGTGGAAGGAAACTGCGACCGCCATCGCGGCAGGACTCGGGGATGTCGAAACCGACTGGCTCGACGACAATGAGCCGGTGGAGCGGCCCTGACGATGGCGGCCGGGAGGAGGGGGGAGCTGGTCCCGCGGCCCTCAAAGAAGGTCGAGTACGACATCCGCTTCGCCTCGGTTGGGGCGAAGAAGGGATGGCGCGACCTGGTGGCGACCATGCGGAACCCGATGGCCGACGCATGGGATTTCCTCACCAGGACCCCGACGGCAACCACTCCCACCAATTACCGGCTGAAGGGGGAGCTTGGGACTGTGCAGCGCGGCGGGCAGTCGTTCGAGCGGTGGCAACACAAACTGACGCTGAAGGGCTCGGCGCGGATCTGGTTCTACGTCGATGGCCGCACGGTCTTCCTCGAGGCCGTGCACACCAGCCACCCGAACGAGACGAAGTAGCCCCTCCCGCCCGCAAACCCCTAGTAACAGAGCCCGAGTATGCGCCATTTTGGGCCTTAATAGGGGTTTCTTACTAGGGGTCTAGCGGGAAAGCTCGACGCCTTCGTCGGCAAGCACTTCGAGCAGCCCGCCTATCGACGCCTCCGGAATCCCCCAATCCGTCACCACCACACGTTTCACGCGGGTCTCGCGCAACAGGTCGGCCAGGGCGTCGAGGTTGCGCGGCACCGGGCGGGCGTCTGGGGACGCACCGTCGGGGGACGTAGCCGCGCCCGCGCCGTAGACGGCGGCGATGATGGCGGCGCCGAGGTCCTCGATCGAGCGCACCGGGCGCATCACAAAAACAGCGGGCATTAGTTGACCTCCATTTCGCAGAAGGATTCGTAGTGGTCGGCGGTGTAGAACCACTCGTCGACGTGGCCGTCCGAGCCGCCGCCGGTGACGATGCGGCGCGCGCCGCGGTGGTTCACGCCCGGGGTGTCCACGGTGTACTCGCGGTAGTAGTCGCGCGGCTGCTCGGGGAGGATGCGTTCGTAGTTGCCGAAGCGGCGGTCGTCGTTGTCCGGGTGGGGGAAGGGGCCGCCGGCTTCGATGAGGTCGACGGTGTCCCAGGCTTCGCTAGGAAGCGAGCCGCACGAGGGCAGCCCGGAAGCTGACTCAGCCGATGACTCAGGAGGGGCCGGAGGTGGCGTCGATAGGCAACTGCTCAAAAACAGGCACGCGAGCAGGACGGATAGGCGCTTCATGGGCAATATCGTGCCACGCGCTAGAGTGAGCGCCATGGCTAGGGGCAGAATTCCGGATAGCGATATTGAGGCTATCCGTCAGCGCGCGCCGCTCGACGAGATTGTCGGCGAGTACGTGCAGCTCAAACCTGCCGGTCACGACTCGTTGAAGGGTTTGAGCCCGTTCAAGGACGAGCGCACCCCGAGCTTCCACGTCCGCCCCGCGCACGGCTACTACCACTGCTTTTCCACGGGCAAGGGTGGCGACGTCTTCAGCTTCCTCATGGAGATGGAGCAGCTGAGCTTCCCCGAGGCCGTGGAGGCGGTGGCGGATCACATCGGCTACCACATCAATTACCAGGGCGGATCCACCGGCGCCCGCAAGGTGGACCGCGGCACGCGACAGCGGCTTTTGGCGGCGAACAAGGCTGCGCACGAGTTTTTCCGCGAGCAGCTGGAAACGGAAGACGCCGCCCCTGCGCGCGAGATGCTGCTCAAGCGCGGTTTTTCCCGCGAGCTGATCTACGACTTCGAATGCGGCTACGCCCCCTACGCGTGGGACCCGATGACGAAGCGCCTGTTGCGCAAGGGCTTTGAGGTGCAAGAGCTTATCGACGCCGGCCTGTCCTCGATGGGCAAACGCGGGCCGATCGATAAGTTCCGCGGCCGTTTGATCTGGCCGATCAAGGACACCGCCGGCAACGTCATCGGCTTCGGCGCCCGCAAGCTGTTCGAGGACGACCGCCTGGGCAAGTACATCAACACCCAGGACACGCTGCTGTACCACAAGTCTAAAGTGCTCTTCGGCATCGATAAGGCGAAGAAGAACATCGCGGAAAAGCACCAGACGGTGGTGGTGGAGGGCTACACGGACGTGATGGCCATGCACGCCGCGGGCGTGGATACGGCGGTGGCCACCTGCGGCACCGCGTTCGGCGGCGACCACATGAGCCTGATCCGCCGCCTCATGCTCGACGACAGTTTCTTCCGCGGCGAGCTGATCTACACCTTCGACGGCGACGAGGCCGGCCGCAAGGCCGCCATGCGCGCCTTTGAGACGGACGCGGAGTTCGGCGCCCAGTCCTTCGTCGCAGTCGCCCCGGACGGCATGGACCCCTGCGACCTGCGCCTCGCGCGTGGCGACGGGGCCCTGCGCGACCTCGTGGCCTCCCGCGTGCCGGTGTACGAGTTCGTCATCGAGTCGCTATTAAAGGACTACTCGTTGGATTCCGCCGAAGGGCGAGTGCAAGCCTTACGACGCACCGTCCCCGTCGTCGCCACCATCTCCGACAAAGTGCTCCAACAGGAGTACGCCCGCCGCCTCGCCGGCTGGGTCGGCTGGCCGAACCCGGACGAGGTGCTGGAGCAGGTCCGCGCCGAGGCCAAGAAGCCGAAGAAGCAGAAGCGCGCGCCGAAGGACCCGGCTGCGTCTGCTGGTGCCGCCGCCGGTGGCGGCGTCGGCCCGGACAGCTCCGGCGCTCAGTCCGAGATCCTCATCCCGCCGCGTCCCGACGACCCGGTGCTGTGGCCCCAGCGCGAAGCGTTAAAGCTGGCCCTGCAGCACCCGGCCGCGGCCGGCAACTACTTCGACGGCATTAACCCGGACGCCTTCACCCACGACGCGTACCACCAGGTCCGCGATGCCATCACCGCCGCCGGCGGCTGCGCCCGCGCCGGGGCGGCGGCAGCAGCGGCGGGCGCTAGTGGCGGCGGTGGTGCCGCTAGTGCCGACGGCGCCGATGACGCCGCCCCCGACGCCTCGAACTTCCTCGCCGCGGTCGCCGGCGAGATGCGCGATTACGCTGGCCGCAACTTCGTCTCCGAGCTGGCCGTCGAACCCATCCACGCCGACGACCTGTACGAATACGCCGACTCCGTGCTGTCTCGCCTGCAGGAAACCCGCGTGGGCCAGCAGATCGCGCAGCTGAAGTCGCAGCTCCAGCGCATGCGGCCTTCCGACGACGAAGAGGCCTACAACGCCCTGTTTTCCGACCTCGTCGCACTGGAGCAGGCCCGTCGCGACCTCAATGACCGCGCCTTCCGCGGCAACCGGTAGGGGCGCGGTTATACCGAAATTGGAATGTGGCAAATATTTGCCACATTCCAAAAACACACCATCCGTGTGCGAGTGGTGCCGGACGAAAAAATTGGGTGGGCCCTTCGCAAGGAGCCGGCCCACATGAGGAAACCGGTTACCTACAACCGGCTACCATGCAGAAAAACTGCTGGTAGCCGGTTGTGGGTAGCCGGTTTGCGTGCGGCCGCGGCAGGTCGGGCGAAACCCCCGAAACCGGGTCAATCATTGGCCTTACGCTGCGGAGTGCTGTTTGAGAATCTGCCCGACTCGGCCGTAGCTGATGCCCAGAAGGTAGGCGATGTCACGGTAGTTGTAACCGCGTTCAGAGAGTTCTTTCGCGTGCTGGGCGATTTTCCCCAGTTGATCGTGTTCTTGCCGACGCAGCTCTTCGAGCTCGTCTCGTGCTGAAAGCGCCGCCTTTTCCGCTTCGCCACCGATGGCGAGTTCGATCTGGGCGGACTCTGCATCGTGGGTCAACTCGGGAAAAAGTCCAAGGGCATCTTTGAATTCGTCTTCAATCTGATCAAGGCGACGTGCTTGGACAATGACACCAGGGGCTTGATCGAGTTGGCCGACCCACCAGCCGGAGTCACGTTGGACAGTCGCGGTAAAACAGTTCATCGTTATTTCAGTCCAATCTGCTTATAAATCTTTTGGGCGGCGAGATCGGGAATTTCTCGATGCCTGGGAACAGTCGTGTAGCGGCCACCGACCCATATGCGTGTGTGGCTTCCGCCTTCTTTGATGGTGAGTTCCTGCTCGGTTGTCTTCGCATGGTGGGATATCGCTAAAACAAAAACCCGGCGAATTCAGGTTTTCCCTGAGCTCGCCGGATCGCACACATTCCCCCTACTAGGAGCGGCGGGCGAACTCCCGCAGTGACCACTCGACGGCATCCAGCGGCAGCTCGGCGTCGTAAGCGTCGCGCGCCGCCTTCAACGCCTCGAGGTACTCGCCGTACTCCTCGGCAGACCAGTCACCCTCCGACGACAAACCGGCGACGCGCGCACGGTTAGAGCAGATGATCACCGGCTTCGACGCCTCCCCGGCCTCCTGCTCGCCGGCCAGGAAGTACGCCACAGCGGACGCGAACTTCGGTGGCAGCCCAGTCGCGACCAAAGCACCGTAAGCGTCAACGGCGCCGACGCCGTCCAACTTCCGCACCGCCGCCAGAAGCTGAGCCGCCTTCCCCTTGTTGCGCAAAAACGCCTGCATCTGCATCACCTGGTTGGACTGGCCGGCAACGTAGGCGAAGCAGGCGCCCAAAAAGTCGATGATCTGCTCGCGCGCAAAACCCGACTCACGCACGTCCGCGCCGAACGCGAAGACTTCGGAGCGGGTGATGGAGGCGGTGGCGTCGTCGCGGAACGGCGGCACGCGGCGCAGGTGGTGTGGCCAGCCGGTTTTCCAGCGGATGGGGGAGAAGGTCACGGAGTCGCCCAGCACGTCCTGCGCGGTGGGCTTGACGGTCTCGAGGGCTTGAGCAATCTGAGTCATGCGCTCCATCTTAGAGCCCTTAGACTTGCCCACCATGACCGCAACCGTCCTGCTTCTCGACCCCCGCTGGCCCTCCCTCATCCCCCTGAACCTCGCCGGCCACATCAGGGGCGATGTCGCCTTCACGCCTGAGGTGCCTGTCGACGTCCGCTGGGCCCTCAACGTCGAAGGCGGCCCGGAGAAGTGGCTGATTTCCACCGACCCGGACGACCCGGAGGTCCTGCGCTGGCAGGAAGACGGCGCGGCCACGGAACGCGTCGCCAGTCTCGACGACCCTGTCTTCGAGGCCACCCGCACGATGCACGCCGCGCGCCGCCGCGGCGAGTGGGAGCAGGCGATGACGCACGAAAGCCTCCTGCCGTTTCTGCGGGAGGAGGCTGAGGAGGTCGCGCAGGCAATCGAGCACAAATTGCCTATCGACGATCTAAAGTCCGAACTGTCCGACCTGCTGCTCCAAATCCTGTTCCACTCCGAGATCGCGTCGGAGTCCGGCGCGTTCGACTTCGGTGACGTGGCCGACGCGTTTGTGCAGAAGATGCGCCGCCGCGCGCCCTATCTTTTCGACGGTTCAACCGGCCCCGTGGACAAAGCCACCCAGGACCGGTTGTGGGAGGAAGGCAAGGCCGCCGAGAAGCGCTAGCCGCGGAGCTGAATTAGCGCAGCGCGCCGATGTAGTTGCGGATCTCCGGCAGGTTGGCCTGGGAGGACATCTGGGAGCTCATCTCGAAGAACTTGTCCATCGGGGTGGCCGGGTCGGGTTTGACGATGCCGCACTCCAAAGCGCGGTCCGCAAGCGCGCCGACCGTGGATGCGGACACGAGGCGCAGGGTGGCGTCTGTGCCCACGACGTTGTTCACGTTGGAAACGAGCTGGGAGCGGGTGGTGTCCGGGCCGACCATGTTGGTGGAGGTCAGGCCAACGCGCAGGGCGTCGCAGTTGGCGGTGGCGATGTTGCCGTTGAGCAGCTTGATCAGCTCGAGCGACTGCGTCTGAGCCTGGGCAGTGGCGGGGGAGGCGATGGCGGCCGCGGCCATCAGGCCAGCGGCGGCAAGGGTTGCGATACGGCGCATTGGGAGGGGTCCTTTCGGGGAAGAAACTAGGTCGCGGAGAATCATACATGTTAGGCAAGTGACACGTGTGGCAAAAGTGTCCAAAGTAGCTAGAAATCAGCTCGCCGGCTGGGGTGGACATATGCGGATTGACTCGCGTAGATGAAAACCCAAAAACGACCGCGCGAAACCCCAGCTCGACCAACCACCGCCCGCCCCAAAACACCCGCTGAATTCAGGCTAACTGCGACAAAACCCAACGCGGGTATGTGCCACCGGCGTGTTAGCCATTCGCGGGCATCCGCGCGGTACACTCTCCGGTCATGTCAGCAGCCAGGCGAGTAGCGCGCGGGTGCGGCTGCGCGGGTGTGCTCGTCGCGGCCGCCGCCGTGGTGATGGTGGTCGCGCTGGTGGCGTGGCTCATCGCCGCGTTTTCCTCCCCGGACCGCCACGAGCCGCTGCAGCCGGTGCCCACCACCATGCCGCCGCCGGCAGCCGCGGCGCCCCCGCCTATCGACGTCCACGGCCCCGGCCGCACCTCCGACCTGCTCTTTGACTGGTCGCAGGATATCGGCAACGCCACCAACGTCCCCGGCCAGGCCATCCGCGCATACGCCAACGCCGCCCTGATCGCCGCCGAGTCCTGGCCTGCCTGCAACCTGCAGTGGAACACGCTCGCCGGCATCGGTTGGGTGGAAACGCGCCACGGCACGTACACGGGCCACTTCAACAACTCCCAGTTAAACCAGGACGGCTACCCGGAGCCGCCGATCATTGGCCCGAAGCTCGACGGCGACGGCTTCGCCCACGTCACCGACACCGACCAAGGCGCCTTCGATAACGACCCCGAGTTCGACCGCGCCGTGGGCCCGATGCAGTTCATTCCCGAGTCGTGGGCGCGCTACGGTCGCGACGCCAACGGCGACGGCCACCCGGACCCGCAGCAGATCGACGACGCCGCCCTCGGCGCCGCGAACCTGCTGTGCAACTCCGGCGGCGCCACGCGCGACTTGGCCACGGAGGAGGGCTGGCGCCAGGCCATTTTCGCCTACAACCAGTCCAACGACTACGTGGCCAAAGTCCGCGACGCCGCGGCGAACTACGCCATGAACCAACCGGCGCACCGCTAGCCAACCCCGGGCTAAGCTAGTACGCGGTAAGACAGCACTCGACCCACGCAAGGAGTCACCATGGCCGACATCATGCACATCTTCGCCCGCGAGATCCTGGATTCCCGAGGCAACCCGACTGTGGAGGTGGAGGCGCTGCTCGCGGACGGCTCCCACGGCCGCGCTGGCGTGCCGTCCGGCGCGTCCACGGGCGAGCACGAGGCGCACGAGCTTCGCGACGGTGACGAGCGCTACGCCGGCAAGGGTGTGCTGAAGGCCGTCGAGAACGTCAACGAGACCATTGCGGACGAGTTGGCGGGGATTGAGGCGGACGACCAGCGGATCGTCGATACGCTTATGCTCGAGCTCGATGGCACCGACAACAAGAAGAAGCTGGGCGCGAACGCCCTTTTGGGCGTGTCCATGGCTGTGGCGAAGGCCGCGGCGGATTCGGCTGCGCTGCCGCTGTACCGCTACATCGGCGGCCCGAACGCGCACGTGCTGCCGGTGCCGATGATGAACATCCTCAACGGCGGCGCGCATGCGGATTCGGGTGTGGACGTCCAGGAGTTCATGATCGCCCCGGTCGGCGCGGATACCTTCACGGAGGCGCTGCGCATGGGCGCTGAGGTCTACCACGCGCTCAAGAGCGTGCTGAAGTCCAAGGACCTGTCCACGGGTCTTGGCGACGAGGGCGGCTTCGCCCCGTCCGTCGGCTCCACCAAGGAGGCCCTGGACCTGATCGTGGAGGCCATTGAGAAGGCCGGCTACAAGCTTGGCGACGATGTCGCGCTCGCCCTGGACGTCGCATCCTCCGAGTTCTTCGAGGACGGCGCCTACAACTTCGAGGGCGGCAAGCACTCCGCCGAGGAGATGATCAAGGTCTACGCCGACCTGGTGGAGCAGTACCCGATCGTCTCTATCGAGGACCCGCTGGATGAAAACGACTGGGACGGCTACGTGACCCTGACCGAGCAGCTGGGCGACAAGGTGCAGATCGTCGGCGACGACTTCTTCGTCACCAACCCGAAGCGCCTGGCCGAGGGCATTGAGAAAAATGCCGCGAACGCGCTGTTGGTCAAGGTCAACCAGATTGGCACCCTGACCGAGACCTTCGACGCTGTGGAGCTGGCCCACCGCAACGGTTACCGCACCATGATGTCCCACCGCTCCGGCGAGACCGAGGACACCACCATCGCCGACCTGGCCGTGGCGCTGTCCTGCGGCCAGATCAAGACCGGTGCGCCGGCCCGCTCCGAGCGCGTGGCCAAGTACAACCGCCTTCTGCGCATCGAGGAGGAGCTCGGCCCGGCCGCCGAGTACGCGGGCCGCTCTGCGTTCCCGCGCTTCAAGTAAGCACCTGCCTATCGACGTACCTTCGGCCCCGCCCGTTTTCGGCGCGGGGCCTTCTTTTGGTCGCACTACTTGACGTTTGTATCAATTTAGACTAACGATTGTATCGTCCTAGGTGATACAATCGTCAGCTGAAAACGATACAAAGTGACGGAGGGGCATATGAAGCAAGCGGAGGTGCTGGCGACCTTGGAAACGGTCGCCTCTGACCAGTGGGGGATCGTGACTACGGCGCAGGCGGGCCGGGAGGGCGTGGAAAGGCTGCAACTGTCGCGGTTGGCAGAGAAGGGTGACCTTGATCGAGCGCGACATGGCGTGTACCTGCTGCCTTCTCACCAGGCTGGGCCCGAGGATGAAATTCGTGCTGCGTGGTTGTCGCTCGAGCCGAAGAAATTCATCGACGAGCGCTGGGAGGATGAGTGGCCCGTCGTGGTCTCTCACGAGTCTGCGGCGCGCATCCACGGCATTGGGCGTTTGATTCCGCCGAAACTCACGTTCTCAACGGGTGGCACGAAGCAGACGCGGCAGCAGGGGATCCGTATCTACACTCGCCGGGAGCTTGCAGAGGCAGACATCGTCTCAGTAAACGGTCTGCCAGTGACAAGTGTTACCAGGACGGTCGGCGACCTGGCTGAACAAAAGATCGAAAGGGGATACCTGGCCGACCTTGTTGCGGACGCTCTGCGGAAGGAAAACGTGCGTATCGACGACCTCGCCGAGAAACTGACTCCGGCCGCTCGTTCCTACGGGGCGAAAACGGGCATGCAGCTAGTCTCCGAACTCAGCGCCGAAGCGTCTTCCGTGGAAGATATCGTCGAGCGGAGAAACCGGTTCGTCCACGGCACCGGGTTGACGGTGGACGAGCTTTACGACGCGGGCACGTTGAAGGCATTCCAAGAGAACATTGTGGCAATTGCTACATACTTGGAACGCATGTCGGACCCTCTAGAAAAGCGTCTGAAAGAGATTGTGGAATGGCGTCCCAATGGTGATAAGTAGGCGCGAGAGCAAGGAAAGACAGAGAAAGATCAACCAAGCTATCGCGAAGAGAGCGAAGCATCGCGGTCTGCCGAGCGATTTGATTCGCTACCAGATCGCGTTTGAGGGTTTCCTGGAGCGAGTCTTTCAGACGGGAACCGATGAGTGGGTGCTCAAAGGAGGGGCGTCACTGCTGATGCGAAATGGTGAGGGACGTACGACCACCGATGTTGATTTGGCCCGCATTCCTCGGCTTGGTCCGCTTGAGAGCATCGAAGCCGAGATGCACGAGATTGCTCGACGGCCCGGACAGGGTTCTCTGAGTTACAGGGTGAGAAGTGTGCGGCAGAAGCGAACAGGTAGTGACGATGGCTACAGAGGGCCAACTTACGAAGTCTCGCTCGACGCCATGATGGGGGCCGTTGTGTTCCAGGCCTTTAGCCTGGACCTCACCGAACAGCGGCATACGCAGGAACCACATGAACGGGTAGAAGTTGATCCGACGCTGGGCAAACTCTCATCGGAGCGCCTTAAACCGTTTGCGGTTTACGCCACTGCGATTGAATCGCAGCTCGCGGACAAAATCTGCGCGATGAGGGAAGAACACCGCAGTGGGGATAGCAACCGTTACCACGACCTGGCGGACATCATCGCTATTTTGCTCACACAATCGATATCGGCGGAAAAGCTGGGAAGCGCTTGCCGGCACGAAGCGCGGCGAAGGGGAATTGAGACCCCGACGGAGATGTGGGCACCACCGTCGTGGGAGAAGAACTACTCTGCGCACGCCGCGACCTATTTCGGTTTACCCGAGGCATACCGCAGCTTCCCGGCAGCGATGTCGTATGTTTCCGAGGTGCTGGATCCGGCGCTATCCGGTGATCTCGGCGAATCTTATTGGAATCCGAGTGGGCAGTGTTGGGGCGAAAGCGCACAAAGTTGAGCGTGTGTCTATCCGATTTATTTATGATCAACTGACCGCGGATCATGCCTCGAGGCGGAGCTGCGGAGCATCCGCAAGTTCGTCGTCGACGACGCGAACGCCCGGGCCCGCTTCAACGAACTGGTGGAGGACCTGCGCTCCCGCTACGCCGGCCGCACCACTATCCGTGAGATCCCCGAACGTATCTCGCCTCTGGCGTATCATCTGCTGATTATGACGAAGCGCTCCCGCACCCGCCGCCCCAGCACGGTCCCCGTTGCCAGCCGCGACCGGGAAAACGCCGAGCGCGCCGCGCGCCGCAAGCAGCGCGGCAGGGCCATCGCATTCCCGAAGCAGGACATGGCGAGCGTGGTCATCCTCATCGCTGTGCTGATCCTCGTGCTGCTGGCCATCGCGGCTCCGCTGCGTAACTTCTACGAGGGCCGCGCCGAGATCGCCCGCGCCAACGAATCCATCGCCCGCCTCGAGGCCCAGAAAAAGGCACTCGAGGACGACATCGCCATGTACGACGACGACGCCTTCCTCAAACAGGAAGCCCGCCGCCGCCTCGGCGTGATGGAGGAGGGCGAGACCGCCTGGCGCATCATCGACCCCCGCATGACCGCCCCCGAGGCCATCACCACCGGCAAGGACGACATCCCCGACACCCGCACCTGGCCGGAAGTGATGTGGGATTCCCTGCGCGAGGTCCCGGCCGAGGAGCTTCTGCCTATCGACGACGCTCCGCCCGCCCCCGCCCCCGAAGCACCAGCGCCAGAAGTCCCTGCTCCGGAGGGGCCCGCACCCGAGGTGCCTGCGCCCGAAGCGCCGGCACCGGAAGCTCCCGCGCCAGCGCAGTAGGCGGCATGTGGGACAATGGCCCGCATGCACACTCCTCCCTCTGACGAACAACTCGCGATCGTTGCCGAGCAGCTCGGACGCACCCCGCGCGGCGTGCTCGCCATCGCGTACACCACCCCGGACAACCAGCCCGCAGTGGTGAAAACCGCGCCCAAACTCGACGACGGCACCCCTTTCCCCACCCTCTACTACCTCACAGACCCCCGCCTGACCGCCGAGGCTTCCCGCCTCGAGGTCGCCCAGGTGATGAAGTGGATGGAAAACCGCCTCAACGCCGACAGCGACGAAGGGGAAGACCTGCGTGCCGACTACCTCGCCGCTCACGAGCACTTCCTCGTCGAGCGCAACGCCATTGAGGACCTGGGCACCGACTTCTCCGGCGGCGGTATGCCGGAGCGTGTGAAGTGCCTCCACGTGCTCATCGCCTACGCGCTTGCGGAAGGCCCGGAGCGCGTCCGTTTCGGCACGGAAGCCGTGGCCCTGGCCGCCGAGCACGGCGACCTGCGTGGGACCGCCATCCCTGCCGACTGGCCCACGCTCGACGACCTCGGCATCACCCTCGCTGAAGCAGGGGAGGGGCTGGCATGACGCGCGTGGCTGCCGTGGACTGCGGCACAAACTCCATCCGCCTACTCATCCACGACACCGACACCGGCGAGGTCTCTCGTCGCAATACAATCGTCCGTCTTGGGCAGGGTGTCGACGAGACCGGCCAGTTCGCGCCAGAGGCTATCGAGCGCACCCGCGCGGCACTTGCCGACTATGTCGAGGAGATGCAGCGCGAAAACGTCACCCGCGTGCGCATGGTGACCACTTCCGCGACGCGCGACGCCGCCAACCGCGAGGAGTTTTTCGCCATGACCCGCGAGCTGCTCGGCCAGATCCAGCCAAATGCAGTCGCGGAGGTCATCACCGGCGAGGAGGAAGCGGCGCTGTCGTTCGCCGGCGCCACCGCGGACATCGACTCGGCCCGGGGCCCATTCTGCGTGATCGATCTCGGCGGCGGCTCGACGGAGTTTGTCATGGAGGGCCACGCCATCTCCACCCAAATGGGGTGTGTGCGCATTACCGAGCGCATCATGCGCACCGACCCGCCCACGGCGGAGGAGACCGCCGAGGCAAGAAAATTTATCGACGAGAAAATCGCCGAGGCCGCGTCCACCGTCCCTTTTGCAGATGCGCAAATATTCGTTGGCTGCGCTGGCACCTTCACCACACTCTCCGCACTAGCGCAGGGGCTGGAATCCTACGACCCCGAGCGCATCCACATGTCGGAGATCCCCTTCGACCGGCTGCGCAAGGTGACCGCGGACCTGCGCGCCAAGACCGCAGCGCAACGTCGTGAGAACCCGGTGGTCCACCCGGGCCGCGCCGACGTGATCGGTTCCGGCTCCACCGTGGTGGAGCAGCTCATAGACGCCTTCGAGCGCGAAGCCGGCGCCACCAGCTTCGTCGTCAGTGAAAAGGACATCCTCGACGGCATTGTCGCAGGCCTTGCTCAGGACTAGGGGTGGGTGCCTCTAGTCCTGATCCGGCTCGTAGATCGTGTCCTCGATCTGCTTGTCGGACTTGCCGCGGAGCTTCTTGCCCTTGCGCAGGTCTTTGACCTCGCGCATGCGTGGCTCCGGATCAATCTTGTTCGCGATCGCTCGGCGAGTAGAGGCCGTGACCTGCTTGGTCACCGGCGAGTTAGCGACAGCCTGCGCGGCGTTGACGATCTGATGGTAGCGCTTCCGGCCGGCTTTCGTGCCGAGCACATACCCGGCGGCGGCCCCGACAACGTATTGGTACATGGTGGCTAGTGTATCTAGGAGTGGAAGTTCGCATTGACTTCACAACTACCGGTAGTGTTCAAAGAAGTCACCGGCAGCTTGAAATCAATTGGTTTTGAGCGGAGAAAGAAAAGCTTGGACGAGGAATGGTAAGTGAAAACCCGAAGGTGATGGTGGTGTATGGGACACGGCCAGAAGCCATCAAACTTGCACCGGTCATCCGTCGGCTGAAGTCCTACGACGATTTAGATGTAGTCGTGGTGTCGACGGCGCAGCACCAGCAGTTGCTTGCGTCGATAGTCGAGAGGTTTGGCATTCACGCTGACCATGAACTTCCAGCAATGCCTGCGGGGAGGACGCTCAATCAACTTTTGGCATCGACGATTAGTGGCCTTGACTCCATCCTTGCGGAAGTCGAACCTCAACTGGCTCTCGTCCAAGGGGATACAACGACTGCCTTCGCCTCCGCATTAGCGGCGTTCAACAGGGGAGTAAAGGTGGTACACCTTGAAGCTGGGCTGCGAACCGGGGATATTCGTGCACCTTTCCCTGAAGAAGCAAACCGCCGGTTAATTAGCCAGACCGCTGAACTACACTGTGCACCGTCTGGAGATGCCGCACAGAACTTGCTTGCGGAAGGCATCCCCAAGGAAAAAATCGTTATAACGGGAAATACGGTTATCGATGCCCTCTATGAAGTTGCGGAATGGGACGTCGAATTTTCTGATGACCGCGTTAAGGACCTCGTTGATCAGGACGCCAGATTCGTCTTGGTGACGGCCCATAGAAGGGAAAATTTGGGTAAACTTGGGGAGATTGCCGCTGCAATAGACCAACTTGCCGAAACATTCAGTAACGTCTCTTTTGTGGTTCCGCTTCACGCCAACCCGCTGATCAAAGAAACGTTTCAACAAAAACTCGCCCTCAAAGATAATGTGTTTCTGATCGATGCGTTGCCCTACCCGGAATTTACAGCGCTGTTGAGACGAAGCTGGATGGTGATTACGGACTCGGGTGGGGTGCAGGAAGAAGCGCCGGCATTAGGCATCCCGGTCTTGCTTATGCGAGATAAGACTGAACGGCATGAAGTGCTCCAGTCTGGGTCTGTCCGTTTAGTAGGTACCGACGCGACCCGAATTGTCGAGGCAGCTACTCGAATTCTGGATGACGAGGAAGAGCGGGCGTCGATGTCTGTCGTTTCAAGCCCATATGGAGAAGGAAGAGCTTCCTACCGGGTTGCTGACGCTCTCCACAATTTGCTCATAGCGAATAGTTAGAGACTCCTCCGGCAAGTAGGTCAAGGGGGCATTTCATCACGGGAAGAATCACATGGCTATACTTTCCCGCAAGCGAGGGGCTATAGCTCAGTCGGTTAGAGCTACGGACTCATAATCCGTTGGTCGCGGGTTCGAGCCCCGCTGGCCCCACAGTGGTTCCTGCGCACCAATACTGGAAGGACAATACACTTGCGTATTTTGGTACTTTCACAGTATTGGTGGCCGGAAAATGGCGTGCCTCAGCGACGTTGGTCGTGGCTGACAAACCATCTAAAAGATCTCGGTCACGAAGTAGTGGTAGTTGCACCTCCCCCTCACTACAACCGAGAACTTAGCTTCAGGGACTACGTCAACTCGATCTTTGATCGACAGTCCGTTTACGAAGTTGGCCCCGATGGCGAAAAAATATGGCGCTGTGGGTATTTGCCCTCTAGTAAATCGTTAACTTACCGCGCGTTAAATCAGGGGTACGTGGCGATCAGCACAGTGATAACAAGTTTTCGGCAGCGACGGTCAGATGGCTTTAGACCGGACCTAGTCATCGGGACTGTGCCTGCGTTGCCCACCGCGATGGCAGCTTACTTAGTGGGGTGTATTTTCAATCGGCCCTACATTATTGATTTGAGAGACGCTTGGCCTGACCTACTTGATTATAGCTCGTCGTGGAATGCCGGAACAGGACGGAAATCGTTGCGTGAACGAGTGCTTCGGTGGGGGCCGCTTCAGCTTGTAAGCAAGTTGACGCACCTTTCGTTGCAGTTTTGCTATGAGCACAGCACCGCGATGATTTTGACGTCTGATTACCTTAAACAGCGGTTATCGGAGCGAATGGACGGCAACGGGTTAGATCCGAAACCCGATCTAGCGACGATTCGCAATGTATTTCCTCCGCGGTCCACTCCGGAGATAAAAGAAGCGAAGACTACTGGAGACAAACTTCGGGTTCTCTATGCGGGGACGCTTGGCCGCGCACAGCAACTATCCAATGCAATCGAAGCTGTTCGCATTGCGAAAGCTAGAGGGTGCGCCGTGGAACTGCACCTTGTGGGGGCTGGCGCCACTAGTGCGGCGCTGCGGACGATGATCAGGGGAACAGAGCTGCCTGTTCGGATTTATCAACGTCTGGGTGCTGAGGAAATGGCAGACCATTACGAGTGGGCGGATACCGCACTGGTTCATCTGGCGGACTGGGAGCCACTCAAAGCTGCTGTCCCTAGCAAAACCTTTGAGTTGATTCAGCTAGGGATTCATATTAGCGGTGCAATCCAAGGTGAAACAGCAGATATTATTCGAAAGCTAAAAGCGGGGGATGTTGTACCACCAAATGACCCCGAAGCACTGGCCGAGCTTTGGTGCGAGCTTAGCCGAGACCGTACACGTCTTGCGGTCGGGGATGGTCCTGCCAAAGCCCTTCATTACGAAGAGAGCATAGTAGTACCGGATACCTTAAGAATGATCTTGGATAAAGCTACTGGGAGGTGAGAGATGCTAAGTTCCCTACGTGCTTTAAGCGCCTTTGCGACATATATCGGCCAGCAGGTCTTACTGGACCCTCGTGAACTTGCTTCAAAGGTGCGTCGAAAACTGGGGTTTAGAAATCACTGTCATGCACACCTGACCGAGGCCGAACGGCTGGAGGACTTAGGCGAGTACTCTCTAGCAATTCAGAAAGCGAACCTTTTTGTATTGCGACCTCTGGAAACATGGAAGAATCTGCTAGTTCGAATTCGATGCCGGCAACGATTGGCATGGTTTGCCGCTCCGATTCAGCAGACAGTTGATAACGCTGCAACGAGGAGTCGGCACCGTAAAAATGGGGTGCTATATGTCTGTGGTAACTCACTGCCATACACGAACTCCGGCTACTCCAAGCGCACACATGCGCTTCTGAGCGCAATAGTGCAAACAGGTTTTCCAGTCGCCGCTCAAACGCGTTTGAACTATCCCGCTGAGATCGGCCAACCGGTATTTCGAATGCAGAACCGCATTGATGGGGTCGACTACTTCCGGGATGTTGCAGCTGTTCAACCTACGACTGTGACGCGATACATTCGACGCAGTGCTCGCGGAATCCAGAAACGAGCAAACCAAGCCAATCCCATGATTCTTCATACGACCACTGGTTTTCCTAACGCAGTAGTCGTATCTCGAGCTGCACGGGATACAGGTCTGCCATGGATTTACGAGATGCGGGGTGAGATCGAAAAAACCTGGCTTTCTGCTCCAACTAAGAGCGGAGAGCTTCGTTCTGAAGGATCGGAGCATTACCGGCGTTGGCGGGAAAAAGAACTCGAGGCAGCTAAGCGCGCAGCTGGGGTGGTAGTGCTGAGCGAAATCGCCCGTGACGATCTCATTACGCGAGGAGTCGAACCGGAGAAAATATTAGTTGCTCCCAACGCAGTGGAGGAATCAGTTTTCTCCTATGGGTTGTCAGCGCAGGAAGCTAAGCAACGAGCCGGGGTGGACCCGGAGAAGACAACAATCGGTACTGTCACATCGGTGGTCCACTACGAGGGTTTAGAGACTCTGATCCGCGCTCTCCCTCTGCTTCCGATCACGTACCAGGCTCTGATCGTCGGTGATGGGGAAGATCTCAACCGGTTGAAACAGGTGGCGAAAAACTTGGGTGTGTCTTCCCGCGTCCGCTTTGCGGGAAGACAGCCTCAAGCACAAGCACTTCAGTGGTACCGGGCCTTGGATGTCTTTGTTGTCCCGCGGAAGGACTTACCGGTCTGTAGAACAGTGACACCGATCAAACCGCTAGCAGCGTTAGCCTTGGGTATTCCAGTCGTCACCTCGGACCTACCGGCGCTCAGGGAGGTGACTGGTGGTCACGCAACATATTTTGCAGCGGATAACCCCAAAGAACTGGCAAGTGTCATAATAGATTGCCGAGCAACTGGCGAAGATCCTTCCAATGCGAGGGCTTGGGCCCGAAATAGGACTTGGCCGAAAAATGCAGCGAATATTGTGGCCTTCTACCAAGAGGTCGCGGGCGACTTAGAAAGCGAGTCACTGTGAGTGAAGGAAACAGCCGAGCTTCCGTTTGCGTCGTCGGGCTCGGTTATATCGGCTTGCCAACAGCGGTTGTGTTGGCGAAAGCTACTGGGAACGTTGTCGGCTACGAGATCGATGATGAAAAACGTCAAGTCATTCTCGGCGGGCGGGCGCCGTTTAAGGAAAAAGGCCTGGATACAGCACTTCAAGAAGTACTTGAAGCCAGCTCCCTCACAGTCGCGGAGACGCTCCCTGAGGCGAACTGCTTCATCGTGGCGGTACCAACGCCGATTGATGGGGACAAGAATGTCGATTTGGCGTATTTGAATTCAGCGATCGAGAACGTTAGTAGACGCCTGCAAGGCGATGAGCTGATCGTGATTGAATCAACCTGTCCACCTGGCACGACTCAGAAGGTCCGAAGTTGGGTTCTTGAGGCTCGTCCTGATCTCAGCAGTCAAATTGAAAGTGATTCTATCCAATTCGCTTACTGCCCCGAGCGGGTTTTACCAGGTAATATACTTTTCGAAATTACCGAGAATGACCGGATTGTAGGCGGACTTACGGGGGCAGCTGCTGAGCGGGCAAACGCGTTGTATGAATCGTTCTGCCGCGGAACGATTCATCTTACGGATGCGACAACTGCAGAAATTACAAAACTTGCAGAGAACACTTTCCGCGATATCAACATCGCGTTTGCAAATGAACTCGAAACTATATCTCGGGATTTGGGGACCGATGCATGGGAGGTGATTTCTCTGGCAAATCAACACCCCCGTGTGAACATTTTGAAACCTGGCCCGGGAGTTGGCGGGCACTGTATCGCAGTTGATCCGTGGTTCTTGGCGGCCGCTTCGGCGTCCTCTACTCCGGTGATTGAGGCAGCGAGGATGGTCAATGATGCGAAGCCCGGGCAGGTCGTAAGCCGCGTCGTTGGCGCCATTGAACCCGACGCTGTCGTTTCAATACTTGTGCTCGGAATCACGTTTAAAGAAAACGTCGACGATGTCAGGGAGTCTCCCGCCGTCAAAGTTGTTTCAGCGCTTGCGCGGGAACTACCTAGCAGTCAGATTCTCGTGGTTGATCCGATGGCGGCTGAGCTTCCGGATTGTTTGAGAGCAGCTACAAACGTGCGGTTCAGTGCCGAGGTCCCCGGTGTTTTCCAGGACTTCGATGTTGTTGTTGGGCTCGTTGCACACGATGACTTTAGGTCAATCAGGACTGCAGATTTCGGGGAAGCAATCGTTGTGGATACCCGGAATATGTTCTAAATGTGCGTGACCCCACGAGTAAAACGTATAGTTAATGCATTGATCTACGGATAGGCTGCGGCTCGCTCGAGATCACCGACGGTAAATGATCAACCCGACTGGGAGGAATTGTGGAAAGAACAGCGACGATTGTGGGACAGGGCTACGTTGGCCTGCCTCTCGCACAAGCAGCAGCAAAGGCGGGTTGGAAGATCTGGGGCTTGGACACCAACGCGAAGACCGTTGAAGCCCTCAACAATGGCAAGTCTCACGTCGACGACCTGTCTGACGACGAGATCGCCGAAATGATCTCCCTCGGCTACGAAGCCACTGTGGACCCGACCTGCATTGCGAATAGCCAGGTTGTAGTCGTTTGCGTTCCTACGCCGCTGGGAGACGCTGGCTCACCCGACCTGCGAGCGGTCGAAGCTGCTACATCCACTGTCGGTCGGCACCTGCGCAAAGGCAGCACCTACATTCTCGAGTCCACCACTTACCCTGGTACTACCGATAATGTCTGCATCCCCTTGCTGGAGGGGCACTCAAAATTCGTTGCGGGCAAAGACTTCCACGTCGCTTATAGCCCGGAGCGTGTTGACCCGGGCTCCAAGAAATTCGGCATTGTGAATACCCCGAAGTTAGTGGGTGGATTGGATGCGGAATCCAGTGCAAAGGCGAAAGAGTTCTACGGAAGCTTCATCGACACCGTCGTTGACATTGAAGGAACCAAGGAAGCTGAGACGGCAAAGCTACTGGAAAACACCTTCCGTCACGTCAACATCGCTCTCGTTAATGAAATGGCGCAGTTCTGCAATGAGCTCGGCATTAACATTTGGGAGGTAATCCGCGGCGCGTCCACTAAGCCGTTCGGATTCATGCGTTTCAATCCCGGGCCGGGAGTCGGTGGGCACTGCATCCCGATTGACCCCAACTACCTCTCGTATGAGGTGCGTAAGGAGCTCGGTTACCCGTTCAGGTTCGTCGAGCTTGCGCAAGAAATCAATAACTCGATGCCTACGTACGTAGTCGATCGTGCCGTGCGTCTGCTTAACACCGAAAAGAAATCGCTAAACAGTTCGAATGTGCTGCTATTGGGTATCACGTACAAGCCGAATATCGCTGACCAGCGACAGTCTCCGGCGGTTCCAGTCGCTCAGAGGCTGTTGTCTCTTGGCGCTGACCTGCATTACCATGACCCATTCGTCGAAACGTGGAACGTCTCTGACGATCCGAATGATGACGAGATCAAACTCGGCAGGGTTGATGACCTAAATAGCGCGGTCGAAGAAGCGGACATCGTAATTCTGTTGCAGCCTCATGCTGACTACGACATCGAAGACCTTGTCAATAGGGCAGATATGTTCTTCGACACTGTGGGTATTACTGAGGGCGATCAGGCTCATCGTCTCTAACACGAGTTGGAGTGCGATCGTAGAAGCGGTCGCATTCTGCGATCTCGATTGGCAAAAGGCTGGAGTATTGTGAGTGAAACTATTCACGTCAACATAAGTGGATTGAAGCGTCTCCAGTCTCGGCCACCAATCGGAGAGTACCTCCGAGATATTTGGCGCACCAGAAATTTCACGCTGCTAAACGCCCGAACCAGCGCGAATAGAAATGGTCGAGATACATTTCTGGGGCGCATCTGGGTGCTGCTAGATCCTCTCTTACAGACTGCCTTTTACGGCTTCATCTTCGGAGTGATCTTGCAGGTGTCGAAAGGCATGGACAACTTTCCAGGCTTCCTAGCAATTGGTGTTGTCTTCTTCCGAATCACCACTCGAGGAATTACTTCGGGAGGAAATCTGGTTAGAAGATCTCGCGCGATGATGTCGTCGTTTAACTTTCCGCGCGGTGCGGTTGTCATTGGCGAAACATTGAAAAACGCGATCGACGGGATCGTACCCGCAATAGTAGCGATTGTGCTCGCAATCCTGTGGCAATTGGACCAGCCCGTTCACTGGACTGTGATTATGGTTGTCCCAGTATATATTCTGGCGCAGTTCTTCTGTCTCGGCTGCAGCTTTGTTGTTGCCCGCGCTTGTGCCTTTGTGCCGGATTTAAAGTCTTTGGTGAGTCTCGTAAATCGTGGCCTATTCTTCCTATCTGGCGTGTTTTTCTCCATCGAGAGATTTGTGAATCACCCCACGCTCGAATTGCTAATGAAACTCAACCCGGTGCATCAGTTTCTCACCGCAGTAAGGGTGTCCGTCCTCGACGGTACGATCCCGACTAGTTTCACATGGCTATATATGGCTGGTTGGAGCTTCGGCTTGACCATTCTAGGATTCTTATATTTCTGGGCAGCGGAAGGTCGATATGCAACTCTCAGATAGGCCGGTGATTGTGGCCGATGGTGTTGGTCTGACTTATAGGCTGAGTAATAGCGGTTCAGCGTATCTGCTGCCGTTCTTTGGAAAAGGTGTAGACGTTGAGGCCCTTAAGGGCGTGAGCTTCGTCATCCGCCGCGGTGAATCCGTCGGGATATTAGGTAGAAATGGGTCGGGCAAATCTTCCCTATTGTCCATTTTGTCTGGGCAGATTGCGGCAACTTTCGGCGAAGTTTTTGTCTCGTCTACGCCTTCGCTGCTCAGTGTTTCTGCTGCACTGCAAGGGGACCTAACCGGGAGGGTCAATGCCCGCCTAGGATTATTAGCTCAGGGAATGACTAGGCAGGAAAGCAGGCGCCGCGCGGAGGATATTGGTGAATGGACAGAGCTAGGCGAAGCTTTCGACAGACCACTCAAGACCTACTCTTCAGGAATGAAGGCACGATTAAAGTTTGCAATTGCAACCGAGACAGCCTCTGAGATCTTGATGGTCGATGAGGCTCTTTCCACGGGTGACTCCACTTTCGCGATAAAGGCTCGGGAGCGGATGGCAAATTTTCTCGGTGATAGCGGAACTGTAATAGTCGTTTCCCACTCAGCCTCTACGATTCGGAAACAATGCGACCGAGTTATTTGGATCAACAGTGGGGTAATGGTGGCAGACGGCGCTGTCGGAGAAATTGCACCAATCTACGAGAAGTGGAACAAGCTGCGGGCGCGAAAGCGAATCGACGAGGCGGACGCTTTGATGGATCGCACTATCGCAGAATTTGGGCAACCCGAAGTTCACACTTTTGGTAGCAGCAGCTGAGAAACTACGCGTATTAGACATTCTGCGTAAGAAAGTGAGGTTGTCCTTTGAGATGGTCAAAGATACGATCCCGTCTCCACGCAACGAGAGGAAAGGTTAGCGAAGCTGACTTTAGGGAGATGACTCGGCGCGTTGAGCAGAACAGTCAGGGAGAACACTATTCCTCAGATCGTCGAGTGCTGTTGATTAGTAGTAATGGCGCCGGTTTGGGGCATCTAACTCGCCTCGCGGCGATCTCCCGCTTCCTAAATGGGCAGAGTCTTATATATACACTTTCGAGCGCCTATCACGTGTTAGGCAAGAGCTCAAAGGAGATTGTCTATTTCCCTTCCTATGGCGATATTGGGATCGATGGGGCGGTTTGGAACCCTTTGATGAAAGCTCATTTGGGAGCGGTAATTAAGGGGTTCCGGCCGGATATAATCATTTTCGACGGTACCTATGTTTACCGGGGCGTTACCGCTGTGGCACGTCAGGCGGGTGTGCCACTTATATGGCTGCAGAGAGGCTGTTGGCAGCCCAACGTGCTAAGAAAAAGCGTGCAACGGCAGAATCCCGAGAGTTACGTCGATGGAATCGTAGTGCCTCGTGACTACGGCTGTCGGGAGCCCGAAGGGGACAGGCAGGGAGCATTGGAACCCTGCTATGTGAATCCGGTAACGCTTCTTGGGCGAGATGAGTTGCTAGATCGAGTCGAGGCTCGGCGCCAGTTGGGCCTACCACAAGATAAGCGACTCTTCTTAGTGCAGGTTGGTGCCGGTGTTTTGAACGACACTAACCATTTGAAAGCCTCTGCGATCGCTGCTGTTCGGGGACTGGGCGCGGAATGGGAACCAGTTCTAGTTGCAAACCCTTTAAAAAAGGACTTCGAATTAGAGCGACATGATGTGCTGACGTTTAGCGCATATCCAGTCCTCAAATACCTTAAAGCTTTCGACGCCGCAATTCTTGCTGCGGGCTACAACTCCGTACAAGAGAGCGTCGTATCAGAGTTGCCGGCGATATTTGTTCCTAATCTTCATACAAAGACCGATGACCAAGTGCGAAGAGCGAAGGGAATGGCCGATAAGGGCCTTGGCATGATTGCAACCACCGTGAATGAAATCGAAACCTCTGTAATTGAGTTAGGAAAGAAGGATATTCGTGTGACGATTTCCCGTGCGTTGTTCGATGCTGGATTGAGCAACGGAGCTGAAGAAGTTGAAGCTGTTTTAGAGCGATATTAACTTTAAAGGGTGCGAGAATTGTTCAAAAAATTTGGCCGGACTCAGCTGATTACGCTTGTTGGTGTCGTATTCGCCCTTTCTGCGAGTGTCTTGGCAGCGTTTGGGAAACTAACAGGTACGCTTCTCTTCCTATCTGCTGCGTTGCTGATACTGATTTTTATTACGGCAGTCATTCACCGATACTTGGTGAGCACGCGGGCAGCTACTAACCGGCAGTTTGAAAAAGTCCGGAAGCTTATAGAGGAACAGAGTGAGCTAAACAGCGTTATCCTTTCTGAAGCAAGCACAAGGACTGCGGAGCAAAAACGTCCGGTGACGCCTCAGGAAAGTCCGAAGAGTTCCGGTCGAGAAAAGGCTGCGCCCGCAAAGAAGGAAGCGCCAGTCCGGGAAACTTCATCGGCTGCACCGCCACTGCGATCGCCGATGATGTCTGAGAACGATAGAGAAGTGGCAGTCGCGCGAGCGATTAATAGAGATCCAAAGTCTGCCTCACGCTTTGCGCTAAAAGTAAAAAGCCAGCGCGTACGCAATTCTTTTGCGCGTGCGGCCTCTGGATACTTCTATTCGTACGAGCAACTGATTTCGATTCTGCGGCGATTGAGGGAAGATGGCCTCACAGATTTTGAAACGGTTAAAAGCTGGGACGCGGATGTCCTTCTTGCCCTGGCGCAAGTCTTAGGCAACCAGAGGTTGACCGAATCTGACCTAGACGATGCGCGGACAATTCTCGTTGTTGTAGCAGCTGTGTTTGGAGAGAACAAGCTATCCCGAGAGGATCGACTCCTCTTGTCGGAGATTGTAGGCGAGTGCGGCGACTGGGAGACCGCAGCTTACATTCTCGAAGCGCTGGGGCTCAATAGGAGCAACTCGGTGCAGTATCATTTTACTTTAGCGAACCAGTTTGCTGGCGTTCACGGACGAGCAAGCGAGTGGCTAGAGCCAGTCAACGAGGTCTTTCGAACTAACGGTCTTAGCCAGGTCACCTTTGGACAGTGCGACACGACTGACCTTGATCAGCTTCAAGCGGAGTCTTTGAAGTTACGTGTAGAGGCGCATTCCCAGTCGTTGGTGAGCGTTATTATGCCTACTTATGAAGGCGCTTCGCGTATTAGGACTGCACTGAATTCTCTCGTCTCTCAATCGTGGGAGAACCTTGAGATCCTTGTAGTTGATGATGGCTCCAGCGACGAAAACATCTCTGCATTAAAAGAGATCGTCGCGGATTACCCGATTGCGAAGTTGGTGCTCTTAGAAGAGAACGGTGGCGCCTACGCAGCCAGGAATGCCGGGCTTCGTCTAGCTAAAGGGGAGTACTTCACTGTTCATGATGACGACGATTGGTCCCACCCTCAAAAGATCGCTTCACAGGTTGGGCACCTCATAGAAAACCCCGACCTGGTAGGCACTACATCTAAACACGCCCGAGTGACGGAGGATCTCAGATTCACTCGAATTAACCGGCGCCCCGAGTTCGCACAGAACAATATGTCTTCTCTGTTGCTGCGTACGGAGGATGCCCGGGCTTTGGGCGGCTGGCATGAGGTGAACCGCGGGGCTGACGAAGAATTCACGCTTCGATTGCAAAAAGCTACTGGGAAGAAGATTGGGTGTTGCTCGGACATCCCGCTATCGTTCACACGTACCCACGACCGTTCACTGACATCTGGAGAAATTCTTCGGGGATTCCAACACCCGTCTCGGATGCTATACCATTCCGCATTCACTGCGGTGCACAATGAGCTAAGTGCGGAATACATGAATCCAAATGTCAAAGCGTTGCCCGCGGATATGGAGCGAGGCAAGCGAGGCGCCCACCTTGGAACATTCGACTTTGGCTACGTTCTTGACGCTAAGGCCAGCGATTTTAACCAAGCCACTGCGCTTGCAGAGTTGCAGCGTCTAGATGAGATGGGCTACCGAGTTGCCCTCGTGCACCACCATAGTTTTGATGGTGCGACCGCCCCTCTCGTGAACCCACGAGTATTGGAACTTCTCGAGAAAACGGGGGTGCAGTTCCTTTCGTTCCAGAACGCTGCGCATTTCGATCACTTAATCATTCGCGATCCAAGAGCTTTCGAATTTGCCGAAGATACCACTAGCAACGTAACTGCAAATACTGTGGCGGTGGTTTCGGCTGCGGCAAGCTCGAAATCTCCTATCCAAGAGAGGCTCGCGAGAAGTGCACTGGATGGTCTCTGCCAAGTTCTCGGTAAGCGGGAATCGGAGATTCTCCTATTGAACGACTGGAACGGGCTCGCGCCGTTTAACTCGAGTCAAACGCATTCTTTGAGTACGGACGCGAAGCCTACTGTTGGGCGAGGACCCGCGCCTTCATCAAAGCAGTGGCCCAGCAAGGCATCGGAGATCAAGTCTGCATATGCGGGTAACGAGGTTTACGATGTTGTTCTAGTCGACAATTTTGATCAATCGAGCTCTAGGATTGAAAAGACGCTGCGGCAGGGCGCTGACTTTGTGTCTGGTGATACGTTCGATTTCGTTGATTTTGCCGAGAAGATTGATTTTTGGGTTGATATGGGGCCGGCACACTCCGAGCAATCTGTGGAAGTGCTTGCAGCACTAGCCACAGGAATTGTCGTAATGGTTCGACCAGGTTCTGAAGCGCTTTACGGGGACGCTGTGCTCTACGTCAAGCCGGATGCAGTCCAGTCTGTGGTTCGGCGGATAGTTGACTTCCCAGAACTGTACAAGCTTCAGCAAGAACGTGGAACACAATATCTGCCTGAACTTTGGTCTGAGTCCGAATTTGAGGGTTACATCAAAAACCTGAGGGAGAAGTAGTCGTGGTAGACAAATTAACTTGGATAGACGAGCGCTCCGTAGCCTCAGCCAGATTGAACAAAGACAACCTGTTGCTCGACTACGCGAAAATTTCCTCTAGGCGCCGAGGCGCTGCAATTGCTACTGCGAGGAGGGCGCAAGCGGACAGCTACCTCGATATTTTGGCTACTGAAGCGACAGGCCAGCCCACTACTTGGTCTCGGTTGCGCGGTGATCTTTTGCGTGCATTCACTGAAGGTGGAATGGGCAGGATCAGCTCCCTCATCCGGCGGAAGCTTAAACCGGTCGTTATAGCTGAATTGGGAAACTATCTCCTTCTTGCTAGTACAGACGAAGATGAAAGAAGGGTCGGCCTCGCAATTCTTCGTGCGACTCTAGAGGTTCTGCCGTTTGATCGCTCGGTACAAAAGTGGCGGCGTAATTGTGTCCAAGCTCTAATTCTTCGCGAAAGAGACAACGAGGCACTTGCCCTCTTAAATAAATGGAAGGAGACCGATAAATTCGAAAGAGGGTACCTCAGAGCTGAACTGAAGAACCCGTTCAGATTTGGGAATGGGAGACCAAATCCAACTGGAGATTTGGACGAATGGCTGAATAATTTCAATCGGCGATTCTCGGCCGATGGGGTGGCACCGGTAGAACTCGCCTTATCTGAAAAGAAGCCTTTCGACCGGCTCTTTGCAAGAGCTGAAAAGGCTCACGTGGAGGTAGCAAAGTCGAAACCATTAGTTACGGTGGTTATGACTTCATACCAGCCAAATCGCGATGAGCTTGAAACTTCAGTTCGTTCAATTTTAAACCAGACAATTTCCGATCTTGAGCTAATCATCGTTGATGATGCGTCGGGGCCCGATTATGACCAGTTATTTGAAGAAGTTGCTACTTGGGACGATCGAATTCGTTTAGTGCGGATGCCCGAGAATGGGGGAACTTACGCTTGCCGTAATCACGGCCTTTCACTCGCTAGCGGGGAGTTTTACACTGGGCAAGACGATGATGATTGGTCACATCCGCAACGCCTAGAGCACCAGCTTCGTTTCATGATGGATAACCCCAGTGTGCCTGCTTGCAAAGTAAGTGCAGTTCGCTGCGGTGAGAATCTCGGACGAGTATTCCTTGGCTACAACTATCGTTCCGCTAACGCATCTTCACTTATGGCTCGAGTTGAGCTTATGCGCCGCTTGGGTGGGTTTATGCCTGTTCGAAAGGCGGCGGATACGGAACTCGCGAAGCGAATCGAGATCGAGACTGGCAACGCGGTGGCCACGATCAACAAGCCACTTAGCATTGTGCGTATCCTGGAGGATTCTCTTTCGAGGAGTGATTTTGCAGCGGGTTGGAGTCATCCAACCCGAGACAGCTACAAGTCGGCCTATAATCTGTGGCACTCAACGGCAGAAAAGCAGCAATTACGACTGAATACTGAAGGCCAGCAGTCTGTCCCGGTGTTTGCCCCACGTCGCATTCGTGGTGCGGTCGGTGATACTGAAACTACCTATGACGTTGTACTGGCTGGCGATTGGAAAAAGTACGGTGGCCCTCAAAAATCTATGCTAGAGGAGCTAAAAGCTCTTACCGGGGCAGGGTACAGCGTGGGCATCCTGCATCTGGAAGCTGCTCGCTTTATGAGCACTCGATCAGCGGATTTGAATGAGCCGATTCAAACGCTTTTGAACGAGGGCGTAGTCGAGCAGGTCTTCTATGACGAGGTGGCTTCAGTGAAACTACTTGTACTGCGCTATCCGCCGATCCTACAGTTCCCTCCGAACGAAGCATCGAAATTGGAGGTTGAAAGGATGGTAGTTCTAGCAAATCAGGCACCGTCGGAGAAGGACGGGTCCGACATTAGATACCTGGTGCCGGATTGTCTAAAAAACGCTCGGTTTATGTTTCGCTCTGAAGTCTTGTGGGCACCTCAAGGCCCCCAAGTCCGCAAAGCGATTGAACCGTACCTAAACGATTCAGAACTATGTAATTTCGATCTCCCCGGAATCGTTGATCCGGAGGAATGGGCAAAGTCCTCCATCAATTTCAATGGTCAAAAGGTTCCTGTCATCGGCCGCCATTCCCGTGATGATCGTATGAAGTGGCCAGAGTCTCGTGAGGACATACTGGCGGCGTATCCAGCCGATGGCACAGTTAAAGTACGCGCGATGGGCGGATGGAATACGGTTTTCAAAATCCTAGGCAGAAAGAAAACTCCTGATAACTGGGAACTGCTGCAACGCGATGAAGAAGATGTTAGGTCTTTCCTGCATTCGTTAGACTTTTATGTTTTCTACCAACACTCGAGTGCGATCGAGGCTTTTGGTAGGTCCATTCTTGAGGCGATCGCATCTGACTTGGTAGTGATCTTGCCGCCTCATTACGAAGAAGTTTTTGGCGAAGCAGCTGTCTACTGCGCACCCACCGAGGTCAAGGAAGTTATTAACTATTATAGGCAAAATGCTGATAAATACTTCGCGCAAGTAGACAAGTCGAGAGATGTCTTGGCGAAGAACTTCACCCACGAAGCGCACGTAAGCAAAATTCAGATGCTTCTGAGCGAGTCAGAAACGGCTTATTCTGTCTCTTAAGCCAATCCGCGAACGTATATTGTGTCTAACCGACACTTTGATGACGTAAAGCACAAAATGGATAAGGAATTCGATGGTATTTGATGACTTTTTACATATCAATCTAGCCGATATAGCTAGCACTCCCCTTGGCGCGGAAATAGGGTTTGGGGCTGACCGAAAACTATTAATCGAGTCGGAGGGGGTTTGGTTTCCGGTGCTCATCCGCGTCAGCAAGAGATACAATTCCCGCCTGCTCGTTATGTATAATGGGGCGGTTGACCGCGAGCGATCGAAATCGGGCTTAGTTTTCCAGCGGTCATCCTGGGTTGATGATTTTAACGCGACCCGTGTGCATTTCGCGGATCCCACGATCCTCGAGTTTCCCGATATGTCGATTGGCTGGGGACAACTGTCTAAGGAGCGCTGGGGGATCGAAGTGTATGTCGATATACTAAACGAGTTGAGGAAGGCTCTGTTACTTCCAACTGCGGACCGCACACTCCACTACGGAAGTTCCGCCGGCGGTCATCAAGCCATTATGACTGCGGCCCTAGATAGGGGCAGTCGTTGCCTCGCCAACAATCCCCAAACAGATATTACCAAATATTGGCCGGGTCACCAGGCAAGGCTATACCAGAATATTTTTCAGGATGACCCTAAAGGTACCCAGACCCTGGTAGATACTCCTTGGCGTCTTAAATGTGTGGAGATGTTCCGCAAACAGGGGTATGTTCCCCCCCCTTGAAATTGTTACGAATGTGAATTCAAGCAGAGACTTTGATCTTCAATTCATCCCTTTTATACGTGCCATGAATGGACTTGTTCCGGGCAAGAATTCCGTAACTTTCGAGGGGTACTGGGATCCCGAGGGTGGACACCGGGCTCTGAGCAGGAAAGAAACGCGTATTCGAATTAATAGGACGCTTGATCGGTTTGATGCAACGCTAACGTAGCTAGCTGGCGCCGTTATAACTGCGGGTAGGCGATTTTTGTATACCGCTAGTAAACATGATCCTTCATCCTAGTCCGCCGATAAAAGCAGTGTTCGTGTAGAAGCGGTCTAACCCTTCCCATTAACCCTCCTTCTTTCGGACGACTTAGCGGTGCGTGCTTCCATTTAGCAACATTTCGGTACAGCGGCGCTTCCCTGTCTCGCGTGTATCGTTTTCAGATTGACCGGTTTTCAAGGAAGGTTTTTAACTATGGCAGAAGAAAATTATCCGAGGGGCTTTGTTCTTGGAGGGAATCCCTCATCCCGCCCTGCTGGGTTTGTCGAGTCGACCTTACTTCCTGGTCTCTTTGTTGATCCACTTAATGAGATTAGATCTGCACATGACGCTCATTCCAAAAACGCTGTGATTGTGATCGGCACTTGCAGGTCGCTCAACGGCGACCCAAGTGACGTAGCTCCTCGCCTCCTAAGGGAGCTGTCTGCAAGTTCGTCCAAGGGTTTTTTTAATGCATTGGACGCCCTGGTCGGCAGGTTCGTGGTCATTTATCGGGAGGGGGGCGTGCTGCGAGTAGTCACCGATGCGACGGCTATGCGTCCGGTTTTCTTCTCTGAAGGCGGAGGGGCGATCGCCTCGCATGCGAAATTGCTCGCGGATTCGGAGGGCAAGGCCGACACACTGCCGTTCGCGAGCTCATTTCCGGCAAACTTTACCCCGTACAAGGGTATTAGGATTCTCTTACCAAATTTCGTACTTGACTTCGAGACAGGAGCACTCGAGCGTTTTTGGCCGCGGCAAGCGATTGAACCTCGATCTGTTGAGAAGGCCGCCCATCAAGTACTGACCCTCTCGACGCGATCTATTTCCGTCTTAGCTCGAGATCGGATTAGTTGGATGGCGGTGACAGCGGGTTTGGATTCGCGCGTGCTACTCGCCGTTGCGTTGAATGCAGGGGTCGATTTCACGGCTTTCACTTACGGGCAGAATGCGGGAACACTCGTCGACCGCGAAATTGCTAAAATGCTAGCTAGACAGTTCGATTTTACGCATAGGGAGCTTCCTACTGCGAAACCAAACAAAGATCTCAGGGAGGCACTGTCGAATAGCCATTACTGGGATCACCACTGGTCCGCGGTAGGTCCCCTGCGCGCGGCTATCGGAAACCCTGAAGCAGCAGTCTTTACTGCGAACATCCTAGAGATCGGGCAAAGCAATTTCCGCAAGTTAGATTGGAATGCTGGCGCGGAAGAACCGCGGACTGCTGAGCAGATGGCTTTTGTCTATTTTCGGAAGCTGTCTAAGAGAGCGAAGGATCAGGTCCGCAATTACGGTCATCAGCGGTATATGGGAGAAGTCACCGCGTATTTCCAGCGAATGATCGACGAAACCGGAGGCAACACCGAGCTTCTCGACCCATTTGATGAATATTATTGGAATATCAGAATGGGGACTTGGCATGGCCCTAACACGGTCGAAAAAGATTTCTACGGTGAACCGCTGAATCCATTTAATTCTCGTAGCATTATCGAACCGTTAATTTCGGTGTCAAAGTTAGACCAGTATGATTTATCCGTCTTCCTGAGGCTTATAACTCTGGTCGACCCGCGCCTACTGGAACTTCCAATAAATCCTGCGAATTTGAAAGGATTGTGAAACAACTCTGAGGGAGGGAAACTCGCTGGTAGTCATTAAGCCGCTATGGGACGTTGGGACCCAAGAACGAACGGAATTGATGCCGGGGTATTGAACAGGCTAGCGGGCTGGTATTTCTGTTTGTTCCCCGGGCTACATTTCGAGTGGCCGGATTGTCAGATGCTTTACCGGATCAGATTCCGGCGATGGGGCGGTGGCTGTCAAGCGTGCGGTCGAGCCATTGGCTAGAATCCAATTGGTTAACCGGTCTAGTGCAGCTGTAGTACCTTCGAGACGCAGGAAATATTCCTCGTTAGTAACGAAACCGGTGCCCCAAACACCGAATTCAATAGCGCGCGACCGCAGTGAACTTCTGAACTTCTCATCGTTCTTAGACCGTTTGAAGGTCAATTCAACCGACTTGGGCGTCGCCTTCTCGGCATGCGGAAAATAGTGCCTAACCAGCAGTGATCCTATGTCGCGTCTGGTCCCTTTGTGAGGCCACCTGTGGATATCGATATCCGGATTTGCATTCAACTCGAGCACAACCCAATCCTGATTATCGGGTGGTAGAGAGATATCGGAGGCAAGAATGTCGATGCCAAGAATTTCCGGAGAGTTGAAAAGCGCTGGTATCCTCGCGCAAATGTCTGCAAATCCGGGGTGGATTAGGTCCGTAACGTCTATACTGTCCCCGCCGGATCCTATGTTGGCAACCCGCTTCAGCCTGATAGCCTGGCCACGTTCGGGTGTGTCTGACGCTAGTAAACCTTGTTCCCGAAGCAAGGCAGTCGATTCGTCGTCAATGTTTATTAAATTTCTGCACAGTGAGGGGTTTGCCGCACGTTGTTGGTTTTTCTCCTCGACGAGCTGGGTGACCGTGCGTTTTCCGTCGCCGACGACGTTCGCTGGTTTTCTGAGGGTGCCGGCGACCACTTTCCCTCCAATGGTGACAACACGATAGTCTTGCCCAGTGATTTCCTTCTCTACAATTACTTCGCGATCCAATTGATCGACTGCGCGCTTAAAATCGTGGAAGGTGTTCACGTTTAGGGTAACTCCCTTGCCGTGTGACCCGGCTTTAGGTTTTACGACGCACGGAAGCCCAACTTGTGCGGCGGCTTCAAAGCTCTCATGGAGTCGTTCTTTATTGACCAGCGTGCCCATTGGGGTGTTAATGCCAGCGTCTCGAAGCCTCGTTTTTGTCCAAGCTTTGTCTCCTACTGCGCGAAAAGTCCCATATCCGGCATCTGAGGACATGACAGAACGAAATGTAACGATCTCACTGTTGAGTCGCGCGCCCCATAACGGGTTCGTCTTGTTGGTGTCCTTTATGCGAGTGACAATTTCAATATCGTGATCTGTTAGGCATCGCTGAAAGTAACCGACTTTGTGGCCAAGAGCCCTTAACTGTGGAAGCGTGTCTGGGGTCGGGATAGGGGGCGCGGGGGTGAAGTTTTCCATGGACTTCCTTGATCCGTAGTAATCGAAGTTGACATCGGCGGCCCTATTCTGCGTGAGAAATAGGGACGAATTAGGTTTTCGCATTGGGCATCATGCTGATTGGGCTTCGTGCTTCTCGGCGCTAGACGGTGCTATCACGCACTGATTATGCCCGCCAAGGAGGATCGGAGTTGAGTGGGTGCTACTTGGCAATTATTTTGTGTTTAACCTTAATCGCTCCGTTGCCTTTCGTGTGCTGACGTTGCCACGTCTTCGTGGGTGTTTATTGCTTTCACTCTGTCGACCAATCATCTCAGATAACGTGGAAGGCTTTTGAATCGATTTCGCAGGGACTTTATGGCCGCGGCGATCGATGGGATATTCGCGTGTGTGTCAATTAGGGCTCGAATCCTAGTTTTGTCGTCAATGGAATCCTTGAAACGAACGCCCGAGAATAGTTTGTGGAGGTCCGCCAATTGATTGACTGAGGGCTGATTTAAATAATTTCGAAAGCGCTTGCCGAGGTCGTCGTCAGGTTTTGCCACTCCAGAATCCTGGCTGAGGTGTATAGAGTGCAGGAACTGGATGCTCTTGCTGTCTACGATAACCGGAGAGTGTCTATCGATCTGGGTGTGAGCTACCCTTCGGGGGCCGATGACTTCTCCCGCCTCAGTAAGCTGGCAGATCCTAGCTAGGCCGATAGCTATTTTTGGGCGATGTTCGATCCGCGGATCTTTGAAGACCCCATTGTCGAAATATGCTTGTACCCCATATCCGTGGGAAACGTAGAATCCAACGAATCGATGATCAAGATAGGAGGAGAGTGACTGAAAGTATGTCGAAGCTAGGAGGTCATCATCATCTAGACGGTACTCAGCATAAACTGTCCCCTTGGCGAACTTGTCACGAGCCCAAGCGTTGAGCTCCTTCCCCTTTCGATTATGCGCGTCTCTGCGGTCAAGATGCAGCCAGTCGTAGGTGGTCGCCGCCGTTGTAAGGTGGTGCTTATATCTGTCTGGAAGTTCGGCGGAATAACTAACAACGTGATGCAGGTCGAAATCTCGGCGTGACTCTTCGAGTAGCGGAAGTGTGTGATCGAAAAATATGGTTACTCGGTCATCCATCCTGCTAGCCGCGTATAGCCGGGAAAAATATTCCTCGGGATTTTCTCTTCCCGCATTTCGTGACAATCTCCACGACGGTGAAGATGGTTCGTAGAGACTGAATCTAGTATGGCCGAGGAAGCTTCCTGTCATGCTAGCTACTTTATCGCACTCATTTGTGTTGCTATTAGTCGTTTAAGGCTGACTCCAACGGGTGGGGGAAGTGCCGGTTAGTTTTCTGTGCGAACTCCTTGTATCAACGAGTGCCCCTAGGGTTGATGTTTGAAAGAATATCGTAGGAGTTACGTAGCGGGGCATCCTGCTGTCCCTGCTCGGTGCGCTGGGTGCGGTCGGTCTGATTGCCGCGTTGCTCGATTGCATGAGCATTAACTTGCAGGAGTACTTCGAGCAGTTCCTCGACATGCTCCCGTAAACCTGGCTCCCATACGAGTGGATGCGGCTGCGTTGCGCCGCGTCCACTTTTTATATGCTCGGCCGCATGCGCAATTTGGGTTATGACGAGGTTCTGTCTGCGGTCACACCACGCGATGCCGTCGATGCGTTGCGGGAGGTGCTGACGGGCAGGTTCGATCCCGCCACGGACCCGCACCGGCAGAAGGTGGCGCTGCCGCACGGGGAGATGCATCTGCTGCCGTCGGCGCTCGATGGTGCGGTCGGGGTGAAGGTGCTGGGGATTCAGCCGGCGGGGTCAGTTGTCGATGTGCCGCTGGTGCAGGGCTCCTACCTGCTCATGGGAGGTGAGACGCTCACGCCGGAGGTCGTGATGGATGCTGCGGCGCTTACGGAGATTCGTACGCCGGCGGTTGCGGTGGCGGGGGCGCTGGACCGGTTGCGGGCGTCGAGTGAGCCGTTGGAGTGCGTCATCGTTGGTGCGGGTGTGCAGGGGCGGGCGCATGCGCGCACGGTGGTGGACGTGCTGGAGGGGGTGCGGGAGGTGTCGGTGACGTTTGTGTCGAGAAGCAAGCCGGCGGATCTGCCGCACCCGTGGGTGGAGTCGGGCAGTGCCGAGGCCGATGAGGTGTTGGGGCGGGCCGGGTTGGTTGTGGTGGCGACTTCTGCGGGGGAACCTGTGGTCGTCGATAGGCAATTGCGACCTGATGCGACCGTGCTTGCTGTGGGGGCGCACACGGTGGACACGCGGGAGTTGCATGAGGATGTGCTGCGGGGCGCGCAGGTGATTGTGGAGGATGTGGGGGCTGCGCGGCGGGAGGCCGGTGATGTGGCGATCGCGGTGGAGAAGGGGGCGCTTGCGTGGGATGATGTGGTGACGATGGCTGAGGTTGTGCGCGGGGAGGTGGCGCTGGATCCGGCGCGGCGGGTGGTGTTTAAGACCGTCGGGATGCCATGGGAGGACCTGGCGGTGGCGAGGGTTGTCGCCGGCCAGGTCCAAACGGGGTCTTAGTGAGGCTTAGCCGAGATCCTTGACCAGGCGCTGCGCGAGCTCACGCGACGAAGTCGGGTTCTGCCCGGTGTACAGGTTGCCGTCGACAGTGACGTAGGACGCCCACGGCTCCGGCGCCTTCTCGTACTCACGCGCCGAGGGCGACGAGCCGGTCCTCGAGCAGCCACGGCGCCTTGTCGGCGAGCCCACCGGCGTGCTCTAGGGCGTGACCAGTTCTTCGGCCCAGAAGCCGGTGGGGGCGGGTGTGCCGTCGTTAAGCGTCCAGTGTTTAGCTGCCGTAACGACCATAAGAACCTTGGTCATTGTGTCCTCCTAAAACTTGACGATCATCTTGCCGGTGTTGCCGCCCTCGAACAGCTCGAGGAATGCGGCCGGCATGTTGTCGATGCCCTCGCGCACCGTGGTCTCGAACGTGATCGAGCCATCGACAACCAGCGGGGCGATCTTCTCCTGGAACTCCTTGGCAAGGTGGGAGTACTGGCCCACTACGAACCCGCGCAGCGTGAGGCACTTGCCGATGGAAAGGCCCAGATTTCGCGGCCCCGGCGCCGGTTCCGTGTCGTTGTATTGTGCAATGGCCCCGCACATGGCGATGCGGCCGAACGTGTTCGCGTTCTGGATCGCAGCCTCGAGGTGGTCCCCGCCGACGTTGTCGAAGTAAACGTCGATGCCCGCCGGCGCCGCCTTGGCGAGCTGGCCGCTCACGTCGCCGTCCTTGTAGTTGAACGCCTCGTCGAAGCCGATGCTTTTGAGGTATTCGATTTTCTCCGCGGAGCCTGCGGACCCGATCACCTTCGCCGCGCCGAGGTGCTTCGCAATCTGTCCTGCGGCCGAGCCCACAGCACCTGCCGCGCCCGAGATAAACACGACGTCGCCCTCTTTCATCTCGCCAACAGCGGTCAACCCGACGTAGGCGGTAAGCCCCGTCAGGCCGAGGATGCCCAGGTACGCCTCTGCGGGGGCGATGGTGGTATCGATCTGCTCGACCTCGTCCTCGTTCAGGACGGCGTGTGTGCGCCACCCGGCGAAGTGCCGGACCGTGTCGCCCGCTTTGAACTTGCTGGAGCGGGACTCCGTGACTGTGCCGATCGCGGTGCCGTTGAGCGGTTCATCGATCTGGAACGGCTCGATGTAGGACTCCACGTCGTTCATCCGCCCGCGCATGTAGGGGTCGACGCTGGAGAAGGTGTTCTCGACGAGGATCTGGCCGTCGGAAAGCTCCGGCAGCTCCACCTCCTCGAGCCGGAAGTTCTCGCTTGTCGGTGCGCCCTCCGGGCGGGAGGCCAGGACCCATTGCTTCGCTGCAGTCACGCTGTGCTCCTTCGTCGGTGTTCTTTGTATGTACGGTCTTTGCCGGAACATCGGGTGGAACGTCGAGAGGGCTGTTGCTATTCCTGATTTACAGTGTCTTCAAGACTGCGGCGCCACTGGATAATTGCGCTCTGATGCGACCGTGTTTGCCGTGGGGCGCGCACGGTGGACACGCGGGGCTGGATGCGGCGCGGCGGGTGGGCAGCTACTGCTGAAGGGCAATCTGCCCCAACGCCAGCTTCACCCGGTCTGCGAAACTGGGGCACCCTGCACGCTGCAGTGCAACATGGAGCGGGTCTTTCACGACGCCCGGCCGCGAGTAATACTCAAATTGGCTCGCGACCGCGTCGATGAATCCTGGTTGGTTGGAGTCGGCGACGAGGTTGAAGAAATCGTCGCTATTGACGATTTCGTATTGTTCCTCGTCGGGGCGCGAGGTGAAATCATCCGGCCGGTTGTTGGTGAGGATGTAATGCACGTTTCCCGCCACTGCAGCCGCATGAACGTGGAAATCCCCCGAATCAGCTCCACTGAAGCCGTAGTCGCCATCTGGTGCGACAACCGTGTCGTCGATAAGAGCCTCCATCATTTTGAATCGACGCTCGATCGCAGACCCGGACCACTCGGGATGCCTCTTACGCATGGCGCGTATCGCTTCAGCTTGGATGTCGCGGGTCCACAGGATTGAAAACATGCCACGGTTGCATTTGCGTAAATGAAAGAGCCAGTCTGTCAGAATCCGACTGGCCAAAACATTGGCATCGACGAGCACCCGTTGTGTCACGACTACGACCTTATGTATGGAACAGCAACATGGTGGTTAGTCGGCTAGTGGACCGAAAGATTCAAGCTCAAATGACCGGAGGCTTTCGAGAGCCTCATCCTGCTCTCTTGCTAGTTGGCTTTTGAGGGAAAGTACGTCGTCTCGGTGAAAACGGGTATGCGTTCCGACTTTAAAGCTGTCGATCCTGCCGGCCCTTGCCCACTTCATCAAGGTCGGTCGCGAGATTCCCAGCACGTCCGCGGCAGAAGTGCTTGTCAGCTGTTCCGGCATTCGGGTGATCGCGACTTCGCCAGACTCCGTGAGAGCTTTAATCGCTGCAAGTACGGTTGCTTGCACACGCTCGGGGAGGTCGACCTGGTTGCCATCCTTGTCAAGAACTGCGATGTCAGCGTCCTCGGGCATCTGCAGGGCTTCGAATGCAGCCGTATCTTCAGTGCTCAGAACAATGGCGCTTGAGGAAGATAGGGTGGCAGTCATTTGAGCCTCCTTTTGCCGTGGAGGTTGAAGCGTATTGGATTTCACTTGTAAGTGCAATGGGGCTGAATTGGGTTTGCCCCTATTCGGGGAGTGGAAACAAGGGGGTGGAAATGCGAAACGGAGCCCTTGCGGGCTCCTTCGTTTTGCTCCTCCAACTGGGCTCGAACCAGTGACCCTTCGATTAACAGTCGAATGCTCTGCCAACTGAGCTATGGAGGAATATGTTGCCGTTGCTCTCGCTGTGCAACGAGATGTAACAATAGCGTGGGTTGGTTGTGATGCCCAAATCGGCAGGTTGGGCGGTGTTTTCGGCCGTGGTTATGTGGTCGGGTTTTGAGGTAGGGTTTCGGGCATGTTGATTCCGATAGGTGGATTCCGAACAAACGCTGTCGCGTGGGGGCTCGCGGGCTTTGGCGTGGTGTGCCTGTTGTCGGCGAACCGGCTGGCGGATTGGCGGGCGCTGACGTTTTTGGGGCTGGCGCTGGTCGTTCCGAGCGTCGTTTGGCTGGCTGCTGACAAGTGGTTCTCGCGGCCGCGCGGGGTGCTGTGGTGGGTTTTGGTTGCCGCTGCTGTCGCGCTCGGGGTGTGGGGAATTGCGTTGTTCCCCTCGAAGTGACGGGTATAACGCGATAAAGTGGCGGGCATGAAGAAACCGATGCTTGCACTCGGCGTCGCCGCCGCCGTCACCACCTCCGCCGTCATTGCGCCTGCGACCTTTGCTGAAGAGGGCGCGAACACTACCGAAACGGGTTCCTCTGCGGATTCGGGGGAGGCCGAAGGTTCGTCGTTAAGCACGGGCGCAATTATCGGCATCACGCTCGGCGTGCTGGCCGCGGTGGGCGCCGGCGGGTACTTCGCGGTGCAGCAGGGCTGGCTGGAGCTGCCCGAGGGGCTGGAGCTGCCCGAGGGGCTGGACCCGGCGGCGGCCGCGGGACTGTCCTCGCTGGTGCCGGCGCTCGCGATCCCGGGGCTGACCAAGAAGGACAATGGCGCGGCTGCTGGTGGCTCTTGCGCGCCGCAGGCGTTTGACGCGGTGGTGCCGGAGTGGCCGCACTTCACCGGCACTGACGTGATTTTCTGCGACGGTAAGTGGGCCATCGCGGGTGCGAACCAGACGGACTGGATTCTGTACTTCAAGAACTCGAATGGCAAGTGGGCCGTGATCCCGACTGCCGGCACGAAGCAGACCGGGATGCAGCGCGGGTGCTACAACGGTCTGACTCTGCGCGAGCAGGGCGCGCCGGAGGAGTTCATCCGCCAGGCGCCGATTTGCACGCCGGCGGAGATTGGGAAGTAGTTCTTCGGGGCGCTTAGGGCGCTGAGGGGGAGTTGAGCCGGGAGCGGGTTGTGTCGCTGCCGGCTTTTCTTTGGGATCGCAGTGGGTCAGTGTTGCGCGATTTTGGCGTATAGGCGAAAGCCTGAATTCGTCGGCGGGGGAGGCTGTCTTCGCTCTTCGTTAACTCGCTGGTCGCATTCCTGTGGCTGCGCAACGCGTGTTGCCCAATTCAGGGTTTTAGCGAAAACCTGAATTCAGGGTAGGCGGAGGCCGCTCAGGCTGGCGCATGTGGTTAATGTGGCGGAATCTCACCGTCTAATTCAGGTCAAATGCGACGGCAATTGGGCCGCGATCCCGACCGCCGACACGAAGCAGCGCGGGTGCTACAACGGTCTGACTCTGCGCGAGCAGGGTGCTCCGGAGAGGTTCACGCGCCAGGCTTCGATTCACACACCGGCAGAGATTAGGAAGTAGTACTTCTGCAGATACGAAAGTGCCCCACCTCGGGTTGAGGTGGGGCATTATTCTTCGGCGGGCTTGCCTAGCGGTAAAGAACGCCGTTCACAATCGAGAGGCCGCCACTATAATCGTCAACTTCGATTTTTAGCGTATCGATGTTCGCGACGGGAACGTCGAAATTAACAGTGGTGCCTTTTTGGACAATCTTCGACTGCGTGAGGTTGCCGTTCACGTAAATACGTACAGTCGCTTCTTTCTTCTCGTTAAGGACGTTTTCGTCCCAAACCGCAGTGAACGTAGCGCGTCGGAACTCCTTGTCGAGGAAGCGGGTGATGTTGGTGTCGGCGTAGGTATGGTTGGCCCGAGCAGAGTCGGTAAATACCTTGTCGCCAAACTTGACCTCAACTCCCTGGTCAAAATTTCGGTACTCAATCCCCTTGCGGCCGTCCGGAATCAAGAGCTTTTCCTTGGCCAGCTTCGGGGTCGGGTTCAGGTTCGGGTTTGAGCCGGCGTTATCGGACGGTGCATTGCCAACAACGGAGTTGCCACCGTTATTCGGATTGACGCTGCTGCCATTCTGAGCCAGGCCGGCGATAGTGCCGATCAGCGCAGTCAGCGCGACGATTGCGCCAACGATTTGCGGGATTAGCTTCTCAACGTTGTTGAGAAGCTTGTTGATGTCTCTGAAGTCGTACATGAAAATCCTTCGGGGACGGGAAACTGGACATTGCCATTTAAACCCCTTTGAGGCGCCTGTGCAATCGTTTTCGGTGGGATGTCAGTCCTGCACAGAAATGGTTGTGTTTCGATGGGGTGAATTCTGTCGTACCGATGCTGCCGGATGGTCGTCGATAGGCGAGAGCATGCTTCTACGAAGGCGTGAGGGGTCGCCCACTTGGTAGAAGTCAGAAATGAGCCAGGATTTCAGCGCACCACGCGGAGCGCCGGGCGGGCTGGGGCGCTTGTTGTCCGGGCAGCGCTCGAGACCGTGTGAGGTTGGGCGCTGAGCATGAGCGCGTGCAGGTCTCGTGGCGGGAGCTTTGTTTCATCGGCGATGTTTGAGATGCTGGCGCCACCATCGGGGGAAAGCACGTAGTCGAAGATGCGTGAGCGTTCGTATTGCTGTGCGCTGCCGGGCTCGTCGGTGCGGAAACCGCGCGCGGAGAGGGCGGTCAGGTGGGAGTGGTATTCCCGCTCGCTGAGTTTGCCGTGGTGGTAAGCGGCGCGAAGCATGGCCGTGGCTGACACCTTCAACGCGGTCTTGAGCCGGAGGATGTCTTCGAGGCTCGCGTGCAGGCGAAGGTGTGCGCGAACTATGCCGGGCGGGATAAGGAAGTCGGCGGCGAACTGGTTGGCCTCGCTTTCCTCGCGTGCTCCGTTGTGTGGATCGTCGGAACTGTGAAGTAGCAGGTGCCCCAACTCGTGCGCGAGGTCGAAACGAGTGCCTTCGGGGGTGCGGCGACGGGCCAAGAAAATGAGCGGCTGCTGGCCGTCCCACATGGAAAACGCGTCCACCGCAGAGGCTGCGGGCGGCAGGCCCATGACGGCGATGCCGAGGGATTCGGCGAGCTGGACCGAGTTTGGAACTGGCCTGTCGCCGAGCTGCCAGATCGTGCGCGCATGGCGGGCTGCCTCCGAAGGCGTAAACCCAGAAAAATCAGGGAGGTCAGGCTCCGGGAAGTTGAAATTGCGTCGAAGCCAGGCCAAAAGTGTGCTGGCGTTTGCCCCGGATGCGACCGCAACGCTCTTCTGGCGTTGAGTCGCGCGGCTGCCAGCCCGAAAGAGGGTGGAATCCATCGAGGGGACTTCGAGCTCTTCGGAGATGAAGTAACCCGCGGTAAACCCAAGTGCAGCCTCGAGCTGCTCGATGAGCGACTCGGTGCGGGAAGGTGGCGGTCCCTCGTCCTCCCAACGAGACAACGTTGCTGGAGCGATGTCGAGATTTGCGGCGAGCTCCGCTTTGGTGAGGCCGCGGCGAAGCCGCGCGACAGTAATACGGGACGGCGAGATGCGGGCGAAGCTAGTTTCCGCTCGCTCGTGAGATTGTGAAGTCAATGTCATCGTCCTTGGTCCCGAAAAGGTCTGGCTGGGCCATAGCGAATTCCGGATGAATCGGTTTGAGCAGAACTCTAACGTCCCACGCCTCGACTTCTCCGTCCTCGGAGATGGAGGCTGGGCGCGAGAACTCGCTACGGAGCTCCTCGTGCTCCTCATCATAAAAGTACAGAAGCAGCCATTCACCTGGCGGGGGAGTGTGGCGGGCGTCAGGCGAATGAGCTGCAGGTGTAAAAACACCAAGCCCAATCTGCAGCTGGTTAGAGGCGTTGACGGATTGGATGGTGGAAACCCCTTTTCTCCGCGCCAAACCCGGTGCAGCTTTTCGGAGTCCAGTAGCTGAATTGCCGGCGGCTGCGACGAAACTCGTTTGGTTATCAACGTGGACAAGGAGCGGTCGGTTGTCCGGATTTGCCATCTTCCAGTTGTTGCTCTTGCAGTGGAACTTTCGGATAGCGAAGTTGGTCTCGGACCACTGGTAGAACCCGGGAGCAGTCACGGGATGGTAGACCTCGCAGTTTCGTCGCTGCGCTAGACCTTCGGTGAGGGCAATGGCTAGATATTCTGCGTCGATGTCGCGTTTTGCGAGGTAACCTTTGGCTTCGTTGGGTGGGATGATCGTTGTGTTTTCGAAGGGGGACGGCGTCGTCATGGTGGCTCCTTCCGGCCTCGTCGGGTTTGGGCCTGAAAGTAGCGCACGGTGTGGACATTCCCGTCTGCGATTAGAACAAGCGTTCTGACCGAAGGTTCGTCGATAAGCAAAAGGCCCGGCTGCGCAAACGCAACCGGGCCTTCACCGCCAACGAGCTACACCTGGTACCCCATTGGCGAGCCGGGGCCGAGGGGGATGCCCAGGGCGTACCAGATCATGAAGAAGATGAACCAGCCCACCAGCATGGACACTGCGTACGGCAGCGCCAGCGACATTAGGGTGCCCACGCCGGCCTTCTTGTAGTACTTCTGCAGGAAGGTCAGCGCGAGGGCGAAGTAGGGCGACATCGGGGTGATGATGTTCGACGGCGAGTCGCCGATGCGGTAGAGCATCTGGGTGACCTCGGGGGAGACGTCGACGTACATCATCATCGGCACCACCACCGGCGCCATTAGTGCCCACTGCGCGGAGCCGGAGGTGATGAACAGGTTGATCAGCGTCACCATCAGCACGAACGCGGCGAAGAGGATCACGTTCGGCAGGTCCCAGGACTGCAGCAGCTCCGCGCCCTTGATGGCGGTCCAGGGGCCGAGGTTGGACCACTGGAACCACGCCAGGAACTGGGAGACGGCGAAGAACAGCACGAGGATCGGCAGGAGCGACTCCAGGCCCTTGGCCATGAATTTCGGGATGTCTGCGGCGTTGTCGATCGTGCCCACGACCAGGCCGTAGACCAGGCCGGTGGCGAAGAAGATCAGGGTGATCGGCACGGCGATGGCGCGGATCAGCGGCGACTCCATGAAGCCCTCCTCGGGCCGCGCGAACGGCGAGCCCGGGATGAACAGCAGGGCGAAGTAGGCCACCAGGGCAACGAGGAGGGTGATGCCGGCCCAGGCCAGGCCCTTGCGCTCGAGTGGGGTCAGCGACAGGTCGTCATCGTCGGTGAGGTGGGAGTCGTTGGGCTGGTTGGACTCGTCGAGTTGCAGTTCGTCCTCGTCGATGTGGTCGTGGTCGACAAGGTTCTCGGCTTTCTTGTCCACAAACAGCTCGGTCACCGCCGTGATGATCAGCGACAGCACCACCGCGGACGGGATGACAAAGAAGATGTTGGCGAGCGGGGAGACTTCGTAGGCTTGGTCCACAAGCTGCGCGGCGGAGGTGGAGATGCCGGCGAGCAGCAGGTCGGTGATGTTGAGGATGAGCGAGGAGTTAAAGCCTGCCGACGACGCCGCGAACGCCACCATCGCGCCCACCACCGGCGAGCGGCCCACCGCGTGGAAGGCCATCGCACCCAGCGGGATGATGATCACGTAGATGGCGTCCGAGGCCACCGAGCCGGTCACGCCAGCCAGCGCGACCATGAAGGTGAGCATCTTCGGGCTGACCTTGTCCACCATCGAGCGGACCATCGCCGCGAGCAAGCCCGTCTGCTCCGCCACGGCCACGCCCAGCATCACCGCCAGAATCACGCCGAGCGGCGGGAAGGCGATGAAGTTCTCCACCGCGTCGGTGACCATCCGCGAGATGTTCTCGCCGGTGAGCAGCGATTCGACGTGGATTTCCTCGCCGGAGGCCGGGTCGGTGGCGGACAAGCCCGCCTTGCTGGCCAGCCAGGACGACACCGCCACTACGCCGGCGAGGATCACAAACAGCCAGAATGGGTCCGGCAGCTTGTTGCCGACTTTTTCAATCCAGCCCAGGAAGCCGGACATGCCCTCCTGTTGCTGGTTGTTGTCCTTGCGGTCCGCGTTGTGCTCCGGGGCCGGGCGATCTTCCAGGCCTTTTTCTACTTTGGTTGATCCAGTCATGGTGGGTCTTCCTGGTCGGCGATAATTCGTCGTGAAAAGGTGAGAGCCACCTTACATTTTCTCGGCGAAGTAAGGTAAACGAAGTGAGCACGAAATTGCAGATTTCCCCGCGCGACACCCGACCAACCGGCTGCTTCGGTGCGCTGGCCTCGGTCATAGCAGTGGTCGCCATCGTGGCGCTCGTCTTGGCGCTGACCCGCCCGGCGCTGCTCAATTGGAGGGAGGGGGAGGTGACGTCGACGACCATTGGGGCGTCGTTAGGCGATATTGCTGAGCTTTCTGTGGAGGAATACGTCTTCTCCGACGTGGGCAAATTCGACCAGGAAGGCCTCGAGGTGCTCGGCGTGCGCGTGCCGTTTACCGGGCGGAACTTCCTGGTCACCTACGACGGGCGCGTCACCGCCGGCATCAAAGACGCCTCGCTTATCGACGTCCACCTGGCCGACGATGCCATCGAAATTTCACTGCCGAACGTGGAGGTGCTCGAATCCCACATCGACGCCGACAGCGTCAAGGTGTACGACCAAACCATGAACCCCATCAACCAACTCCGCGTCGAGGACGTCACCGGGTTCATCGCCGACCGGGAGGCCGACGCGCGGGAGAAGGCCATCGCGTCCGGGCTTCTCGACCGCGCCGGGCAGCACGCCGAGGAGCTCGCGCGTGCGCACGTGACGGCGCTGGTGGCCGGGACGGACATGGAGGACTACGAGGTGCGCGTTTCGCAGACGCGGTAGGGGGTAGGGGGTGCGCTTTTCGGGCGCGCTTCTTTTGCCCTCCGCTCGCCAGATCCCGCAAACCCCTAGTAAGCCCACCCGAGTATGGCCGAAAATGGGGCTTACTAGGGCTCGCTTACTAGGGGTCTGTGCCCGAACCGGCGAATCCAGGTGCGATAGCGCCGCGCGCGGTAGTCTTTTTGCATGCGTAAAAATCTTGCTGTGGGCGCCGTTGTCTGCGCCGTTGCCGTCGTTGCCCCTGCCGCTTCCGCCGCTTCCGCTGCTGATGCCGCTGATGCCCCGGTGGACCCGGGCTTCTCCCGCGTCTGCGCCGTCGAGTACAACGCCGACCAGGTGCCCGCCCTGGCCGCCGGCCTCAACGCCGACGACATCCTCTACCACTCCGGTTCCCGCGCCGACGCGCTCGCGTTGTGGACGAAGAAGCAGGACGAGCTGCGCGCCGGACTGGGCGAAAACGGCTGGGGTGCGCTGAAAGATATCGACAAAGACTCTCTCTGGCCCGTTGAAGAGCACACCACCAGCTCCGTGATCGCCGACGACCTGGGCAGTTCCAAGACCGGCGCGCCGTCCACCTTTGACACCCCGTTCACTGCTGGCGAGGTTGCCTACTTCAAGTCGGCCGCCTCCTACACTGCGCAGCGCTTCCAGGACTGCGGCAAGGACATCAACCGCACCGAGCCCACGCAGCCATCGAGCTTGGGCTCGACGGTCGCGCCGGGCGCAATCGTGGGCATCGTTGCCGCGGTGTTGGCGGTGCTCGGGGTTGGCGCGGCGTTCGCGGGCATGATCCCGGGGCTCACACTCCCGGCGCTGCCGTTCTAGTGACACAAACCCCGAGTAAGCCCTCCTGAGTATGGCCGAAAAATGGGCATACTCAGGAGGGCTTACTCGGGGTCTGCGGGTGGGGGCGCACGCCACCGGTCCCCGCGCTGCGCACGTAGGGTGGGCCTTATGGAGCTCGAGAAGTTTTTCAGCAACTGGCCGGTGGACAACGTTGCGGCGGCCCTCGTCGGCGACACGGAAGCCGCGCTCGGCGACGAGGACAAAGTCTTCGAGCTCGCCAGCGTGACCAAGCTGCTATCCGCGTACGCGGTGCTTCTTGCGGTGGAGGAGGGGGCATTCGAGCTTGACGACGCCGCCGGGCCCGACGGCGCAACCGTCCGCCACCTCCTCGCGCACGCCTCCGGTGTGGGCTTCGATTCCCGCGAGCCGCAGAAGACGCCGGGGGAGCGGCGCATCTACTCCTCGGCCGGCTACGAGATCCTGGCCGACCACGTCAAGGAAACCACCGGCATCGCGTTTGCGGACTACGCACGCGAGGGGGTGTTCGAGCCCCTCGGTATGGACTCCACCGAGATCTACGGCTCGGCCGGCCACGGCGGGCGTTCCACCGTCGGCGACCTTGCTGCGTTTTCCGCCGAGCTCCTCTCGCCACGTCTTCTGGACCCGTCGACGCTTAGCGAGGCCTTTTCCAACCAGTTCGGCGACCTGCGCGGCGTCGTCCCCGGCTACGGCATGCAAAAACCCTGCCAGTGGGGCCTGGGTTTTGAGATCAAGGGGGAGAAATCCCCGCACTGGACCGGCGACGGCATGCCCGCGGACACCGTCGGCCACTTCGGCATGGCGGGGACCTACCTGTGGGTCGCGGGTGGGCAGGCGTGCGTGGTGCTCACGGACCGCGAGTTTGGCGACTGGGCCAAGCCGCTGTGGCAGGAGACCAACACGGCACTGTGGGAGGCACTGGGGTAGGCGGCGATCCTCGATGGGGGGAGTGGGGGCCGGTGAGGTGGGCGTCGATAGGCAAAATGCCCCCGCATTTCGGGTGTATCCGCCGCCTTTTTCGTGTAGGCGCGCGGCGCGCAGTGTTTTAAACTGCACGCATGACTACGACAAACACCCCGCTACCAGCAGCGGGGCAGAAGCTGCCGACCAACCAGGTCGTGCCACTGATGACGGCGCTGCTGGTCGCCGTCTTCGCGTTCCAGCTCAACGCCTCCATGCTCGCGCCGGCGCTGCACACGATGGAGATCGAGCTTAACGCCACCACCGCGCAGATCGGCATGACGCAGACGGCGTTCTTCACCGCGGCGGCTGTGTTTGCGCTGTTCATGCCGCGCTGGGGTGATCTGATTGGGCGTCGCAAGGTGCTGGTGTGGATGATGATCGGCACGGTCATCGGCTCGGTTGTCGCTGCGCTGGCCACCAACGTGACCATGCTGTTCATCGGTCGCGTGATCCAGGGTGTGTCCGGCCCGACCGTGGCGCTGACGTCGGTGATGCTGCGCCAGGCGGTGCGTGAGGAGAAGCAGTTCGCGTTCCTGGTGGGCATCCTCACCTCCGTCAACGGCGGTATCGCCGGCATTGACGCGATTTTGGGCGGCTGGCTTACCGACGCCTTCGGTTTCCGCTCCCTCTTCTGGGTCATCGGCGCCGCCGCGCTGATCGCCGTGTTCGCAGTGCAGTACGGCGTGGAAGAGACCAAGTCCGACCAGCTCCAGCCGATGGACTGGAAGGGCGTTGTCGGCCTGGTCGTCGGCGTCGGCCTGGTCCTGACCGCCCTGAACATGGCCGGCGAGCTGGCCGCGGCGAACTGGTTCATGGTGATCCTCCTGCTGGTCATCGGCGGCGCGTCGCTGGTGTGGTTCTGGCGCACCGAGAAGTCCAGCCCGCACCCGCTGATGTCCACCGACCTGCTGTCCCAGCGCCGCACCTGGGCGCTGCTTTTGACCACCACCCTGACCATGACCGGCGTGTTCGCCGTGATGAACGGCCTGGTGCCCAACCTCGCGCAGGACCCGGCAGCGGGCCCGGGCATGTCCGCCGGCGTCGTGTCCTGGTGGACGCTGACCCCGTACGCCCTGGCCGGCCTGGCCATGGGCCCGATCTCCGGCTGGCTCGCGGGTCGCGTGGGCTACAAGATCATCCTGCAGATCGGCATCGCGGGTGCTGCGCTGTCCGTGCTGTTTGGCCTGGTCGTCGTGGGCAACGCCACCCACGGCATGCTGCTGGCGATGTCGTTGCTGGCCGGCATCACGTACGCCGGCATGGCCAACATCATGCTCGGCTCGCTCGGCGTTGTGCTTGCGCCGAAGCACAACCAGGGCTATCTGCCGGGGCTCAACGGCGGCGCGTTCAACCTGGGCGCCGGCCTGTCGTTCACCATCATCTTCGCCGTGTTCACCGCCACCGGCGGCAGCTACCGCGCGGGCATGATCGCCGGTGCGATCCTGCTGGGCTGCGCGTTCGCGGCGTCCTTCCTCATCCCGAAGCCGGAGACCGTTCCGGACACGATCGCCGCAGAGGACCTGGCTGCCCGTGCGTAAGATCATCCTGGACTGCGACCCCGGCCACGACGACGCCGTCGCGATCCTGCTCGCCGCCGGCAACCCGGACATCGAGCTGCTCGGCCTGACCACCGTCGGCGGCAACCACACCATCGACCACGTCACGCGCAACGCGCAGCAGGTGCTTATGGTCGCCGGTCTGCGCGATGTCCCCGTCTTCCGCGGGGTGACGCGCCCTTTGCTTAACGACGTTATCACCGCCGAAGACATCCACGGCAACACTGGCATGGAGATCCACGGCTTCGACCTGCCCGAACCTGCTGTTGAGGTGGGGGAGACGGGGGCGGTGCAGTGGATCGTCGATACGCTTATGCGCGAAGAGCCGGGGACCGTGACCCTGGTGCCCACCGGGCCGCTGACCAACATCGCGCTGGCCGCGCGCCTGGAGCCGCGGATCGTCTCGCGGGTGCGCGAGGTCGTGCTGATGGGCGGCGCGTACGGGGCCGGCAACTTCTCGCCGTCCGCGGAGTTCAACATCGCCGTCGACCCGGAGGCCGCCGCGATCGTGTTCGGCGAGGACTGGCCCGTGGTCATGGTCGGGCTGGACCTGACGCACCAGGCGCTTGCCACTCCTGAAGTGCAGGACCGTTTTCGGGATTTGGGCACGCCGAGCGGCGACTTCCTGGCCGCGCTTGTGGACGCGTTCCGTTCCAACTACAAAAACGCCCAGGGCTTTGACAACCCGCCGGTCCACGACCCGTGCGCGGTGGCGTACGTCATCGACCCGACCGTGGTCGAGACCGTTTCCGTGCCTGTTTCGGTGGAGCTTTCGGGTGCCTTGACGCGCGGGCGCACCGTGGCGGACCTGCGCGCGTTCGGCGCGGCGCTCGCCTCGGGCGTTCCGGGCGGGGGCGCTGCTGAGTCCGCCGTAGACCCGTCCTGCAACACCTCGGTGGCGACGCGCCTGGACGTGGACCGATTCTGGGACCTCGTCGTCGACGCCGTCGAGCGCCTGGGCTGAGGCGCGCCTCCGGCCCCTTCCCGCAAATGGTGAAAGGCAGATGGTGAATGTGCGCAAAATTGGCGCGGATTCACCATCTGCCTTTCACCATCTGTGCGGTTTGCTCGGCCAAGCACCCGCTTTCCAACAAAACCGGCTACCTAGAACCGGTTACCCTGCGAAAATTCGGCTGGTAACCGGTTGTGGGTAGCCGGTTTATGGCATGTGGAGCAACTCCCACACCGACCACCCAGCCGCGCACCTGCCCCGACCGCTAGCCTTGGCGCCCATGGACTTTTCTGATGATGTGGGCACTCTTTACTTTGTCCTCGAGTACACCGGTGTGTTGTTGGCGGCCACGATCGGCGGGACCGTGGCCAAGCGGATGAACTTCGACATTGTGGGGTTCGCGTTCGTGGCGCTGATTTCGTCGTTGAGCGGTGGCCTCATGCGCGACGCCATACTTAACGACGGCCCCGCCGCCGCCATGACCAACCCCGGCTACCTGATCACCGCCACGATCGGCGGGCTGATCGCGTACTTTGCGCCCCTGCGCGGCAAACTGTGGGAGAACTTCCGGTTCTACGCGGACGTGGTCACCATCGGTGTGTGGGCGGTCGGCGGCACGATCAAGGGGCTCAACGCCGAGCTGAGCTGGGTGCCGTGCGTGCTGCTGGCCGTGATCACCGCAACCGGCGGCACGCTCGCCCGGGACGTTGTGCTGCGGCAGATCCCGGCGCTGTTTACCAGCGAGAAGATGACGGTGTTCCCGGCGATCATCGCGTCGGTGATCATGTTGGTGCTCAACCGCTTCGACCTAGTGTGGGAGGGCATGTTGGCCGCCGCGATCGCCGCGCCGCTGTTTGCGTTGGCGGTGTACTTCGGCGGCGACAAGCTGTTGGGGCTCCAGACCAAGCGTCTCGAGCGCCCGCTTGAAGAGAAGATCGGTGAGGCGTTGGGCGTGGACACTGACTCGCGACGCCCGGCCGAGTCCGGCAAGGAGGTGCGCAACGCGCTTGAGAGCGCCTCGGACGAGCAGCTGGTCCAGGCGCTGCGGGTGATGCTGCAAAACGAGGTGCGGGAGAGCACGGAGGCGAAAAGCTAAACCAGAAACCCGCCCCGAAGCCGCGCCAACCCCTTTACGATGGCGCGCATGTACTTCGACAACGTGCTCACCCCCGTGGGTTTCTCGTTTGCCGTGATGGATCTGATCGGCGTGTTCCTCAACGCGTTGATGGGCGGGCTTGTGGCCAGGCGGATGCGTTTCGACGCCGTCGGTTTCATGCTCATCTCCATCATCTCCGGCATGGCCGGCGGCATGATCCGCGACGCCCTGATCGGTGCCACACCGGCGGGCGCGCTGCAGAATCCGTGGTACATCGGCACGGCGCTCGTCGGTTCGCTAGTGGCGTTTGCGCTGTCCATCGGCGGCCGCGCGTGGGAGCTGTTCCGCTTCCACGGCGACATGGTCATCGTCGGCGTGTGGGCGGTCACGGGCACGGTCACAGCGCTGCGTGCCGACGTCACGTGGTTCGGCTGCATCCTCATGGGCGTGCTCACCGCCACCGGCGGGATGGTCATCCGCGAGATGATGATCGGGCAGATTCCCAACATTCTCGTTGACCGCCAGTTGTACGTGGTCCCGGCGATAGTGTCGTCGATAAGCGTGCAGCTCTTCTACGACCTCGGCTGGCAGTCGGTCGGCCTGGCTGTTTCCGCGCTGCTCGGCATTGCGCTGGGTGTGGCCGCGTACTGGCTGGATTGGTCGGTGCCGGGGGTGGAGGCGCTCGCGCCCGTCGACAGCTATTTCACCCGGGTAAAGCACCGGGTCGGCGACAAGCTTCCGCCCGTGTCGTACCGGCAGCGCGCCGCCAACCCCACCCTGATTTCCGCCCCGACGCGCAAGGACGTGCGCGACGAGCTCGCCGCCATCGACGGCGACATCACCCACGACGAGTTCATCGCCGCGCTGTACCGCGCCTACGGGCTGAAGTAGCCGCCGGGCGAGTGTGAAACCATAGGCCCGTGCTTCTTCTCATTGCGCTCGCGGTAGGCGGGCTGATTCCGATCCAGACCGCGGCCAACTCGCGACTCCGCTTGAGCGTGGGCAATAAGCCGGTGGTCTCGGCACTGATCTCGTTCACTGTGGCGCTGCTGGTGGCCGTAATTGCGACGGCCGTGCTGCAGGGCAACCCCGTGCCGCAGTTCGCGGACGGCGTGAGTGCGCCCTGGTGGGTGTGGCTCGGCGGCGCGATGGGGGTGTGCTTCGTGCTGGGCAACATCCTGCTGTTCCCGCGCCTCGGCGCTGTGCAGACCGTGGTCCTGCCGATTCTGGGCCAGGTGATCATGGGGCTGGCCATCGACCGTTTCGGCCTGTTCGGCGCGCCGGTGCTCTCCGTGTCGTTCATGCGCGTGCTCGGTGCGGTGGTGGTGCTGGCCGGGATTGTGATGGTGCTGCGCGCCGGGAAACGGCCAGCCGCGGAGGGCGACGCGGAGGGGCTGGAGCTGTGGCTGTTCCGGGCACTCGGCGTGCTGGTGGGCGTGGGCTCCGCGGTGCAGACGGCGGTGAACGGCTACCTGGGCACGATCGCGGGCTCCTCCATGCACGCCGGCGAGATCAACCTGGCCGTTGGTGCGGTGTTGCTGCTGGTGGCGGCGCTGGTGACCAGCCCGCGCCAGCTGGTGCGGCGGCCGGAGCGCGGGCCGTGGTGGATGTGGCTCGGCGGCCTGGTCGGCGCGACGTTCGTGATCTCGGGCGCGACCCTGGCACCGCTGCTTGGTACCGCCACGACCGTGATCGCGTTCAACGCGGGCACCATCGCCGCCGGCCAGGCGCTGGAGGCGCGCGGGGCGTTCGGGGCGCGGAAGAATCCGCTGACCGCGACGCGCCTGGCGGGCCTAGTGGTGATCTTCCTTGGCGTGCTGGCGGTGCGGCTGCTCTAGGCCCCTCAACCTCAACCAAAGCTCGAGCAAATAGGGGGATCAACCAGCGGTTGAGGGTTGCTCGAGTCAACTGGTGTGAAGCAGTATCGGCCGAGAGAAATCAGAGGCCGTTGGGGAAGACGAACCTCTCGTCTCACACTCCGCCGCGCGGACTAGTCACCCGCCGCGGCACTCCCGCCTAGTCACCGGGGATGGAGTGTGCCGCCATCGATGCGGTCACGCCCAAAAGGCGCCCGCAAGAAGGGTCCCCACCAATGACGACAACACTGGCCGCACCCACCTGCCGCGCCCCGCGCACCCGACTCGCGTGGACATTCTGCGTTGAGGGGATGCCGGTGCGGGAGCGACGGAGCGTCGAGAAGCAGATGCTTTTGCTTCCCGACGGCGCGCCCGGCGAAATCTGGTTCACCCGCTGGCAGCGGCGCGCGGACCGCACGTACTCGTGCCGCGAAACAATCCTGGCCACGCAAGAGGAGATCGAGCCGTTTGCGCAGGCCATGGACCGGCTTTCACGCGAGAAAAATTTTGTGGCGAGCCTCACGCCACGCTCCTACGATGGGCCGCATGTCTACTAAATACCGCGTACAAAACCCGAAGAACAACGAGATCGTCGAGTCCTTCGACTTCATCACCGACGACGAGCTCGAAACCGCGCTGGCCACCGCAAACGACACGTTCAAGCAGTGGCGCGAGAAGAGCTTCGAGGAGCGCGCCGAGGTGCTGCGCAAGGTCGCGAAGCTTTTCGACGAGCAACGCGCCGAGCTCACCCGCATCATCGCAGAAGAGATGGGCAAATCGGTCAAGGAAGGCGACGGCGAGATCAACGACGTCGTCGAGATCTTCAACTACTACGCCGACAACGGCGCGGAGTTCGGCGCCGACGAGGAGATCCCGAACGAGCGCGGCGGCACCTCCGTCATGCGCAAGGTCCCGCTCGGCGTGATCCTGGGCATCATGCCGTGGAACTTCCCGTACTACCAGGTCGCCCGCTTCGCAGCACCGGCGCTGATGGCCGGCAACGTGGTGATGGTCAAGCACGCCGAGATCTGCCCCTGCTCCGCCGCCGCGATTGAGAAGATCTTCGACGAGGCGGGCGCGCCGAAGGGCCTGTACACGAACCTGTACGCCAAGCACTCGCAGGTCTCCACGCTGATCAACGACGACCGCGTCCAGGGCGTGTCCCTGACCGGCTCCGAGCGCGCCGGGCGCACCATCGCCTCCCAGGCCGGCCAGGCGCTGAAGAAGTGCGTGCTCGAGCTCGGCGGCACCGACGCGTACGTCGTGCTGGATTCTTCCGACGTGGCTAAGGCCGCCGAGACCGCGTGGAACAAGCGCATCGGCAACGTAGGCCAGGCCTGCACGTCCAACAAGCGCATGATCGTCATGGAGGACATTTACGACGAGTTTGTGCAGGCGTTGGTGGACCTGGCGTCGTCGTATAGCGAAGGCGACCCGCTCAACCCCGGCGAGGGCAACGAGTTCTACCCGCTGTCCTCCCGCGACGCCGCCGAGCTACTCGCGCAGCAGCTGCGCCTGGCCGTGGAGGAGGGCGCGAACCTGCGCGTCGGCGGCGAGGTCACCGGCAAGGGCGCCTACATCACCCCGGCCGTGATCACCGACATCCCGGTCGGCTCCGACTCCTACTACGAGGAGTTCTTCGGGCCCGTGGCCGAGGTGTACAAGGTTTCCTCCGAGGAGGAGGCGATCGAGCTGGCCAACGATTCCCGCTACGGCCTCGGCGGCGCGGTGATGTCCGAAGACGCCGAGCGCGCCAAGAAGGTCGCCGCGAAGGTCGACACCGGCATGATCCACGTGAACATCCCGCAGGCGCGCGGCGCCGAGCTGCCGTTCGGCGGCGTGAAGGCATCCGGCCTGGGCCGCGAGCTCGGGCCCCTGGGCATGGACGAGTTTGTCAACCACCAGCGCTTCTACGTCGCCGGCTCCGACTCGGCGGTGTAACTCGGGGGCCTGGTGGCCCGGGGCCTGCTTGGCCGTGTCAATTTTGACGCAGGTGTTTCAAAAATGACACTCACGTGTCAAAATTGACACTGTGAAGCTTCAGAACCCGTTTACTGCCATCTGCTCCGACGCAGATGCAGCGGTGCTGCTCGCACTTGGCCGGGCGCCCGTGGAGCTCACTGCTCAGCAGGTTTACGGCCTGGTGGCGGGTCCGTCGCTGTCCAGCGTGCGCCGTAGTTTGGAACGGCTCGCCCGGAGCGGGGTTGTTCTTGAGCGGATGCTGGGGCAAGCGAGGGGCTACTCGCTGAATCAACAACACCTGCTCGCCGCCCCGATCCGGGAAATCGCTCACGCGACCGAGGAGCTGTACTCCCGCATCGCGCAGTCCCTGGATGCTTGGCCCGTGAGCGTGTCGGGGTGCGTACTTTTCGGCTCGGCGGCCCGGGGCGAGATGGGGGATTCCAGCGACATTGATTTGCTCATTCTGGTGGACAGCGAATCGGCGGCGGTGCAGGCGGAAAACGGAGCGTACGAGCTATCCCGGCAGGTAGAAGCCTGGACAGGGGTGCCCGTCAACGTTGTCGTGTGGACGCGCGGCCAGGAAAACCCGGGCGCGATCGTCGACAACATAGCGGGCGAGGGCAAGACCATATACGGTGACCCGCAAGAAGTTCGGGGGATTCTGAGGGGGATTCGTGGCACCACGAGCGGGCAAGGGCAAGACCGCGCAAGCTAGCAACGCTGTCTTGCGCAAGCGGATGCTCCGCGTAGAAGAGCACCTGGAGTTGGCGCAATTCGCGGAGGGCGAGTTCGGGGCAAACGCTGTGATCTCGAGCTACATCAACGCAGCGATCGGAGCCGGTGATGTGATCTGCGGAGCGCTGACCGGTGAATACAACCGATCTGCCGATCACTTCGAGGCGGTGCGCATGCTCGAATTGGCTGGTGAAAAGGATGCCGCGAAGGCCTTGAACACGGTGCTGCAAAAGAAGACGATGGCCAATTACAGCGACGTCGGCCTTAGCGAAGTGCAGGTTAAACAGACTTCGAGGCTGTCAGTGAAGCTCGTCAATAGGGCGCGCCAACTCGCGCCGTCGACTGCGACTACTCGCTGCCGCTTCCGGTGTAGAACCCGTCGCCGAACGGATCCCAGATCCGCTCCACCAGGTCCGCCACTGAATCCAGCACCGCGGTGGGGCGGAAGGGGTACTTGGCTATCTCGGAGTCGTCGGCGATACCCGAGCGCACGAGCACGGTGCGCATACCCGCCTCGAGGCCGGCCTTGACGTCGGTGTCCATGCGGTCGCCGATCATCACCGTGTTCTCGGAGTGCGCGCCGATGTTGTTCAGCGCCGAGCGCATCATCACCGGGTTCGGTTTGCCCACGTAGTAGGGCTCCATGCCGGTCACGGCGGTGATCATGGTGGCCACGGACCCGGTCGCCGGCACCACGCCTGCGGGCCCCGGGCCGGTCAGATCCGGGTTGGTGGCGATGAACCGCGAGCCGTTGCGGATCAGGTTCGACGCGGTGGTCAGCGCTTCGAAGGAGTAGGTGCGGGTTTCGCCCAGCACGACGAAGTCGGGGTCCGTGTCGGTGAGGATCCAGCCGATTTCGTGCAAAGCCGTCGTCAAGCCAGCTTCCCCGATGACGTACGCGGAGGCCTCGCCTGCCTGTTGCGACAAAAACTTCGCGGTCGCCGTGGCGGAGGTCCAGATGCGCTCCGGTTCGATGTCAAGGCCCATGCGCATCAGCTTTGCGGACAGATCGCGTGGGGTCTGGATCGAGTTGTTGGTCAGCACCATAAAATCGATGTCTTCGCTGCGCAGCGCGCCGACGAACTCCTTGGCGCCGGGGATGATCTCGCCCTCGCGGTGCAGGACACCATCCATGTCGGTCAAATACGAAATCACTGGTGTTCCTCCACATAGTCGGCGAGGTCTTGGGCGGTGGTGCATTGGGCGTAGACGTGCTCGTCGATAGGCACTGCGAACTCCTCCTCGATGCGAACGGCGAGCTCAATACGGCTTAACGACGAAATCCCGCTCCCGTCAATCGTTGTTTCCGGTTCAAGCTCGACGCCGGAGACGTCCTCCACGAGCTCCGCGATGCGCGCGAACGTGCCCCGCGCCTCCGCCTGCTCTTGGGCGTCCGAGTCGTCGGCGAGCAAGCCGCCAAGGTCCAACCGCTGCGAAAGTTCCATGCCGTTATGATAAGCGCATGCAACGCTTCGCACTCCCGGCCGTGGTTGTCGTCGCCGCCGGCCTGATCGCGCCCGCCGCCTCCGCCGCGATGGCCGACGAGTACACGCCGCACTTCGACCCCGCGCCGCGGCACGTGCATTTCAAACCGAGCGATGGCTACACCGAGACCACCGAGTACGAGCTTCTCGGCGTGCCGGAGGGGACGGTATGGAAGCAGACCGGCGAAGACACGCTGCGTAACAAGGCGCAGCTGTTTAACGGAGAGCGCGAGTATGTGAGCCAGCCCCTTGCCGTCCGGTTAAACAACTACACCAGGGAAGCGCCTCCGCAGCCGGGGGAGAACGTCATCGAATTCGCGATCCGCGTGAAGTTCCCAGACGGGTCGCATGAGCTGTACCCGCAGAAGATCAAGCTGACCTCCGATGATGCGTTCTACTACAACCCGGTTTACGACGCCCGTGTCCCCGCCGATCCCGGCCAGACCCTGACGCTGACGCCAGAGAATCAGTTCCACCTAGACCTACCGACGAATGCGGAGTGGAAAGTCACCGGCGGCGATGGCTGGGACTGGAGCGTGGACCAGGCGACCGGAACCATCACAGCGAAAGTGCCGACCGACTCCTACAGCGACGCAAACTTCGAGGTCGTCACCGTGTTCGAGGACGGGAGCGAGCGCAGGACATGGACAGCCATCGACAACTCCGGGCAAGGCGTGACGCTGCCCGAGGACCCGGCGCTGCAGCCTGAGCCATCGAAGCCGGCTCCTGCGCCCGAGGCAGAAACGGGCTCGTCCACGGCACAGAAGCTCGGCCTCATCTTCGGCGTCCTCGCACTTTTGGTTGGCGCAGCCGCCTTCACGTGGCCGCAGCTGCAACAGTTCCTGCCCAAGATGTAGGGGACCGTTGCAGTAGCGGCGGACGCCGGGGCTTGCCGCAAATTTGTTCACCCGGGTTCTGCGATCCAGTGAACGAATCTTCTTTCCCCGTGCAATTTGTTCACTCTGCCCAGGTCGGATGCTCGAATGGTGCGGGATCATTCACCACGCCGTGAACAAATTTGCACCGGGCCGCCAAACCAGCCGTTTGGACGGCACTCCATGACGGATCGCGGCGGAATCTGTCAGCGGGCCCGCATCGGCCCAGGTCGGCGCAAGTGTCCGCTGTAATCTGTCAGGCACCCCTGCCGAACCCCAAAAAGGCACAACAAAAGGGGCGTTCCGCAACCGGGAACGCCCCTTCGTCGCTAGGCGCTAAGCCCAGAGCCCCAAAGAACTACTCGGCGGCGTTCTCCGGGCCGACGTCCTCGCCGTCCTCGTCGGCGGCGGTGGCGGTCGGGTCGTCGATCTTCAGGTCCTTGGCCGCCTGGGCAGCCACGGAGCGGTCGATCTTGCCTTCGTTGGCCAGGCCGAGCAGGGCGGCGACGGTCATGGACTCGGCGTCGATGTTGAAGAAGCGGCGGGCGCCTTCGCGGGTGTCGGCGAAGCCGAAGCCGTCGGCACCGAGCACGATGTACTGGCCCGGGACGTAGGCGCGGATCTGCTCCTGCAGGTCGGACGCGAAGTCCGAGGTCGCGATGTACGGGCCGGAGGTCTGCTTCAGCTGCTTGGTGGCAAACGCCTCCTCGACCTCTTCACCCGGGTTGAGCAGCTGCTCGGCGGCCTTGGCCTGGCCCTCGCGGGCGAGCTCGGTCCAGGAGGTCACGGAGTAGATCGCGGCGCCGACGTTGTACTTCTCCTGCAGGATCTCCTGGGCGCGCAGCGCCTGCTGCATGCCCACGCCGGAGGCGAGGAGGGAGACCTTGTTGTCCAGATCCTTGCCTTCGTCGTAAAGGTAGATGCCCTTGTGCAGGCCCTCCACGTCCAGGTTCTCCGGGCGTGCCGGCTGGTGGTGGGGCTGGTTGTAGACGGTGATGTAGTACATCACGTTCTCGTCCTTGCCGGCGCCCTGGCCGTACATGCGCTCGATGCCCTTGGAGATGATATAGGGCATCTCGTAGGCGAACGCCGGGTCGTACGGGATGACGGCCGGGTTGGTGGACGCCAGGATCGGGGAGTGGCCGTCCATGTGCTGCAGGCCCTCACCGAACAGGGTGGTGCGGCCGGCGGTGGCGCCGATGATGAAGCCGCGGCCCATCTGGTCGCCGGCGGCCCAGAAGTTGTCGCCGGTGCGCTGGAAGCCGAACATCGAGTAGAAGATGTACATCGGGATCATCGGCTCACCGTGGGTGGCGTAGGACGTCGCTGCGGCGATGAAGGAGGCCGACGAGCCGTCCTCGTTGATGCCCTCGTGCAGGATCTGGCCGTCGGTGGCCTCCTTGTAGGACAGCTGCAGGTCGTGGTCCACCGGCACGTAGTTCTGGCCGTGCGGGTTGTAGATCTTCAGCGTCGGGAACCAGGAGTCCAGGCCGAAGGTGCGGGCCTCGTCCGGGATGATCGGGACGATGCGCTTGCCCAGCTCCTTGTCGCGCATGAGCGCCTTGAAGGTGCGCACGAGCGCCATGGTGGAGGCGACTTCCTGCTTGCCGGAGTCCTTGAACAGCGCCTTGAAGGTCTTTTCAAACTCCGGAAGCTCGACCGGGGAGTAGTCCTGGCGGCGCTCCGGCAGGTAGCCGCCGAGCTCCTCGCGGCGCTTCTTCAGGTACTTGATCTCCTCGGCGTCCTCGCCGGGGTGGTAGTACGGCGGCATGAACGGATCCTTCTCCAGCTCCTCGTCGGAGATGGGGATCTGCTGCTTGTCGCGGAAGAGCTTGAGGTCCTCCAGGGCCAGCTTCTTCATCTGGTGGGTGGCGTTGCGGCCCTCGAAGTTGTGGCCGAGGCCGTAGCCCTTGACGGTGTGGGCGAGGATGACGGTCGGCTTGCCCTTGGTCTCCAGGGCGCGCTTGTAGGCGGCATAGACCTTGCGGTAGTCGTGGCCGCCGCGGCGCAGGTTCCAGATCTCCTCGTCGGTCATGTCCTCGACGAGCTTCTTGGTGCGCTCGTCGCGGCCGAAGAAGTGTTCGCGGACGTAGGCACCGTCGTTGGCCTTGAAGGTCTGGTAGTCGCCGTCCTTGGTGGTGTTCATGATGTGGACGAGCGCGCCGTCCTCATCCTTTTCCAGCAGTTCGTCCCACTCGCGGCCCCACACGACCTTGATCACGTTCCAGCCGGCGCCGACGAAGAAGCTCTCCAGCTCCTGGACGATCTGGCCGTTGCCGCGCACCGGGCCGTCGAGACGCTGCAGGTTGCAGTTGATCACGAAGGTGAGGTTGTCCAGGCCGTACAGGGAGGCCATCTGGATCAGGCCGCGGGATTCCGGCTCGTCCATCTCGCCGTCGCCGAGGAACGCCCAGACGTGCTGCTGGTCGGTGTCCTTGATGCCGCGGTCCTGCAGGTACTTGTTAAAGCGTGCCTGGTAGATGGCGTTCATCGGGCCGAGGCCCATGGACACGGTGGGGAATTCCCAGAACTCCGGCATGCCGTGCGGGTGCGGGTAGGACGGCAGGCCGCCCTGCTTGCGGGAGTGCTCCTGGCGGAAGCCATCCAGGTCGTCTTCGCTCAGGCGGCCTTCCATGAAGGCGCGGGCGTACATGCCGGGGGAGGCGTGGCCCTGGAAGAAGACCTGGTCGCCGCCCTGCGGCGCGTCCTTGCCCTTGAAGAAGTGGTTGAAGCCGACCTCGTACAGCGCCGCCGCGGAGGCGTAGGTGGAGATGTGGCCGCCGACTGCGATGCCGGGGCGCTGCGCGCGGTGCACCATCACTGCGGCGTTCCAGCGCATCCAGCGGCGGTAGCGCTTCTCAATCTGCTCGTCGCCCGGGAATTCCGGCTCGAGCTTGGTGGGGATGGTGTTGACCAGGTCGGTCGAGGACAGCGCCGGCAGCGGCACACGCTTTGCGTTGGCGCGCTCGATCAGGCGCAGCATGAGGTAGCGTGCGCGCTCCGGATCGGATTCTTCGAGCAGCCCGTCGAGGGAGTCCATCCATTCCTGGGTTTCCTCGGGGTCCGCATCATGCAGGTAGGACGCCACGCCTTCGCGCAGCGAGAGAATGTTGGTGTCAACCTCGGACGCGGTCTTCGCGCGAGCGTCTTCCATGTTGGTCTCTTTCTGGGCCACTTCAACCTCCTGGCTTCAGTCGGGCAATACGCTCCCCAGAATACGTGCTCGCGCGCGTGCGGTCTTACAGTGGGTACTCTTTGGTGAGACTAATCACGGGTTTGCGAGCATTCTTCGCTTCTCGACGTTAAGCTATCGCCCAAACCACATCTTGATAAAAACGGAGGACATGGAGTTTTGAGTGCCACAGGAGTGGACACCTACGCATCCCGCCTGGGGGTAAAACCGGGTGATGTTGTGCAGGAGATCGGCTGGGACGAGGACGCGGATTCCGCCATCTCGGAGGCCATCGAGGACGCCATCGGGGCCGAGCTTCTCGACGAAGACGTGGACGAACCCTGCGACACCATCCTCCTCTGGTTCCGCGACGGGGACGGCGACCTCGTCGATGATCTTGTCGACGTCTCCCGCGGCCTCGGCCCCGGCGGTCGCATCTGGCTGATGACCCCCGGGGCTGGCTCCGCCGCCTCCGCCGGGGTGGTCCCGCCCAGCGAAATCGCCGAGTCCGCCCAGCTCGCCGGCTTCACCCAGACGAAGGCGGAACGCTTCGGTGCCTGGCAGGCCTCCTGCCTCACGCCGCGCAACCGCTAGCCGGTTTCGGGGTCTGCCGGCCGCGGGCCGCTGGTTTGGGCCAGCGCCGGCGGCGTCGCCGGGCTAGGCAGCAATGCGAATGGTCCCGTTCCGGAATGCCGGATCGGGACCATTGATTTGGTGCGCCATGACGGGCTCGAACCGCCGACCTACTGGGTGTAAACCAGTTGCTCTTCCAGCTGAGCTAACGGCGCGCGTAGCAAGCAGAGTAGCAGAGCCTGTGTGGGAAGCGAAAACTGCTGTTGGCTGGGTAACTCAACCCATCTCGGCCGAGGATGCTTACCCCAGGATGCTTACCCGGTCTAGATGCTTACCCCAGGATGCTTACCCGGTCTAGATGCTTACCCCAGGATGCTTACTTCTCGAGTGCAGTAACGGGCTCGGCCGCGGGTTCGTCGAGAAGTAAGCGTTTAGGAGTAAGCATCTAGCACGGGGCGGGGCTTTGGCGACCGCAGACCCTGGGAAGGGGCCGACAGCCCACAGACCCTGGGAGCCAGACCCTGGTATCGGTCGATTTTTGCGCGAACCCAGGGTTTGGTGCCCAGGGTTTGCGTTATTTTTGAGAGGGGAGACCGGTCAGGCGAAGGGGCGGGACTCGACGGCGGCGAGGATGGCCAGCTCGAAGCAGGGGGAGGGGCCGTCCAAGGGCACGTCGGCGACGTCCCATTCGGAAAACCTCACCCGGGCGGAGCCTGCCACGGAGCCTTTGGCGTCGGGGACGACGGCGAGGTCCCAAAGCTCGACGCCGGCGGCGGAGCAGGCGCGGGCGGCGCGGGTTTCCAGGGAGCCGGGGCGGGCGAGGGAGAACAGTGCCTCGTCGTCGGCGGACTCGGCGAGCAGCGCCACCTGGGACAACACCGCGAACGGGCGGGTGGGGAACAAGGCCGGGTGGTCGGCGACGGCGTCGTCGATGTCATCGGTTTCGATGCCGTCCGCCAAACCAACACCTGCGGTTTCCAGCGTGAACAGGGCGGAGTGGAGCTGTTCGGCATCAATCACGGTCAACCGTCCCCTTTCAGGCGGGCGAAGCTAGCGTTCTTCTTCCTTATCGTAGGCCTTGGCCCACGGGTTGGCGCGGGAGGAGCCGTAGCGCTGCCGAGACCGGGAAGCCGGCGCAGCCGGGGCCGCCGGAGCCGAGGCGGCCGAGGCAGCCTCGCCAGAAGGGTCGGGGCTACCGGCGGGGGAGTCGTCGAGAAGCAATTGCTCCTGCTCGGCCTCGAAGCGGCGCCGCTCGCGGGAGTCGGAGTAGAGGAAGTAGATCAGGCCGGCGGGGGCGGCGAGGCCGAACAGGATCCACTGCAGCCCGTAGGAGAGGTGGTTGCCCGTTTCGAGCTGCGGCAGCGGGATGGGGTCGAGCACGCCCGCTTCGCCGCCGAGGAGCTGCAAGTATGGCGAGACCACATCGGTGCCGGTCAGCGAGCCGACTTGCGCGGGGCTGATGGAGTAAACCATGTCGTAGCCCTGCTCGTGCATGGGCGGGTTGGGGTGCTCGCCTTCGTCGGCGCGCAGCAGGCCGGTGATGGTGACCTCGCCGGAAGGCGCAGGCTCCACGGCGGGTACCTGGGTGGAGTTTTCGGCTTTCACCCAGCCGCGGTGGACGACGATCGCGCGCCCGTCGTCCAGCACAAACGGGGTGAGGATCTGGAAGGCGGGTGTGCCGTCGACGGGCCGCAGGCGCAGCAGCACGTCGGAGCCGGTGTAGTGGCCGGTGGCGACCACGCGGGACCACTCGGCGTCCGCCCCCAGGGAACCGTCGGCGCCGACGCGAGACGACAACGGCTCCGGGTCGTGCTCGAAGGCGGCGGAGATGTGCTCGTTGCGCTCCACCAGCGCCTCGTTTTTGCCCAGCTGCCACGGCGCCAGGAACGTAAACGCGTAGTAGGAGAACACCCCGATCAACAGCGCCGCGATGACCCAGCCGGGGGTAAGCATCTGCCGCCACCACGGTTTCGACGTTTGATTCTTGGCGCTCACGCCGGGTCAGTCTAGTCGCTTGCGCACCCAAGCAATAATGCCGTCAGCTGCGGACTCGATCTGCTCGCGCACCACCGCAAAGCCTTCCGGCCCGCCGTAGTAGGGATCGGCCACGCCGGCGCCTTCCTCAGCAGCGGGGTCGAACGAACGGATGAGGCGCACCTTGTCCTCGTCCACGCCACGCGCGACGAGTTCGGAGACGTGGTTCGTGTCCAGCGCGACGATGAGGTCCGCCTGTTCCTGCTCGAACCCGAACTGTTGCGCGCGGTGCGCCTCGCCGTCGTAGCCGTGGGCTGCCAGCTCGCGTCGCGCCCGCTCGTCCGCCTTCTGTCCGACGTGCCAGCCGCCGATGCCTGACGACGTCACCGTGACCGCGTCCGCAAGCCCCTCCTGCGCCAATTTCTCCCGCACAATCACCTCCGCCATTGGGGAGCGGCAGATGTTGCCGGTGCACACAAAGTCGATATGCAATTTAGAACTCACGGATGATCCTTTCTAGCTCGTCGGCGTCGCGCGCCACCCAGTCGGCCAATTCCCACTCTTGGTCAGCGCCGTAGCCCCAGGTCATGGCCACGCTCGGGATGCCAAACTCGTTCGCTCCCTCGAAGTCGTGCAGCCGATCGCCGACCATCAGCGGGCGCTCGGGCGCAACATTGTCCAGCACGTGCCGGATCACGTCGACCTTCTTCGCGCGTACCCCGTCGTTGGACGCCGCGCCAAGGAAGTCGATGTGCTCCAACAGCCCCGCGCGCTCAAGGGCGGCGCGGGCGAAGCGTTCGCTTTTCGACGTCGCCGTGCACACGCGGTAGCCCTCCCCAGCCAGCCGCTGCACCAGCGCATCCATGCCGGGGTAAACCTCGAAGCGCTGCCACCCCTCGTTGGACATGTAGTCCGAGTAAGCGCGCATGGCCTGATCTACCTGCGCGGCAGTCATGCCGAGCGAGCGCATCGTCTCGGGCATCGGCGGGCCGGGGATGCGGCGGATGAAGTCCTCATCGGGCGCGTCCCACCCCACGGCCTCCAGCCCGACGAGAAAGCCGTGCCTGATGCCGGGGAAGGAATCGATCAGCGTGCCGTCGACGTCGAAAAGCAAAGTGGCGTTCACACCTGCCCACTGTTCCAAATTTGTAGGCTGGCTGCCATGACAGACGTAACAGTGCAGACAGTTGTTGACGCGCTCGAGGCGGCCTACCCGCCTGCGCTGGCGGAAAGCTGGGACCAGGTGGGGCTGATCTGCGGCGACCCGGACGCGAAGGTGACCAAGGTGGCCTTCGCGCTCGACTGCACCCAGGAGGTGGCCGAGCGCGCCGTCGCCGCAGGTGCCCAGCTGCTGGTCGTGCACCACCCGCTGCTGCTTCGCGGCGTGCACTCGGTGGCGGCGAACACGCCGAAGGGCAAGGTCATCCACACTCTGCTGGCCGGCGGTTGCGCGCTGTTCGCCGCGCACACCAACGCCGATTCGGCCCGCCCGGGTGTCTCGGACAAGCTGGCGGAGCTCGTCGGCATCACGCCCGGCCGCCCGATCAAACCCGTCACCCTGGACGCCACCGATCGCTGGGGCGTGCACGTCCCGCCGGCAGCCGCCGCGGACCTGAAACGCGCCTTGTTCGAAGCAGGCGCCGGCGCAATCGGGGATTACCGCGAGTGCGCCTTCTCCTTCGAGGGCACCGGCGAATTCACCCCCGTCGAGGGCGCGAACCCCACCGACGGGGCCGTGGGGGCGCACTACACAGCGGACGAGATCCGCGTCGAGTTTGTAGCGAGGGCGGCGGACCGCCGGAGGATCGTCGAGAAGCTGCGCGAGGTGCACCCCTACGAACAACCCGCGTTCGATGTGGTGCAGATGGCCGACACCCGCGACCTTGAAACAGCGACCGGCCTGGGGCGCATCGGCGAGCTGGAGGAGCCGATGACGCTGCGCGAGTTCACCCAGCAGGTGGCAAACGCGCTGCCGGAAACCGCGTGGGGCGTGCGCGCCGCGGGCGACCCGGAGCAGATGGTGCGACGCGTCGCGGTGTCCTCGGGCTCTGGCGACAGCTTCCTGTCGGATGTGGCGAAGCTCGGCGTGGATGTCTACGTCACCTCCGACCTGCGCCACCACCCGGTGGACGAGCACCTGCGCGCCGGCGGGCCGGCCGTGATCGACACTGCCCACTGGGCCAGCGAGTTTCCCTGGACCGAGCAGGCGGAGAGTATCGTGGCTCCGTTGAGCGTGGACACCGAGATCCTGCACATCCGCACGGACCCGTGGACCATCTCCGCGCACCCCGAGTAAGGAGAAACGATGCACCTTTCCAAAGACCTGCAGCCCGTCCTCCTGCAGCTCGCGCAGGCAGACGCCGCGTCTTCCCAGCCGCGCGTGCGCCCCGAGGAGCAGGAGCTGAAAAAGCTTATCGACGAGCGCAAGCGCCTGACCGACGCCTCCGCCGCTGCCCAACTCGCAGTCGACGACATGGAGCTGGAAATCCTGCGCATCCAGGAAGACGAGCGGAAGCTGAAGAAGCGCGAGCTGGACGACAAGCGCCAGCTGTCCGCCGAGACCGACCCGGAGCGCCGCAAGGACCTCGAGCACGACCGCTACGCCGCGAAGTCCCGCATCGCGGACCTTTTGTCCGAGCTGAAGGAGGCGCACAACGAGATCGCTGCGCTGCGCAACAACCGCGATGTGCACGCCGCCCGCGTCGACGAGGCCAACCGCAAGGTCGAGGCCGCCCAGCGCACCGTCGACGCGCTGCCGGAGGAAGATGACGTGGACGTGGATGCGCTACGCGCGAAGCTGCCCGCCGACGTGTTGAGCGGATACGACGACATCGGCGCCGCCAAGTTCAACGGCCGCGCCTGCGGCGGTTGTTTCATCCAGCTGCCGCCGGCCGAGCGCGCCGAGGTGCTCGGCGAGCCGGAAGACGAACTGCCCACCTGCCCGAACTGCGGCACGCTGCTGGTGCGGGTTTCTCCGGCGGAGTAGCCGATGCAGGTATCGATGTACTGCGACGGCGGCTCCCGCGGTAACCCGGGTGTTGCCGGATCTGGCTCCGTGGTCTACGACGCTTCCGGGGAGACCTTGGGCGAGATCGCCTACGTCGTGGGCAAAAAGTCCACCAACAACGTCGCCGAGTACTACGGCCTGGTGCGCGGCCTGGAGGCGTGCCGCGAGGTCGGGGCCACACACGTGGACGTGTTCATGGACTCCAAGCTGGTTGTCGAGCAGATGACCGGCCGATGGAAAATCAAACACCCCGACATGCAGAAACTGGCGCGCGAGGCGCGCGACCTCGCGTCGTCGTTTGAAAAGGTCACCTACACCTGGGTACCGCGCGCCAAGAACAAAAAGGCCGACGAGCTGTCGAATGTTGCCATGGACGCGGCCGCCCGCGGCGACGCCCCCGGCATCGTCAAAGGCACCGGCGTGTGGGTGGGGGAGAAGGCCGGGGAACCGGAGGACGTCGATAAATCCTCGCACCAGACCGCCAGCCCCGCGCACTGGGCCGGCTCCGACGCCCCGCGCACCCGGTTCATCCTGTTGCGCCACGGGCAGACCCAGCACTCCGCCGAGCAGCGCTTCTCCGGCACGTCCGATCCGGAGCTGACCGACACCGGCCGCGACCAGGCGCGCCGGTCCGCCGATGCGCTGCGCAAATTCGGGCACATCGACGCCCTCGTCGCCTCGCCTCAGGCCCGCGCGCAGGGCACCGCCCGCATCGCCGCCGGCGCGCTGGGGCTCGACGTGGTGGTGGACGAGGGGCTGCGCGAGCTCGACTTCGGCGACTTCGAGGGACTCACCCGCGAGGAAGCCGTGGCGCGCGACGCGGAGGCGTTTGAGACGTGGCAGTCCTCGCCGAACAACGCGCCCCCGTCTGGCGAGTCCCTGACCGCGCTGCACCGGCGGGTGTCGCGGACGCGGGAGAAGCTGCAGGAGCGCTACGAGGGGCAAACAGTGCTGGTGGTCACGCACATGACGCCGGTGAAGTCGTTCCTGCGCCAGGCCCTCGGCGCCGGGCCTGTGCTGTTCAAGCACGTGTTTTTGGACCTGGCGAGCATCAGCGTCGTGGACTACTACGGCGACTTCGGCGTGGTGCGCTGCGTCAACGACGTCGCACACCACCGCGGGTAGGTTCCGGCGCTAGATGCTTACCCCAGGATGCTTACCGGGGGAGGATGCTTAACCCAGGAAGCTTACTTCTCGAGTGGCCGCGAGAAATGCTCGGCAACCCTCTCGAGGAATAAGCATCCTGGGGTAAGCATCCTCGAACGATGCCCGGCAGTTCCGTTCCGACCGGCGAAAAGCGTATGCTGTACCTCGCGAATGAGTCGGCCGGGCGGCCGCGGCGCCGCGAACCACCCCAACCTTGGGGCAGGCGCGGGTCGAGGAAAGTCCGGACTCCACAGGGCACGGTGGTTGCTAACAGCAACCCGGAGCGATCCGCGGGAAAGTGCAACAGAAAGTAGACCGCCTCGGCAACGAGGTCAGGGTGAAAGGGTGCGGTAAGAGCGCACCGGCATCTGCGGTGACGTAGGTGGCCAGGTAAACCCCACCGGGAGCAAGGCAAGAGCCCCCGCCGCAAGGCGGAGGTCGTCGGATGTAGGCTGCCCGCCCAGTCCGAAGGTAGCTGCTTGAGGCCCCCAGCGATGGGTGGTCCAGATGGATGGTCGCCGCCTCGCAAGGGGAACAGAATCCGGCTCATAGGCCGACTCATTCGCCCTTTTCGTGGCACGATGGCTGCTTATGAAGCTCTACGCCGCGCCTTTAAACTTCCGCTCGATTGCGCGCGAATTCGACGTGCGCACAACCTTCGCGCCGGAGCTCCACACGGAAGCCTCGCAGCTTCAGGACCGCTTTTCGCAGTCGCGTATCGACGCCCGCTCCGTGCCCCTCGTCACCATCGATCCCGCCGGCTCAAAAGACCTGGACCAGGCGGTGCACATCGAGGCCCGCTCTGGCGGCGGCTACGTGGTGCGCTACGCCATCGCGGATGTGGCGGCGTTCGTGGACCCGGATTCTGCGGTAGCGGACGAATCGCTGGAGCGCGGCCAGACCATCTACCTGCCCGACGAGCCCGCACGCCTGCACCCGGAGGAGCTTTCGGAAGGCTCCGCCTCGCTGCTTCCCGACGTGGACCGCCCCGCAGTGCTCTGGACATTCGAGCTGGATGAGCGCGGCGAGGTCGACTCGGCGCACGTGGAGCGCGCGCTGGTGCGCTCCGTGGCGCGGCTGGACTACGAGGGCGTGCACAAAGACATGCAGTCAGGGTCAGTGCACCCGTCGATTGCGCTGCTGGAGGAAGTGGGGCAGCTGCGGCAGCAGTCCTCGTTGCGCAGGCACGCGATCAACCTGCGCCTGCCCTCGGTGCGCGTGGTCGGCGACGGCGACACGTTCGAGCTGGTCATCGAGCCGCGCCACCCGGTCATGGACTACAACTCGGAAATCTCGCTGCTCACCGGCATGGTGGCGGGCCGGATGATGGTCGACGCCGGGGTGGGCTTCTTGCGCACGTTGGGCCCGGCGGATGAGGAGGGGGAGGCGGAGTTTCGTCGAGAAGCACGCAACCTGGGCTACGAAGTAGCCGGCGACATCGGCGAGTTCCTCGCCGGCGTGGACGCCGACACCCCGCGCGGCATGGCGGTGATGCGCGAGGCGCAGAAACTCCTGCGCGGATCCGGCTACGTGGACCTATCCGAAAAGCAGGCCGAGGTGCACGCCGGTATCGGCGGGTTCTACTCGCACGTCACCGCACCCTTGCGGCGGCTGATCGACCGCTACGCTACCGAAGTCTGCCTCGCCATCTGCGCAGGCGAGGACGTGCCGGAGTGGGTCGAGCGCGACGCCCCGCGCGTGATCAAGACGATGGGCCGGTCCTCGCAGCTCGCCAACACCGTGGAGAAGGCCTGCCTGCACTTAACGGAGGCGACGGTGCTCGAGCCGTGGGTGGGCCACAACTTCGACGGCGTGACCTTAAAGAGCGGGGAGGACGCCGCGCGCGTGTTCATCGTGGACCCGCCGGTGCTCGCGCCGTCCGCAGGCGCGCCGGAGGAAGGTGCGGAGACGAAGTTCTCCCTCGTGCGGGCGGACCCTGGCGCCCGCGAGGTCGGCTTCGCCTGGCCCGCGGACTAGGCCGAACGGCGGCACCTACCCCTCGAGGCGGGCGGGTTCGCCGGCGGCTACCTCCACCACCTCGAACTCACGCGCCATCGCGGCCGCGAACGAGTCCGCCTCCTGCACCGGCACGAACGCGATCACCGCATCGGAAGTGCCGATGGCGGCAGGCCGGGCGGCGACGGCGCCGCGCTTGCGGGCCAGGGCGACCAGGGCGTCGGGGGAGGCCAGGTCGTGGGACTCGGAAGGCGAGTTGAGCAGAGTGAACAGCTCGTTGGCGCGGCGCGAACGCAGGGCCTTCGCTGCGGCAAGCGAGCGCAACGTCTCCGATTCGCAGAACGTTACCCAGCGCCGCGCGGCCTCGGGCTCCGGCGCGTTCGTGTCGCCGGCGGCGCGGCGTGCCTCGACCCATTGGACGGCGCGGCCGGAGGCGTCGGGAAGCTGGCGCAGCGAGGAGACGCCGAAGTTGGAGCAGGCGGCGTCGATGAACGCGCGGCGCTCAGCGATCGCCTCGCGGGACTGCGTAAACGGCGTGCCCAGCTCTTGGGACACGGAAAACACTCGCACGCCGTGGCGCGAGGGGTGCGGCGCCTGGGTCAGCGAGCCGTCGGCGTAATCCACCACCGACACGCCCTCGGCCCCACGCAGGGCCACCGAGTGGCGGGCGCGCAGCACCGGCAGCGACGAGTAGGTGGCCACGGCGTGCGAGCAGATCTCCGCCAGCCGGGCCCGAAACGGGGCGGTGTCCACGTCGTCGTGCTCGCCGGCCAGGGCCAGCGCGATCGCGGCGTCCGCGGCGTAGAGCGCGCCGAGGCCCGCGCCGACCGGCACGTCCGACTCCACGGTGATGTCCATCCCGGACGTGTCGCGGGAGAGGACCTGGCGCTGCACGAGTGTGTGCACCAGCCCCCACCAGCGGCGGGCAAGCCCGTCGGCAGGTTCGTCGCTGTAAGGCAACTGCTCCGAGAACTCCTGGCCGAGCGGGCCGCGGGCCGCAATGGAGATCACGCCGTCCGTGCGCGGGGACACCGCCGCCGCGGCGCGCAGCGACGACGTTCCCGCCAGCGTCACGCCGCCGAAGTGGTCGACGTTTTCGCCGATGAGCACCCACGTGCCGGGCGCGGATGCGACACGCCCGGACGCTGCGCGGACGCGCTCCACAGGCGACTTCGAGGGGGTTTCAAACAATGCCATGTCACGCTCCTTTTAACCGCACCCACACTACCAACCGCCCCGGTACAGTCGGACGGGTAAACAACACCCGAAAGGAACGAAAATGGCAGACGAGCAGTACTACTACAACCCGTCCACCGGCGAGGTCACCCAGGGCAAGGAGGCCGCCTGGGACAACCGCATGGGCCCGTACGCCACCCGCGAGGAGGCGGAGTCCGCGCTGCAGATTGCCGCGCAGCGCAACAAGAGCGCCGACAACCAGGACGAGGCGGACGACAACTGGGGCGAGGCCCCGTCCTGGGAGAAGTAAACCCGCTTACGGCTTGATCTTCTTAAACGCCTTGCGCACCTCGCGCACGGCCTTGTCGTAGCCGCTTAAGGCCTGCTCGCCGCGGTCGAGTTCGCGCTGGTAGAGCATGCCGTAGGCGAAGGTGTCCTCGCCGCGCTCGCGGGCCTCTTCGGCCAGGCGCTGGATGCGGTCGCGCGAGGTCACGGCGTCCTGGAAGTCGCCCAGCTTGGACTGCAGCGCCTTGCAGGCCTTGGCCAAACGCCGCGCCTTCAAACCCGCGTCGGCCGCGGCGTTGGCGGAGTAGCGCAGCTTCTTCGCGGCCTTGCGCACGTCGTGGACGTAGTCTTCGCGCTCGTGCAGCGGCAGGTCGGTGTCGTGGTAGTGCTCGTCGACCTTGTCGTGGCGCTTCTTCAGCTTCTTGTAGCCGCGCTTGAGGTGGTCGTAGAGGACCTCCTTCGACTCCGCCGGGGCCTCCTCAGAAGCCTCCTGCTTTGCGACGGGCGGTTGCGCCAACAACCCATCAATCTCGTCCAGCAGCTCCATGAAGCGCTCTGAGTCGAGCATGGCCACGATCTCGGCGTGGGCCTCGTTGTAGTCGCGGCGCATGTCGCCGGCGATGTGCGCGCGGGCGGCGTCGTCCACGAGCCCGGACTCGTCAGAATCCAACAGCTCCAGGAAGCGCTCTTCCACCACCTCGGCGTCGCGGGCCACGCCCAAAACCCCGGCGGCGTGCTTCAGCTCGTCTTCAAGCGCGGTGAGCTGCTCGCCCTCCAAGATGCCCTCGAAGGTCTCCAGCAGGGAGCGCATCTCGCGGGTGGCCACACGCAGCTGGTGCACCGAGTCGAACTCGTCGGCGCGCACGCGCGGTTCCCAGGCGACGATGGCGTCGCGCTGCTTGCGCAGGGAATCCACCACAGCCGCCGCCGGGGAGTCCTCCTCGAGCTCAGCCTGCATGTGCGGCGGCAGGGGAGCGGTTTTGACGGAATCGCCCAACGCGGTGGCCAGCTTCGACGGCGAGGACGACTTGCGCGCGCCCGCCGAGATCAAAAAGCTGGTGCCCTGGTTGATCAGCGTGTTGCCCTCGTCGGTGCCGGCCAGCGCGTCAGCAAGCTCGAGCTCCCACTCGCGCCAGTTGGTGCGCTCGCCGCCGGGCAGCAGCGACCAGGCGGTGACGTGGTCGTCGCAAAACTCCGCGACCTGCCCCTCGTCGCCTGCCAGGGCGATCTCCACGCGGCGGTTATCCACCTGCGCCACCGGAATCAGCTCCTCGGTGCGCACGATCGAGCGGACCTGGGCCAAAAGTTCCTCGGGCACGGCCGAAGGGTCGTCGAGAGGCATGCGCACCTCGTTGCGGCCGCCCTCCTTCGGCAACTTCAGGTGCCAGCCGTCATCCGCACCGCCGGTGCGGCGGCGCAGCGTGATCTTGGAACGCGTCAGGCGCAGATCCTTCGTGTCGTAGTACACGGCGGAGAGGTTGTGCTCGCGCATGCTCGCGATCTCCTCCACGCCGGGCAGTTGCGTCAGGTCCGGCATGCCGGTGCCCTCGTCCACGGCGAGTTTGATCTCCACCTCGAGGAACTGCTCGGGTGCTTGTGCAGCCATGATCGTTGTCCTCCTTCAATGGTTAGTCACCCCCAAGCTTAGCCTGCTTTCCGACGCCCAAAGGCCGCTACAGTTGAGGAGCATGAGCGCCCAAACCGACAACGTGCTGCGAATGGTGGAGCAGCAGGACATCGCCTTTATCCGCCTCTGGTTCACCGACATCTTCGGCTCGCTGAAAACCGTGATGATGTCGCCGGCGGAGCTGGAAAGCGCCTTCGAGGAGGGCGTGGGCTTCGACGGCTCCTCCATCGAGGGGTTTTCCCGCGTCTCCGAGTCGGACACCCTGCTGCGGCCCGACCCGTCGACGTACCAGCCGCTGCCGTTCGACGAAGAGGCGGGCCTGCAAACCGCGCGCATGTTCTGCGACATCACCATGCCCGACGGCGACCCGCTTTACGCCGACCCGCGCCAGGTGCTGCGCCGCCAGATCACCAACGCCCGCGACATGGGCTTCGAGTTCGTGGCCAGCCCGGAGATCGAGTTCTACGTGGTCAAACCCGGCCAGGGCGACCAGCCGCCCACCCCAGCGGACAAGGGCGGCTACTTCGACCAGGCCAAACGCAACGAGGCGCCGAAGCTGCGCCGCATGGCGGTCTCCGCGCTGGAGTACATGGGCATTGTCACCGAGTTCTCCCACCACGAGGGCTCGCCGGGCCAGCAGGAGATCGACCTGCGCCACACCGACGCGCTGACCATGGCCGACAACATCGTCACCTTCCGCTACATCGTGAAAACGGTCGCGGAAATGAACGGCGTGCACGCCACGTTCATGCCCAAGCCGTTCAAGGACCTCGAGGGCTCGGCGATGCACACCCACTTCTCCCTGTTCGAGGGCGACACCAACGCCTTCCACGACCCGGACGACGAAATCAGCTTGTCCAAAACCGGCCGCCAGTTCATCGCCGGCATCATCGAGCACGCGGGCGAGATCTCCGCGGTGACCAACCAGTGGGTCAATTCCTACAAGCGCCTGCAGTTCGGCTCCGAGGCGCCCACCGCCGCCACCTGGGGCATCTCCAACCGCTCCGCCATGGTGCGCGTGCCCACCTACCGCCTGCACAAGGCGGATTCGCGCCGGGCGGAGGTGCGCTCGCTGGACTCGGCCTGCAACCCCTACCTGGCGTTTTCAGCGATCCTTGCCGCAGGCCTGAAGGGCATCGAGGAGGGCTACGAGCTGGACGAGCCCGCCCGCGACGACGTCTTCGCCCTGACCCGCCGCGAGCGCCGCGCGATGGGCTACCGCGACCTGCCCAACTCACTTGACCAGGCGCTGCGCCAGATGGAGCGCTCCGAGTTCATGGCCGAGGTCCTAGGCGAGCAGGTCTTCGAGTTCTTCCTGCGCGCCAAGTGGGCCGAGTGGCACGACTACACCGCCCAGATCACCCCCTGGGAGATCGATACGGGGATTGACCTGTGATTTCACCCGCCAAGCTCGGACTGACCAGCCCGCGCGCCGCCGAGGACATCGAGGAGCTTTCGCTTATCGACGAAGCTTCGCTCTACACCCTCGCCGGCGCAAGCGACCCGGACCTGGCGCTCAACAACGCCCACCGGCTCTTCGACGCCTTAGGCGACGGCTGGGCGGAGCTGCTCGCCGCACTGCGCGACTTTCCCGTATTCCGCACCCGGTTCTTCGCCCTGCTGGGCGGTTCCACCGCGCTGTCAGACCACCTGATCGCGCACCCGCAGCAGTGGCGGCTGCTGCTCGAGGACCTGCCGGATGAGGCTGAGCTCTACCGCACCATGCTCGCCGCCGTGGGGGTCGACGCTGACGGCCCGGGGCTGTACACGGCGGGGGAGGGTGACGTTGACGTCGCTAAGCAAAAGCTCCGCGCCACCCACCGCGACCTTGTAATGCGCATCGCCGCCGCCGACCTCGCCGGCACGTTCGCTGCGGTGAAGGGCTACGGCGAAGGCGAATCCATGAGCTACAGCTACACCACCGAGCGGCTCACCTGGCTCGCGGACGCGGCACTGACAGCAGCGCTCGCGGTGGCGGTGCGCGACGTCTACGGCGACGAGGAACCGGACGCGCAGCTCGCCGTGATCGCCATGGGCAAGTGCGGCGCCGGCGAGTTGAACTACATCTCCGACGTGGACGTGGTGTTCGTGGCCGAGCCCGCCTCGCCGAAGATTACGCGCGTGGCCGCGGAGATGATGCGCATCGGCTCCGCGTGCTTCTTCGACGTGGACGCGAACCTGCGGCCGGAAGGCGCCTCGGGCGCGTTGGTGCGCACCTTGGAATCGCACCAGGCGTACTACCGGAAATGGGCCGAGACCTGGGAGTTCCAGGCGCTTCTGAAGGCGCGTCCGCAGACCGGGACGATGGAGTTGGGGCGGGCGTACTCCGAGGCGATCGCGCCGCTGGTGTGGGAGGCTTCCCAGCGCGACTCCTTCGTCGAGGACGTTCAAGCCATGCGCCGGCGCGTGTTGGAAAACGTGCCGGCCGAGGTGCGACGCCGCGAGCTCAAACTCGGCCCCGGCGGGCTTCGCGACGTCGAGTTCGCTGTGCAGCTTCTGCAACTCGTGCACGGGCGCATCGACGACACCCTTCGCGCCCGCAACACTTTGGAGGCACTCGCTGCCCTGGCTAAGGCCGGCTACGTGGGGCGCGAAGACGCGCGGGTGCTCACCGAGGCCTACGAGTTTTTGCGCCTGTTGGAGCACCGGCTGCAGCTGCAGCGCTTCAAGCGCACCCACCAGCTGCCCGAGCCGGACGACGAGAAGCGCAACCGCTGGCTCGCCCGCGCCGCCGGGTTCACTGCGAACCACCGCGGCACCGCCCCGGACGCGATGTACCGCGAGCTCAAACGCGTGCGCCGCGACGTCTCCGACCTGCACGAGCGGCTGTTCTACCGCCCGCTGCTCGGCGCGGTGGCCGACATGTCCGTCGGCGAGGCCACCCTCTCCGCCGACGCGGTGAAAGCACAGCTGGCCGCGCTTGGCTACCGCCACCCGGCGCGCGCCTTCGACCACCTCTCCGCGCTGGTCAAGGGCACCTCGCGCAAGGCCAAGCTGCAGGCGATCCTGCTGCCGAGCCTGATGCACTGGCTCGCGGACACCGCCGACCCCGGCCAGGGCTTGCTGAACTACCGCAAGCTTTCCGACGCCGCCGTCGACCGCAGCTGGTTTCTCCGCATGCTGCGCGACGAGGGCGTGGCGTCGCAACGCCTCATGCACATCCTGGGCACCTCGCCGTACGCCTCCGACCTGATCATCTCCGCGCCCGACGTGGTCAAACTCCTCGGCGACGGCTCCAACGGTCCCCGGCTGCTCGACGCCGCCCCAGACCAAGTGCATAAAGCCATCATCGCCTCCGCCAAGCGCCACCAGGCGGACCCCGACAAAGCCGTCGCCGTGGCGCGCTCCCTGCGCCGCGCGGAGCTCGCCCGCATCGCGAGCGCCGACCTGCTCGGCCTGATGGAGCCGCGCCAGGTCTGCCTCGAACTGACCTACGTGTGGGAGGCCGTCCTCGAGGCGGCGCTTCGCGCCGAGGTGCACGCGGATCTCGCATCCTCGCCTCACGACGAGCCGCCGGCCCGCATCGCCGTCATCGGCATGGGCCGCCTCGGCGGCGCCGAACTCGGCTATGGCTCGGACGCCGACGTGATGATCGTCGCCGAGCCGAGCGAGGAAGCCGACGAAGCCAGCGCCATCGCCTGGGCGGCGAAGATCGTCGACCAGATGCGCGCGCGGCTGTCCAAACCCTCCGGCGACCCACCGCTCGAGGTGGATCTGGGACTGCGCCCCGAGGGCCGCTCCGGCCCGGTGGTGCGCACCATCGCCAGCTACGAGCGCTACTACCGCCAGTGGGGCGAAGTCTGGGAACGCCAGGCGCTGCTGCGCGCCGCAGTCGTCGCCGGCGACCGCGGCGTGGGGGATGCGTTCCTGGAGGCCATCGACGCCTTCCGCTACCCGGTCGGCGGCGCCAAGCCCGCGGACATCCGGGAAATCCGCCGCATCAAAGCCCGCGTCGACAACGAGCGCCTGCCCCGCGGCGCCGACCGCGCCACCCACACCAAGCTCGGCCGCGGCGCGCTCGCGGACGTGGAGTGGACCGTGCAGCTTTTGACCATGCAGCACGCCGACACCCACGAGGAACTGCGCACCCCCTCGACCCTGGACGCGCTGGATTTCCTCGCCGAGCTCGACGACCCGTCCGTCATCCGCGGCTCGGATGCCGAGGTGCTGCGCACCGCGTGGCTGACGGCCACCCGCGCCCGCAACGCCATCGTGCTGGTCGCCGGCAAACGCACCGATCAGCTGCCCGCGCCGGGCCCGCAGCTCGCGCAGGTGGCGGGCTCCGCCGGCTACGACCCCGACGACCAGCAGGAGTTCCTGGAGGACTACCTGCGCATCACCCGCCACGCCCACCAGGTGGTGGAGGAGGCGTTCTGGGGTGAGGTGCCGTCGCTCGAGTTCGACTAGGGCAGGGGAGGGCGGCCCGGCCCGTTGCGCGGATCCAGCTATCAGGAGCCAGCTAAACGCCCCCAGGGGGGCGAAAAACGAGGTGCGACTAGCTGGATCCGCGGATGGGGGCGCGGAAAGGCCGGGCGCGGGCGCTGGCAAAGAGGGGACGGGGAGGCGGAGTGGCGTCGATAGGCAATATGCTCGAGCCCATGGCAGTGAACATGACCATCGACCTGAACAACGCCACCTTCGCGGACCTTGTCGCGCTGGTGGACGCCGCGCGCGTGGCCGGCGTTGACCCGAAGACCGCCCTGGAGCTCGACGCCGAGACGCTGAGCATCACCGTCGAACCGACTACCCGCACGCCCGCGCGCGAGCACGCGCCCGAGAAGGAGCGCACCGTGCCGCCGCTCGGCGACGCCGCGATTCGCTCGGTGGTGGATATTTTGACCGGTCGACAGGAACCGCCCCGCCGGTAGGGGCTTCCGGATATACACATGAGCAGATCAGGTAGCCCGACCTCTGATTACGCGCGCGAAGCACTAAGCGCGGAGCTGGAGTATGTCGACGAACTTGAAGCGGAAGCCGATGCGATTCGGCGTGGCGAGCTTCCAACTATCTCCCTCGAGGAGCTAGAAAACGAGCTCGGATTGGCGGATTGAGTTCTCGCTCGGAGAGGAGGCCAGCCGGGAATGTAAGTAAATCCCCGGAACAGGCCGGGCAGAGGCGCCCATGCCGTAGACTTCGCGGGGTGGACTACATCTCAACTCGCGACGCATCGGCGCAGTCGCGCTCCTTCACAGACATCCTGCTCACAGGCTTAAGCCCCGACGGCGGCTTGTTCATGCCGGCGGTGTACCCGTCCATCACCCCGGAACTTTTGGGCGAGTGGCGCGAGCTTTTGCTTGACGACGGCTACGCAGCCCTCGCCGCCGAAGTACTGAAGCTCTACGTCGACGACATCCCCGAGGCGGACCTCGAGGCGATCGCGCGCCGGGCGTACCGCACGCCCGTCTTCGCCGACGAAGAGATCGTGCCGGTGACCCGCCTGAATGACACGCTGCACATCGGCCACCTGTCCGAGGGTCCGACCGCCGCGTTCAAGGACATGGCGATGCAGCTGCTCGGCGAGCTGTTCGAGTACGAGCTGGCCCGCCGCGGCGAGGAGCTCAACATCTTGGGCGCGACCTCGGGCGACACTGGGTCGTCGGCCGAGTACGCGATGCGCGGGCGCGATGGCATCCGGGTGTTCATGCTCACCCCGGCCGGGCGCATGACCCCGTTCCAGCAGGCGCAGATGTTCGGACTGGACGATCCGAACATCTTCAACATCGCGCTTGCCGGCGTGTTCGACGACTGTCAGGACGTGGTCAAGGCCGTCAGCGCGGACGCGGCGTTCAAGTCGAAGTACTCCATCGGCGCGGTGAACTCCATCAACTTCGCGCGCCTGCTCGCGCAGGTGGTGTACTACATCGCCACCTACCTGAAAGTCACCGAGACGAACGACGAGCGCGTCTCGTTCTGCGTGCCCACGGGCAACTTCGGCAACGTGTGCGCGGGGCACATTGCGAAGCAGATGGGACTGCCCATCGACCGCCTCATCGTGGCCACCAACGAAAACGACGTGCTGCACGACTTCTTCGTCAACGGCGAGTACCGCCCCCGCTCCGCCGCGGAGACCCACGCGACGTCCTCGCCGTCCATGGACATCTCCAAGGCGTCCAACTTTGAGCGGATGCTTTTCGACGCCACGTTGCGCGACTCCGATCTCACCTCCGAGCTGTTCGCTAACAGGGTGAAAAACGGAGGCTTCGCTGCCTCCGACCTGGGTAGGGCAGAGGTGATGGAGCGCATTCGCGGCGAGTTCGGCTTCGCCTCCGGCACCTCCACTCACGCCGACCGCGTTGCCACCATCAAGCGCATGAGCGACGAGTTCGGCGTGCTGGTGGACCCTCACACCGCCGACGGCGTGTACGTGGCCGAGCAGCTCGCGGGCGAGGTGGACACCCCGATCGTGGTGCTGGAGACCGCGCTGCCGGTGAAGTTCGCCGACACTATTACCGAGGCGATCGGTGAGGCTCCCGAGGTGCCGGAGCGGTTCGCGGGCATCATGGACGCCGAGCGCCACGTGACCGACCTGCCCAACGACGCCGAGGCCGTCAAGGCGTTTATCGCCGAGGCCATCGAGGGCACTAACGTCTAGGGCGACAGAAAGGAGCGCGCGAAAATGGCACAGGAGCAGTTCGCAGGCCCGGAGCACTACACCGACTTCGACCCGGAGAAGTTCATCCGGGACATGAAGATCATGGCCGAAGAAAAGGACCAAGCAAAGGACGGCGAGTCCGGCGACGAGGGCTCGGCGGTTGACGCCTCCGAGTAACCAGCCACACCGGCCCAGCTCGGCCAAGCGCTACCAGCCCGAGCAAGGGCAGCAGTGGCGCTTCCCAGACATGCCGGGTGAGCCTGCGCAAAAAACCCAGCAGCAGTACCCGCAGCACCCGCTGAAGTTCCCCGAAATGCCGCAGCCGGCCTCCACGGCCCGCGCGCGCCGCAGCGGGCTGCAAACGGGCGGATGGATCACCGTCATCGTCGCCACCTCGATGATTGTGGGCATCGTGGTGTGGCTGGGCCTGAATGCATCCAGGGTGCCCACCGGCACCGTGGAGGAGCGCGAGGCACTGTCCGAGGTGCAAACGCCTGGCGACGCCTCACCCGCGCCGGACAGCGAAAACAACGTGCTCGTGCCCGCGTTCGCCCCATGGGCGCCGGGCACGAAGATCCAGACCACGGACCACCGCCCGGCGCCCGGCGAGCACTTCACGGCGCAGTCGTGCACCGCGGCGTTCTCGTTCACCGGCAAGGACGGGCGCGCCTACGCGGTGACCGCCGGGCACTGCGGCCGCGAGGGCGACCTGGTGTGGCCCACCAACGCGTCCACGGCCATCGACTACGCCTCCGAGGTCGGCCACTTCATCTTCTCCGGGCTGTACTCGCAGCACACCCCGGCCACGGAGGGCACCGACGTGGGGATCATCGAGATCACAGACCCCGACCGGTTCATGGACGTGGTCGGTGCGCCGATTCCGACTGGGATCGGGGAGGGCCTTGGGCCCGTCGATAGGCTATGCAAAACGGGGGCGACCACCGGCTACACCTGCGGCACCTTCGAGGCCACCGAGCGGGTGCAGATAGTCAACCTCGACCCCGGCGTGGAGGACGAAACGTTCGGCGACATCGCCGCCGTATGCGCCGCCTCCGGCGATTCGGGCGGGCCCGTGTTCGCGGACGTGGGCGGCCGCGCCACCGTCATCGGCGTCGTCTCCGGCACCGAAGCCGGCCGTGCGGGCGAGGAGTGCTACGAGGACATGGAGGATCCGCACCTGATGAGCTACTCCAACGTCAAGCAGGTCATGGCCGTGATCCGGCACGCCGTGCCGGACGCGGAGTTTATTCCTCAGCGTTGGTGAGCAGCGGCCAACGCTTGAGTTGCTCGCCGGTTTCCTTGTCGTTGTCCACCACCACGACTTCGTCGTCGGTGTAGCCGTTGAACGTCACGCGGTCGATCTCGTCGGGGCGCTCTACGTCCAGCCAGCGCTCGGACATCGCGTCGGCGTCGTCTACATCAAGCCAGTTCAGGGTGATCAAGCGGAAGTGGTCGTGCGAGGCGTAGTCGATAAATGACACGGAATCGGCGCCCTCAGCCACGCCGAAATCGATGAACTGGGCGATGGTCTCCGGAGGCAGCGTCGAGAAGCAAAAGCCCCAGAAGTTAAAGCGCATACCGCTTTTCGACGTCAACGTCACCGTATCCAAACAATTCTGCTCCAGCAGACGCGACAGGTGGCCCGCGATCTCGGTGGTGTCGTCCAGGGCTCCGACCACGACGTCGCCGCGCATCATCGCGCCCGTGTTCGTCTCGCCCACGCGCACGTTCTCGATCAGGTGGGGGCGGATGCTCGCCGCGACGTTGCCCGGATCCGCCGGCGCCGGGTTGAACGGGCGCTCCGGTTGCGGCAGCTCCGCGTCCGCTGGGGTGCTCGCCGTGGTGCGGCTCGCCGCCATCACCACCCCGAAAATCACCAGGATGACCAGCGCGCCGTACACCGCGACGAACAGGGGAGCGGGGACGCGTCTGACCCAGGGCTGCGTGTCGGAAACGGCGGTGCTCATAACTCTGGGGATTGTACACTTGCCACCATGCCTATCCCGGAGTTCATCGTGGAAACCCGCAAGAAGATCGGCACCGACCTGATGTGGGTGCCGGCCGTGTGCGCCGTCGTGCTTCGCGACGCCACCGTTGCCTCCCCGTGGGCCGTCCCCGAAGTGCTGCTTGTGCGCCGCGCCGACAACGGCGAGTGGACCCCCGTGACCGGCATCGCGGACCCGGGCGAAGAACCGCACGTCGCGGCTGTGCGCGAGGTGCTGGAGGAAACCGGCGTGCGCGTGACCGCCGCCGCGATTTTGGGCGTCGGCGCGCACGGCCCGGTCACTCACGCGAACGGGGACAAGGCCAGCTACATGACGGTGCAGCTGCGCTGCGAACCGCTCGACCCCACCGTGGACCCTGTTGTCGGCGACGACGAAAACACCGAGGCCGGCTGGTTCCCCATCTCCCAGATGCCGGTGCGCGACCCGAAATGGCGTCTGGCCATCGCCGACGCCGCCTCGCAGCGCCGCCACCCAGGCAGCTTCGCGCCGCGCATGGGACTGACCAAGCGGTGAGGCTGGGGCTCGACGTCTCCGAGCACCAGGCCGGGCTGGACGTTTCCGGCTTCGACTTCGTCATCGCCCGCACCACCGACGGCACGTACCAGGACGCCGCGTTTTCGTCGTTCGCCCCGCATGCGACGGCGGCGTACCACTACCTGCGCGCCCCGTCCGAAGGCACGTCCGTCGCCTCGCAAGTTGCCGCCTCGCTCGAGGTTTTAGGGGATTGCCGCCTGCCTATGTGGCTCGACGTCGAGTCCCCCGCGGGGCTTTCGCTTCTCGACGTCCACTCCGCCCACCACGCCTTCACCTCCGCAGGCGTCGAGGTGGCGGGGATCTACACGTCCGCCTGGTACTGGCGCCGGCACATGCTGTTTGCTTCCGTGTCCGAGTTCGGCTCGCTGTGGCTCGCCCAGTGGGGCACCAACCCGGCCGTGGACGTTTCTGCATTGCCGGAGCTGGGGGATTGGCCGCGCCCCCTCGGCTTCCCAGAGCCCACGGTGTGGCAGTTCACCTCCCGCGGGCGCGTCGACGGGGTGGACGTCGATTTAAATTTGTCGCGCTGACCTGCGCATTGTGAATTTCACAGGTTGAGTTATCCACAATTCGCCGCGGGTCTAGTTTTGGGGGTTGCGCTGCCCTAGCTTTCGGGCCATGAACTTCACCGACTTTGTTTCCGCAGGCGTCTCGACGCTCGCCGACTTCGACCGCGATGTAGCTATGGCCGCCGGCCTGTCCACCGGGCGGGTGCGCGATTTGGCGCGGGTGCACCACACCTACTTTGGTCCGACCCAGTTCACCCGCAAACAACGCGACGCACTCGAGGCTGCTCATGGTCTGCCGGTCGACCAACTCGTGCACATCGAGAAAAAGCTCTTACACGTCGAAGGAGCCGCCGAACGCTGGCGCATCCGCCTCGACCTGGTGCGCCACCGCGGCTCGTATAGGGCACTGACCAAGCGCATCAAACGGTTGATCAAACAACCCGTCAAACCAGCCCCACCCTCGTGTAAGTTCTCCCGCTCGAAGGCGGGCATGCGCACCATGATCCTGACCTATAACGAGCGCGACCTGGCCGATCTTGAGCACCTGATGCGCAAACTCATCGACGCCGACGACCCAGCCGCCCAAATGGCCCACACCCTCATCGGGATCCTCCGCAACGGCAAAGGCATACCGAAGGCGAACTTCCGGCCGATCATCCTAGTGCCGATCGCCGACTGGGCCCGCATCCAATCCGGCCACGCAGACGAAGTCACGCTTATCTGCACCGACGGCACCACCATGACCGGTGCCGAATACATGGAGCACGAATTCGGCGACATACTCGAAGTCGCCGCGTTCCACCCACAAGAAGGACCCGTCAACCTCTACCACACAAAGCGCTGCGCCAACCCCAAACAAAAAACCATGTCGAAACTACTCTGCCCGGCCTGTGCGTTTCCCGACTGCAAACACTCCGCCGAAACCACACAAACGCACCACATCAACGCGTGGCGCTACGGGGGAATGACCAACATGGACAACCTCGCCGAGCTGTGCCCCTTCCACAACGGGGTCAACGCCGACAACAAAAACGGCCCGTTCGGCTACATCGACAACCCCAACGCCCGCATCCACTGGGTCGCACCCAACGGCACACGAGTCCCCATGACCACCCCAGGCGCGATGGAGCTGCTCTTCGACTAAACCGCACCCCAGACACCCCGCCCCACGCGGCGGGACATACCGGCATGCCGTTTTTAGCGCCGCCCCTCAAGCACCCAGCTGATGAAACGACCGGAGCACAGCGACCAGTGCACGATGAGCAAGAACGGGAGAGTCAGCGCCACCACGTCGAGCCAGTGCGAACCGTTGACAAGCGCCACCTGGTGTCCGCCCATGCTCACCGTGCCGGGCGGGAAGGTGCACGCCCACCAGGCAGGTGTGTACTCCACCCAGCGCGCGACATTGGGGTAGAAGTTCCACATCGCCCAAATACCCAGCGGGATGGCCAGCACGAGCGCGACGTAGCCGTAGTAGATCGAGACCTTGCCCGGGTAGAGAATCTGCATCGCGGTGGTGGATTGCCCGATCACGCCCAGGGGCACCCAAGCTGTCGCCGAGAGCGGCCCCGAAAGGTCCACCTTGCCGTGCCACGCCGCCCAGTACACGCGGGCGAACGTCGGCACCGCGGTGAACAGGGACATGAGGAAGAACACGGTGCCGAGCACGTGGTAGAACTGCCCGTAGTCGCGGGCGAGCCAGCCGGCCACCGACGCGGAAATCATCGGGCCGACCAACGGCAGGCCCCAGGTGAACTTCGGCGCGCCTTCGAAGCGGCTGAGTTGGATGGCCCAGGTGATGGTGGTGACGGGGGCGCCGATCCAGAAGCCGATGAGGCGGTAGACGCCCTCGTCGGTAAGCCCGGAAAGCGCCGCGCCGAGTGCGAGGATGCCGATGAAGAACATCGACCATTCCGCCATGGTGGTGCGCTCGAAGCTGGGGTGGCGGTAGCGCGCGAACCCGAACACGAGCACAACGAGAATGAAGCATGCGATCGCGGCGAAGACGGCGGCGAAGAACTGGTGGTCCATCTCCACGAGCAGTCGCGACACGATTGAGGTGCCCATGAGGCTGCCGCCCCATGCGGGGCCGGGCGGGGGCAGTTGGCGGAACTTGTCAGTCACTCAGCGCATGGTAATCCCTTTTTGGCAAAGGTGCTTGCGCGGCTCACCAGGCGGGCCCCGTTGTACCGAAACAACCCCCGGACGCACAAAACCCGACCTGCGGTTTTGCACCGATGAGGCCGGGAGCTGGTTGGGCAGGTCACTGTTGGACCGCGGTGTGTTTCTAACCCACGTTCGCCCCGAACAGCGAGCCGATGGCGAATGTGGCCGCCAGTGCCATGGTGCCGCCGACCACGATGCGGGTAACCGAGCGTGCGACCGGGGCCTCGCCGAGTTTCGCGGACAGCGCGCCCGTCAACGCGAGTGCCACCAGGGTCAGCACGAAGATCGCGGCGATGCGCCACGATGCGGGGGCGAGCAGCGCCGTCGCAAAGGGCAGTGCGGCACCGAGCAGGAACGACAGGAACGACGCGATGGCTGCGGACCACGGGTTGACCTGCATCTCCTCAGCGAGCCCGATGGCCCGCTCGGAGTCGCGCTGTGAAGAGACCGAGACGTACTCGCCCAGCGCCATCGACACCGCGCCGCCGATCACCGCGGCCAGGCCGGACATCGCGATCGTGGTCGCATCGGACGTCGCACCCGCCACGCCGACGACAACGGCGGCGGTGGAGACGATGCCGTCGTTCGCGCCCAACACAGCGGCGCGCAGGCGGTTCAGCCGCTCGCCGGTGCCGGGCTCATGCCTATCGACGCCCCGTTCCGCCGTCCCCGGACAATCCCCGGGGCAGTCGGGGTGAGGACGGTTCATCAGATCAGTCATGATCCAATCATCACCCCGCCGGGGCACCCCCGCAAGGAAGTTCGGCCTGCCTTAGTGCAGGTCAGGCTATGCAAACCTAGCAGTCGAAGTACATCTCGAACTCCTGCGGGGTAGGACGCAGGCGCACCGGGGTGATCTCGTTGTCGTACTTGAGCTTGATGTAGGTCTCGATGAGGTCCTCGGTGAACACGTCGCCTTCGGTGAGGAAGTCGTGGTCCTCCTCCAGGGCCTTCAGCGCGGCCTCCAGCGAGGTCGGTGCCTGCGGGATGTCCTTGGCTTCCTCCGGCGGCAGCTCGTAGAGGTCCTTGTCCACCGGGGCGTGCGGCTCGATGCGGTTTTTGATGCCGTCGATGCCCGCCATGAGCATCGCCGCGAAACCGAGGTACGGGTTGCCCGACGGGTCCGGTGCGCGGAACTCGATGCGCTTGGCCTTCGGGTTCGCGCCGGTGATCGGGATGCGGATCGCGGCGGAGCGGTTGCGCTGGGAGTACACCAGGTTGATCGGCGCCTCGAAGCCCGGCACGAGGCGGTGGTAGGAGTTCAGCGTCGGGTTGGTAAACGCCAGCACCGCGCCGGCGTGCTCGAGCAGGCCGCCGATGTACCAGCGGGCGATGTCGGACAGGCCGCCGTAGCCGGACTCGTCGTAGAACAGCGGCTCGCCGTCCTTCCACAGCGACTGGTGGGCGTGCATGCCGGAGCCGTTGTCGCCGGCGAGCGGCTTGGGCATGAATGTGACGGTCTTGTCGTACAGCGTGGCGGTGTTTTTGATGATGTACTTGAAGTCCTGCAGGTCGTCGGCCGCGTGCAGCAGGGTGTTGAAGCGGTAGTTGATTTCCTGCTGGCCGCCGTTGCCCACCTCGCGGTGGAAGCGCTCGATGTCGAAGCCGGCGGTGGCGAGGTTGCGCACCATCGCGTCGCGCACCGCGACGGTCTTGTCGTGCGGGGCGACGGGGAAGTAGCCGCCCTTCCAGCGGTTCTTGTAGCCGAGGTTCGGCGAGCCGTCGGCTTCGACTTCGTTGCCGCGGTTCCACCAGCCTTCTTCGGCGTCGATTTCGTAGAACGCGGAGTGGCCCTCCACCTCGTAGCGGATGGAGTCGAACAGGTAGAACTCCGCTTCGGCGCCGATAGAGCAGGTGTCGGCGATGCCAGTGGAGCGCAGGTATTCCTCCGCCTTCTTGGCCACGTTGCGCGGGTCGCGGGAGAACGGCTCGTGGGTGAACGGGTCGTTGACGAAGAACTTCACGTTCAGGGTCTTGGAGCCGCGGAATTGGTCGAGCTTGGCGGTGGCGAGGTCCGGCATGAGGGTCATGTCGGATTCTTCGATGGTGGTGAAGCCGCGGATGGAGGAGCCGTCGAAGGCGAGGCCTTCTTCCATCACGTCTTCGTCGAACATCGATGCCGGGATGGAGAAGTGGTGCTCGATGCCGGGCACGTCGGTGAAGCGCACGTCGACGAATTCCACCTCCTCGTCAGCGATGAATTTTTTGACATCTTCGATGTTGTCGAAGGACACGGGTGGTACTCCTCGTTGTGTGTCGGACATAACGGTTTCAAGTCTACGCGCGCGTGACACTACGCTCGGAAGGCATGGCTGCTTCTCGACGACAAAACTGGCACGACGGCCCCGAAATCCCGAACCAATTCTCCGGCAAGGACACCTTGCCTGAGTACCCGGGGCAGTTTTTAGGGATGCCGAAGGAGGGGACGGGCTCGCAGGCGTCGGTGCTGCGCCGTATGGGCGGGGTGTTCATCGACTGGGCGTTGTGCGCGGTGGCTGCGTCGCTGATCACGGCGAACACGTCGGCGCTGGGGGACCGTTACACCGCGACGTACCTGCTGTGGATCGTTTTGGGCATCGTGTGCGGCTGGTTGTTCTCCCGCACGCCGGGCATGGCGGCGCTGGGCATGGGTGTGGCGCGCGTGGACAAGGAGGCCCCGGTGGGGCTGTGGCGCGCGGCCGTGCGCACAATCCTCACCGGTTTTGTGCTGCCGGCGGCGCTTGTGGACGCCGACGGGCGCGGCATGCACGACCGCGCGACCACCACGACGGTCATCCGCACCTAGTTGTTGATGGGGCGTTCCTCGCCGACGAGTTCGTGGTCGAAGTCGATGTAGCGGTACATCGCCCAGTTCGGGTCGGTGAGCATGCGCGCCACGGCGAGCCCGCCGGCGATGAACAGCACCACGAACGACACCTCGGTGAACTTCGACAGCGCGTTGAGGATGTCGCCGTCGGCGAAGTTGTGCACTGCGGCGTAGATGACGGGGCCGGGGATCATCACCACCGCCGCCGGGATGGTCACGGTGGTGCGGGGCACCTTCGCCACCCGGCCCAAAAGCCCGCCGGCGACGCCGATGATCAGGGCGGCGACGAAGGCGGCCAGATACGAGCGCACCCCATCCGCAAGCAGGGCGAGCCGTGCGACGTTGGCCGCCATCCCGAGGGTGGCGGCGATGAGCGCCATGCGTCTCGACGAGTTGAACAGCAACGCAAAGCAGCCCACACTGACGAAGCTGGCGAGCGCCCCTGCGGCCATGAATTCCGCCGACCTCGGCACCGCCGCCGACGGCAGCTCCGGGGTGCCGGAGAGCATCGCGACCACGGAGACGGTCAGCATGATCACCACGATGATCTCGAGGGCGAAAAACAGCCTCGGGATCCCGGCGGTGAAGTCGAAGCGGGCGAGGTCCACAAACGAGGTGAACAGCGGGAAGCCGGGGATGAGAAACAGCACCGCGGCGATGAAACCGGGGGAGGCCACGCTCGCAAGCGGCAAAACCCGGTCAAGCAGCAAGAACGCTGACGATGCCACAAACGACGCAGCCATCGTAATGCCGATGAGGTTGAAGTGCGCCTTGTGCAAAAACGCCCGCACCAGCTGGCCCAGCATCGCCGCGACGCACACCAGCGCGGCGGTGGCGAGCCCGAACTGGTTCAGTACTGCGAATCCGGCGCAGGCGAGTCCGGCGGCGAACGTCGATAGGCAAAGGCCCCAGCGTGGAGATGGGATGCGCTCGATCTCGTCGAGTACCGCATCGATGACCTCGGGCGTGCGGTAGCTCTGCAGAAGCGAGTGTGCCGCGGTCTCCAACGCCTCGATGCGCGAGGCGTTGACACCCGGCAGCGGCACGTCGGATACGGCGGTGCGGAACTGCTGGCCGCGGTGGAACGTGCAGCTGATGGTGTTGAAGCCGACGATGACGTCGGCGTCGTCGAAGCCCACCGAGCGCGCGCAGCGCTTCACCGCGCGGATCACGCGGTAGCCGGACGCGCCGGCGGACAACAACAAGACGCCGAAGCGAAGACAGGTGTTCGCTTCGGCGTCCATGCCGGGGTTGTGCTCGATCACTTTCCGCCCTTGCGCTCCTGCATGCGGCGCATCTTGCGGTTCATGCCCGCCATGTTCTGTGCCTGCTTCGGCAGGGGGCCGCCCGGCAGACCAGCGGCCTGGGCGCCGCGGCCGCGGGAATCCATCGCGTCAAGCTTCGCGGCGAGGCTGTACACCTCGTTCTTCTGGTAGTTCTTCGGCAACTTGAGCAGGTGCTTCTGCAGGTCGCGGTTGCGCACCTGGCCTTCGCCCTCGCCGGCGTAGACCTCGTAGACGGGCACGCCCGCAAGCAAGCGCTCCACGCGCTTGTGCTCCTTGCTCATCAGCGACTTAAGGCGGTTCGGGTTGCCTTCGCCGACGAGCACGACACCCGGGTTGCCCACCACGCGGTGCACGGTGTCCATATGGGTGTTGGCTTGTACGCCGGTTTTTGTCTGCCACACGATGCCCATCGTGTTGCGCATGTTCTCCAGCGTCCAGCCTGCGGCGCCGGGGGTGTCGCCGACCTCGTCGTACATGGACTTTTCCAGGCGGCGGGAGAAGATGAACATCGCCAGCACGGCACCCAGGATCAGGCCCATGATCAGCCAGAACCACTTCGCGCCCCACCACAGGCCGAGGAGGAAGAACAGCAGCCCGCCACCCAGCACGCAGGCGAGCATGATGGGGATGAGCGCCTTGTCGCGCTTGCGCTGGATGTCAAACGCCTGCTTGAGCTGCGAGCGGGTTGCTTTGCCCTTGGCGCGCTTCGCGGCGCGCTGTTCTTTCTTGGCGGCTTTCGCCGCTTCCTTGTCCTGCGTCTTAGCCATGGACATAACTGTATGCCACAGCTAAGACGCGGGCCAAAGACCCTAGCGGGTCTCCACTGGGTGGTCGGCAGATGCGCCGTACTTCTTCAGCAGGGTGGAGGCTTCTTGCGCAGTGTCGCCTTGCGACGTTTCCGCCAAGTGCTTCAGGTTCTCCGGCAGCTCGAGACCACGGTGCGCCATCGCCTCGACGTAGAGCTTGCCGGCGCGGTAGGAGGAGCGCACCAGCGGGCCGGACATGACGGCGCCGAAGCCCATTTCGTAGGCGGCGTCGCGGTACTCGATGAACTCTTCCGGCTTCACCCAGCGGTCGATCGGGTGGTAGGTCGGGCCGGGGCGCAGGTACTGGGTAATGGTGATGATGTCGCAGCCTGCGTCCACCAGGTCGTGCAGTGCCTCGAGGACTTCCTCGCGGGTCTCGCCCATGCCGAGGATCAGGTTGGACTTAGTGATCAGCCCGAAGTCGCGGGCCTGGCGGATGACGTCGAGGGAGCGCTCGTAGCGAAACGCCGGGCGGATGCGCTTGAAGATGCGCGGGACAGTCTCCACGTTGTGCGCGAAGACCTCGGGGCGGGCCTCGAAGACCTCCTGGAGCAGGTCCGGCTTGCCGGAGAAGTCCGGGGTGAGGTTTTCCACGCCGGTGTGCGGGTTGAGCTCGTGGATCTTGCGCACGACCTCGGCGTAGAGCCAGGCGCCCTCGTCGTCGAGGTCGTCGCGGGTGACACCGGTGATGGTGGAGTAGTTCAGCTCGAGGTTCTGCACCTCTTCTGCCACGCGGCGCGGCTCGTCGCGGTCCAGGGGGTCCGGGCGGCCGGAGGCGATGTCGCAGAAGTCGCAGCGGCGGGAGCAGCGGGACCCGCCGATGAGGAAGGTCGCCTCACGCGATTCCCAGCACTCGTGGATGTTGGGGCAGCCCGCCTCTTGGCACACGGTGTGCAGACCCGCGCCCTTGACCTTTTGTTTCATGTCCTCGTATTCGGGACCGGTCTTGACGGAGTTGCGGATCCACCGCGGCTTCTTCTCAATCGGTGTTTCGGAATTGCGCGCCTCAACGCGCAAGAGCTTGCGGCCTTCTGGTGCTACAGTCACGCCACTTACCGTACCTTCCGTGTCAAACCCTTCGAGGGGTCCGGTCGGGTGGCGAATGTGTGGTCCGCCACGACCAGTTCGCCGGACAGCGCCCGCTCCAGTTCGCGCACCATCGGCGCGGCCATATCGGCCGGGGTGATGTCGCGGCCGAGCTCGAGTGACAGGGTGGTCACGTCGGCGTCGTCGATGCCGCAGGCGACAATGTGCTCGTAGTGCTCGAGGGTGTTGTTGCAGTTCAAGGCGAGGCCGTGCATGGTCACGCCGCGGGTGATGCGGATGCCCAGGGCAGCAATTTTGCGCTCGCGTGTCGACGCCTCCGGGGCCACCGCCTTCGTCTCCTCCGGCACCCAGACCCCGGAGCGGCCGTCGACCCGGCCCGCCGTGGCCACGCCCGCGTCGCGCACGACCTGGATGAGCGCCTCCTCTAAGCGGCGCACGTAGTCGACCACGTCCACCGGCTCCGCGAGCTTGATAATCGGGTAGACCACCAGCTGGCCCTCGCCGTGCCAGGTGATGCGCCCGCCGCGGTCCACCGGCACCACGGGCACGGGGTAGGCGGGGTCGGGCATGTCTTCCGGCTGCGTGCGCTTGCCGGCGGTGAAGGTGGAGGGGTGCTGGAGGACCAGCACGGTGTCGGGCAGTTCGCCTTTGGCCCGTCGAGAAGCAATGTCTGCTTGGAGATCCCAGGCCTCCTGATAGTCCACGAGCCCCAGCTCGCGCACATCAATGGGCGCGGCTGAGGCTCGGATGGATTTGTCGGCGGGGAAAAACGGGTCGCGCGGGGCAGTCATGCCCTCCAACCCTAGTCCCCGGCGGGAACTACACGCCGTTGGAGGAGGCGTACTCGTCGGCGGTCATCAGCGGGCCGACTTCCTCGACCTCCACCTCGAAGAGCCAGCCTTCGCCGTACGGGTCGTTGTTGATGGCTTCGTAGGCGCCGTCGATGTCCTCGTTGACCGCGGTGACCGTGCCGGTGACCGGGGAGTACAGGTCGGAGACGGACTTGGTGGACTCGATCTCGCCGCAGGTCTCGCCGGCGGTGACGGTGTCGCCCACCTGCGGAAGCTCCGCGAAGACAACCTCGCCGAGGCGGTCAGCGGCGACGTGGGTGATGCCCACGCGCACGGTCTTGCCGGCGGCCTCGTCCGGGGTGGAGTTGATCCACTCGTGGTCCTCGGAGTAGTAGAAGTCCTGCTTCAGCTCCATGGTTATGCGTCCTTTCGGGAGTAAAACGGGGTCGGTGCAATAGTAAACGGGTAACGGCGTCCGCGGATGTCGATTTCCACTTCCGTGCCCTCTTCAGCATGCGCCGGGTCCAGGTGCGCGAGCGCAACCGGGTGGCCCAGCGTCGGCGACGGCTGGCCGGAGGTGACCACGCCGATGTTCTCGTCCGAGCCTGCGAGGAAGACCTCGGCGCCCTCGCGGGCGGCGCGGCGCTGCTCGGAGGTAAGGCCCGCGATGACCACGCTCGGCTCGCGGCCGGTTAGCGCGTCCTTGCCCACGAAGTCCGCCTCCTTTTTGGCAAAGGCGCGGCCCATGCCGGCCTCCACCGGGGTGATCTCGGCGGTCAGCTCGTGGCCGTAGAGCGGCATTGAGGCCTCCAGGCGCAGCGAGTCGCGCGCCGCCAGGCCGCACGGGGTGCCGGAGCCGATCACGGCGTCCCACACCTTCTGCGCGTCCTCGCGGGCGCAGAACAGCTCGAAGCCGTCCTCGCCGGTGTAGCCGGTGCGGGCGACGAACGTTTCTACGCCGTCGAGGGTCATCCACGCGCCGGAGTAGTAGGAAAGGGCGGAGGCGTCGTCGCTAAGCAAAGGTTCCAACACCTCGAGGGCACGCGGGCCCTGGACCGCAACCAGCGCGAACGCCTCGGAATTGTTGCTGAGCTGCACCTCGAAGTCGCCCTGGCGCGCCTCAAACGCCGCCCACACCGCGTTGGTGTTCGCGGCGTTGGGCACGACCATGAAGTGGTTCTTGCTGAAGCGGTAGGTGATCAGGTCGTCGATGATGCCGCCGTCCTCGGCGACGATCATGGAGTACTTCGCCTTGCCGTCCTTGAGCGCGGTGAAGTTGGAGATCAGCGCGTAGTCCAAAAACGCGGCGGCGTCGGGGCCCTGGATGGTGATCTCGCCCATGTGGGACAGGTCGAAGATGCCCACGTCGGTGCGTACCGCGCGGTGCTCCTCCAGCTCCGAGCCGTACTTCAGCGGCATCTCCCAGCCGCCGAAATCGGTGAAGCTCGAACCGAGCTTTTCGTGCGTGGCGTGCAGCGGGGTCTGTGGCATGTGTGTTCCTCCTTAGGATTCGGTTTCGGTGTCGAAGGCTTCCGGCGGCGGGCAGGAGCATTGGAAGTTGCGGTCGCCGAAGGCTTCGTCGATACGCCGCACCGGCGGGAAGTACTTCGCGTGCACCAGCGAATCCACCGGGTAGGCGGCCTTCTCGCGGGTGAACTCGTACGGCCACTCGGAGCGGATCACGCTCTCGGCGGTGTAGGGCGCGTTGTGCACGACGGAGTTTTCGTACTCTACTTCGCCGTCGATGATCTCCTGGATCTCCGCACGGATGGCGCGCATCGCCTCGACGAAGCGGTCCAGCTCGGCTACATCCTCGGACTCGGTCGGCTCCACCATCAGCGTGCCGGCGACCGGGAAGGCGAGGGTGGGTGCGTGGAAGCCGTAGTCGATCAGGCGCTTGGCCACATCCGCTGCGGTGACCCCGGAGGCGTCAGTGAGTTCGCGCAGGTCCAGGATGCACTCGTGGCCGACCAGGCCGTCGTTGCCGGTGTAGAGCACTGGGTAAGAATCGTTCAGCTCGCGCGCGATGTAGTTCGCGCCCAAAACGGCGTGCTCGGTGGCGCTGCGCAGTCCCGCGGCACCGGACATGGCGATGTACGACCAGGAAATCGGCAGCACACCAGCGGAGCCGTACAGGGTGGAGGTCACCGGCACGCCGCCCTCGCCGTCAGCTGCGGTCGGGTCGCCGGGCAGGAACGGGATCAGGTGCTCGCCCACGCCGATCGGGCCCACGCCTGGGCCGCCGCCGCCGTGCGGGATGGTGAACGTTTTGTGCAGATTCAGGTGGCTGACGTCGCCGCCGAAGTCGCCCGGGCGGGCGATGCCGGTCAAAGCGTTCATGTTCGCGCCGTCGATGTAGACCTGCCCGCCGGCCGCGTGCACCTTGTCGCAAACCACGCGCACGTCTTCCTCGTAGACGCCGTGGGTGGAGGGGTAGGTGAGCATGATCGCGGCCACGGAGTCGGCGTGCTTTTCCAGCTTCGCGTCCAGGTCCGCCAGGTCGATGGAGCCGTCGTCCGCGGTTTTCACCACCACGACGCGCAGGTTCGCCAGCGTCGCCGACGCCGCGTTCGTGCCGTGCGCGGAGGCCGGAATGAGGCAGATGTCGCGCTCGGCGTCGCCGTTGGCCACGTGGTACGCGCGGATGGCCAGCAGGCCGGCCAGCTCGCCGGTCGCGCCGGAGTTCGGCTGCACTGACACCTCGGCGTAGCCGGTGATTGCCACCAGCCAGGCGCGGATTTCGTCGATAAGCTCGCGCCAGCCTTCGGTGTACTCGTCGGGGGTGTAGGGGTGCACGTTGGCGAACCCCGGCCAGGTGATCGCCTCCAGGCCGGCGGTGGGGTTGAGTTTCATGGTGCACGAGCCCAGCGGGATCATCGTGCGGTCCAGCGCGAGGTCCTTGTCGCCGAGCGTGCGGATGTAGCGCATCATCTGCGTCTCGGAGTGGATGCGGTTGAACGTCTCGTGGGTGAGGAACTCGGTGGTGCGCTCGAGCGCCGCCGGGATGCGAGCGGCGCCCTCGGCGACGGAAGCGCCGAAGCCCGCCAGCAGCGCCTCGACGTCGGCGTCGGTGGTGTCCTCGCCGAAGGACACGCCGACGGTGGTCTCGTCGATTGCGCGGACCAGGTACCCAGCATCCGCCAGCTTTGCGACGACCTCCGGTGCCCCCGCAACCTCAACCGCCACCGTGTCGAAGAACTCGGCGTGCTTGACTGTTACGCCGGCGGCCTCAAGCGACGCCGCGAAGTCCGCGGCGCGCTGGTGCACGGCGTGCGCGATGTCCTTCAAGCCTTCAGGGCCGTGGTAGACGGCGTACATGGATGCGGTCACCGCCAAAAGCGCCTGGGCGGTGCAGATGTTGGAGGTGGCGCGCTCGCGGCGGATGTGCTGCTCGCGGGTCTGCAGGGCCAGGCGGTAGGCCGGGTAGCCCTCGGTGTCCTTGGACACGCCCACCAGGCGGCCCGGCATCTGGCGCTGCAGCTTCTCGCGCACCGCCATGTAGGCCGCGTGCGGGCCGCCGTAGAACAGCGGCACGCCGAAGCGCTGGGTGGTGCCGATTGCGATGTCCGCGCCGAACTCGCCGGGGGACTCAAGAAGCGTCAGAGCCAGGATGTCGGCGTCGACGGCGACCAGGCCGCCGCGCTCGTGGATCGCCTCAATCACCGGGCGCGGGTCCACGATGTCGCCCTCGGTGCCCGGGTAGGCGAAAACTGCACCGACGAGGTCCTCGCCGACCACGCCCTCAGCCAGGTTGGCCACCTCGACCTCCAGGTCGATCGCGCGGGCACGCTCGGAGGCGACCTTGATCACCTGCGGGTGCAGACGCGAATCCAGAAGTACCCGGCGGCCCTTCTTCACCACGCGGGACATCAGCCCGACTGCCTCGGCGGCGGCGGATGCTTCGTCGAGAAGCGATGCGTTCGCGATGTCCAGACCGGTGAGATCTTGCACCATGGTCTGGAAGTTCAGCAGCGCCTCGAGGCGGCCCTGCGAAATCTCGGCCTGGTACGGCGTGTAGGCCGTGTACCAGCCGGCGTCCTCCACCACGCCGCGGCGGATCACGGGCGGGGTCAGGGTGGAGGAGAACCCCTGACCGTAAAACGCGCGCAGCACAGTGTTCTTGTCAGCGAGTTCGCGCAGGCGGTCCTGGGCCTCGTATTCCGTCAACGCCTCCGGCAGGTCGAGCGGCTTGTCCGCCAGGATGCCGGAGGGCACCGCCGCGGTGATCAGCGCATCGATGGAATCGTAGCCCAGCGTATCCAGCATTTTCTGCTGTTCTGCCGGGTCTGGGCCGATATGACGGGAGATGTAATCCAAAAGAGGGCTCCTTGAAAAATCGGGTCGTACAACCACGCGACAGCTTAGCTGTTTCTCAGCTGCCGAAAGCCCGTTTTAGAACTCGTCCACACCCGCTTCACCGAACAGCCACGTCACCGCGATCGCACCCGGATCCGGCACGTGTTTCGCGCTCTCGCCGAGATACGACGCGCGGCCCTTTGTCGCCTGCATGCCGCGGGTCGCCTTCGCACCTTCGACCGCCGGGGCGAAGACCTGTGCGAGCACCTCGTCGACGCTGCCGGAGGCGTCCTTCGCGGCGCGTGCGGCGGGGGCGAGGGCGTCGACGAGCGTGTTGTCGCCCTCCTTCGCGCCGCCGAGCTGCGTGATGGCGTCCACCCCGCGCTCAAGCCCCTCCGCGAGCGCCTTGGCGAATGCGCTGCCGTCCGCGTCGCGCGAATCCACGCCCTCGAACGCGTCGGCCATCTGGCGGAAGAAGGTGCCCAGCACCGCACCCGAGGTGCCGCCGGCGCGCACCAGCATGCGGTGGGCGAAAAAGTTCAACACGTCCGCGTCCGCGCCGCGCACAGGCGTGTCGACGTCACCAAAGGCCGCCTCCATATTCTGGCCGAAGTCGCCGTCGCCGGCCTCGCGGTCCAGGGCAGTCAGGTCGTCGTAGCTGGCGCCCAGGCGCTCGACAAAGCGCGTCAGCCACGCGTTCTCCTCGCCGCTGTCCGGCTGGGTCTCGTTGTCCACCAGGATCGCCTCGGCATACTCCGGGTTGTTGACGGTGCCGGGCCAGGCGGGGGCGGCGGTAGAGGCGTCGATAAGCTCGATGAGCTCGTCGTCGAGCACGGTGAGCGTGAGCGAGATGCCCGCCATGTTCAGCGAGGTCACCAGCGTGCCGCGCATGCCGCGGCGCACCTTCAGCCCGCGGTCCGTCAGCCGCTTGAGCGCCTCGCCGAAGATCAAGTCCTGCTCCAGCTGGCTCGTGCCGCCGAGACCGTTGACGAAGAGCATCACCTCGCCGCTGGGGTTGCCGAGTGATGAGAGGATGCCGTCCAGCAGCTCTTCCACGAGAGCCGCCGCGGTGGGCTGCGCGCCGGCGATGTCGCGGCGCTCCACGCCCGGCTCGCCGTGGATGCCCACGCCGATTTCGATCTGGCCGTCCGCCAAGTCGAACGTGGCGCGGTCCGAGGTCGGGGAGTGGCCTGGCTGCAGCGCCACCGCCATGCTGCGGGACTGATCCGCCGCGCGCTGGGCTACCTCCGCCACCGCCTGCAGGTCGTCGCCGCGCGCGGCGGCCGCGCCGGCGATCTTCTCCACAATCACCGTCGCTCCGGTGCCGCGGCGGCCCGGCGAATCATCGTTGTCGATCTCTGTTGCAACGTCGTCGTCCACCAGCACCTGCGCCACCTCGACGTCGGCGTGGTTGGCCGCCACGGTGAAGTTCATCACGTCGCCGGTGTAGTTCTTCACCACGTGCACCACGCCTTTGCCGCGGTCCGCCCACTCGGTGGCAGCGCCGATCTGCACCGCGTTGGGGGAGGTGAACAACAGGCCCGGGCAGGCCGCATCCAGCATGCCGGAGCCGATGAAGCCGGCGTGCATCGGCTCGTGGCCGGACCCGCCGCCGGAGATGACGGCTACTCGTTGTTCGCCTTTGGTGGCGTCGTCAAGCAAAAGCCCCACGAAGCCCTCGTCGTGCCACTGCGCGCACGGGTGCGCGGCGACAAGGCCGCCGAGGGCCTCCCGCATGAAGTGGTCGGTGGCGTTACGAAATGATTTGAACGTGTCAGGCATACCACCACTGTATGCCAAAAAACGACGAAACCCGGCACCGAAAAACGGTGCCGGGTTCAGCGCGTTCAGGGGTTAGATGTCGAGGTCAGCCTCGAAATCGCCCTCCTCGATGCGGTCCTTGATAGTGGTGACGAAACGGCCCGCGTCCGCACCGTCGATCAGCTGGTGATCGTAGGTGAACGGCAGGTAGCACATCTGGCGGATCGCGATGGAGTCGATGCCGTCCTCGGTCACGATGACCGGGCGCTTCTCAATCGCGGCGGTGCCCAGGATGCCGGCCTGCGGCGGGGTCAGCACCGGGGTGTCCAGCAGCGCGCCCTCGGAACCGATGTTGGTCACGGTGAAGGTAGCACCGGACAGGTCGTCCGGACGCAGCTTCTTGTCGCGTGCGCGGGACGCCAGGTCGGTGATCGCCTTCGCGATTTCGGCCAGGTTCATGTCCTGCGCCTTCTTGATCACCGGAACCAGCAGACCCATCGGGGTATCCACGGCGATGCCGATGTTGACGTCGGAGTGGTAGGTGATCTCCTTCGCGTCAGCGTCGTAAGAAGCGTTGACGTTCGGGTGGGAGACCAGCGCCTCGGCCGTGGCCTTGATGAAGAAGGCGAGGTAGGTGATGTTTGCGCCATGCTTCTCGACGAATGCCGGCTTGACCTTCTTGCGCAGCTCCGCAACGCGGGTCACGTCGACTTCCTGCACATGGGTCAGCTGCGCGGTGGTCTGCAGGGACTCCACCATCTTCGCTGCGGTGATCTCGCGGATGCGGTTCACACGCTGGGTGGTGCCGATGAGCTCCGCCTTCGCCGGATCCACAGACTTGGTGGACCAGTTGGCGCGCTCGCCCTTCGGTGCCGCCTTCTCGTCGCCCTTCGTCGCAGACGAGGAAGCGGATGTGCCCTCGGGCTTGCTGCCTTCGGCAGCCGCCAGGACGTCCTGCTTGCGGATGCGACCGCCGACACCAGTGCCCTCAACCGAGTTCAGGTCAACGCCGTGCTTGTCGGCGAGCTTGCGCACCAGCGGGGTGACGTACGGGACGTTGTCGCCGTTGTTCACCTTCGCGGAAGCGTTCTTGGACTCGGCCTTCTCAGTCTTCTCAGCCTTCGGCTCTTCCTTCTTCGGCTCCGGCTTCTTCTCTTCCTTCGGTTCCGGCTTCTCTTCAGCCTTCTCCTCGGCCGGCTCCTCAGCCTCTTCAGGCTCGTCGGTGTCGTCGGCCTCCGCAGCAGCCTCAGCGTCGCCGATGATCACGATGACATCGCCGACCTCGACGGTGTCGTCCTCCTCGGCGAGGATCTCCAGGATGGTGCCCTCAACCGGGGACGGGATCTCGGTGTCGACCTTGTCGGTGGAGACCTCGAGCAGCGGCTCGTCGACCTCGACCATGTCGCCGACTTCCTTCAGCCAGGTGGTGATGGTGCCCTCGGTGACGGACTCGCCGAGCTCCGGCATCTCCACCTTGGTGCCCTCACCGGAGCCCTTCTTGTTCTTCGGGGAGGACTTCTTCTCGTCCTTCTTCGGGGCGTCCTCCGGGTTGTCGCCCTCGCCCTCGGCCGAGTTGTCCTCTTCGACCTTCTCGTCCTCGTCTGCGACGTTCTCCTCGGCAGCGCCGTCGTCCTCATCCTCGTCATCGGAGGAGCCGGCGGCATCAGCGTCGCCGACGCGGGCGATGACATCGCCGACCTCGACGGTGTCGTCCTCCTCAGCCAGGATCTCGATCAGGGTGCCCGCGACCGGGGACGGGATCTCGGTGTCGACCTTGTCGGTGGAGACCTCGAGCAGCGGCTCGTCGACCTCGACCTCGTCGCCGACTTCCTTCAGCCAGGTGGTGATGGTGCCCTCGGTGACGGACTCGCCCAGCTCCGGCATCTCCACGTCGGTGGCGTCGCCGGAGGCCTTCTTGGCGGGCTTTTCTTCCTTCTTCGGCGCCTCAGCCTTCTCCTCGGCCGGCTCCTCAGCCTCTTCCTTGTCTTCCTTCTTGTCGGAGGAGGAGTCTGCTTCCTCGCCCTCCTCGCCGATGACGGCGATCACGTCGCCGATCTCAACGGTGTCGTCCTCCTCGGCCTTGATCTCCAGGATCACGCCTGCGACCGGGGACGGGATCTCGGTGTCGACCTTGTCGGTGGAGACCTCGAGCAGCGGCTCGTCCACCTCGACCGTGTCGCCGACTTCCTTCAGCCACGTGGTGATCGTGCCTTCGGTGACCGATTCGCCCAGCTCGGGCATCTCAACTGAGTGCGCCATTTCTTAAGTCTCCTCATTGAAACGTTGGAAGCTATACAGGCACAAAGCGTACCTGTAACACGCCCCGCACGTTGCCCAAGGGGTGACCTTTCCTGCCCGAGGTGCACCGTATGATGTGGGACGTGTTCAACCTGTTCGGCAAAGGCAAGAAGTCCACGACGTTTAAACCGCCCCGCGCGCCGGGGGAGACGATCCGTCCGGACGATGCGCAGTACCTGCGCGACTGGGTCACCGGCCGTGCGTACGTCGAGGGCTTTGTCGAGCCGGAAACGATGGTCAACGAGATGTCCGTCGTCCTCGTGGACGAGAAAGGCAACTACACCCGCCGCCGCATCGGCGGGCCCAAGGGCATCGACCAGGTGGCCGACATGCTGGGCATCATGCTCTACGACGTCGAGGAGACCGGCTACCCCGACCGCATGCGCCGTAAAATCGAGCAGGAGCGCATCCTGCGCAAGCGCGAGGAACAAAGGCAGCGCCGCGCCCGGTTCGAGCGCGGCGAGAATCCCTACGGCGACCCCAGCAGGTAAACGAAACTCGCAAAATCTGACAAAAGCCCCGAACTAGCAGATCTTCACCTGCAGGTCAGGGGCTTATTGCCGGGCGCGCATGTCAACTTTTGCGAGAGCGCTATTGCTTATCGACGAGGCGCGACAACGTCTCCACAATCGTCCGCACAGGCGCGCCAGTGGCACGCTTCGGGGTGTATCCGTAGGGAGCGACGCCGTTCCAGGCGGGGCCGGCGATGTCGATGTGCGCCCACTCGATGTCTTCCGGCACGAAGCGGGACAGGTACAGGCCCGCGAACAACATGCCGCCGGTACGCGCGTTGTGGGTGTTGCGGATGTCGGCGATGGGGGACTTCAGTTCGTCCTCCTGCTCCTCCAGCAGCGGCATGGCCCAGGCCTGCTCGCCCACGCCACGGCCGGTCTCGGCGATGAGGTCGCGCAACTTATCGGAGCCCATCACGCCTGCGGTGCGGTTGCCCAGCGCCACCAGCTGCGCGCCGGTGAGCGTCGCCGTTTCGATGAGGTAGGCGGGGGCGTCCTCGCAGGCACGGGCGACGGCGTCGGCAAGCACGAGGCGTCCCTCGGCGTCGGTGTTGATGACCTCGCTGGTGATGCCGCCATAGTGGGTGATCACATCACCCGGGCGGGTGGCGGTGCCGGACGGCATGTTCTCCGCCAGGGGCAGCCAGGCGTCGACGCGCACCGGCAGCTCCAGGCGCGCGGCCGCGGCGATGACGGCGAGCTGTGCTGCGGAGCCGCCCATATCCGAGATCATGTCCTCCATGCCGGAGCCGGGCTTGAGCGAGATGCCGCCGGTGTCGAAAGTGATGCCCTTGCCAACCAGCGCGACCTTCGTCGATGCATCTGACGGTGCCCAGGTCAGGTGCACCAGGCGCGGCGCGCGCGAGGATCCGCGGCCCACGGACAGGATGCCGCCGAAGCCCTGCTCTTCCAGCGCGGTGTCGTCCAGCACCTCGATGTCCAGGCCGGCCGTCGAGGCGACCTCGCCCATGACGCCGGCGTAGGACTCCGGGTAGAGGTAGTTCGCAGGGGTGTTGACCAGGTCGCGCGCCAGGTTCACGGACTCGGCGACAATCACCGCGGCGTTGTACTCGGCCTCGTCGGCGCGGACGACGGTGACCTCGGTGGTCTGCGGCGTCTCGGCATCGGAGTTCTCGTCGTTATCGACCTCGGTCTGGGACTTCAGACCGGTGTAGGTGTAGCCGCCCAGCAGCAGGCCCTCTACCACGGGGGCGACGCCGAACTCGGCGGAGATGGCGGCGCGCTCCACGTCGTTCAAGGTGCGAGCGGCCGCGCCCACGCCGCGGCGGACAGCTTCGTCGTCGATCTCGGAGGCGTCGCCGAGGCCGAATGCGGTGACCACGTGGTCGTCGATAAGCAGACGCGTCACCTCGCCCTCGGTGCCCTTGGCACCGACCGCAACCAGCGCCTCCAGCAGGCCCTTCGGGGCGAGAGCGGTGACGGGAACCTCGATGCCATCCTCGCCGTGAGCGACGGGGATGAGCAGCGCCGCGCCGGACGGGGCGCTTTCGCCGAGGGTTGTGCGCACCGTGGTGCCGCGGGCGGGGAGGCTGATGTCGAAGGCCATGGATGTCCTTTCGTTGTGCGGGCAATTACACCCTGTGAGCGTACTGAAATAGGGAGTACCCTGGGCCCCATGTCTGAGATCGAATTCACAATCACCCCCACTGCGAATCCCACCCCCGACGCGGAACGCGCGAAGATCCTCGAGGACCCGGCATTCGGCCAGCAGTTCACGGACCACATGGTCTCCATCGAGTGGACCGAGGACGAGGGCTGGCACAACGCGCAGGTGCGCGCCTATGAGCCGATCTCGCTAGACCCCGCGTCCAACGTGTTCCACTATGGCCAGGCCATCTTCGAGGGCCTGAAGGCCTACCGCCACACTGACGGCAGCATCACCGCGTTCCGCCCGGAGCAGAACGCGAAGCGCCTGAACAACTCCGCCGAGCGCATGGCGATGCCGGAACTGCCGGAGGAGGTCTTCCTGGAGGCGGTGCGCCAGATCGTGGACATTGATAAGGACTGGGTTCCGGAGGCCGGCGGCGAGGCGTCGCTGTACCTGCGCCCGTTCATGATCGGCACGGAAAAGACGCTGGGCGTGAAGCCGTCGTCGAGCTACAGCTTCCACATCATCGCCTCCCCGGCCGGCGCGTACTTCTCAGGCGGTATCAAGCCGGTCAGCGTGTGGATCTCCGAGGATTACGTCCGCGCGGCCCCCGGCGGCACCGGTGACGCGAAGTTCGCCGGCAACTACGCCGCGTCCCTGCTCGCGCAGCAGCAGGCCGCGGAGAAGGGCTGCGACCAGGTGGTTTGGCTGGATGCGATTGAGCGCAAGTACATCGAGGAGATGGGCGGCATGAACCTCATGTTCGTCGAGGGCTCCGGCGAGGACGCGAAGATCATCACCCCTGAGCTGACTGGTTCGCTGCTGCCGGGCATCACCCGCAAGTCGCTGCTGCAGGTGGCGAAGGACTTAGGCTACGAGGCGGAGGAGCGCCGGATCACCGTCGAGCAGTGGCGCTCAGGCGTGGAAGACGGCACCATCACCGAGACCATGGCGTGCGGCACCGCAGCCGTGATCACCCCGGTCGGCACCGTGAAATCCAACGAGGGCGAATTCACGGTGAACAACAACGAGGCCGGAGAGATCACCATGGCTATGCGCGAGCGCCTGCGCGGCATCCAGACCGGCGACGTCGAGGACACCCACGGCTGGAACACCGTGCTCATTGAGGGCTAGTCGCTAGTCGACGCCCCTTCGGCCAGCACCTCACCCGCCAACTCCGCCGCGAGGTTGAGCTGTCCGAGCGCGGCCAGGGCCCCTGCGCCCTGGCCCGTTTTCATTTCCAGCGCCAACACCGGCGTGAGGCCGAGCGCCTCTAGGCAGCCGGCGTGGGCCGGTTCCGCGGTGGACTGGCCGGCGATGAGCCAGTCCTTCGTGCCGGGGGCGAGGCGCTCGGCCACGTAGGCGGCGAGGGTGGGGTAGGCCTCGCCGAGCAGCACCGGGGTGCGCCGCGCCGCCGATTGGGCGATCAGGCCCACTAGGAAGGCGAAGTCCGGGCCGGTGAGTTCGGCGCAGACGCGCTCAGTGTCCTCGCGGAAGCCGCGCACGCGGAACATCGCGTCGCGCACCGCGGTGACTTTGACCTTCCACACCTTGTCGTTGATGCCGGAGCCGCGGCCGATGGCCTTGACCGGCTCGGTGCGGGTGAACACGCCGTAGGCGGCCGCGGCGACGGTGGTGTTGCCTACCCCGATGTCGCCGGGGATGATCAGGTCCGCGCCCGAATCGATCTCGTTGTCGGCCACCTCCGCGCCGGCGGCAAGCGCGGCGTCGAACACCTCGGGGGACGTGGCGGCTTCCACATCGATGGCGCCGGTGGGGGCGTCGAGGTAGTCGTCGATGAACCTCACCGTCGCTCCCGCCAGGCGTGCCGCGGCATGGGCCGGGCCGCCGCCTGCGCACAGCTGCTGCGCCTGGGCGTCGCCCGCGTCCTGCGTCCACGCAGACACCTCGCGTGCGGCGACGCCGTGCTTGCCCGCCACCACCACAACGCGCGGGCGGACGAACGGGGCGGGGATGTCCTTGCCCTGCACGGAGGCGGTCCAGGACGCCAGCGAGCCGAGCCTGCCCAGCGCCAGCCCTGCGGCAGAGCCCGCCAACGCGTCGGCGACGGCGTGGCCGTGGGACTGCTTCGGGGCTTCAACCGGCGGAAACTGCATGGCCTAGACCTTTGCTCCCACGGCGACGCGCGGCTTCGGGGTGCGCCAGTTGCGCGGCTGGGTGGCGCGGGAGAAGGCGTACATGCCCAGGCCGAAGCCGGTGTTGGCCTCAGGGAACTTCTCGCGCACTGCGCGGTTGGCCCGGATGCCGATGATGACACCCTCGATGAAGATAGTCAGCATGAACAGCAGACTGAGCAGCGACAGCACGGCGGACACGCGCGGCAACCAGGTGCCAATCAGCATGATCAGCAGCAGCACGAGCGCCGCCGGCATGACGTAGTTGTTGAAGAAGCGCTTGGAGTCCACCCAGTCGCGCACGAACCCGCGCACCTCGCCGCGGTCGCGTTCGGTGAGGTAGCGCTCGTCGCCGGCGTCCATGCGGGCCTGGATCTCGCGGTTGCGGGCGCGGTTTTCCTCCCGCACCTTCTTCTTGTGCGCCTTCCACTCCTCTTTGGACATGGTCTTTTTCAGCTCTTTTTCGCGCTGACGGATCTGCGCTGGGGTGGCGGCGTTGGGGTCGCGCACCACGCCGCGCTTGATCTCTTGGTCGATGCGCTTCGGTGTCGGGCGGCCCTTCGGCGGGGTGTAGCCCTTGGGGAGCTTCTTTTCCGCCTGCTCTGCCTCAGGCTTCGCGTCGGGCAATTCAACCTTCGTGGAGCCCGCCGCGCTCGCTGCGCCGGCGTTGTGCTCGGATTTCTGCCAGGGAAGTTTCACGCTCTTTAGGCTACAAGGCGCGCGAGCCCAAGTGGAATAGACCGGCGGGGCGGGCGGTTGCACAGTCTGTAGCGAGTGGCGCGTAGCATGGGCGCACACTCCAAATCGAAGCTTGAAGTCGACGCACGAAGGAGACTGCAATGACTGCCCCCACTTCTACCACCGGCGTGAACCTGACCGAGGCCGCCGCAGCGAAGGCGAAGGCGCTGCTTGACCAGGAGGGTCGCAACGACCTGTCCTTGCGTATCGCTGTCCAGCCGGGCGGCTGCGCCGGCCTGCGCTACCAGCTCTACTTCGACGACCGTGACCTGGACGGCGACAAGGCCGACGAGGTCGGCGGCGTGCGCCTGGTCGTGGACAAGATGAGCGTGCCCTACCTCATGGGCGCCACCATCGATTTCGCGGACACCATCGAGCAGCAGGGCTTCACCATCGATAACCCGAATGCCGGTTCCGCATGCGCCTGCGGCGACAGCTTCAACTAAGCACTCCCTGCTTATCGACGACTAAAGCTCCGCACCGTCAAACAGTGCGGAGTTTTTTCACGCCTTAGCTGCAGCCGTGTTCCTCGGCGAGCCACGCGAGGGCTGCGTCTTCGTCGCCGGGCTCATCGGGCTGAACCGGGTCCTCGGAGAAAATTTCGCCGGTGCGTGCCTTATCTTTCGCAATGGTCAGCATCAGTGCGCTGCCATCGGGGAAGTCGTAGACCATGTTGGCTGAGGCGTAGCCGGCTGTCGGGGCCCCGAAACTCCTCGAGTTGTCCAAGCCTCGGAACGCGAGCATGGTCGCTTCGGCGGAGGATGCGGTGTCGCCGTCGACAAGCACTGCGACCGGCGCGTCCCACTTGCCGCCGGAGGTAGTCGTCGGACTACCGCCGCCGCGCACCCCGTTGCCCTCGATCGTTACGGGGCTGGAGTATGCGTTGGAGACAAACTCCAGCGCCGTGCCGTCCGGTAGCAGGGGAGAGACCCCGGCGAGCATCGGCCCCATGTCGCCTCCGTCGTTTCCGCGGAGGTCCACCACCGCGCCGCAGGCACCGCCGTCGCGAGCGGCAGTCAACCCCTTGGCAAGCGTGTCGGCGTAGTGCTGGCCGTCGTCGTGACGGTCCACACCGGGCACCGTCGCCCAGGCCACGCCGTCTCTGACATTCACAGACGGGGAGCGGGTGTCCGCTTCACTTGCGTTGTCCTGCTCGGCACCAGGCTCGATGAGCTTGGAGTGCTTGCCGCCGGCAGCCTCCACGGCATCGTCGAGGGCGGAGCGGACGTCGTCACGCGAAGATGCCCCCTGAACCGCATCTTCAGCTGCGGCGCGCGCGGCCCGGAACTCCGCGGAGTCGCCGTAGATGCCTTCCTCCGACAGATCCAACACTGTCTTTGCGTAGCGGCTTGGCGTGTCTGTGCCCCAGAATCGCGCGGTTCCCGAAACCTTCGCGGTCATGGTGGGGCCGTAGACGAACGCGACGGCGACGGCGACAAGCATGAGCGCGGCGAGGACACCGCCTACTGCGATGAGGACTTTCCGTGCAGTTGACATGCAACCTATTCAACCAGGCAGCCGTGCTGTAGGCAGCCGGATCCGTCGGAAAATGGCTGCGTTAGAGCTGGATCGGGTAGTCCTTGTGTTCGATCTGCGGGTCGATGCGGTGCTCGACAAAGATGCCGTGCCAGACCATGAACGCCAGCACCGTCCACAGTCGGCGGGAGTGGTCGGAGACACCGTCGCGGTGCTCCTTGAGCATCTCCAGGACTTGGTCCTTAGCAAAGATGTCGTCGGTCTGGGACTCGCGAATGGTGTCCTGCGCCCAGCCATAGAGCTCGTCGCCCGCGAGCCAGTGGCGCATCGGCACCGGGAAGCCCAGCTTCTTGCGGTGCAAAACGTGCGGCGGCACGATCTGCTCCATCGCCTTTCGCAGTGCGTACTTGGTGGTGCCGTTGGCGATTTTCTGGTCGAACGGGATGGTCTGTGCGACCTCGAAAACTTCTTTGTCCAGGAAGGGAACGCGCAGCTCCAGGGAGTTGGCCATGTTCATCTTGTCGGCCTTGACCAGGATGTCGCCGCGCATCCAGGTAAACAGGTCCAGGTTCTGCATGCGCGCCACGGGGTCCATCTCGGTGGAGGCGGCGTAGATCGGGGCGGTGACCTCGCGGTGGTCCCACTCGCGCTTCGCCCACGGCAGCACGCGGCTGAGCTGGTCGAAGTTGAAGGAGCGGGCGTTGCCGTAGTAGCGGTCCTCGATCGGGGTGGTGCCGCGCTCGAGCAGGCTCTTACCCTTCATCCCCTCCGGCAGCACGCGGCTCAAACGGTTCAGGCCCTTGTTCAGCGCGCTCGGCAGCTTCTCAAACGGCGCGAGCGACAGCGGCTCCTTGTAAATAGTGTAGCCGCCGAACAGCTCGTCGGCGCCCTCGCCGGAGAGCACCACCTTGACGTGCTTGCGTGCCTCCTGCGCCACGAAGAACAGCGGCACCAGGGACGGGTCCGCCACCGGGTCGTCCAGGTACCACATGATCTTCGGGATGGCGTCGGCGTACTCCTCCGGGGAGACAATCTTCACGATGTGCTCCACACCGATCGCCTCGGCGGACTCGGCGGCCACATCCACCTCGGAGTAGCCCTCGCGCTCAAAACCGGTGGTGAAGGTGAGCAGGTTCGGGTTGTGGCGCTTCGCCAGGGTGGCAATCGCGGTGGAGTCGATGCCGCCGGAGAGGAAGGAACCCACGGTGACGTCGGCACGCATGTGCTTTTCCACGGAGTTCTCCAGCGCACGCGCGATGCGGTCGTAGAGGTCCTGCTCCTTGCCCTTCGGCACCGGCTGGGACCTAAAGTGCGGCTTGAAGTAGCGGTCCGAGTGCACCTTGCCGCCCGGCTTCAAGGTGACGGTGCAGCCGGACTCGACGCGGCGGATCTCCTTGTGCAGGCTCTCCGGCTCGGGCACGTACTGCAGGTCCACGTAGTGCTCGATCGCGCGGCGGTCAAGGTCGAGTCCTAGACCGAGCTCCGGCGCCATCTCCAGGATGGACTTCTTCTCGGAGGCGAAGACCGTGCCCTTGTCGGTGGTGGCGTAGAACAGCGGCTTGATGCCGAACTGGTCGCGCGCCGCGAACATCGTCTGCGTCTCGGTGTCCCAGATGACGAAGGCGAACATGCCGCGCAGGTGCTCCACCACGTTCGCGCCCCAGTGGTGGAAGCCCACCACGATCGGCTCGCCGTCGCCGGACGTGTTGAAGGTGTGGCCGGCGGCCTGCAGTTCTTCGCGCAGCTCGATGTAGTTGTAAATCTCGCCGTTGAAGGTCAGCGCGTAGCGCTCCGGGTTGTCTGCCGGGCCCCAACGCAGCGGCTGGTGGGAGTGCTCGAGGTCAATGATGGCCAGGCGGTTAAACCCGAACACGGCCGAGTCGTCGTTCCAGGTGCCGGCCGCGTCCGGGCCGCGGTGGTACATGCACGGCAGGGCGCGCTCGACAGAATCAACGAACTTGGCTGCGTTTGCGTCCGCGGTTAGCAGGGCAAGAAGGCCACACATACTCAAACCTCTCCGTATATATAAGGTGCGCCGTTTTCACGCGGCGGGAAGTCCCCTCAACAATAAGGTTTTGCACCCCGTTTTCGTGAACCGGAACCGCCCAACTTTCGCCGTGCCCCATAAGGGGGCCAACTTAAGGATGAACTTTTTCGCGGTCTCGTTTGCTTAGCGAAGCATTATCGTCGCTAAGCACTTGCTTATCGACGAGCCTCCGGCCCTCACCGCAACCCCCACTTTCAAGATTCCGACGGGCCAGGCCGGATGAACTATTCTGACCCCGTAGGAATGTTCTGTCACGAACATGGGCATTCAGTGTTTTTAGTGTGGACAGGAAGGCAGACACACGTGGATAAGGAAGTAAACCGCGGTTTCGCCAAGAAGGCCGGCGTCGCGGCAGCACTCCTGCTCGGCAGCTTCGGGCTCGCTGGCTGTGACGTCGCTGCGCCGGAGGCGGTCGCAAACATCCTCGACATGGGCTGGCCGGACCCGGTCACCCCGGAGGGCACCCAGATGTACAACTTCTGGGTCTGGACCTGGGTTGCCGCCTGGATTATCGGCATCATCATGTGGGGGCTGTTCATCATGGCCATCGTCCGCTGGAACTCTAAGGCCCGCGCGAAGAGCGGCGCCGGCGAGTTCCCGCGCCAGACGCAGTACAACATCGGCCTCGAGCTGGGGCTGACCGTCCTGCCGATCATCATCGTGATGGTGCTGTTCTTCTTCACCGTCCAGGCGCAGACGAAGACCACCGCCCTGGACAAGGATCCGAAGGTGACCGTGGACGTCACCGGCTACCAGTGGAACTGGAAGTTCGGCTACGCCAACGTTGCCGGAGAGCTGACCGCGGACGGCCAGGACTACGACGGTCTGGACGCTGAGCGTCAGGCGCTCGCCGAGGAGACCAAGTACGACCCGGAGGACATGCACAACGCGAACCCGATCCACGGCACGTCCATGGGCGACCAGTCCTACCTCAACTTCAACGAGATCGAGACCATCGGCTCCACCGAAGAGGTGCCGGTGCTGGTGCTGCCGACCGACACGGCGATTGAGTTCCGCCTCGCGTCCGGCGACGTGAACCACGCGTTCTGGGTTCCGGAGTTCCTGTTCAAGCGCGACGTCTACGCGCACCCGGAGAACAACCAGCAGCAGCGCGCGTTCCAGATCGAGCGCATTGAGGAAGAGGGCGCCTTCGTCGGCCGCTGTGCCGAGATGTGCGGTACCTACCACGCAATGATGAACTTCGAGGTCCGTGCCGTGAGCCCGGAGAAGTTCGAGCAGTACATCCAGTTCCGCCGCGACAACCCGGGTGCCCCGAACTCCGAGGCGCTGAAGTCCATCGGCGAGGACCCGTACGCCACCTCCACCCGTCCGTTCGTCACGGGCCGCACTGACACCCGCGGCGGCAACAACACTGTCGACCCGAACGCGAACGTTTAAGAAAGAGAGAGCGAAGCCATGGGAACTGGATCAAAGGTTTTCTACGCCATCGGCACCTTCCTTGCTTTGATGGCCGTGTTCTACATCCTCGCCACCGCCTGGATCGGTGAGGACGCGTACCTCTTCGGCGTGGAGTGGGTCGGCGCTGTCGGCCTCGTGCTGGCTGCTGTCATGTCCTTCATGCTCGCCGGCTACCTCGACATCACCGAGCGCCGCATGGACATCGTTCCGGAGGACTGGGAAGAGGCGGAGATCGAGGACGGCGCTGGTGTGCTCGGCTTCTTCTCCCCGAGCTCCATCTGGCCGTTCACGATGGCTATGGCCATCTGCGTGCTCGGCCTGGGTATTGCCTTCTGGCAACTGTGGCTGCTCGCCCTTGGCGCAGTGTTCCTGATTTGGGCCACCACCATGCTGAGCCTGCAGTACGGCATTCCGCGTGAGAAGCACTAAACGCTGAAACAGAAATTCCCCCGCCGCGAGTAGTCGCGACGGGGGAATTTTCTGTCGTTATGGTGCAGTTCATCTCCCGATCATCCGAAAGTTTGTCCCCCATTTAGCCCGCCGGGACGGACCGCTGTGGGTGTGAGATCAGGCACACTCGGGAACTTTACCGTCCGCCGAAAACTGCGCGAAAAATTGAGATGAAACCTCTCGGTGGGGGAGGGGGATCGCCGCCTGACGCGATGACCAGCATTGATCTAGTCGGATTTGGGGCAGAAAAGTTCCCGAAAAAATGAAAAAGTTTTTCCGTCATACGCGTGTATCTAAAAGGCGCTGGTTGCGCACGACTTCACAGGGAAATTTCGGGGGTGAGTGAGATGAATATCAGGACGAAATAGGGGATAATCTCACCCGTGACGACCGCAATGACAAACCAAGATATGGCGACGCCGCAGAATCGCGTCCCAGCGCTGAACCGTCCGAACATGGTCAGCGTGGGCACGATTGCGTTCCTCGCCCAAGAGCTCATGTTCTTTGCCGGTTTGTTCGCGATGTACTTCACGTCGCGTGCAAACGGCCTCGCTAATGGTGACTGGAGCACCCAGACCGATCACATCAACGTTTTGTTCGGCGGCATCATCACCGTCGTGCTGATCGCGTCCTCCTTCACCTCCCAGTTCGGCGTTTTCGCCGCCGAGAGGGGTGACGTGTTCGGCCTGCGCAAGTGGTTCACTGTGACCATTGTGCTGGGCGTCATCTTCCTCGGCCTGGTGGCCTACGAGTGGTCCGAGTTGGTGGCAGCCGGCGTAACGCCGCAGTCTTCCGTATTCGGTTCGGTGGTGTACATCATCACCGGCTTCCACATGGCCCACGTGACTGCCGGCATCCTCGCGTTCATCGTGGTGCTGCTGCGCGTGGCCAAGTCGAAGTTCACCCCGGCTCAGGCAACCGCCGCAATGGCAGTTTCCTACTACTGGCACTTCGTCGATGCCATCTGGATCGGCGTGTTCATCACCATCTACCTCGTTCAGTAGTGCGCTTCCAGGCGATTGCCTGGGGGAGCGGAAAAGTTCTGAAAAGTCGATAAAGGGAACACAATGGAAAACACACCCAAGAAGAAGCGCCAGGGACGCAAGACGCAGCGCACGCTCGCTGGCGCAGCGGCCCTGACGCTGGGGTTGACTGGTGCGGGTCTGCTCGCATCTGCTCTCACCCCGAACGCACAGGTGGCGACGGCGGCCCGTGATGATCAGGCGCTGATCCAGGAGGGCAAGGACCTCTACGACGTCGCCTGCATCACCTGCCACGGCGCGAACCTGCAGGGCGTTGAGGACCGCGGTCCGTCGCTCATCGGTACCGGCGAAGGCGCCGTGTACTTCCAGGTCAACTCCGGCCGTATGCCGATGATGTCCAACGACGCTCAGGCTGAGCGCAAGCGTCCGCGCTACACCGAAGAGCAGGCTCTCGCCCTCGCCGCCTACGTTGCGGCGAACGGCGGCGGTCCGGAGCTGGTGTACAACGAGGACGGCTCGCTGGCTATGGACGAGCTGCGCGGCAAGGACTACGACGGCAAGATCCAGGAAGCAGACGTCGCCCGCGGCGGCGAGCTGTTCCGCCTGAACTGCGCGTCCTGCCACAGCTTCACCGGTCGCGGCGGCGCGCTGTCGTCCGGTAAGTACGCACCTGAGCTGGATCCGGCCAACGAGCAGGAGATCTACCAGGCAATGCTCACCGGACCGCAGAACATGCCGAAGTTCTCTGACCGTCAGCTCTCCGCTGACGAGAAGAAGGACATCATCGCCTTCATCAAGTCCACCAAGGAAACCCCGTCCCCGGGCGGCTACGCCCTCGGTGGCCTCGGCCCGGTTTCTGAAGGTATGGCGATGTGGATCATCGGCGTGACCCTGGTCGCTGCCGCTGCTATGTGGATTGGATCTCGCTCATGAGTGATGTGAAGAAGAATTACACGAAGGAAGAGCTGGACCGCATGAGCAATGCGGAGCTGGCCGCCCTGGGCACCGAGCTCGACGACGTCACGGTGGCGTACCGCAAGGAGCGCTTCCCGGTCGAGGGCGACCCGCGCGAGAAGTCCGCTGCCACCGGCATTGGTATCTGGCTGACCATCTCGATCATCTCCGCGCTGGCCTTCCTCGGCGTTTACCTGTTCTGGCCGTGGGAGCCGAAGTTCCACGGCGATGAGGGCCTGTTTATTTACACCCTCTACACGCCGCTGCTCGGCCTGACCGCCGCTCTGGCGTTCTGCGGTCTCGGCGTCGCAATCATCCAGTACGTGAAGAAGTTCGTGCCGGAAGAGATCGCGGTGCAGCGCCGCCACGACGGCCGCTCCAGCGAGCTGGACCGTCGCACCACCACGGCGCTGCTGAACGACGCGTGGGAGACCTCGACCCTGGGCCGCCGCTCGGCCCTGAAGGGCCTGCTGGGCACCGCGGGTGTTCTGGCCGGTCTGATGGTCATTGCCCCGCTCGCCGGCATGATCAAGAACCCGTGGAAGGTCCGCCACGAGCTGGATTACCACGGCGACGGCACCCTGTGGACCCACGGCTGGACCATCCAGGACAAGGGCGTGAAGGTCTACCTCGGCCGCGACACCGGCGCTATCGCCGAGCTGCACGAGGGCGTGACCGGTTCCCACTACACCACCGCTGGTGTGTCCCGCCTCGTGCGTATGCGCCCGGAGGACCTCGCGGCCGGTGCAATGGAGACGGTGTTCCCGCTCTACTCGGAGGACGTCAACGACGGCAAGGATTTCGACCCGGAGCGCGACGTCTACGAGCACCACATGCACTCCATCCACGGCCCGCGCAACGCTGTCATGCTCATCCGTCTGCGTTCTCAGGACGCGAAGAAGGCGATCGAGCGTGAGGGCCAGGAGGACTTCCACTACGGCGACTACTACGCCTACTCCAAGATCTGCACGCACATCGGTTGCCCGACCTCTCTCTACGAGGCTCAGACCAACCGCATCCTGTGCCCGTGCCACCAGTCGCAGTTCGATGCTTTGCAGTACGGCAAGCCGGTCTTCGGCCCGGCCGCCCGTGCACTGCCGCAGCTGCCTGTGACTGTTGACGAAGACGGTTACCTCATCGCCAACGGGAACTTCATCGAGCCCGTCGGCCCGGCATTCTGGGAGCGTCAGTCCTAATGAGCACTAAACTTGAGCAAGCCGCGGACAACGTTGATTCGCGCTACACAATCTCGGGCGTCCTGCGCCCGCAGCTGAACAAGGTCTTCCCGACCCACTGGTCCTTCATGCTCGGCGAGATGGCGCTGTACAGCTTCATCATCCTGCTGCTGACCGGTATCTACCTGGCACTGTTCTTTGACCCGTCCATCACCAAGGTCATCTACGACGGTGCGTACCTGCCGCTCAATGGCGTCGAGATGTCCCGCGCGTACGCAACCGCGCTGGATATTTCCTTCGACGTGCGCGGCGGTCTGTTTGTCCGCCAGATGCACCACTGGGCCGCACTGATGTTCATGATGGCGATGTTCGCCCACATGATGCGCGTGTTCTTCACCGGCGCCTTCCGTCGCCCGCGTGAGGCCAACTGGCTCATCGGTGTCACCCTCGTGCTGCTGGGCATGATCGAGGGCTTCATGGGCTACTCCCTGCCGGACGACCTGCTCTCCGGCGTCGGCCTGCGAATCATGTCCGCAATCATCCTTGGCCTGCCGATCATCGGCACCTGGATTCACTGGGCGATCTTCGGCGGCGACTTCCCGTCGGACCTGATGCTGGACCGCTTCTACATCCTCCACGTGCTGATCCTGCCGGGCATCATTCTCGCCCTGGTTGCGGCTCACCTCGCACTTGTCTGGTTCCAGAAGCACACCCAGTTCCCGGGTCCGGGCCGCACCGAGAACAACGTTGTCGGCGTGCGCATCATGCCGGTGTTCGCCACCGAGGCAATCGGTTACATGATGGTCGTGTTCGCGGTCCTGGCCGCTATGGCTGGTCTGACCTCCATCAACGCAATCTGGAACTTGGGCCCCTATAACCCGTCCCAGGTCTCCGCTGGTTCCCAGCCGGATATCTACATGCTGTGGACTGACGGCGCTGCCCGTGTCATGCCGGCGTGGGAGCTCTACTTAGGCAACTACACCATCCCGGGCGCGTTCTGGGTGGCCCTGCTCTGCGGCCTGATGGTTGTCCTGCTGATCACCTACCCGTTCATCGAGCAGAAGGTCACCGGCGACACCGCCCACCACAACCTGCTGCAGCGTCCGCGTGACGTTCCTGTACGCACCGGTGTCGGTGTCATGGGCCTGACCTTCTTCCTGCTGCTGACCATCTCCGGTGGTAACGACCACGTGGCGCACTTCTTCCAGATCTCGCTCAACGCGATGACCTGGGTCGGCCGCATCGGCCTGATCGTTCTGCCGCCGCTGGCCTTCTTCATCACCTACCGCCTGTGCATCGGTCTGCAGCGCTCGGACCGTGAGGTTCTGGAGCACGGCATCGAGACCGGCGTGATCAAGCGCCTGCCTAACGGTGCGTTCGTGGAGATCCACCAGCCGCTGGGTCCGGTGGACGAGCACGGCCACCCGGTGCCGCTGGAGTACGCCGGTGCCCGCGTGCCGAAGCAGATGAACCAGCTCGGTTTTGCAGACTCCGACACCATCGGCAAGTTCTCCCCGGCAGAGCTCGGCGTCACCGAGCGTGTGCGCGACGCAGAGGAGCAGAACCACCACGAGGCCGTCGAGACGCTGCGCGCCCTCGAGGCCACGAAGGACCGTTCCGACCGCGACGCCACCAACGAGAGCGCGGAGTAGCTGTAACGCATTAGCGGTCGCGATTTAGCCCCTTTCCCGGCTCCGGGAAAGGGGCTTTTTCTTGGTTACAAACCCGTAAACAAGGCCATGTGACAAAGACCACAGAGATTTTCAGGTTGTGTCTGCGTGCAAGTTTTGCGCACTCGTATGGCCGGCATCGTGGTGGGTTAAACATGCAGCGTAACTGGGGTAAATAGGGTATTTCTGGCTGCCTGGGTGTCAGGTGAACGAAGCTAAGATGCGGACACGTCACACGCATTTTTTCTTGGTAACGGAACTGTAACGGCGTGGCGGGTGGACACCGTTGTTGCCGTTTCGTAACCTGTTCGAGACATTGCGACAACAGCCGTTGGCAGCATGTACCGAAAACAACATATGAGCCGTAACCCGAAGCGGCGGTCCGCACCCGCGGAACGCGCGCCACGGGGACCGGGGAACCAAAGGGAAGTCAGATGCTCCCTTGGGGCGCAGGGCCATTTCTCAGCACCCCGCCCGACAGCTAACCCGGTTGGCGAAGAGAAGATATGGAGAAAACTATCGTGGCAAAGCACCGTCGCCAGAACAACACCGCAGCACGCGCAGCAGCGGCTACCGCAGCCGTCGCAGCAGGCGCTGCACTGGTCGCGCCGGCCGCAGCCTCCGCAGCAGAGGTCCGTGTTCCCAACACTCCGGTTTCCGTCCAGGTTCCGGGCATTGAAAATGTCCCGGGTATCGCTTCCATTCCGGGCATCGACGCCTGGATCCCGTCGCTCGCAGGCGCACCTGCAAGCGGCAACGTCCAGAACGCAATCGCTTCCGTGAAGGCAATGCCGGGAGTCGCTAACGTTCCGGGATTCAGCCAGTTCCTTGCAAACGTTGAGCAGCAGGTCCGCCCGGCAGCTCCGGCTCCGGTCAAGCAGACCTACTCCGCACCGGTTGCCGCTCCGGCACCGGCTCCGCAGCCGTCGATTGGCGAGCGCATCGTTTCCATCGCGCAGTCCAAGATCGGCTCCCCGTACGTCTACGGCGCTTCCGGCCCGAACGCCTTCGACTGCTCCGGCTTCACCTCCTGGGTTTACGCTCAGGCTGGCAAGTCCATCCCGCGTACCTCCCAGGCTCAGGCTTCCGCCGGCCAGCAGGTCGCTTTGAGCGATATTCAGCCGGGTGACATCGTTGCCTACTACGGTGGCGCGTCCCACGTCGCTATCTACGCCGGCAACGGCCAGATCATCGACGCGCTGAACTCCGGTATCCCTGTCGGCTACCGTGATCTGCACATGATGCCGATCCACTCCGTGGTCCGTTTCTAACAGCAGACTTTTTGCCCCGTTCCGCATCGTGCGGGCGGGGCATTTTTCTCTTTTAACTCAGTAATCACTCAAGTCACACGTTGAGCATTTTGCTTGGCCGCGGCCTCTGGAACAGCTATAGTTTGTACGTTCTCGCCGAAATCTGAAGAGGTGTCCAACGTGGGTAAACACTCGCTGCACTCCAACCGCCCCCGCGCGGCATTCGCGGCCGCCGTCGCTGGTGGCGTCATCGCCACAACGGTGTCTCCCGTTGCGCACGCGGACGACGTTGACGCGTTGATCGAGGAAATGGAGTCCGTCTCCCACGACGCCACGGCGAAGGCGGAGGAGATCAAGGAGCTGGAAGACGAGATCGCCCAGTCCGAGGCGAAGCTGCGGTCGGCGAACGCCCGCGCGTCTGAGGCCAAGTCGCAGCTGGAATCGCTCCGCGGCGTCTCCAATGCGCAGCGCAAGAATGTCGGCGACATCGCGCAGTCCCGCTACCGCATCCCGAAGTCCGACGCGATTTTGACCACCCTGGATTCCGGCAATCCGCAGGAGGCGATCGACCGCTCGGCGTACCTGGCTGCTCTGGGGCGTAACTCGCAGCGTGCGCTGACGGAGCTGGAGGACGCCAACCGCGCTGCCGGCGAGCGCGCAAGTGTGGCCAGCATTGCGGTGGCGGAGGCGCAGCACGCCCGCAACGAGCTGGACGGCAAGCGCAAGAAGCTCGAGGGGGAGCGTGAGGAGCTCGATCTGCGCGTCGCCGACATCGAACGCCGCGTGGACAGCCTGAACGAGGCGGATCGCCAGCGTTGGGTGAACAAGGACAACCCGGTGGACTCCGCGTCCCTTCCGGGCGTGGACTCCGGCATCGTCGCCGCTGCCATGGCGCAGTTGGGTAAGCCGTACGGCTGGGGCTCTGCCGGTCCGGACGCGTTCGACTGCTCGGGTCTGATGGTGTGGGCCTACGCCCAGAACGGCATTGGCATTCCGCGCACCTCTCAGGCGCAGCTCGCAGGCGGTACCCCGGTGTCCATGGACGCCCTGCAGCCCGGCGACATCATCGGCTACTACCCGGGTGTGACGCACGTCGGCATGTACATCGGCGACGGCATGGTGGTCCATTCTTCGGACTACGGCATCCCGATCCAGGTGGTGCCGCTGAACTCCATGCCGGTCCAAGGTGCAGTCCGCTATTAGGACGCTGCTGGTCACCAACGACTTCCCGCCCACCGTGGGCGGGATTCAGTCGTATCTGCGGGACTTCGCCGCAGAACTTGCAAAACGTGTAGGCCCGGAAAACCTCGTGGTGTTCGCCTCCACGCAGGACGCCGACGCTGCACACCAGTGGGATGCCTCCGTGCCCTACACGGTCGTGCGCTGGCCGCGCCGCGTCATGCTTCCCACCCCGGCCACGGCGCGGGAGATGCAGCGCCTGATCCGCGTGCATGGCATTGGCACGGTGTGGTTCGGCGCCGCAGCACCGCTGGCGCTGATGGGCGCTGCCGCGAAACGCGCGGGAGCCACCAACGTCATCGCCACTACCCACGGACACGAAGTTGGCTGGGGCATGCTGCCCGTCGCCCGCCGGGTCTTGAGCACCATCGGCCGCAGCGCCGACACGGTCACCTACATCTCCGACTACACCCGCCGGCGGCTGACGGCATTCGGCGCAAGGCCCCGGTTTGTGGCGTTGCCTTCCGGCGTCGACACCGAGTTCTTCCGCCCCGCCAGCGTGTCCCAGCGCGCAGCCACTCGCCAGAGTCTCGGCGTCGGCGACGCCCCGTTGGTGGTCTGCTCCTCGCGGCTGGTGGCCAGGAAAGGGCAAGATGTGCTGATTCGGGCGTGGCCGGAGGTTCGTCGACAAGCAAAAAGCGCCCGGTTGATCATCGTCGGCTCCGGGCCGTACGGGCGGAAGTTGCGGGCGATGGCGGGCGAAGGCGTCGCATTCACGGGTGCGGTGCCGGGGGAGCGGTTGCGCGACATCGTCGCGGCCGCGGACGTGTTCGCCATGCCCGCGCGCACCCGCTTGGGCGGTCTCGACGTCGAGGGCTTGGGCATCGTCTACCTGGAGGCGCAGGCGTGCGGCGTGCCCGTCGTCGCGGGCGAGTCCGGCGGCGCGCCCGAGACAGTCACCGCGGAAACCGGGGTGGTGGTGGACGGCGGCGACGCCGGTGCCGTCGCCAGGGCGATTTCGCAGCTGCTTCTCGACGACCAAAGGCGCACACGTATGGGCCGAGCCGGACGCACGCATGTGGCCGAGCACTTCTCCTGGGAGGTGCTCGGGGCGCGGTTGGCTGCGCTATGCGGCGCTGAAACGCGGCGGGACTAGACTGCGTTCCCATGGTTGCTCACTCACCGATGACCGTCGGATTCGACATCGGCGGCACGAACGCACGCGCAGCAGTGGTGGACGCTGACGGGGTGATCGTCGATTCGCTCGGCACCCACACGCCGCACGACACGGAGGGGCTTACCCGCACGATCGTGAAGATGGTCGACGAGCTGCGCGCATCCCACGACATCGGGGCGGTAGGAGTGGCCGTGGCGGGATTTTTGGACCCGGACTGCGAGATCGTGCGCTTCGCACCGCACCTGGCCTGGCGCGACGACCAACCTGTGCGCCGCGATCTCGAGCAGGCGCTGGGCCTGCCGGTTCGACTGGAGCACGACGCGAACTCCGCTGCCTGGGGCGAGTACCGCTACGGCGCGGGACGCGAGCTGGACACCTGGGTGTTTCTCGCCGTCGGCACCGGCATCGGTGCGACACTGATGCACCACGGTGAGATCTACCGTGGCGCGTTCGGCACCGCGCCCGAGTTCGGCCACATCACCGTCGTGCCCGGCGGACGAGTGTGCTCCTGCGGCAAGCAGGGGTGCTTGGAACGCTACGCCTCAGGCACGTCGCTGGTGGACTGTGCGATTGAAATCGCCACCAAGGGGAGTTTTCGGGACTCGGCGGTATACCGGGCGGTCGTCGAGAAGCGGGCGAGCGGACACGACATCATGGCCGCAGCCCGCGCCGGCGACCCCCTGGGGCAGGCCGCCCTGGACAGCTTCTCCACCTGGCTGGGCCGAGGGCTGGCAATCGTCGCCGACGTGCTGGACCCCGCGCACATCGTCCTCGGCGGCGGCGTGAGCGAGGACGCGGACCTGTACCTCGACGACGCCCGCGCGTCCATGGAGGCCAACATCGTCGGCGCTGGCTACCGCCCGCAACCGGAGATCCTGTGCGCTGAGATGGGGTCACGGGCGGGTATGATCGGGGTCGCTGATCTGGCCCGTGAACTGCTGTAGAAGGCGAGTAAACGATGAACAACAAGTGGTATTCCCTGTTCAAGGTTATTCTCGGGCCGCCGCTACTCGTGTGGAACCGCCCCACCATCGAGGGCGCGGAAAACATCCCCGACGAAGGCGCCGCGATTTTGGTGTCCAACCACCAAGCCGTGCTTGATTCGTTCTACCTGCCGCTTCTGGTGAAGCGACAGATCACCTTCCCCGCCAAGAAGGAGTACTTCACCTCGCCGGGCCTGTCCGGGCGCATCCAGAAGTTCTTCTTCTCTTCGGTGGGCCAAATCCCCGTGGACCGCGGAGCAAAGGACGCTGGCGACGCGCTGCAGAACGCGGCCGAAAGCGTGCTGTCCAAGGGCGACCTGTTCGGCATTTACCCGGAGGGCACCAGGTCCCCGGACGGGCGCGTGTACAAAGGCCGCACCGGCATCGCGCGCGTGGCCATGGCTACCGGCGCACCCATCGTGCTTATCGGCATGATCGGCTCCGGGAAGGCCAACCCGATCGGCACCACAATCCCGCGGCCGGTGAGGGTGCGCATCAAGGTCTCTGAACAGATCCACCCGCACGCCTGGGCCGCCGAGAACGGCTTCGACCCCGACTCGCGCGAGGTCATGCGGCCGTTCACGGACTACTGCATGCGCCGCCTCGCGGACATGGTGGGGGAGGACTACGTGGATGTCTACGCCTCGGACGTGAAGAAGTCCTTGGCCGAGACGGGGGAATACCCGGAGGAGGCACGCCCGTGAATAAACCCCTGATTATCCGATTTGCGCTGGTAGCGGTTGTGGTGGCGATCTACCTGGTCGCCTCCGAGGCCGGCTGGTACCCGAAACTGGCCGGGCCTCTTGCCGTATTGGCGGTGGCCGCGGTGATGTTCTGGCCCCGCGGCGGCGGCGGGCCGAAGGGGCCGTCGAGACGCGAGCTTCTCGACGACATCCGGTCGGAGCAGCGCAAGTAGATGCGGTATTTCTACGACACTGAATTTATCGAGGACGGCTCCACCATCGAGCTTGTCTCCATCGGCATCGTCGCCGAAGACGGACGCGAATATTACGCCGTGAGCACGGAGTTTAATGCCTCCAACGCCAACGAATGGGTGCGGGAGAACGTGCTGAACAAGCTGCCGCGCGCTTCGCACCCGGCGTGGAAGCCGCTGCAGCAGATCCGCGACGAGGCCCACGCGTTTCTCACCGCCGGCCGCGGCAAGCCGGAGCTGTGGGCCTGGGTCGGCGCTTACGATCACGTCGTGTTCGCCCAGCTCTGGGGTGACATGGCCGGCTTGCCAAAGGACCTGCCGCGCTACACGCGCGAGCTGAAGCAGTACTGGCAGATGGCGGGGCGCCCGCGGCTGCCCAAGGTGCCGGACGGCAGCCATGACGCGCTCGTGGATGCGCGCCACAACCTGCGTAAATTCCGCGTGTGCATGGAGACATTGCCTATCGACGCCTCCGGCTCCGTGTCCAAATAGTGAGATGCGTTCTTCATATATTGGGAAATTGCAGGTGAAAACGGTTGTAGCGCGAGGGGATTCGTGCTACTACTGAATAGGTGAGTTGGACAATTGACATCCCCAAAGACGTACTGCCGGACCTGCCCCCGCTGCCGGGCGACCTGAACGAGCAGTTCCAGGACGCACTCTCCCGCGACGCGAAGCAGCAACCCTCCTGGGACCCCACCCAGGCGCAGTATGTGCGCAAGATCCTCGAGTCTGTGCCCCCTGTTGTGCTCGGGCCCGAGGTGGAGGAGCTGAAGACCCAGCTCGCGGATGTCGCTAACGGCAAGGCGTTCATGCTGCAGGGCGGCGATTGCGCAGAGACCTTCGAGTCCAACACTGAGCCCCACATCCGCGCCAACGTCCGCACCCTGCTGCAGATGGCCGCGGTGCTGACCTACGGCGCGTCTATGCCGGTGGTGAAACTGGCCCGCATCGCCGGCCAATACGCCAAGCCGCGCTCCTCAGACCTGGACGCGAATGGCCTACCCAACTACCGCGGCGACATCGTCAACGGCGTTGAGCCCACCGAGGAGGCCCGCCGCCACGACCCGGCCCGCATGGTCCGCGCATACGCCAACTCGTCCGCGGCGATGAACCTGGTCCGCGCCCTGACCGCGTCCGGCACCGCCGACCTGCACCACATCAACGACTGGAACCGCGAGTTCGTCACCAACTCCCCAGCGGGGGCTCGCTACGAAGCGCTCGGCCGCGAGATCTCCCGGTCTCTGGCCTTCATGGACGCCTGCGGCGTGCGCGACGACAACCTGCGCACCTCCAACGTCTACGCCTCGCACGAGGCGCTGCTGGTGGATTACGAGCGCGCTATGCTGCGCCTGGCCGCCGACTCCAACGGCGATACCAGGCTCTACGACCTGTCCGCCCACCAGCTCTGGATCGGCGAGCGCACCCGCGGCATCGACGATTTCCACGTGAACTTCGCCGCCCTGATCTCTAATCCGATTGGCATCAAGCTCGGCCCGACCACCACCCCCGAGGAGGCCGTCGCCTACGCCGACAAGCTCGATCCGGAACGCGTGCCGGGCCGGTTGACCATGGTCATCCGCATGGGCCAGGACAAGGTCCGCGAGGTGCTGCCGGGCATCGTCAAGGCCGTCGAGGCTTCCGGCCACAAAGTGGTCTGGCAGTCCGACCCGATGCACGGCAACACCTTCACCTCCTCGAACGGCTACAAGACCCGCCACTTCGACAAAATCATCGACGAGGTGCAGGGCTTCTTCGAGGTCCACCGCGAACTGGGTACCCACCCGGGCGGCATCCACATTGAGCTCACCGGCGAGAACGTCACCGAATGCCTCGGTGGCGCCCAGGACATCACCGATGTCGACCTGCCGGGCCGCTACGAGTCCGCCTGCGACCCCCGACTCAACACCGAGCAGGCCCTCGAGCTGTCCTTCCTCGTGGCGGAGATGCTGCGCTACTAGTTGTTGGCGTCGCCCGCGGTGGCGTTTGCCCATTCGTAAAACGGCGGGGTCGCTTGCGGTCTCCGCATTGCGGACTATTCGGCTGGCGCCAATAGTTGGTCCGCACCCAGTACCACTATGCAGCTGCATAGTGGTTGGCGGTGGCCGCTCTCGCAAAAGTTGACAGTTTGCCGAGTTTCGCGCTCCGTGACCTGCGGAAATGTAAGGCGGTCGTCAAATCTTACGAGAAGCCGGGGTTCCCGGGCCGAAGGGGCGTTTGCGGACTTCACTTTGTGGACAATTCAGCCGGCTCCAATAATTGGCCCGGATCCAGTAGCACTATGCAGCTGCATAGTAATGGGTTGTTGGGTGCGGGCTCTGCATTGCGGACTATTCGGCCGGTGCCAATAGTTGGTCTTCACCTAAGGAATTTGTTGTGAAAGAAAGAACGATCATTCCGGGAATGCTTTTTGGAATTGTCTTGGGTGTCGCAATCCTTTATGGCGGAGTGCTCCTGTCCACATGGCTTCCAATACCTTTCGTCTTCTATGGGCTACCTCTACCTTCATTGGTGGCGTTGGGTGTATCAGCCATGTCTGTCTACATGTTGAAAAAGGATCGGCTTAGCGACCGATCATGGCGTGCTTTTGCCTTCACATTCGCCGCGGCTTTCGTCGTAACAGCGTTCTTATGGGTGAGCACCATTTCTGGCTATGGAAACTTCGCATAGCCTATAGATATGGAACCGCTGTAACCGCAGAAGAGAGAGTGTCCGATTGTTTGTGTGCGGGGGCTTGGTTTCCGAGTAGTCCGCGAATCGGTCGGGGTATGCCACGGCTAGTTGGTTGATGGCTTGTTTCCACCCGTTGACCCAGTAACACTATGCAGCTGCATAGCCGAAGTCGCCCGGCTAAGCCTGGGGCACGATGATCTCGGGGATTTCGCCGTACATGCCGGAGCCGAACCACCAAGCCCCCAGCGCCACGGCGACGATCGCGATGATGACGAAGACGGTGTACAGGGCCACGCCGAACGGGGAACGGTTCGACACGGGTTTAACGGAGGGACGCTGGGAAGCGGGCTCGCGGGTGGGAGGAATATCCGGGCCGTTAGGGGAGAGCTGTCTCGGGTCAGGTCTCTGAACAGGTGCGGGACTTACTGTCGGACCAGCTGCCGTACCCGCCGTGGGCCACTGGCCGCGCGCCGGGCCGGGTGCTGGCTGGGCCGGCTTGGCGGGAAACGGGGAGACTCGGGTGGGGGCGTCGTCGCCGGGGAAAAGGCGCTGGTGGGCGGCGCTCTGGGCGCCCGGAGCGCTCGGGACGGCACCGCCAGCACCACCGCCAACCTCGGCGGCCAGCCCAAAATTGGTCGGGTGCTCGGCGGCGCGGTGTGCGGCGGAGTTGCGCGGCGCCGGCACGGTGTAGGCGGGCAGTCGCAGTTCGCTGGCCACGTCGTCCAGCGCCGCCAAGAATTCTGCGGCGTCGTGGAACCGGTCGTGTGGGTTGCGGGCGGTGGCGGTGGCCACGAGCTCGTCGAAAAGCTTTGGCACCCCCGCGATCAACGACGACGGCGCGGGTACATCATCGCGCAACCTGGCGTAGGCGTGGGCCAGGGGAGTCTCGCCGCCGAATGGGGTGCGGCCGGTGAGTAGCTCGAAGAGCACGATCCCGGCGGAGTAGACGTCGGAGGCCGCGGTCAGTGCGCCGCCGTCGACCTGCTCGGGCGAGAGGTAAGCGACGGTGCCGACGATTTGGTCGGTGGATTGGGTGGTTTCGGCTGCGGCGCGCACGAGGCCGAAATCGGAGAGTTTGACGCGGCTGGAGGCGTCGATGAGCACGTTGTCCGGTTTGATGTCGCGGTGAACCATGCCTTTGGCGTGCGCGACAGCGAGGCCGGTGAGCATGCCGCGCATCACGGAGGCGGCGGCGTGCGGGGGCATGGGGCCGCGTTCGGCGAGTAGTTCGCGCAGGGTGCCGCCGGTGATCAGTTCCATGATCAAAAATACTTCCCCGCCGGATGCGGAGAAGTCGTAGACGTTGACCAGGTTTGGGTGGCTGAGCTGGGCCATTGCGCGGGCTTCGCGGCGGAAGCGTTCGCGGAAGACCTCGTCGTCCACGTACTGTTCATGCATGACTTTCGCCGCCACTTCGCGCCCGAGGCGTGCGTCGACGCAGCGGTAAACGGTTGCCATGCCACCGCGTGCGATTGGGCGGTCGACAACGTAACGCCCGTCCAGAGTCGTGCCTGCGCGCAAGGTTGCCATGTGCACCAGAGTAGAATCGCGGACCGTGAGCGCACAAACGAATCTTGAGCAATTGCTTATCGACGAAACCCTGCTGCCGTTCCCGGATGTCGCCGAGAGGCTGGGCGTGCCGGTGACCAAGGTGCACGACTACATCGGCGCGAAAAAGCTGGTGCACTACGTCAAGGACGGCAAGAAGGTTGTGCCGGCGAGCCTGCTCAGCGAGGACGGTTTGAGCAAGTTCGTCTCCGGCGCGATCACCGTGCTTTCCGACGGCGGTTACGACGCCGACGAGATCCTCGCGTTCCTGTTCACGCCGGATGAGTCTCTGCCGGGGCGTCCTGTGGACGCGCTGCACGGCCAAAAGGCGCGCGAAGTGATCCGCCGCGCGCAAGCGATGGCGTTCTAGCCGGGTCCCGGAACAGCCACTCCACCGCCACAACGGCGGCGATAGAAGCAAGGGCGAGAAACCACATGTCGTAGAGGCGGTGGTTGCCGCTGCCTTGGAACGCCAGAGCCACGACTATCGATGCCCCAACGGTCACCCGCACCACCCAAGCCGGCGGCTTAAACGTGCCTGCCAGCGATATGACGGAGGCGTAGTACCAGGGCAGCGTCACCGCGTTGGTGGCAAACGCCACGGCGTAGGCTGCGGTGGTGCCGGCGACGGCGCGGCGCTCGTAGGCCTCGCCGCGGCGGGGGCGGAAGATCCACCACACCACTGCCAGGCCCACGAGCATGAGCGCGGAGAAGATCGTGCGGGTCCAGGCGAGGGCGGTGTTGTAGCGGAACGTGTCGTCGAAAAGCTGGAGCACCGGGGTGATCAGTTCGGCGGCGAGGGTGGGGCCGGCGAGCGGATTGATCACCTTCGAGTTGCCGGTGATCTCTTCGAGCCACCCCCAGGTGGTGCCGGATGCCCACGTGACCAGCTGGATCACCGCGACGTTCACGGCGAGCGCCCACGCGCCGCAGGCCACAAGCATGCCGGCGGCGCCGAGGGTGGTAGCGCTGCGGCGCTTGACCATCAGCCACACCACGAATGGCAGTGCCACTGCCGCGGTGGCTTTCAGTGACACCGCCAGCGCAATCAGCGCGATGCCGGGGGCGCACCAGCGGCTGCGCAGGCACCACAACAGCCCCACGCTGACCAGTCCGACCATGACGGCCTCGTTGTGCATGCCGCCGATGAGGTGCAGCAGCATCACCGGGTTGGCCGCACCCAGCCACAGTGCAAGGGCGGGGTCGCCGCCGATCTGCTTGGCAATCCGCGGCAGGGCCCACACGATGAGCGCGAACCCGGCCAGCGAGATCAGCCGGTAGACCACCAGGCCTAACGTGACGTTCTCACCGACCAGCCACGTCACCGCCTTGCCCATACCGAGATGGAGCGGACCGTAAGGGGTGGTGGTGTTGCGCCAGTCGTGGGAGACCTCCCACAGGTACGGGCCCGGGTTGACGGCGGCGCCTTCGGAATAGGGGTCGTAGCCGTCGCGAAGCATCGCGCCCTGCATGAGGTATGAGTACACGTCGCGCGACAGGATCGGCGCAGACACCGCGAGGATGCCCGCCCACCAGCACACGCTGCGGCGCACCTGCGCCAGGCCGGGACGGGTCTTCCACAGCAGCACCCACGCCACCACCAGGCCGAAAATCCCGGCGGTGAGCAGCACGTCCATCAGCGCGCGGCCGTGGCCGTAGGACAGGTGCTCGAGGCCGGCGGCGCGCAGCAGGCCGCCGCGGTAGCGGGTCGCGCCGGCGCCGAAGGACCCCACGGCAATCAGCGCGCAGGCGGCTACGCCCAAACTCTGCGGACGCATCACATCCGCCGGTCGGTGGCCTTGTGCGCGAGGCCGGTGAGCGCTTCCACGGTGGCGTCGTCGATGCCAGCGCCGTCCAAAAAGCCCAGGCCGGAGGTGGTGAGTTCCTCAATGCGCGCCTCCACCGCGTCTTCTGCGCCGCTGGAGCGAATGAGCTCTGCTAATCGACGCAGCTCCGCCTCATCCTCGGCTTTCCCAATCCCGTCGCGCAGTTCCTGCGCGGCTGCCGGGTTGGCCTGATCGAGCAGCTCAAGGGCAGTGGCGAACAGCTCCGTGCGCTTGCCCTCGCGAATGTCGTCGCCCGCCGGTTTGCCGGTGACCGCCGGGTCGCCGAACACGCCGAGCAGGTCGTCCCGGAGTTGGAAGGCGATGCCGATGTCACGGCCGTAGCCGCGGAATGCGCGGATAAGCGGCTCGCCCGCGCCCGCAAGCGCCGCACCCAAGTGGAGTGGGCGCTCGATAGTGTAGGCCGCGGTTTTGAACCGGTTGACGCGGTTGGCCATCTCCACCGACTCGCTGCCCAGGCTCTCCAGCATTATGTCCAGCAACTGGCCGCCGATGACCTCGGTGCGCATACCCACCCACGGCTCAGCGGCGCGAGCGAGCGCGTCCTGAGAGACGCCGGAGTAGCGCCACATGTCTTCGGCCCAAGCAAGGGCGAGGTCGCCGAGCAAAATCGCTGCGTTTACGCCGTACTCCTCCGCGGAGCCGAGCAGGCCTTCGCTGCGGTGCTCCGCCTCGATCGCGCGGTGCACCGTGGGGTTGCCGCGCCGGGTGTCGGAGGCGTCGATGATGTCGTCGTGCACCAGCGCGCACGCCTGAATCAGCTCCAGCGAGCTCATCGCGCGAAGCACCGCCTCGGGGTCCTCGGCGCCGTGCAAGCCGCCCGCGCCGACGAAGCCTGCCCAGCCGTACGTGGGGCGCACGCGCTTGCCGCCGCCGAGGACGAAGCGCCGCAGGTGGCCGACTGCCTGGGCGACGGGCTCGCCGATGGTCTCGACAGCAGCTGCGCGCTCGTTGAAAAACGCTTCAAGTTGCTGACTCACCTGTGCCGGTACGTCTTTGAGCCCCAGATCTGTCACGCCCACGCTCCTCGTGCCTGAAATTTTTCCTCTTACCGCAACACTACTCAGTGCGGTTGGGCAGTTCGAGGGCGAGGATGGCAAACGGGCGTTTATCGCCCTCGTAAAGAAAATTGCGCGCCACGTCCGTGAAACCGAATTTGCGGTAGAGCCCGAAAGCGTTGTTCGCTTCGCCTGCAATTTCCGGCGTGGACAGTAGAGCCCAGCGTGTCGGTGCCTCCCGCAGCAGTTCCGTGAGTAGTCGGGAGCCCAGGCCTTTGCCTTGCAGGGCGGGGGAGACATGCACCTCGGCGACCTCGAAGTAGCTGCGCAGCATGTCCCGGTCCTGGTCCGTGATCCCGCCGTTGGCGTTCATCGCGCGCACGAGCTGACGGTCCCACCAGCGCTCCCGGGTGCCGATGAAGCCGTAGGCGATGCCCACCACTTGGCCTGTCTCGATCGCCGCGACCGCGGTGAAGCCGGGGGAGCGCACCTCGCCTTTCCACACCTGGATGCGTTGTCGGCGCATGGTCCTTGGGTACCCCATGGCCTCTATATAGATGTCTACGAGCGTCGGGGTGAGCATGAGGAACTCGGCTGCCGTGAGGCGCTGGATGGTTGCAATCACCCCTCTATGGAATCACTTACGGGTGATCGGTGTAGCAAGAACCCAAAGATTGGTTCGAACACTTGTTCCTATGCGTGCTGGGTGGTGTCGAACGGGCGTTTTAGGGTGAGCTCATCACTTGGACAAAAGAGATGTTTTTGCAGGAGGACACAATGATGGGAAGCGTAGTTTCAGCAACAACTGGTGCGGTGTACGGGCGGGGCGCGCGTATTAGTAAGGCCGACCAATTCCTGGCGGCCGCCGAGGAGCTGATCGGTCTCGCTCACGATGACTTCGAGGCGGGCCGCCACGACGTGGCAATGGAAAACGCTTATCGTGCGGCGCTGCGGGTTGCCGGGGCGCGTAATGCCAGCTCGCCGATCGTGCGCAAGCGCAAGCGCCTTCCCACAAGCGCGTGGGACAAACTGGCGCTCACGGGTGAGGATGGGGCTCATTGGGCCGCTGTGTTCAAGCGCTATTCGACGCAACGCGGCAGGGTGGCATCCGGCATTGAAACTGATCCGGGCGCGGCTGTGGTGCACCGGCTGCTCTCGGACGCGGAGGAGTTTTATCTGTCTACCCGGGCAGGGGAGATGCCGATGGCTGCTTAGCGGGATGGATGTGGGGCACGGGAACAATCTGCGTACCATGGCCGTTATACGGATAACGTCAGTCCGCCATCGGTATCTGGAGAGTGAGCAGTGTCTCTATCTGAGCAGGAAATGCGGGCGTTGCGCGAAATTGAGCAGTCTCTCTTCGCGGACGACCCGAAGTTCGGCAGCAGTGTCGTGACTGAATCTGGCTTCGGTTCCGCACCCAAGACCGGACAATTGACCATGCGCAGCGTCGCGCTGATTGTCTTGGGTCTCGTGCTGCTGCTCGGCGGCGTGGCGCTGGCGAGCCTGAGTACCTGGACGATTGTGCTGAGCATCATCGGCTTCGCCGTCATGCTCTTCGGCGGCATTATGGCCCTGCGTACCCCGACGCGTCAGCCGTCCTCGTCTGCACGTGCGTCGCGGCCGGCGAAGCCGCGCACCCAGCGCAGCGCCAGCATGGAGGAGAGCTTCCGTCGGCGTTTTGAGGACCGTCAGTAAGTAAGCTTCGCGCACAGAAAACGCCTTCCCGGCAAAACGGGAAGGCGTTTTTTCGTGCTTTCCCCAAATCCCCCACTTCTCCCCACTGGCACCCCACGGGGGTCGAAAGTGGGGAATCGGCGCCCCATCTAGCGCGTGATTTGTGGGGATAACGATGTTGTAAGTGGCGTGTGTGGGCGATGGTGCGCGCCATTACGGGTAAACTCCCCACGTCAAAAAGTGTCCCTTGAACTGCAATAACAGGACACGCGAGAACTAATAACCGCTGAGGTGTGGCGTTTGTGGGGGAAAGTGGGTTAAAGTGGGGCCTAGCGGAGTGACGTGGCGCGCATCTTGACTACGTGCGCGGTACGGAACGAAGCCGAGAAAAATTTCACAGCCAACGTCTGAAAGTGAAGGAAGGTAGGTCGCCGGATGTTTCTGGGAACCTACACTCCCAAGCTCGACGACAAAGGTCGCTTAACGCTCCCCGCGAAGTTCCGTGAGGACCTCGCGGACGGGCTGATGGTGACCAAGGGGCAGGATCACTCGTTAGCGGTGTACCCGCGCGATGAGTTCGCCGCCCGCGCCCGCAAGGCCGCAGCGGCATCCCGCACAAACCCCAAGGCACGCGCATTTATCCGCAACCTGGCTGCCAGTGCGGATGAGCAAACGCTCGACGGGTCTGGGCGAATCACCCTGTCTCCGGCGCACCGCGATTACGCAAACCTTTCCAAGGAGTGCGTGGTCATCGGTTCGGTGGATTTTCTCGAGATCTGGGACCTCGAGTCCTGGAACAAGTATCAAGAAGAGACTGAAGCCGCGTTCTCCGCGGCGGATGACGACGACATTCTCTCCGGTCTGCTGTAGGGCTGACTACCCAGCAGCAGGCATCGACTACGGAGAGCGTGTACGGACTCTGTCCGGGGCGTGAAGCGTTCTGGTGTACTTCCCCGACATCAGAACAGCCGCCCCGGGCAGGGCCCTATGCGCTCCCCGCGCTGATAACGCTGACACACCGCACGAGCTAGGGACACTACGAGGGACACGGAGGGCATGGCATGGCGGACTTCACGCTCGCTGACGACCCGCACGGTCACGTCCCCGTCATGCGCGACCGCATGGCTGAACTGCTCGCGCCCAGCGTCGAGGCGTTCGGGGCAAATGCAGTGCTTATCGACGGCACGCTCGGCGCCGGCGGCCACACAGAGCACTTTCTCAACGTGTTTCCAAACGCCCGCGTGATCGGTGTGGACAGGGATCCGAACGCGTTGCGTCAGGCGTCGGAACGTTTGGCGCCTTTCAAAGACCGCTTCACCGCAGTGCAGTCCCGCTTCGACCATATCGACGAGGCGGTGGAGAACAACGCCGGCGAGATCTTCGACACCGCCCGCGAGCACGGCATCGCGGGTGCCCTGTTCGACCTAGGGGTGTCCTCCATGCAGCTGGACCAACAGGAGCGCGGTTTTTCCTACCGCGGCGACGCCCCGCTGGACATGCGCATGGACCAGACGCAGGGCATCACCGCGGCCGAGGTGCTCAACACCTACAGCCACGGCGATCTGGCCCGGATTTTGAAGACGTACGGCGACGAACGTTTCGCAGGCAAAATCGCATCCGCCGTCATCGCTGAGCGTGAGCGCGAGCCCTTCGACCGCGCCGCGCGTTTGGTGGAGCTGCTCTACGCCACCATTCCCGCGGCGACCCGGCGCACCGGCGGCCACCCCGCAAAGCGCACATTTCAGGCGCTGCGCATCGAGGTCAACCGCGAGCTCGAGGCGGTGGAAAACGTCGTGCCAGTGATCACCAATCTGCTCGGTGTCGGCGGTCGCGCGGTGTTCATGAGCTACCAGTCCCTGGAAGACAAGATTGTCAAAGCCGCGTTCAACGAGCTCACCACATCGAAGACCCCAGCCGGCCTGCCGATGGATCTGCCGGGCACCGAACCGGAGTTCCGCACTGTCACCCGCGGCGCGGAGAAGGCCCCGGCAGACGAAATCGAACGCAACCCCCGCGCCGCGCCCGTGAGGGTGCGCTGCATTGAAAAACTCAGCCCACCCCAACCCACCCACTAAGCCCGACAAAGGACGGACACCATGGCCGCACGAGCAACGCGATCGGCAACGCTGACACGTAACCAGACCCGCACAGCCCGCCGCACCATGCCTGGCGTGAAGCCACATGTGGAGCATCCGCGGTCCCGCGGCCGTTTGGGGTCCAACCAGGTGGTGTCCGTCCGCGGACGCCGCGTGGCCACCACACGGGTGCGCTCGAAGTTCTCGTCGCTGTCCCAGATCGCGTTGCCGCTGCTGGTCATCGGCATCGCTGCGGCGATGATCCTCTCCGGCATCGCCACCACGCAGACCTTCGCAATCCAGAAGCTGCAGGCCAAGGAGCAGCAGCTGGTCAACGAGGTCGAGTCCCTCAACCGGGATCTGGAGGACCGTCGTTCCTCGGCAGCCCTTGCGCAGCGCGCGGATTCCATGGGCATGGTGCTGGCTGGCGAGCCGGGTGTTGTAGCGGTCAATGAAGAGGGCCACGCTGAGGAGCAGCGCCCGTATAACCCGGAGTCCGCCTCCAAGCTGGTGGACGTCAACGGCGACGGCCGCCCGGCTTCCCGCGCATCCTCCGACGACCGTGCGACGAAGGAGCTCGAGGATGCGCTGACGCAGCGTCCGGGCGGCGCCGCGAACGCACCGCGCATTGACAATCTTGCGCCGTACCAGGCAAACGTTGCGGCCCGGCCCTGACGGCTGGCGTGGCGCACCTAGGTATCTGCCCGGGGGCGGGGCATGATGGTTGTCGACGTTAACGGAGGGTACCAGTCAGTGGACATGGGAGGTGAGCAGTGCCACGTTCTAGCGCGAACGCGCAGGTAAGACCAGAGAAAAAGGGGCCGAATCCTGCGCAGGCTTCACAGAAGCAGATTACGGGTAAGCGTGTGTACTGGCTCGGCATCGCCTTTTTGGCGGTGGCAGCCCTGCTCATCGGCCGCCTGTTCTGGGTGCAGGTGATTATCGGCGACGAACTCCGTGAGCAGGCCAACGACCAGCGCAGCCGCACTTACGTGGACCGTGCGCGCCGCGGCGAGATCCTGGACCGCGACGGCAACAAGATGGCCTACACCATGCAAGCCCGCTCCCTGACCGTCTCCCCCGTGCAACTGCGCAGGGAGCTCAAAGAGCAGCAGGAGCTTGAGATGCGCGTGGACGGGCTGTCTGCGGAGGAGATCGCGGCCCAGGTGGATGCCCGCGTCGAGGACGTGTTGCGCACGATGGCGAACGAGATCCCGGGGATGATCGGCGACGGGGAGGTGGTGCGTGACGCACCTGCGAACACCGCCACCGGCGAGCCGACCACCAAGGTCGGCCAGGTCAGCGCCAAGGAGATCCTGGACAAGTTGCACGCGGACTCCAGCTACGAGGTGCTGGTGCGCAACGTCGACCCGGACGTGGCCGCAACCGTCGCGGAGGCCTTCCACGGCATCGCGGCGGACCACCAGGACATCCGCCAGTACCCGAATGGCGCGGTCGGCGAGAACATCATCGGCAAGGTCTCCATGGACGGCCAGGGACAGTTCGGCATGGAAGCGTCCCGCGACGCGGACCTGACAGGCATCGACGGCCGCTCCACCGAGGACGTGTCCGCGAACGGCCAGTCAATTCCGGGCTCGCTTCGCGACGTCGTCCCGGCCGTCGGCGGCGCCCAGATCGAGCTGACCATCGACCTGGACCTGCAGACCTACGTCCAGCAGACCCTGGAACAGGCCAAGGCCAACTCACTGGCGAAGGAAGCCCAGGCGGTGGTCCTGGACACCCACACGGGTGAAGTGCTGGCGATGGCCAACACCGACACGATCAACCCGAACGGCAACGTGGACCAGCAGGTGAAGCAGGGCAAGGATTTTGAAAACCCGAGCGTGTCGCACCCCTTCGAACCTGGCTCCGTGGCAAAGGTGGTCACCGCGGCCGCGGCGATCGACCAGGGGCTGACTGACCCGTTCGAGGTGCACCAGGTGCCGGGCTCCATCGATATGGCAGGCGTTACGGTGCGCGACGCTTGGGAACACGGTGTAATGCCGTACACCACCGCCGGCATCTTCGGTAAGTCCTCCAACGTGGGCACGCTCCAGCTGGCCCAGCGCCTGGGGGAGGAGCGGTTCTGGGATTACCTGAACCGCTTCGGCATCGGCCAAGGCACCGGAATTGAGCTGCCCAACGAGTCCGCGGGCCTGCTTCCTGTGCTGGAGCAGTGGTCCGGCGGCACGTTTGCCAACCTGCCCATCGGCCAGGGCATGAGCTGGACCACGCTGCAGATGGCCGGCGTGTTCCAGACCATCGCGAATGAGGGCGAGCGCATCCAGCCGCGCATCATCCACAAGATCACCGGCCCGGACGGGGAGGAGATCGCGCAGGAGGAGCCGCAGCGCACACGCGTGATCAGCGAGGAGGCCGCGCGCACCACGCTGGACATGTTCCGCGCCGCGTTCCAGGAGGACCCGGCCGGCGTCAACAACGGCACGGCCCAGGGCAACAACCTGGAGGGCTACCAGTTCTCCGGCAAGACCGGCACCGCACAGAAGGTCAACCCGGACACCGGCGCGTATTCCAACAGCGCCTACTGGATCACCTTCGCCGGTGTCGCCCCCGCGGACGACCCGCGCTTCGTCGTCGCCATCATGCTGGACGAGCCGCAGCGCGGCGTGCTCGAGGGCGGCAACGGTGGGCAGTCCGCGGCCCCGATTTTCAAGCAGATTTCGGGCTGGCTGCTCAACCGTGAGAACGTGCCGCTGAGCCCGCCGGCAGAGCCGTACCCGTTGCAGGGCCAGTAGAAACAGATGGAGGTCTCAACAATGACAAGCTTGCAGCAGCTCGCCGACATCGCTGGCGCGCGCATCGTCAACCCGCCGAGCGCGGATGCGCCGGTGACCTTCGTCGGCCTTGATTCGCAAAACGTCGAGCCCGGCGGCCTGTTCGCCGCGCTGCCCGGCACCCGCGTGCACGGCGCGACCTACGCGTTCGACTCCGCCGCCGGCGCCATACTTACGGACGAAGCCGGCCTGGCGATCATCCAGCAGACTGCCGACCGCCGCCCGGTGCTGGTGGTCGAGGACGTGCGGGCAATCTTGGGCTATGTGGCGGCTGAGGTGTACGGACACCCGTCGCAAAGCTTCACGCTCCTCGGCGTGACCGGCACCTCCGGCAAAACCACCACCACCTACATGCTGGAAAAGGGCCTGACCGCCGCCGGCTGCAAGGTGGGGCTTATCGGCACAACCGGCACGAAGATCATGGGCCGGGACGTGGCCACGGAGCTGACCACGCCCGAGGCGCCGATGCTGCAGCGGCTGTTCGCGCAGATGCGTGATGAGGGCGTCACGCACGTGGTCATGGAGGTCTCCTCGCACGCGCTGATGCTGGGCCGCGTCACCGGTTCGGACTTCGACGTCGCCGCGTTTACGAACCTCTCACAGGACCACCTGGATTTCCACCCGACCATGGAGGATTACTTCCAGGCGAAGGCGCTGTTTTTCGAACCGGGAAGCGAGATGCGCGCCAAGCGCAGCGTCGTCTGCGTCGATGACGAGTGGGGCCAACGCATGGCCGAGCTCGCCGAGGCACCGGTCACCGTCGCCACTACGGGCGACGCCGATATCACCGCGGAGCTTGTGCGTATCGACGACCAAGGCCGCCAACGCATCCAGCTCACTGCCGACGACACCTACGAGTTCACCCTGCCTATGCCGGGCGCGTTCAACGTGGCCAACGCGGCGCTCGCAGCGGCGGTCGCGACAACCGCAGGTGTGGAGCTCGCGCCGTTCTTGCGCGGCCTGGAGCAGGCGGCGGTGCCGGGGCGCATGGAGCGTATCGACGAAGGCCAGCCCTTTGTCGCGGTCGTGGACTACGCCCACAAACCGGCCGCCATCGGCGCGGTGCTGGCCACACTGCGCGGCCAGGTAGAAGGCCGCATCGGCGTGGCCGTCGGCGCGGGCGGCGACCGCGATTCCTCCAAGCGCCCGCTGATGGGTGCCGAGGCCGCCAAGGGCGCGGACTTCGTGGTGGTCACTGACGACAACCCGCGCACCGAAGACCCCGCCGCCATCCGCGCGTCAGTGCTCGCGGGCGCGCGCGAAGCCGGCACCGACGCTGAAATTGTGGAGGTCAGCCCCCGTGGCAAGGCCATTGACGCGCTCGTGGAGTGGGCCCGTCCCGGCGACGCCGTGATCGTGGTGGGCAAGGGCCACGAAGTCGGCCAGCTCGTGGGCACCGAGAAACTGCACTTCGACGACCGCGAAGAGATGCGCAGGGCAATCACAGAAAGGCAATCTCGAGCATGATCGACATGACGCTGGCGCGCATCGCCGAGATCACCGGCGGGCGCTTGAGCCCGGAAGCAGCCCCGGACACACACGTCACCGGGTTTGTGGAGTTCGATTCGCGCAAAATCGGCCCCGGCGGGCTCTTCGTCGCCTTCCCGGGGGCGCGCGTGGACGGTCACGACTTCGTGGACAAGGCCGCCGAGGCCGGCGCCGCCGCGTCGTTGACGACGAGGGAGGTGGGTAGGCCTTCGGTGATCGTCGAGAAGCTGCCGCCCCGCGAGGGCGACAACTCGGACCTGGCAGCGAACGACCCGGACGGCTCCGCGGCGGGCGTGGTGGACGGCATGTCCAAGCTGGCGTCCGCTGTCGCGCGTGAGCTGACGGACTCGCACGGGCTGACCATCGTCGGTGTGACAGGTTCTGCGGGCAAGACGTCGACGAAGGACCTTATCGCGGCTGTGCTTTCGCGCGCTGGCGAGACGGTGGCGCCCCCGGGCAGCTTCAACAACGAGATCGGCCACCCGTACACGGTGCTGCGATGCACCGAAGACACAGACTTTCTGGTCGCGGAGATGTCGGCGCGCGGCGTCGGCCACATCGCGCACCTGGCCGCCATCGCGCCGCCGAAGATCGGCGTGGTGCTCAACGTCGGCTCCGCGCACATCGGCGAGTTCGGCTCCCGCGAAAACATCGCAAAGGCGAAGGGGGAGCTGGTGGAGGCGCTGCCTGAAAGCGGCGTCGCAGTGCTCAACGCGGACGACGAGCTCGTCGCCGGCATGGCCGCCCGCGCGGACGCGCGCGTGGTCACCTTCTCCGAATCCGGCAACACGGCCGCAGACTACTATGCCACGGGCGTCGAGCTCGACGCGGTCGCTCGCGCGTCCTTTACTATGCACACCCCGAACGGAGAGCCGCAGCGCGTCACGCTCGGCGTGTTCGGCGCGCACCAGGTGGGCAATGCGCTCGCCGCGGCGGCCGTGGGCACGGAGCTGGGCATGGATGCGGCCACCGTGGCCGAGGCGCTTTCCGCGGCCAGTTCGGTGTCCGTCAACCGCATGGACGTCAATACGCGCGCCGACGGCTTGACCGTGATCAACGACGCCTACAACGCCAACCCCGAATCCATGCGCGCGGCCATCGCTGCGCTCGGCTACACCGCCGCCGCCCGCCCGGGCGTGCGCTCGGTGGCCGTGCTCGGCGAGATGAGCGAGCTCGGCGCGGGCGCCACACAGGAGCATGCGCTGCTCGCGGACGAGTTGGCGCGCTACCGGGTGACCCACCTTGTGGCCGTCGGCAAGTCCGACGCGATGGGCGCGCTGACTCAGCGTGCCGGGGACAGAGGCATCCACACCACCGCCGTCGCCGACACCGACGAAGCCGCGCAGGCCGTGCGCGAGCTGTTGGCGTCCGCGCCAGCAGGGGAGGAGAATTGGCGCGAGCGCGACGACCGGGATGTTGTGCTGGTCAAAGCTTCCAACGCCGCCCGGCTATGGGTGGTGGCGGAGGCGCTCCTGCAAGGGCATACGCTTAGGTAGAAACTCGACGTAGAGAAATAGCAAGGTACAACTTCCATGGTTCAAGTTATCTGCGCCGGAATCATCAGCTTTTTGGTTTCGATCTTCCTCACCCCTGCGCTCATCCGGTACTTCAACCGGCGGGCCATGGGCCAGGAGATCCGCGAGGATGGTCCGGCGTCCCATGCCCGCAAACGCGGCACCCCGACGATGGGCGGCATCGCCATCCTCGCCGGCATCACCATGGGCTACCTCGGCGGCAGCCTCGTCGCTCTGGTCACAGGCCACGCAGCGTTCACGGCCACCGGCCTGATCGTGCTGTTTCTCACCCTGTCCCTGGGCCTGGTCGGCTTCGCGGACGACGGCATCAAGCTGTTCATGTCGCGCAACCTGGGCCTGAACAAGACCGCGAAACTGGTGGCGCAGCTGGCCATCTCGCTCATCTTCGGCTGGCTCATCCTGCGCTTCCCGGACGAGAACGGGCTGACCCCGGGCTCGCAGTTTTTAAGCTTCGTGCGCGACATCGAAACGATCGACCTGACCTTCGGCGGCGGGACGATCGGCACGATCTTCTTCCTCATTTTCATCTACATTCTGCTGGCCGCTTGGTCGAACGCGGTGAACCTCACCGACGGCCTGGACGGGCTCGCCTCCGGCACCACCGCGCTGGTGATGGCGGCGTACGTGGGCATCACCTTCTGGCAGTTCCGCAACTCGTGCGAGGCCGTAGCGGCCGCCGGCTGCTACAGCGTGCGCGACCCGCTGGATCTGGCCATCCTGGCGTCCGCAGGCTTCGGCGCCTGCGTGGGCTTCCTCTGGTGGAACGCCGCCCCGGCGAAAATTTTCATGGGCGACACCGGCTCGCTCGCGCTTGGCGGCCTGGTCGCTGGCCTGTCCGTCGGCTCGCGCACGGAGCTGCTGATGATCATCATCGGCGCGCTGTTCGTGCTCGAAGCGCTCTCGGTGGTCATTCAGGTGGTGTCGTTTAAGTCCACCGGCAAGCGCGTGTTCCGCATGGCGCCGTTCCACCACCACTTTGAAAACGGCGGCTGGCACGAAACCACCGTTGTGGTGCGGTTCTGGATCATCTCCGCCATGGCGTTCATGCTCGGCCTGGCCGTGTTCTACGGCGAGTGGCTGAACGGGGCGAACCTGTGACGCAGCCGATTTTGCCGGACTACACCCTGGTCGCCGGTGCCGGGGTGTCTGGCCTTGGTGCGGCGCAGCTGCTCGAGCGCGCCGGCGCCCGCTTCACCGTCGTGGACGACAGTGATGCCGGCCGCGCCCGCGCCGCGGCTGCCGGCTACGACGCCTGCACCGGCGACGAAGCGCGCGCTCGCTTCCATGAGGTCGGGCTTGTGGTCACATCGCCCGGGTGGCGGCCGGATACGCCCTTGCTTGTCGACGCCGCATCCGCCGGCATCGACGTCATAGGCGACGTCGAGCTGTGCTTCCGGCTGGACCGCGCCGGAGTCTTCGGCAAGCCCCGCACCTGGCTCGTGGTCACTGGCACGAACGGCAAAACCACCACGACCGGCATGCTCGCGCAGATGATGATTGAGGCAGGCAAGGACACCGGCCTGCGAGCTGGCGCCTGCGGCAACATCGGCGTCGCGGTGGGGGAGGCGATGCTCGAGCCCGAGCGCCTGGATGTGCTGGTGGCGGAGCTTTCCAGCTTCCAGTTGCACTGGTCCTCCCAGCTCGTGCCGGATGCGGGTGTGTTGCTGAACCTGGCGGACGATCACATCGACTGGCACGGCAGTTTCGCCGAGTACGCCGCGGCCAAGGCGAAGGTGCTCAAAGCGCCTGTGGCGGTGGCGGGCGTCGACGACACCGAGGTGGCGCGCATCGCCGCCAGCACGGGACGCGACGACATTGTCGGGTTCACGCTCGGCGAGCCGGCGGACGGCCAGGTTGGTGTGGCGGGCGGACGCATCGTCGCAAAGCTTGGCGGTGCGACCGTGGATGTCGCATCGGCTGACGGCATCGAGCCCGCCGGTGCCGCCGGCGTGCTGGACGCGCTGGCCGCCACCGCGGTGGCGCTGACGCAGGGGGCCACGCCCGAGCACATCCAGCGCGCGCTGAACGCATACCAGGTGGCGGGCCACCGCGGCACGCTCGTGCACTCCGGCGGTGGGGTGGACTGGGTGGACAACTCCAAGGCCACCAACCCGCACGCGGCGGATTCGGCGCTCACCGGCGCGGGCTCCGTGGTGTGGGTCGCCGGCGGGCAGCTCAAGGGGGCGTCCGTGGACGCTGTGGTCAAGGCCCATGCAAAGCAGTTCCGCGCGGTGGCGCTGCTGGGCGTGGACCGGGAGCTGATCCGCACCTCGCTTCAGCAGGCGGCGCCGGAGGTGCCCGTGTTTGTCTCCGACGCGCAGGACCCGTCGCAGGCGATGGACGAGGTCGTCGCGTGGGCGGCCGCGCAGGCACAGCCGGGCGACACCGTGCTTTTGGCGCCTGCGGCGGCGAGCTTGGACATGTTTTCCGGCATGTCTGCGCGTGGCGACGCATTCGCGGCCGCTGCAATGCGACACTGGAACCCGCACAACAAGTAAGCTCAACTAAAGGTTGAGGTTTTCTTCCGCGGTTCCAATCGAAAGGGCAGCATGACGGTTCAACGCGCACCCCGGCAACGCGCACCACGGCCGGACGCCCCATCGAAGCTCAGCGCAGGGGTCAGGCGCATTCAGGAGGCGCTCGATTCCCGGCCGTTGATCGACTACACCATGATCCGCAGTATCGTGCTTTTCCTCGCCGGCCTCGGCGTGGTCATGGTGATGAGCTCCTCTATGGCGACCTCGTTCGCCTCCAGCGCCAGCGTGTGGTCTTTGGCCGTGCGCCAGTTCGCGATGGTCATCCTCGGCCTGATCGCTTTCTGGGCGGCGCTGAAGACGCCGCCCGAGCGGCTGCGGGGCCTGAGCAATTGGCTGATGGTCATCGCTATCCTGCTGCTCATCGCCGTGCTCACGCCGCTGGGCACCGGCCGCGCCGAGGTGGGCTCGCAGTCCTGGCTGGTCGTCGGCCCGCTGCGGCTGCAGCCCTCCGAGTTCGCCCGCGTGGCCATCGCCATGTGGGGTGCGAAGATCCTGTCCAACAAGGACCCCCGCCGCCTGTTCGTCCCGGACAACGGGTTTGCCGCGTTTATCTCTGTTTCCCTGCTCTGTGTGCTGCTGATTGCCATGCAGGGCGATATGGGCATGGCGCTGTCTTTAGCCGTCGTGGTGGCGTTCATCCTGCTCTTTGCAGGTGTGTCGCTGAAGGCCGTCGGCGTGGTGGCTGCCTCGGGCGTTGTGGCGCTGGTGGTGATCTTCCTCTCCGGTAGCTTCCGCTCCGACCGCTTCCACGTCTACTTCGACGCGCTGCGCGGCCACTTCGACGACACCCGGGGTGTCGCGTTCCAGTCCCACCAGGGCTTCCTCTCTCTGGCGGACGGCCACATCTTCGGTGTGGGCCTGGGCCAGTCCCGCGCGAAGTGGTTCTACCTGCCGGAGGCGCGCAACGACTTCATCTTCGCCGTCATCGGCGAGGAGCTCGGCCTGTGGGGCGGCGCGCTGGTCATCACCCTGTTCGCGCTGCTGGGCTTCTTCGGTATGCGCACCGCGCTGCGCGCGCAGACGCAGTACCAGACGCTCATGGCTGCGTCCCTGACCGCCACGGTGGTCTCCCAGGCTTTCATCAACATGGCCTACGTGGTGGGACTGCTGCCGGTCACCGGCATCCAGCTGCCCATGCTGTCCGCCGGCGGTTCCTCGGCTGTGTTCACTCTCGGCGCGATGGGTGTGCTGGCGTCCGTGGCGCGTCACGAGCCGGACGCGATCTCGTCCATGCAGAACTACGGCCGCCCCGTGTTCGACCGCATCTTCTTCATCGCCGAGCCCCGCGCGCTGAAACAGCGCCGTCAGGCGCCAGCTGCCGCGCCGCGCCGCGAGCGCTACGGCACGCCGGTGACCCAGCCGGTCGCCGCGGCTTACCATAGGCCCCCGCACCGCCGGACCCCGCGCCGTTAGGAGAGCAATGACTTCCCAGAACTTCAGCGTCGTCATCGCAGGCGGCGGCACCGCGGGCCACATCGAGCCCGCCCTCGCAGTCGCGGAGGTGCTTCGCGACGCCTACGGGGCCAACGTTGTCGCCCTCGGCACCGAACGCGGCCTTGAAACCACCATCGTGCCGGCCCGCGGATTCGAGCTCTCCCTGATCGACCCGGTGCCGATCCCGCGCAAAAAGCCGTGGAAGCTCGTGTCCGTGCCGTTCAAGCTGGCACGCAGTGTGCGCCAGGCAAAGCAGGCGATGAAGCGCTGCGGCGCTGCCGCCGTCTTCGGCACCGGCGGCTACGTCTCCGGCCCGGCGTACCTGGCCGCGAAGCAGCTGGGCCTGCCGTTTTTCGTGCTGGAGACCAACGCGCTGGCCGGCATGGCCAACAAGTTGGGCGTCAAAATTGGCGGCACCGGGTTCAACGCGGTGCCGAATTCCGGCATGGACGGCGAGGTCGTCGGCGTGCCAGTGCGCCCCGGCGTGGGCGTGGACCCGGACGGCGCGAAGCGCGAGCGGGGCCTGCGCACGTGGAACCTTCAGGAGGGCCGCCCGACCATTCTGGTCACCGGCGGCTCCCAAGGCGCGGTGAGCATCAACGCTGCACTGGCAGACGCCGTCGAGCGGCTCACCGGCGCGGGGTTTCAGATCCTGCACGCCTACGGCCGCAAAAACGACGCGCCCGCAGCGCACGACCACTACACGGCCGTGCCCTACATCGACGACATGGAGGCCGCCTACGCCGTCGCCGACGTGGTCGTGTGCCGCTCCGGCGCGATGACGGTCGCGGAAAACTCAGCCGCCGGCATCCCCGCCATCTACATCCCCCTGCCACACGGCAACGGCGAGCAAGGACTCAACTCCGCCCACCTCGTCGACGCCGGGGCGGCCCTGCGTATCGACGATGCGGCGCTGAGCGGCGACGTGCTCGTCGATAAGCTGCTGCCCCTGGTTGCACCAGAGGCTCGCGCGACAATGCGCGCGGCGCTCGAGGATTCGGGCGCTGGCAGTGTTGCCGAGGACCTTGCCGCGCGCATCGCCGCGTCTGCTGGAAAGGACACAAAATGACAGATCTCTCCCGAGTCCACCTCATCGGCATCGGCGGGTCCGGCATGTCCGGCGTGGCGCACATCCTGTTGGACCGCGGCGCCACCGTGACCGGTTCCGACGCCAAGGACTCCCGCCCGGTGCGCGCGCTGAAAGCCAAGGGCGCCAAGGTCGCGCTCGGCCACGCAGAGGCCAACCTGGAGCTGTCCGGCGAGTTGCCCACCGCAGTGGTGACCAGCTTCGCCGCGATCCCGCAGGACAACCCGGAGCTGGTGCGCGCCAAGCGTGAAGGCATTCCGCTGCTGCGCCGCTCCGACCTGCTTGCGGAGCTGATGGAGGGATCGACCCAGCTGCTGCTCGCGGGCACGCACGGCAAGACGTCCACGACTTCGATGGCGGTGGTGGCGCTGCAGGCGGCGGGGGAGGACCCCTCGTTTGCCATCGGCGGCCAGCTCAACCGGGCCGGCACCAACGCGCACCATGGCCACGGCGTCGTGTTCGTGGCGGAGGCCGACGAGTCCGACGCCTCGCTGCTGCGCTACTCGCCGGACGTCGCGGTGATCACCAACATCGAACCGGACCACCTGGATTTCTACGGCACCCGCGAGAAGTACTTCCAGGTCTTCGATGACTTCGCGGACATTGCCAAGCACGTGGTTGTCTGCCTCGACGACGACAACGCCGCCGCCTGCGGCGAACGCGCCCTGGAGCGCGGCCTGACGGTTACCGGATACGGCACCGCGGAGGCAGCCGCGCGCCACCCGAAGATCCCGGCAGGCGCCGTGGTCACCAACGAGCGCCAAGAGGGCGAGCACACCGTGGTCGAGGTGCAGCTTCGCACCGACCGCATCTCCGGCGACGTGTTGTACACGCTGGCGATTCCGGGCCGCCACATGGTGCTCAACTCCGCGGCCGCGCTGCTTGCGGGGGCGCTCGTGGGCGCCGCCCCGGAGAAACTCGCCCAAGGGCTGAGCGAGTTCACCGGCGTGCGCCGACGCTTCGAGTTCAAGGGCGAGGTGGGCGGAACCCGCGTCTACGACGACTACGCCCACCACCCGACGGAAGTCGACGCCGTGCTCACCGCCGCGCGCGACAAGGTTGAGGCCGAGGGCAGCGGCGCCCGCGTGGTGGTCTGTTTCCAGCCCCACCTGTACTCGCGGACCCAGGAATTCGCCGAAGAGTTCGCCGAAGCGCTTTCGCTGAGCGACGACTGCGTGCTGCTGGACATTTTCGCCGCCCGTGAAACGCCGGTGGAGGGTGTGACTTCCCGGATCATCGCCGAGAAGATGACCGTGCCGGTGCATCTGGAGCCGGACTTCTCGGCGGCGCCCTCGACCGTGGCGTCGCTAGTGAAACCCGGCGACCTGGTGCTGACCATGGGCGCGGGCAGTGTGACCATGCTTGCGGACGAGATCCTCGCCGCCCTGCAGGAGGCGTAGCATGTCGCGCCGCGCCATCGCGATTGTCGCCGGCTGCGTCGCACTTGTGCTCGCGGTTGTGGCGGTGCTCCCGTTTACCCCGGCCATGCCCGTCGACGACGTCAACGTCGAGGGGGCGGTGAACCTGCCTGCCGAGGAGGTGAAATCGCTTTCCGGCGTGGAGACGGGCACCCCGATGGGGCGGGTCGATGTGCGCAGGGCCGCCCAGGACGTGGCCGCCAACCCGTGGGTGGACTCGGTGACGGTGAAGCGCAACTGGCCCAACGCGGTGGATGTCACGGTGGTGGAGCACACCCCGGTGGCTTGGATCGACCAGGGCGGCGAGCCGCACCTGATCAACAGTGAGGGCAAGGATTTCGTTGTGGCCCAGCCGCCGGTGGGGGCCGTGCAGCTCGTCGGCATCAGCGAAGAGCAGCTGCCCAAGGCAGTGGAGGTGGCCTCCGCGATCACGGACGTGGCCCGCCCACAGGTCCGCGAACTAACCCGCGACGGGGACCACAGTTTCGTGCTCAAGCTCGACGGTGACAGGACAGTTACGTGGGGCGCGTCCGAGGACAACCGGAACAAGGCGCTTGCGCTTGAGACGGTGCTGCAGCTGGACGGAAAAACATTCAACATTTCCAACCCGGAGCTGGTCACTTCGCGCTAAAACCGCAGGTCACAACCCTAAAGTACAGGTTTAGGGTTGTGACACGCCGACCCAGAAAACAAAAAACCGCGCACTTTCGCACAAGATGGGAAGCAACTTCAAAAACCAACTTGTGAAAGGCGAGACCACCACTATGACCTCTCCCGCCAACTACCTCGCCATGATCCGCGTCGTCGGTGTCGGCGGCGGCGGTGTCAACGCCGTCAACCGGATGATCGAGGAAGGCCTCAAGGGCGTCGAGTTTGTCGCGATAAACACCGATTCCCAGGCACTGCTGTTCACTGATGCCGACACGAAGCTCGACATCGGGCGCGAGGCGACCCGCGGCCTCGGCGCGGGCGCGAACCCTGAGGTTGGCCGCACCTCGGCCGAGGATCACAAGCAAGAGATCGAGGAGTCCCTGAAGGGCTCCGACATGGTCTTCGTCACCGCTGGCGAGGGTGGCGGCACCGGCACCGGCGCCGCCCCGGTGGTCGCCGGCATTGCCAAGAAGATGGGCGCGCTGACCATCGGCGTGGTCACCCGCCCGTTCACCTTCGAAGGCAAGCGCCGCACCCGGCAGGCGCTCGAGGGCATCGAGAACCTCAAGGAAGTCTGCGACACGGTCATCGTCATCCCGAACGACCGCCTGCTGCAGCTGGGCGACGCCGAGCTGTCCATGATGGAGGCCTTCCGTGCGGCGGATGAGGTGCTCTACAACGGTGTTCAGGGCATCACCAACCTCATCACCATCCCGGGCATGATCAACGTCGACTTCGCGGACGTGCGCTCCGTCATGGCCGACGCCGGCTCCGCGCTGATGGGCGTCGGTTCCGCCCGCGGCGACAACCGCGTGATGACGGCTACCGAGCAGGCCATCAACTCCCCGCTGCTGGAAACCACCATGGAGGGTGCCAAGGGTGTGCTCATCTCCGTCGCCGGCGGCTCCGACCTGGGCCTGATGGAGGTCAACAACGCGGCCTCCATCGTGGAGGAAAAGGCCGACGAGGACGCCAACATCATCTTCGGCACGATTATCGACGACAACCTGGGCGACGAGGTCCGCGTGACCATCATCGCCACCGGTTTCGACGAGAAGGCCAACGCCCGCACGGCTGAGCCGGTGGAACAGGAAGCACCGCAGCCGGAGCAGACCTCCACCAAGGTCGTCGAGGCCGAGCCGGCAAAGAAAGAGGAGTACCAGCCGCGCCACCGCTACGAGCCGTCCACCCGCAGCGGCCTGTTCACCGAGCGCGACCGTGAGCCCCGCGAGCCTCGCGAGCCCCGCGACGGCGGCTTTGACGGCGGTTTCGATGACGTCGATGTGCCGGACTTCATGCGCTAGTTAAGCTGGCAGGCATGCCAGATCTTTCCACTCGCCCCGTCCGCATGGTGTTCACTTCCCGTGCGGGCGGGGTTTCTGCTGCCCCTTACGACTCGTTCAACCTTGGCACCCACGTCGGCGACGACGCCTCTGACGTCGCCGCGAACCGCGCCAGGCTCGCTGAAGTGCTCGGCCTGCCCGAGGAGCGCTTCGTGTGGATGGAGCAGCTGCACACCAACACCGTCACACTTGTCGACGGACTTTCGGCCACCCCCGTGGAAGCCACCGATGCCCTCGTCACCAGGCAAAAGAACCTGGCCCTGTGCGTGCTCGTGGCGGATTGCACCCCGGTTTTGCTGTCCGACCACACCGCCGGCGTTATCGGCGCGGCGCACGCGGGGCGCATGGGCGCGCGCAACGGAATCGTGAAAAACACCGTCGAGGCGATGGTGGAACTTGGCGCCGAGCCCTCGCGCATTCAAGTGCTGCTGGGGCCGGCCGCCGCCGGGGAGTCGTATGAGGTCCCGGAGGGGATGGCTTTAGACGTCGAGAAGCATTTGCCCGGCTCCCGCACCCGCACAAAGAAGGGCACCCCAGGCATCGACGTGCGCGCCGGGCTGGTGCGCCAGCTGCTTTGCCTGGGCGTGACCCACATCGACGCGGATCCGCGCGACACCATCACCGACAAGGATTTCTTCTCCCACCGACGAGAAGGTGTAACCGGGCGGCAGGCTGGCGTAATTTGGATGCCTAATGTCTGATCTCGCAAGAAACCTCGACACTGTCCGCCAACAGATCCGCGACGCGGAGCGTGCCGCCGGCCGCGAAGAAGGCAGCGTGGCACTGCTGCCGGTGACGAAGTTCCACCCGGTAGAACGCATCGAAGAACTCGCTTCGCTCGGCATCGCGCTGGTGGGGGAGAACCGCGAGCAAGAAGCCCGCGACAAGGCTGCCGAGCTTGAAGGCCGCTGCGGCATCGCCATGATCGGCCAGATTCAATCCAAGAAGGCCAACTGGGTGGCGCGCTGGGCCTCCGAGGTGCACTCGCTGGATTCGCTCAAGTTGGCCCACGGGCTCGACCGAGGCATGGCGCTCGCGCTCGAGCGCGGCGATCGCACAGGCAAGATCCTGCCGTGCATGGTGCAGCTGTCTTACGACGGCGACTCTGCCCGCGGCGGCGCACACCTCGACGACGTGCCCGCAATCGTGGAAGCTGTGGAGGAATCCGAGCACCTTGAAATGGCCGGCTTCATGGTCGTGCCGCCGCTGGATTCGCAGCCGCGCGAGGTGTTTACTCAGGCGCGCTCGTTGACAGATGACTACGCCGCCAAGCTCAACCGCAACTTGAGACTTTCCGCAGGTATGAGCGGCGATTTCGTCGACGCCATCGCCTGCGGATCCGATATCGTGCGTGTCGGAACAGCCCTCCTCGGGCCCCGGCCCGTAGTCTGAAATCCACCGCGAATCACCCCATAAAAGGAGCCGCCCGCATGTCCTTCTTCGACAGTGCTAAAGACTTTTTCGGCCTCGGCCCCGTGGAAAACGCCGAGGACGACGCGTACTACGACGACCCGCAGTACAACTCAAGCGCCGCCGGTTCTACCGCGTATGACCGCACCCCGCGCGCCGAGCGCCCGTCCCGTATGGACCGCCCCACCCCCCGCGATTACGGCCGCGAAGCTATCCGCCCGAGCTACCGCTCCACTCCGCATATCGTGACCGCCGCGCCGCGCAACTACAACGACGCCAAGGAGATCGGCGAGCCGTTCCGTGACGGCGACGCTGTGGTCATGGACCTGACCGACCTGGACACCGCCGACGCGAAACGCATCGTGGACTTTGCCGCTGGCCTGTGCTTCGCACTGCGTGGCAGCATGCACAACCTCTCCCGCGGCGTCGAGACGCGCAAGCGGATGTTCGCTATCGTGCCGGAGAACGCGAACCTGGAGAAAGACGACCTCAAGCGTGCTGCTGGCTTGCGCTAGCCGGTAGGGTGGTTCGGCGTGGCACTTTTCGGAGCAATCATCTACGCCCTTGTGGGGCTGTACTCGCTTTTGGTTATCGTGCGCATCATCATCGAGATGGTGCAGGCGTTTTCCAAGCAGTTCGACCCGCCGCACTGGTTCATCATGGTGGCCGAGCCCATCTTCCGGATGACGGATCCGCCAGTGAATGCGCTGCGCAAACTTATCCCGCCGCTGAAGCTCGGCGGTAGCGGGGTGGGCCTGGATGTGAGTGTCATTGTCCTGTTTTTCATCCTTATGCTCATTCAGATGCTCATCGGCGCCGTGCTAATTAATCCGGCGCTTCAGTAGCTTTACTTGAGCTTTAACCCGGCTTTACAGCTAGGCTGGACTACACTCGTCGAGCGAAACCGTTACAATTCAGCAAACAATGCTTCGCGCTAGCGAGTACTCACACGATTATCGAAGGGAACGCAAATGCCGCTGACACCAGCTGACGTGCACAATGTCGCTTTCAGCAAGCCGCCGATTGGCAAGCGAGGCTACAACGAGGACGAGGTTGACCAGTTCCTCGACCTCGTCGAGGACACGCTTGCGCAGCTGCAGGATGAGAACGACGAGCTGCGTTCCCGTCTTGAGGAAGGTGGCACGGACGCAGTTGCTGCAGCGCCGGTGAAGCGTTCCGAGGACTCCGAGAAGGTCGACGAAGCCGCTATCCGCCGCGAGGTGGAGCAGAAGGTCCGCGCTGACTTCGAGTCGCAGCTGCGTTCCGCGAAGCAGGCGCAGGAGAAGGCTGAAGCTGAGGCCCGCTCCGCCAAGGACGAGGCCGCCAAGGCCCGCAAGCAGGCTGAGGAAGCCGAGAAGGCCCCGAAGCAAGCGACCGCCCCGGCCGCTGCCGCGTCCCAGCCGGCCCGCAGCGACGTCTCCGCCGACACCCACGTGCAGGCGGCCAAGGTGCTCGGCCTCGCGCAGGAGATGGCGGACCGCCTGACCAGCGACGCGCAGGCAGAGGCGTCCTCCATGCTGGCCGACGCTCGTGCCGCTGCAGAGCGCGAGATCGCCGAGGCCGAGTCCAAGTCCAAGAAGCAGATCGAGGACGCGCAGACCCGTTCCCGCACCCAGCTGCAGGACGCGGAGACCCGCTCCAAGCAGCTGGTCACCGACGCCCAGAAGAAGGCCGAGGAGACCACCAACGAGGCAAACTCCCGCGCCGAGGCGCAGATCCGCCAGGCTGAGGAGCAGGCGAACAAGCTCAAGGCTGACGCCGAGCGCAAGCACACCGAGATCATGAACACGGTGAAGCAGCAGCAGACCGCACTGGAGAACCGCATCGCGGAGCTGCGCACCTTCGAGCGCGAGTACCGCACGCGCCTGAAGACGCTGCTGGAATCCCAGCTGGAAGAGCTGGAGTCGCGCTCCAGCACCGCGCCGAACGAGAAGTAGTTCCTGGCTCTTCACAAACGCCCAGCATCCCTGTAGGATGCTGGGCGTTACTCGTAACACGCAACGATCCGGCCATCACCGGGGAGCGTATCCGGAAGAACGGCTTGTGCTTAATAGACCCGGACGTCACACACGGAAGACGTAACTTCCTTCACCGCAATGAAGTGGGGGCGCATCGCGCGCCCCAAGCAGGGTGGTACCGCGCAGCAATGCGTCCCTGCACGGCTGAAGGAGTGATGTCATGGTTGGCAACGTTTACCCCAAAGTGGACATGACCGGCGGCAGCGACCGCTTCCCAGAGATGGAGCGCGTCGTCCTGGATTATTGGAACACGGACGGCACGTTCAAGGCTTCCCTGGATCAGCGTGAGGGCTGCGAGGAGTACGTGTTCAACGACGGCCCGCCGTTCGCCAACGGCATGCCTCACTACGGCCATCTCCTCACCGGCTATGTCAAGGACATCGTGCCGCGTTTCCGCACCATGTCCGGTTACCACGTGCCGCGGGTGTTCGGCTGGGATTGCCACGGCCTGCCCGCAGAGCTTGAAGCGGAAAAGCAGCTCGATATCACCGACAAAGCCCAGATCGAGGACATGGGCCTGGAGAAGTTCAACGAGTACTGCGCCAAGTCCGTCATGCACTACGCGGGCGAGTGGGAGGACTACGTCACCCGCCAAGCCCGCTGGGTGGACTTCGAAAACGGCTACAAGACCATGGACCCGGAGTACATGGAGTCCGTCATGTGGGCGTTCAAGGAGCTCTACGACAAGGGCCTGATCTACCAGGGCTTCCGCGTCCTGCCGTACTCCTGGGCCGAGCACACTCCGCTGTCTAACCAGGAGACCCGACTGGACGATTCCTACCGCGACCGCCAGGACCCCACCGTCACGGTCACCTTGCCGTTCACCGGTGGGCGCGCAGGCTACGCGGCGGAAACGACGTGGGCCGAGCACCCTGAGCTTCACGACGCCGCAGCTATCGCCTGGACCACGACCCCGTGGACCCTGCCGTCCAACTTGGCGCTGGCTGTCCACCCCGAGGTGGAGTACTCGTTGGTCAAGGTCGGTGCGGATGGGGCCGAAGGGTTCGTCGATAAGCAATTGCTTCTCGCCTCGACCCTGCTGGGCGCCTACGCGAAGGAGCTCGGTGAGTACGAGGTTGTCGCGACGTTTACCGGCGCACAGCTGGAGGGCCTGGAGTACGAGCCGGTCTTCGACTACTTCCGCGACCACGACAACGCGTTCATGATCCTCAACGCGGACTACGTGACCACCGAGGACGGCACCGGCGTGGTGCACCAGGCCCCCGCCTTCGGTGAGGACGATATGCTCACCTGCCAGGAATACGGCATCGACCTGGCCATTCCCGTCGACGCCGACGGCAAGTTCACCTCGCTCGTGCCGGAGCACGAGGGCAAGCTCGTCTTCGACGCGAACCGCGACATCATCCGCGACCTGCGCGCCAAGGGCCGCGTCGTGCGCGACCAGACCATCGTGCACTCCTACCCGCACTCCTGGCGCTCCGGCGAGCCGCTGATCTATATGGCGCTGCCGGCGTGGTTTGTGAAGGTCACCGACATCCGCGACCGCATGGTGGAGCTGAACCAGGAAATCGAGTGGATCCCGTCGCACATCCGTGACGGCCAGTTTGGCAAGTGGCTGGAAGGCGCGCGCGACTGGAACATCTCGCGCACCCGCTACTGGGGCTCGCCGGTGCCGGCGTGGGTTTCCGACAACCCGGACTACCCGCGCGTGGACGTCTACGGTTCCCTGGATGAGCTGGAGCGCGACTTCGGCACCCGCCCGAAGTCCCTGCACCGCCCGCACATCGACGAGCTGGTGCGCCCGAACCCGGACGACCCGACCGGCAAGTCCATGATGCGCCGCGTGCCGGACGTTCTGGATTGCTGGTTCGAGTCCGGCTCCATGCCGTTCGCGCAGTACCACTACCCGTTTGAGAATCGCGAGGAGTTCGACACCCGCCAACCCGCGGACTTCATTGTGGAGTACTCCGGCCAAACCCGCGGCTGGTTCTACGTGCAGCACGTGCTGTCCACCGCACTGTTCGACCGAGTGGCGTACAAGAAGGTCGTCGCTCACGGCATCGTGCTGGGCTCGGACGGGCAGAAGATGTCCAAGTCCAAGGGCAACTACCCGAACGTGATGGAGGTCTTCGACCGCGACGGCTCCGACGCAATGCGCTGGTTCCTCATGTCCTCGCCGATCCTGCGCGGTGGCAACCTGATTGTTACCGAGCAGGGCATCCGCGAGGGCGTGCGCCAGGCGCTGCTGCCGATCTGGAACGCGTACACGTTCCTGCAGCTGTACTCGTCTTCGGACGCCCAGTGGTCCGTCGATTCCGACAACGTGCTCGACCGCTACATCCTGGCCAAGACGCACGACATGGTGGCAGCTGTGGGCGAGGCGCTCGACGACACCCGCATCGCCGACGCTTGCGACGTGGTGCGTCGTTTCGCCGACACGCTGACCAACTGGTACGTGCGCCGCTCCCGCGACCGATTCTGGGAGGGCCAGGAGGCGCACCCGGAGGCGTTCAACACGCTCTACACGGTGCTCGAAGTCGTTTCCCGCGCGGTGGCGCCGCTGCTGCCGTACGTCTCCGAGGTCATCTGGCGCGGGCTCACCGGCGGCCGTTCGGTGCACCTGACGGACTACCCGCAGGCCTCCGAGTTGCCGGCGGACGCCGAGCTGGTCGCCGCCATGGATGCGACGCGTGCGGTGTGCTCTGCGGCGTCGTCAGTGCGCAAGGCGAACAAGCTGCGCAACCGCCTGCCGCTGCCGAAGCTCACCGTCGCCCTGCCGGATTCGGCCAAGCTCGATGCGTTCCGCTCCACCATCCGCGACGAGGTGAACGTGAAGGACGTCGCTTTGACTGACGACGTCGACGCGGCCGGATCCTTCGAAGTCGTGGTCAACGCCAAGGTGGCTGGCCCGTCGCTGGGTAGGGACGTGCAGCGCGCCATCAAGAACGTCAAGGCCGGCAACTACGAGCGCCGCGGAGACGATGTGGTGGTCGACGGCGACATCGTGCTCACCCCGGAGCTTTACACCGAGCGTCTGGTGGCGGAGAACCCGGAGAGCACCGCGCGTGTCGACGCCGACGGCACCGTCGGCTTGGTCGTCCTCGACACCGAGGTAACCGAGGAACTCGAGGCTGAGGGCTGGGCTGCCGACGTGATCCGCGGTCTGCAGGATGCCCGCAAGCGCGAGGGCTTCGACGTTTCCGACCGCATCGCTGTGGTGCTGGCCGTGCCTGCGGAGAAGGAGGCGTGGGCCCGCACCCACGCCGACCACATCGCCGCCGAGACCCTGGCGACATCCTTCGACGTGGTCACCGAGCCGGTCGAGGGGCACGATGTCATCGATGGCGTGACCGCCACTGTTCGTAAGAACAGCTAGGTTCTTTCGAGCTGGGGCCTCACTCGTGTGGAGTGGGGCCCCTATTTTGCGTTCTCAGCAGGGGAGGCGCACCGTCGCTCGATAATGCGCACTATGCAGCTGCATAGTTTTTGATGCCAACTATGAGGTGGCACCCACTATGCAGCTGCATAGATTTTGGGAGTGTTTGTGTGGGGTGCTGACTATGCGACTGCATAGTTTTTCTTACCGATATTGGGGCGGCACCCACTATGCAGCGGCATAGTTTTTGGGAGTGTTTGTGTGGGGTGCGCACTATGCAGCGGCATAGCGAATGGGGTTTATGTTCGACTTCTGGGTAAGCGAAACCGTGCACGTTGTCCACTTCAATGGACATTTTCCTCAAAACCCTTGACTCGAACACATGAGCTTTCTATAAAGGTGTCAATGTTCATGAGTAAGGGGATCAACCATGACAATTGCGGTGGACGAACGGACGGAAGATCGAACGGGTGACCTGTCGGCAGAGGTGCTCGAGGATCAGATCAAGTGCAATCAATTGTCGGCGAACCATCACCGGGCGCGGATGCTCGATGCGGTGGGGCAGTTCGACGAACAGGGGCTGGCGGAGCAGTACGGGGAGAAGTCGACGGCAACGTGGTTGCGCAGCGAACTCAACCTCCCGCAGGCCACGGCATTCGAGTACGTGCGCGTGGCGCGAGGGCTGAGAAAGTTCAGGCTCTTATTCGACGCGTTCGAATCGGGGGTGATGCCGTATTCGACAGTCCGTTTCCTTCTCCAGTATTTGGAGGAGTGCAACGAAGAGCAATACGTCCAACTCGCGCTGAGCATGTCGTTTGCTGATCTCCAGCTTGTGCTTGCCGGGGCAAGGCCCAAAGAGGAGGATCCGACTGAGCCGTATGCTCGCGCCCGCGAGTGCGACGACGGCATGCTCGCCTTCGAGGCGAGGCTTCCGGCGGTAGCTGGCCAAAAGCTCCTGACTGCGTTGAAGGTGGCTCAGCTTGCCAGTTTCGGTCTCGAGGATGTGGACCCAGATGATCTGCAGGATCCGGAGAAGGTGCAGAAGCTTATCGACGACGCAGCTGCCGCTGAAGACGCCGTCCCCTCAGAGCAAGACCGCGCTCCGCAAAAGCGTACGAAGATCACCATGGACGACATCGTGCGTTCGGTGTCGCGGTACGGGCCTCCGGAAAAACAGGACGTTTACGGGGCGTTGTTGGCGATGATCGATATGGTTCGCGCGAACCCAAAGAGTCCGCTTCGCAGTCCAGGCGTGCAGGTCAACCTCATGGTCAACCAGTTTGGCCAATGTTGGATGCCGGAAAACCGCTCGGCAAGTTCTGAGGACGTGCGCAGCTACCTCGCCAATGCGATGGTGCGTTTGCACTTGCTGGATGACACGGGACTGACGATCCACGTCGGCCGTTCGCGGCGGTTCGCCACCGACGGCCAAGTGCAGGCGCTGTTGGCGATCTGGGGGTATCAGTGCGCTATGCCTGGATGTTCGCATAGGCGCTTCATAGAGATGCACCACATAAAGGAGTGGGAGCACGGAGGTATGACTGATTTAGACAACCTGATCCCACTGTGCTCGAGCTGCCACTCTCAGGTGAGCCACGGAGTAATCACCATCGAGCGCCAAGGAGCTGACCTGTTCTTCACGTTCAAAAACGGTGCCCGGTTCGTCTCGCGCAACAGAGCGCTGCCGAGGCGGATGGAGTATGTCACCGGAGATTCGTTCGCCGTGTGATCGGATTGGAACATGGTGGTACCGGTGGTGCACAGTGGTGGACATGAACCGTTGGGTGCTGCACATCGACATGGATGCGTTCTACGCATCATGCGAGCAGCTGACCCGCCCGACGCTCAAAGGGCGCCCCGTGTTGGTGGCGGGAGTGTCCGGCCGTGGCGTAGTCGCAGGCGCCAGCTACGAGGCGCGCAAGTACGGGGCGCACTCGGCGATGCCGACGCACCGGGCAGCACGGCTGGTGGGCTCGAAAGCGGTGCTGGTGGCGCCGCGCAGGCCGGTTTACGCGACTGCATCGCGCCGGGTGTTCGAGATCATCGGCAGGTACGTGGACGTGGTGGAGCAGCTGTCCATCGACGAGGCGTTCATGGAGCCGGAAGACTTGTTCGGGGCGAGCCCGGAGGACGTGGAGAAATGGGCGAACGAGCTGCGGGCGGCGATCAAGGAAGAAACAGGGCTGCCCAGTTCGATCGGCGCAGGTCCGGGAAAGCAGTACGCCAAGATCGGCTCGGGTCGGGCGAAGCCGGACGGCGTGTTTGTCATCCCGCACGACCGGCAGCTAGAGATTCTGCACCCGATGCCAGTCAGCGAGTTGTGGGGTGTGGGACCTGTGACTGAGTCGAAGTTACTTGCTGCGGGGATTGAAACGATCGGGGACCTAGCGAACCTCAACGAGAAAGAACTGGACATTGCCATTGGCGGCGCGGTGGGCAGGCAGCTGTGGTGGTTGGCGCGCGGGGTGGATGAGCGGCCGGTGGCGCCGCGGGCGGAGTCGAAGCAGATCTCCTCGGAGCACACGTACCCGCAAGATTTGACCACCCCGCCGGAGGTGGACGCGGCGTTGGAACGGGCGGCTGCGGAATCGCACCGCAGGCTGCGCAAGGATGGGCGCGGAGCACGCACGGTGACGGTGAAGCTGCGGATGGCGGACTTCCGCATCGAGTCGCGCTCGGCGACGTTGCCGTACGCCACCGACGACGCGGAGACGCTGCTGGCCACTGCGTTCCGGATCGTGCGCTACCCCGACGAGGTGGGCCCGATTCGGTTGGTGGGCGTGTCGTACTCGGGCCTGGAGGAGACGCTGCAGGACGTGCTGTTTCCGGAGTTGGACCAGGCGATTGTGAAGCCTTCGCCAGTGTCGGCCGACTACGAAACTGGTGTCAGCGACCACGAAACGCAATTCGACACGGAGGTGCACCAGGAGGCTGCTCCGGAGCAGGGGGTGTGGCGCGCGACGCAGGACGTCTACCACCCGGATTACGGGCACGGCTGGGTCCAGGGTGCGGGCAAGGGTTGGGTGACGGTGCGGTTTGAAACGCGGGCGACGGGTCCAGGCAGGATTAAAAGCCTTCGCGCGGACAATCCGCAGCTCCGGCAAGCTGACCCGCTGGATTCGTTGGCGTGGGAGGACTGGTTCTCACAGCAGTGAGCGCGGGTCCACACCGGTGGCCAGCGCGGTGGCCAGCGCGATGCGGGCCTGCCCGGCGCTTAGGTAGCCGGCAGGCAACGCGCCCAGGTCGCCGAGGGTGGATCCGCCGCCGGCGCCGCCGTAGGCGAACGACACCTCGCCGTAGGGCACCGACGTTGCGACGACCACAGGTACCCCGCGGTGCAGCAGCTTTGCGACGGCGCTGCCCATGCACGCCGACACATTGCCGGAGCCGAGGGCTTCTAAGACGAGCCCGTCGACAGGCCCGAGTGCGCGGATGAGGGCGTCGTCGGCGCCTGCCCACGCGCGGATGATGGGGATGTTCAACCCGGCCAACGGCGCGGCAGGTACCGCCATGGGGCGGGGCAGGGGTGTGCCGCTAGTGAGGGTGAAAGCGTGCTCGGCGGTAGTTTGCGTCTTCATCAACCCGCGAGCCGGGAGGGTCTCGCCCGCGAAATGGACGAGGACGCCGGTGTCGCGCCGGGTGGCGGCCACCTCGATCGCGCCGCGCAGGTTGGCGGGGCCGTCGGGGTGGGCGTGGTCGGCGGAGCGCATCGCGCCGGTGAGCACAACGGGTCGGGGATCGGCGTGGACGAGGTCCAGCGCGAGGGCGGTCTCGGCCATGGAGTCGGTGCCGTGGGTGATGACGAGGGATGCGGAGTCGTCGAGAAGCGAAGTGCGCACGGTTTCGCGCAGCAGGTCGATCTCAGCCAAGCCCATGGACGAGGAGTCGAGGCTGGCCACATCGATGGCGCGCACCCGGCCCGTGGTGCCGCAGCGGGCGACGAGCTCGTCGCCGGTGAGCGTGGGCACGAGCGCGCCACGGTCGTTTGTGGTGGAGGCGATCGTGCCGCCGGTTGAGATGACTAACACGTTCATGCACACAGAGTGCCAGAAAGTTGCGGGTGTGCAGTAACGTGAAGCAAGAGATTTACGCTACGCAAGGAGAACACGTGAAAGCACCGAAACTTGTCGCAGCCGCAGCTGTCGCTGGCATCGCACTGAGCTTGACGGCCTGCTCCGAGGATTCGGACACGACCGAAACCACCGCCGCGTCCCAGGAGGCCTCCTCCGAGGCTGCGCCGGTGGCCGAAATGCCGACGGCGGACGAGCTCAACGCTGTGCTGCAGCGCGCCGCTGACCCGAACCTGCCCATCGCCGAGCGTGCGAATACCGTGCAGGGTGGCGAAACCACGCCGGAGCTGTTCGACCTGATGACGCAGTCGCAGCAGGAATCCGGCGCGAACTTCCAGGTGGTCGACCCTGTGCTGCCGGGCTACACCGCCAACTCGGTGCTGGCCACCGTGAACTTCACCCGCCCGAACGCGGAGTCCCAGCTGGCGGAGGACGTGGAGTTCATTAACGAAGGCGGCCAGTGGAAGATCTCCCAGAGCTGGGCCTGCTTCCTGGTCAGCAACACCCTCGCCCCGGAGCAGGTGCCGGATATGTGCAAGACCGGGGCGCCGGCTGCGCCCGAGGCACCGGCAGAAGCACCGGCAGAAGCGCCGGCAGAGCAGGCGCCGGCCGAAGCGCCGGCCCTCTAAACGCCAAACTGCACAGCGCGGGTGATGTCTTGGACCACCCGCGCTTTGTCGTCTCCGCCGTAGATCAGGCGGGTGGTCCAGGCAGTCTGGCCCTCCACTGGCAGCGGGCGGTGAAGGTCCACCACGATCTGGCCCTCGGAGGTGGTGCGGGAGGAATCCACCTGCACGCTTTCGCCCTCGAGCTCGCCGGGGCCGTCGATAGTGAGGGTGTTGTTCTGGGGGCGCTCCTCAACTTTCGTGTCCAGCGTCAGTGTGTCGCCTTCGCGGGAGAGCAGGGTGTAGGTGGTGGTGCGCGTCATCGAGGTGTCTCCCGCGACACGGCTTTCCACGGTCCAGGTCGCGCCGGGGCCGATGGGCTCGTCGGGGAAGACGACGGAGTTGTTGATCAGGGTGATGAGGGTGGGCTCGACAAGCTGGAGGCCGCGCTGCGGCGCGTCGGCGGGCGCGAGCAGTTTCAGGGTGGAGATGCGTCCGGTGTCGTCGGTGCGCCAGCTCATGCGGAACCCCTCGGAAGCGGCGACATCCTGGCCGATGTCCAAGTCCGAGTGCTTGCCGGAGCCGACCACGAAGTCGATGCGGGAATCGGCGTCCTCCTCGCCGTCGCCCGGGGCAGGAGCCTCTTCGGCGGTCGCGGTCAGCGGCAAGGTGGTTTTGTTCACATCGCCGCCTGCGGGGGCGTCCGCGACCTCGGCTTCGCCGGGGGCGGCCACGTGCTGGTCCACGCCGGCGGACACGGCGACGGCGGTGTCCCACTCCGAGTCCGGGGAGTAGCGCACCTCCTCCGGGTTCTCGCCGGGGTCGACCAGGGCGACCGAAGGGGCGTCGATAGGAAATGCTGGCACCCCCGCAACCGGATCGTCCTCGGCGGAGGAGCATGCGGTCAGCGCGAGGGTGAGGGTAGCGGCGGCGGTGATACTGCGGAGGGTCCGGAACATTCTTCAAAAGCTACCTGTCCCGTGCAGCGGAATACAGGCAGGCCGTCCGCGACCCGCTAAAGTGGATCGGCGATGAAGCAGGACACGACAGCACAACGCACCCCCCGCTACCTCGCCTTGGTGGTGGCGGTCATGCTCGCGGTCGCCGCGGTGGACCAGGGCGTCAAGCAGCTGATGCTGAACTGGCTGGAACCCGGGGTGGCGCAGCCGGTGATAGGGGACTGGTTCCGCTTCTACCTGCTGTTCAACTCCGGCGCGGCGTTTGGCATGGGAGGGAACCTCACTGGGCTGTTCACCGCGATCCAGCTGGCGTTCGTGCTGGGTGCGCTGTGGTTTGGGCCGAAAATGACTTCGAAGTGGGAAGCGCTGGGCCTGGCGCTTGTGGCCGGCGGCGCGCTGGGCAACCTCATTGACCGGTTGTTCCGCGACCCTGGATTCTGGTTCGGACACGTGGTGGACTACATCTCTGTAGGCAATTTCGCAGTGTTCAACTTGGCCGATGCGTCGATCACCGTCGGCGTGGTGGTATTCATCCTGGGCACGATCGCCGCGGAGATGAAGGGAGGCGATGATGGGCGGTGAGTTCAGGGCCCTGCCCGTGCCTGAGGGGCTTGAGGGCATGCGGGTGGATGCGGCGATCGCCAAACTCTTCGGCGTGTCCCGCTCCGTCGCCTCCGAGATGGCGGCGGAGGGCGATGTGCTTGTCGACGGAGCTGCCGCCCAAAAATCCGACCGCGTCACCGCAGGCGCGATGCTGGAAGTCACCCTGCCCGAGCCGAAGCGCGCCCCGCAGCCAGTGACCGAGCTGGTGGAGGGCCTGGAGATTCTCTACCAGGACGCGGACGTCATCGCCGTGGACAAGCCGGTGGGCGTGGCCGCGCACCCGACGCTGGGCTGGGAGGGCCCAGACGTGGTCGGCGGGTTGCAGGCGATGGGCTTCACCCTGCCGGACGCGGGGCCCCCGGAGCGCCAGGGCATCGTGCAGCGCTTAGACGTGGGCACCTCCGGCGTGATGATCGTCGCGGCCAGCGTGCCCGCGTATTCCGTGCTCAAGCGCGCCTTCAAGGAGCGCACGGTGGACAAGACCTACCACGCGCTGGTTCAGGGTTTGCCGGACCCGATCGAGGGGACTATCGACGCGCCGATCGCGCGCCACCCGTCGGCAGGCTGGAAGTTCGCCGTCACCCAGGACGGCCGCCAGAGCGTGACCCACTACAGCGTCATCGAGGCATTCCGCCGCGCGAGCCTTCTCGACATCCACCTGGAAACCGGGCGCACCCACCAGATCCGCGTGCACATGTCGTCTGTGGGGCACCCGTGCGTGGGCGACCCCATGTACGGCTCGGACCCGAACCTGGCCAAGGAGCTGGGGTTGAAGCGCCAGTGGCTGCACGCCACCAAGCTGGGCTTTACCCACCCGCGCACCGGCGAGTACATGGAGGTCGCCTCCGAGTACCCGGAGGATCTGCGCGCCGCGCTGGATAAAGTGCGGAACGGCTAGATGCGCGCGCTCGCGGTGGTCCTCGCGCTGGTCGCCGGATTCTGGCTGGTGGGCGAGGCCAACCCGCCCGCCCCGCCGGTGCTGCAGGGCGACCAGCTCGGCCCGGAGGACGGGGAAACTCCACAGCAGTACGCCCAGCGCGCCGCCGCGACCCTCGACCACGAGGAGGCCTCCTTCGCGCTGGTCACCTTCGCCCGGCCGCTCGGCCCCGACGAGGCCGCCGCAGCACTTGCACCCGCCCCGCGCGTCAGTGCGCTCGTGGTGCCGGGGGTGGCTCCGGTGGTGGTCCCGGAGGCGTCGATAGGCAAAAAGCGTATCGACGTCCTCCGGTCCGCCACCGCATCTCCAATCGCCGGAGCAGTAGTGTTTGCCCCGCGCGCGCAACTGGAGCAGATTAACGCCACGGAGACGGTCCTTGCTGTGGAAATGCTGGAAGCCGATGCGGTGTGGGGAGCGTTTTCCATCACTCCTTCTGCGACACGTGGGGGTGTATAGTTTGCGGAGTTGTACGCAGGCCCGTTTTGCACCGTTAGGCAAGGAGAGCTCTTGACTTCCTCTACCGAAAAATCAACCGGACACAAGCGTCTTAGCCGAGCAGGACTTGCGTTGGTGACAACCTCCGCGCTCTTCCTCGGCGCATGCGGATTCGGCGGAGGCGGCGACGACAACGCTGAGGGGGCGGGCCTGAACCCCGGCGATTACACCGTGGCCACCAACGAAGGTGTGTCCGACAGTGTTGTGGTTAACGGCACCATTGAGCCGATCCGCTCCGTGAACATTTCTACCGCGGTGCAGTCCGAGGTGGAGAAGGTGGCCGTCAAGGCCGGCGATCGCGTGCAGCCGCAGCAGTTCTTGGCCTCCATGAACTCCGAGCAGCTGGAGCGCCAGCTGGAGGTGCAGCAGAAGCAGCAGGCCAACGCGCAGGCGGACGCCCAGGCGCAGGTGGATCAGGCGCGCGCGGCGCTCAATGCCCACCAGGAAAGCGTGAACAACGGCACTAACGAGGCCATCCGCGCAGCCCAGGCGCAGGTCAACCAGGCGCAGGCGGCGTACGACGCTGCCGTGGCCGCCAACGGTGGCGCCCGCATGATCAACCGCGGCATCGCGGCCGTCGAGCGTGCCGCCGGCGGTATTTCCTCGGACCTCGGCATCAGGACGGCGCCCCCGGCACAGCCGGCTGCGCCGAAGGCGCCCGAGGCCCCGGCGGCACCGGCTATGCCTGGCCAGCCGGGCACGCCGGGCACGCCGGGCCAGCTGGGCACGCCCGGTGAGCTGAGCCCTGAGCAGCTGGCGCAGCTGACGGGGGAGAGCGGTGCCGGCGGCGCTGGTGGCGGTGCTGCCGTGGGCCCGGGCATGAGCGTCGAAGAAGCAAGCGCGGCGCTGCAGGACGCGAAGGCGGCCCTGGCTGCGGCGCAATCGGCGGCCGCGCAGGAGGGAAACCAGCTGCAGGCGCAGTTGGACTCCGCGGTGCGCCAGGCCGAAACTGCCGAGCTCGGCGACGGTGACGGCACCCTGGAATACCAGGTGCGCGAATCCACTATTTACGCCCCGATGGCGGGACTGGTCACCAGCGTGGACGTGCGCGAAGGCGACATCCCGCAGGGCAAGCTTTTGACCATCGCGGACGATTCCCGCTTGGTCATCCGCACCGACGTGCGCGAATCGGACGTGCCCAATATCAAGGAAGGCGACCGGGTGGAGTTCACCACCGCCGCGACCGGCAAGAAGACGTTCAAGGGCCGCGTCACCCGTATCGCGCCGGCGTCGGATTCCGTTGCTAGCGGCAACCAGAACCCGATGCAAGGTATGCCACAGCAGCAGGGCAACAACAAATCCAACGAGGTGACGTTCCCAGTGGAGATCGAGGTCACCGGCGACAAGGAAGGCCTGCTGCTCGGCGGTTCCGCCCGCGCGGAAATCATCACCGCGGAGGCGAAGGACGCGCTGAACGTGCCGCTGGACGCCGTCTACGGCGAGGACAACGACCAGAAGGTGCTGGTGCTCGCCACGGACGGCGATGACGCGGCGTCGGGCACCGTCGAGGAGCGTTCTGTGAAAACTGGCGCATCCAACGACGTGGACGTTGCGGTCACGGGCGGCGAGCTGAAGCCGGGCGACATCGTGATCAACTGGCCGGAGGAGTACGAAGACCGAGTCGGTGAGAACGTGGAGATCACGGACCCGAACTTCAACCCGGACCAGGTGCGCCAGGCGCGGGAGAAGAAAGAGCGCACCACGGCCACGGTGACGGTCACCAGCACCCGTCGTGCGGCCGAGGGGCAGCAGTAGATGACGCAGGCTTCGAAGCACAGCGGCATGGCCGATTCCGGCTTGCTCATCGACATGCGCAATGTGGTCAAAACCTACAACGAGGGCGAACCCAGCGAGCTGACGGTTCTACACGGAGTGGACTTTTACGCCGACCAGGGCGAGTTCGTCTCCATCGTCGGCCCGTCCGGCTGTGGCAAGTCCACGCTGATGAACCTGATCGGCATGCTGGACCGGCCGACCGAGGGGGCCTACGCCTTCAACGGCGAGCCGGTCTACGCCAAGGAGGACAAAGAACTCGCGTCCTACCGCAGTACGAACATCGGCTTCATTTTCCAGAACTTCAACCTGATCGGCCGCATGGACGCGCTGCAGAACGTGGCCATGCCCATGATGTACGCGGGGGTGGAGCGCAAGGAGCGTGACGAGCGCGCCGCCGAGTTGCTGGACCGGATGGGCATGGGCGACCGCCTGCACCACAACCCGAACGAGCTCTCCGGCGGTCAGAAGCAGCGCGTGGCAATCGCGCGCAGCCTGGCCAACGACCCGGATCTGCTGCTTGCGGACGAGCCCACCGGCGCGCTGGACTCCAAGACCGGCCGCATGGTGATGGACCTGTTCCACGAGCTGAACCAGGAGCTAGGCAAGGCCATCGTGTTTATTACCCACAACCCGGAGCTCGCCGAAGAGACCGGGCGTGTCGTGGAAATGATGGACGGCCGCATTGCCGGCGTGCGAGCACCGGGAGGAGCGAGCTAAATGAACATCCGCGAATCCATGCGGCTGGCCGTGTCCAGCCTCAACACCAACAAGCTGCGCTCGCTGCTGACGCTGTTGGGCATCATCATCGGCATCATGGCCGTGATCATCATCATGACGCTCGGCCGCGCCCTCGAAAACGACGTCATGGGCGGCCTCGAGGACGCCGGCACCACCACCTATCCGGTCATGGTGCACGAGCGCCCCGAGGAGGGCGAGGGCAGCGACGACCCGTTCGCGGGCTTCGGCATGGCCGGGCCGACCGAAGAGCGCGACGGCGTGAGCCTTGAAGAACTCGATAATTTGGGTGCCGCTTTCGGCGACCGGATCCAAGGTGTCGACATCGACGTCTCCGGCCAGGGCGAGGCCAGCACGGGCGACGACTCTGTCTCCGTCGGCATCAACCCCGCACTTACCGGCTCTCTCGATATGCGCAGCCTGAATGTGCAGTACGGCCGCGGCATCACGCAGGACATGCTCGATGGCCGCCGCCCTGTTGCGGTGGTTTCCCCGGAGCTTGTGGAGGCGCTTTTCGACGGCGATTCCGCCGCCGCCCTCGGCTCCCGCTTCGACGTGGACGTGGACGGCACCACGAGCGTGTTCACGATCGTCGGTGTGTTGGAACGGGCGGACAAGGACCCGGCGTTCGGCCCGTCCGCAGCCGCCGAGATTTTCATTCCCGCCACGTCCGCGGACCGGGTTGGGCTGGACGCAAGCTGGACATCGTCGTTTAGCGTGCGCTCCGCGGCCGATGAAGACGCGGAGGTGTTCCGTGGGGACCTGCAGTCCTACCTTGACCGCCAGTACGCGGGCAACGAGAACTACGAGGCCGAAGTCTTCGACATTTCCGCGGGGCTGGAAGGTCTCACCACGATCTTCCGCACCCTGTCCACGGTGTTGTCCGCCATTGGCGGCATCTCACTGCTTGTCGGCGGTATCGGCGTGATGAACATCATGCTCATCACGGTGACCGAGCGCACCCGCGAGATCGGCGTGCGCAAGGCGCTCGGAGCGACGCAGAACGATATCCGCGTGCAGTTCATCGTCGAGGCGATGCTGGTGTGCCTGATCGGCGGCATCATCGGTGTGATCCTCGGCGGCGCGATCGGCATGATCGCCAGCTCCGCGGTGTTGGACATGACGTGGCCCCCGATCAGTGCCGTGATCTTCGCATTGCTGTTCTCGCTTGCCACAGGTATCTTCTTCGGCGCGTACCCCGCCTCGAAGGCAGCAAAGATGCAGCCTATCGAGGCCCTCAGGTACGAATAACCGCACCGGTTTTCGAGGGGATTCGCGCCTGTCGGCGTGCCGTCTAAGATGAGCCGCATGGCCAAAAAATCCTCCTTCGTGCACCTGCATAACCACACCGAGTTCTCCATGTTGGACGGCATGGCGAAGGTGGACATGCTCGCCGACGAAGTTGTGCGCCAGGGCATGCCCGCGGTGGGCATGACCGACCACGGCAACATGTTCGGTTCGAACGCGTTCTACCGCCGCATGGTGGATGCCGGGGTCAAGCCGATCATCGGCATCGAGGCGTACATGGCCCCGGAGTCCCGCTTCAACAAAAAGCGCGTGCTCTGGGGCACCCCGGACCAGAAGCGTGACGACGTTTCCGCGTCCGGCGCGTACTTGCACCAGACGATGTTGGCGGAAAATGCGACAGGCCTGCGCAACCTGTTCAAGCTGTCGTCGCTGGCGTCCTACGAGGGCCAGCTGGGCAAGTGGCCGCGCATGGACGCGGAGCTGATCGCCGAGCACGCGGACGGCATCATCGCCACCACGGGCTGCCCGTCGGGCGATGTGCAGACGCGCCTTCGCCTCGGCCAGTACGACGCCGCGCTCGAGGCGGCGGCGATGTGGCAGGACATTTACGGCAAGGACAACTATTTCCTGGAGTTGATGGACCACGGCCTGCACATCGAGCGGCGGGTGCGCGAGGACCTTCTGCGCATCGGCCAGGCGCTGGATCTGCCGCCGCTGGTGACCAACGACTGCCACTACGTGCTCGAATCTCAGGCGCCGTCGCACGAGGCGATGCTGTGCGTGCAGACCGGCAAGACGCTGCTTGATCCGGACCGCTTCAAGTTCGACGGCTCCGGCTACTACATCAAGTCCGCGGAACAGATGCGCGAGCTGTGGGATTCCACGGTGCCGGACGGCTGCGACAACACCCTGTGGATTGCGGAGCGCGTCGGCGACTACGGCGAGCTGTGGGAGGAGCACCCGCACGACCGTATGCCGATCGCGGACGTGCCGGAGGGGCACACGCCGACGACGTGGCTGCGCGAAGAGGTATTGCGCGGTTTGAAGGAGCGTTTCGATGGTGGAGACGTGCCGGAGGAATACCTGACGCGCGCGAGCTACGAGATCGATGTCATCGACATGAAGGGCTACCCGTCCTACTTCCTCATCGTGGCGGAGCTGATCAAGCATGCTCGCGAGATCGGCATCCGCGTCGGACCGGGCCGTGGTTCTGCGGCGGGCTCCCTGGTCGCGTACGCGCTGACGATCACCAACATCGACCCGATGGAACACGGCCTGCTCTTCGAGCGATTCTTGAACCCGGAGCGCCCCTCCGCGCCGGATATCGATATCGACTTCGATGACCGCCGCCGCGGAGAAATGATCACCTACGCCGCAGAGCGCTGGGGCGAAGACAAGATCGCCCAGGTGATCACCTTCGGCACGGTGAAGACCAAGCAGGCGATTAAGGACTCGGCCAAGGTGAACTTCGGCCAGCCCGGCTTCCAGATGGCGGACCGCATCAACGGCGCACTGCCGCCGGCGATCATGGCGAAGGACATTCCGCTCTCTGGCATCACCGACCCGGAGCACGAGCGCTACAACGAGGCCGCGGAGGTCCGCTCGCTGATTGAGACGGATCCGGACGTGGCCAAGATCTATGAGACGGCCCGCGGCCTGGAAGGCGTGGTCAGGCAGGCAGGCGTGCACGCGTGTGCGGTGATTATGGCCTCGGTGCCGCTGATGGAGCATATTCCGATGTGGAAGCGCCCGGCGGACGGCGCGATCATCACCGGTTGGGACTACCCGGCGTGCGAGGCCATTGGCCTGCTGAAGATGGACTTTCTGGGGCTGCGCAACCTCACGGTGCTGGGTGACGCGCTGGAGAACGTGAAGAAAAACCGCGGCGAAACCATCGACCTCGAGGCACTCGACACCGACAACCAGGCGGTCTACGAGTTGCTCTCGCGCGGCGACACCCTAGGCGTGTTCCAGCTGGACTCGGGCGGCATGCAGGAGCTGCTCAAGCGCATGAAGCCGACCGGATTCAACGATATTGTCGCCTCGCTGGCGCTGTACCGCCCAGGCCCGATGGGTGTGAACGCCCACTGGGATTACGCCGACCGTAAGAACGGGCGCAAGCCGATTACGCCGATCCACCCGGAACTGGAAGAACCGCTCAAGGAGATTCTGGATGAGACCTACGGCCTGATCGTCTACCAAGAGCAGATCATGAACATCTCGCAGAAAGTGGCGAACTACACGGCGGGCCAAGCAGACGGCTTCCGCAAGGCCATGGGTAAGAAAAAGCCGGAGGTGCTGGCGAAGCAGTACGAGACGTTTTCCGCCGGCATGTTCTCCAACGGCTACTCCAAGGAGGCCGTGGATGCGCTGTGGGGCACGATCGAGCCGTTCGCCTCCTACGCGTTTAACAAGTCCCACGCCGCGGGCTACGCGCTGGTGTCCTACTGGACGGCGTACATGAAGGCGAACTACGCCGCTGAGTACATGGCGGCACTGCTGACCTCTGTGGGCGACAAGAAAGACAAGTCCGCGATCTATCTGTCGGACTGCCGCCACCTGGGCATTAGCGTGCTGCAGCCGGACATCAACGAGTCCGAAGAAAACTTCATGGCTGTTGGCGAAGACATCCGCTACGGGCTTGCCGCTGTGCGAAACGTCGGCGTGGAAGTGGTGGAGTCCATCAAGAAAACCAGGAAGGAAAAGGGCTCTTTCACCAGCTTCTCGGACTACCTGGACAAGATCGAGTTGGCGGCCTGCAACAAGCGAATCACAGAATCGCTGATCAAAGCCGGGGCATTCGACTCGTTGGAGCACCCGCGTAAGGGGCTCATGCTCATCCAGGAAGACGCCGTCGATTCCGTTCTGGCCACAAAGAAGGCGGCGGACAAGGGGCAGTTCGACCTCTTCGCCGGTTTCGGCGGGGAAGATGGCGCCGACAACTCCGCGTTCACCATCGAGGTGCCTGACGACGAATGGGACCGCAAACATAAGCTCGCACTGGAACGTGAGATGCTCGGCCTGTATGTCTCCGGCCACCCGCTCGACGGTTTCGAGGAGGCCATCGACGCGCAGACGGATACGCAGCTGACCACCATCCTCTCCGGAGAAATGCGAAACGGGGCAGAGGTGACCATCGGCGGGCTGATCTCCACCGTGGACCGCCGTTTCTCCAAGAAGGATGGCTCCCCGTGGGCGATCGTGACCATCGAGGACCACCATGGCGCACAGGTGGATGTGCTGCTGTTTAACAAGGTGTACGCACTGGTCGCGCCTCAAATCGTGGAGGACAACATCATTCTGGTCAAGGCGCACGTTTCCATCCGCGACGATCGCATGAGCCTGTTCGGCGATGACGTGAAGGTGCCGGAGCTTGGCCCCGGCAACGGTGCCGGGCTGCCGCTGAGGTTGACCATGCGCACGGATCAGTGCACAGCGGAGAATATCGCCAAACTTAAAGGCGTACTGGTGAACAACGCCGGCGATTCGGACGTCTACCTGAATCTGGTCAACGGAGAACACAGCCAGCTGATGATTCTGGGTGACCACCTGCGCGTGAACCGCTCGGCCAGCTTGATGGGCGACCTCAAGGCGACACTCGGCGCCGGGATCCTGGGCTAGCGCGCGGCCCCAAAACCAAGCGGAAAGCCCCGTCCGGTCACACCGGACGGGGCTTGGCGTATACGCAGCAGGCTTTACTGCTGGCCCGTCAGCGTCTTGAAGTCCTTCTTCAGGTTCTTGAGGTTCTCCTTCAGGCCTGGGACAGCGCCCACGACAACCATGAGGGAGCTGATCGCCGCTGCGAGGGCAGTGACCCAGACCGAGATCTTGGTGATGATAGTGAGTGCCTGCTCCTCGTAGGAGGACGGCTGCAGCCATGCCGGCGGGGTGTAGGTCGCCGTCGGAGTGATGGTTGCGACGTTGGGGCCCGTCGGCTTCTCCTTGCCGGTGGTAGCCGGGGTGGTGGTAGCCGGGGTGGTGGTACCGGTCGGCTCGACTACTACCGGGCCTTCCGTGGTGGGGGCTGGCTCGCTGGTCTTGGTCGACGCCGTAGTGGCCGGGGTGGAATCCTGCGTTGCCGTGGTGGCTGGCTCCGCAGAGACGGACGTGGTCGTCGTCGAAGTATCAGCTTCGGCGGCGGCTGCAGCACCCGCAAGGGAGCCGGCAGCGATAGCGGTTGCCGCGAAAGACACGGCTACGAAACGGGACTTCATTGATTGACCTTCCTCAGGCGAAAGAGAGCGGGTGGGTTAGAAGGGAAGATTCGGCAGTTGGAAGTTCGGCAGCTGGAAGTTAGGCAGCTCAAACTTCGGGGTGTACAGGTGCGGCAGACCCAGGCCGAACTGTGCGTTGACCATATCGATGATCTTGTTCGCGCCGCGCGGGTCAGAGAATACGATCAGGGAGGTGGTCAGCACAGCACCGAGGGTGCCGGAGAAGATGCCGACCAGGGTGCCCTGGGAGGAGCCGGAGGTCTGCGGCTTCGGCTGCTGCGGCTTCGGCTGCTGCGGCTTCGTGGTGGGCGCCGGCTGAGTGGTCTCAGTCGGCTCGGTGGTAGCCGGGGTGGAGGTCTCAGACGGCTCGGTCGGCTCGGAGGTGGTCTCGGTCGGCTGAGTGGTCTCGGTCGGCTCGGACGGCTCGGTGGTAGCCGGAGCGGTGGTTGCAGCCGGGGTGGTGGTCGTAGCCGCGGTGTCCTCCTGAGCGATCGCCGGGACGGTGGCCAGGGACAGAGCAGTTGCTGCAGCCACGGCTGCGGTGGAAATACGCTTCATATGTTCTCTTATTCTCCTCGTAGAAGATCCAAAACAGTCGATGTGGGCGCTGTGCCCGACATGACACCCCGATGAACCTAGCAGGTTTATGGTTAAAAATGTAGTGAAGCGGCGGCGTTTATTTCATGGACAGCAGTTGTCCGCCGCCACCCAATTACTTGGCAAACATCGAGTTCACGACGCTACCGAGCGCGCCCAGCGCGCCGATAACCAGCGCCACGGCAGCAAGTGCGATCGCAATCACACCGCCCTTGGATAGGGAGCTGCCGGCAGCGTCGTTGCCCGGCTGAGCGGGCTCGGCCGGCTTGGCCGGTGTCTCGATGAGCGAGTCCACCTGGAACACGGTTGTGGTGCCGGACACCTCGTTGCCCACGATCAGCAGGTTCTCGCCGTTCGGGGAATCCTTCGCCGGCACGAAGGTAAGGCCCTCGGCGCCCAGGTCGCCAACCTTCTCCAGGCCGGCCTTCACGGCGTCGTCGCCCTCGTCGGCAAGCTCTTCCATATTGATGGAGAAGTCGCGGTTGTTGATGTAGGCGGTGTAGGCCGGCTTCGCTGGGTCGGTGATGTCGTAGACGATCACGCCGCCGATGCGCTCAAAGCCGACAAACGCGTAGGTGCGGCCGCTGATCTCGCCGAGGGTGACGCCCTCCGGCTCCGGCCCCTTGTCATCGGAGCGGGACTCGAACTCGTTTTCCGTGTGGTTGGTGTTGAAATACTCCGGCAGAAGCTTCGCGGTGAGCTCCTCGAACTCGGCGCCGGAGTCGAACACGCGCTTGCCGTCGGCGGTGAAGATGGAGAAGCTGCGGCCGCCGTAGGTGTAGAGGTCCTCGTAGCAGTTCTTCTCTTCGTTCAAACCGAACGCGGTGGTGATCTTCAGCCGGCCCGCGTTTTCGTCGGCCTGGAATTCCTCGATTTCGCTGGCGGTCATGCCCGCGTAGCCTTCGCAGATCGGGGCCAGCTTCTTGCCGCCCAGCTTCTTGATGCGCTCTTCCTCGGAGTAGGCCTCCCAGTCGCGCGCGTCGCCCTCGTTGGCTGTGACCAGGTAGGTCGAGCCGTCGACCTCGTAGGCGGCGATGGAATCCGGCTGCAGAATGCCCTTAACCGGTGCGGTGCGGATGTCGATCTTGCCGTCCTTGTCGGAGATGTCCATCGGCACCTCGCGGCGGTCGGTGTAGCCCAGAGGCCACACGTCCTCGACGGTGGCGGTGGCGATGTCCACCACGGCGACGGCGTTGTTTTCCTGCAGCGTCACGTACGCCTTGCCGCCCGCGACGGCGATGTACTCCGGCTCGAGGTTCTGCGCCTCGGTGGTGGAGGCGCCCACCTGGCCGTAGATGTGCACGCCCTTATCCGCCAAGGTGCCTTCGAACGCAGTGAAGTCCGCGGTGCGCACATCGGCCTGGGTCGCGGTCTTTACAGCATCAGGAAGCTTTACGACGGATACGCTGCCCTCTGGATCAACCGAGTAGTCCTCAGCGGGCTCGCCCTCGTTTGCTACCAGTGCGTAATCGCCCTCCGGGGTGATGGTCACCATGTCCGGCAGGGCACCGACACCCACGCGGCCGAGCACGGTGCCGGGCGTGTCGGCGCCGGCGTCGAAGAAAATCAGTTCGCCGGCATCGGTTTTGTTCTCTGGCTCGACGGTGGCCACCGCGAGGCCGTCGGCACGCACAGCGACGGAGTTGATGGTGGTGTTCTTACCGCCGGAGACCTCGCCGACCTTGGTGAGCCTGGAGGGGTCAGCCGCGTCGAGGACGTCGATCTTGCCGGACAGCGCGTTGACGGTGAGGATGCGCTTGGAATCGGCGTGGAAGGCGACAATCTCGGCGGCGGACTCGTCAAAGGCGCCTGCGCCGTAGGAGCCCAGCACCGAGATGTCGGCGGTAGCGCCGTCGGCGAGATCCTTCACCGGCTCAGCAACGACGGCGGCGGTTGCCGGGGAGACAAGGCCGAGGGTGAGGGCGGTGGCGCACGCGGCGGCGAGGCCGGTGCGGGAGATGCGGTTTCCGGGCATGGGGGACCTTTCAGGGAGCTGTAAAAACGAGCTGAAAACGAATACGTGTTCTTGTGTACAGCCTGAAGGTGGGCGCGAAGTTACGGTGAGGTGAAGGGGGAGTAAACGAGCGGGGCAGTTGTAGACTCGCTAACCATGCGCACAGCCACACCGAACACATCCGACTCCGCCTTCGAGGAAGTCCACGCAGCCGACATCCGGTTCGCGCAAGGCCGGATCTCATCGGTGATTTCGCCGACTCCACTGCAGTACTGCCCCCGGTTGTCGGAGCAGTACGGCGTTAATGTCTACCTCAAACGCGAGGACCTGCAGGACGTGCGCTCCTACAAAATCCGCGGCGCCTACTACGGCATCTCCCGACTGGGGGACGAGGCCCGCGCCGCCGGTGTCGTGGCGGCGTCCGCCGGCAACCACGCCCAAGGCGTGGCCTACGCCTGCCGCGCGATGGGCATCCAAGGAAAGATCTTCGTGCCCAAGCCCACCCCGAAGCAGAAGCGCGACCGCATCCGCGTCCACGGCGGCGACGCCATCGAACTTGTGGTCACGGGCAACACGTTCGACGAGGCCGCGCAGGCCGCCCGCGAGGACGCCGCGGCACGCGGCGCGACGGTGATCGAGCCGTTCGACTCCCGCGACACTGTGGTCGGCCAGGGCACCGTCGCCGCCGAGATCGTGGCGCAGCTGGCCAGCCTGGGCAAAGAGCTGGACACCGTGCTGGTGCCGGTGGGCGGCGGCGGGCTTATCTCCGGCGTGCTGTCCTACCTGGCTGACATGTCCCCGGCGACGAAGGTGGTTGGGGTGGAGCCGAAAGGTGCGGCGTCGCTAGGCGCGGCGCGCGATGCGGGCGAACCCGTCACCCTGGAGGCCATCGACCCGTTCGTGGACGGCGCGGCGGTAAAGCGCATCGGCGACATCCCGTGGCAGATTTTCAACGCCCACCGCGACACCACCGAGCTCTACGCCGCGGACGAAGGCGCGGTGTGCACCGAGATGCTCGGGCTGTACCAAAACGAAGGCATCATCGCCGAGCCCGCCGGCGCGCTGTCCGTGGCGGGCCTGGAACTGGCGGAACTGGCGCCCGGTTCGACCGTGGTGTGCATCATCTCCGGCGGCAACAACGACGTGCTGCGCTACGCCGAGGTGATGGAGCGCTCCCTGGTGCACCGCGGACTGCGCCACTATTTTTTGGTCAACTTCCCGCAAGAGGCGGGCCAGCTGCGCCACTTCCTCAACGACATCCTCGGCGAGGAAGACGACGTCGTCCTGTTCGAGTACCTGAAGAAGAACAACCGCGAAACCGGCGCGGCCCTCGTTGGCATCGAGCTCGCCCGCGCCGAGGACCTCGCTCCGCTGCTGGGGCGGATGGATGAGTCGGCGATCGACTGCCGTCGCCTGGAGCCGGGCACACCGGAGTACGACTACATCGTGGCGGGTTAAGACGATGGAGCAGTCGTACGTACGCCCCGCAGATGAGCTGGTCACCCACGAGTTCGAAGTGAAACGCTCCCGGTTCATCGGCTGGATCGCCCGCGCAACCACAGAGCAAGAGGCGCGCGAGGTCATCAACACCGCCCGCGAAGAGTACCCGGACGCGCGCCACCACTGCTCCGCGTTCATCGTGCACCAGGACGCAGCGCAGCCCCTCGAGCGCTCATCCGACGACGGCGAGCCCTCCGGCACAGCCGGCAAACCCATGTTGGAGGTGCTTAAAGGCTCCGGCATGCAGGACGTGGTGGCGGTTGCGATCCGCTACTTCGGCGGCATCAAGCTCGGCACCGGCGGGCTGGTCAGCGCATACACCGAGTCCGTGGCCGACACACTGGAGCACGTCACCCGCGTCACCCGCGAGGTACGTGAGCTGGGCACCGTGGACTTCCCGCACGCCGAAGCTGGGCGCATCGAGTCGGAGCTGCGCACCGCAGGCATCGACGTCGTGGATGTGGAGTATGGGCGCGCCGCCACCTACACGCTGGCGTTCACGCCGGGGGAGCGCGATCGTGTGGACACACTTTTGGCCGCCGCCACTCACGGCGGCGCCGAGATGAAAGAGGCCGGCTACCGCTGGGTCGAACGCGGCGCGTAAGGCGCTACACTTAGACGCCATGACCATGCAGCCGCGCCCCAATGACCCGATCGCACAGCGCAAGGCCGCCGTGCGCCAGTACTCCCGCAACGCCGTCCTGTGGGCCGGCGGCGGCGTTGCCGGAGGCATCGCTTTCGGCCTGATTTTCAGTTCTTGGACCTTCTTGTTCCTCGGCCTTGTCGTTGCTGTCGCAGGCGGGTTCACCAACTGGAACAAGGTCCAGCGAATCGTCAACCACAAGGACCAGTACTAGCTTGACCCAGCCAACCATGGCGGCGGTGCGCATCGACGCCTGGCTGTGGGCCGTGCGCATCTTCAAAACCCGCAGCCAAGCCGCGGACGCGGTGCGCGCCGGGCACGTGAAAATCGACGGCAAGGCCGTCAAGCCCGCCCAGCAGGTCGTCCCCGGCGAGACGGTGCGCGTGTGGAAGGACCACCGCGAATACATCCTTGAGGTGGCGGCGACCGTGAGCAAGCGCGTCGGCGCGCCGGTTGCCCGGTCGTGCTACGTCGATCACTCGCCGCCGCCCCCGCCGCGCGAGCTGTTCGCGGCCCCGCCGGTGCGCGACCGCGGCACAGGCAGGCCGACGAAGAAGCAGCGCCGCGAGATCGACCGGCTGATGGGTCGGCGCAACTGAACTACTCGCCGCGCAAAAGCCGCAAACGGTTGGTCAGCCGCTTGCGCCGCACCTGCGGACGGTTGCCGGCGTCCCAGGTGCGCTCGATGTGTTCGGTGCCCAAGCGGTTGAGCAGCAAATCGTCCACGATGCGCACTTGGCCCGGCACGAAGGGGTAGGACAGCGAGTTCGAGATCGCCTCGATGTCCGCCGGGTTGGTCAGCTCCGCAACGTCGGAGACGTGCTCCATGCCGTGGGCGCGCAAAAGCTCCGTGCAGAAACGGTAGTCGCCCGCGCGCGACAGCGGGAACTGGTTGCCCAGCAGTACGGTGAGGATGCCCGGCAGGGTCTCCGGGGAGATCTCCGCGTCCACCTCGGTGTTGACCTTGTCTGCCGGATCCTCCGGGTTCGCCAGCGACGCGATCTGGTCGAACTGCTGGTCTGCAAGCTCTATCAGGCCCGCAGCCAGGGTGAAAGCCCGGTCCACCTGCGGGTCCAGGTTCTCGGTGGCGCGCTTGTACCGAATGTCGTGCTCGAACTCGGCCCAGGCGTGCTGGAGCACGGTGCGGATCTGCACCTCAAAGACCTGGCCGACGTACTCTTCCAGCCCCTCGGACTGCTCCTGCACCCGCACGATCATGTGGTGCGAGCCGTAGCCGAAGCCGCCGGCCACGCGCGTTTCTTCGGCCTTGTCCACGCTGCGCAGCACTTCGAACTGGTCCGCGAGGAGGCGCTGCACGGCCGGGATTTCAGTGGAGTGCAGCACCGTGATGCGCGCGCCGATGATGTCTTTGATGTCGTGCCACGGGTCGGGGTAGACCATCTCACCGTCGTCGCGCGTCTTGCGGGCCTTTTCCTTCAAAGAGGTCCAGGACTTCACGCGCGCGTCCACGCGGTCAAAGTTGACGCCGGCGTCGCGCATGAGTTCGTGCAACGCGTGCCGAAACGCGGTCGCGATGTCGTCGTGTTCGCGCATCCAGGCAAAGTAGGTCGACCCGAGCCGGGCGATGGTGTCGTCCATCGCCTTGTTCCTCGGCTTCTCAGGCTTTGCGGGATGCTTTGCAGTGCTCATAACGGCGGGATAGCTTACATGGACAACAGCACCGCAGGTAGTCCGGCGCACAGCTGCGACATTTCCACAGTGCCGGAATACTTCTGCCCGGTGAGCCGGTCGGTCCAGGTGCCTTCGGGAAGGGCGAGGGTGGTGCCGCGCCAGCCTCCGGCGCGCTCCAAGCTGAGCGGGGCGCGGGTTGCTACGGCGATGACCTGTGGTTCGTCGTCAAGTGTGCGCGCCATGCTCACTACGTGCTCGCGCGCGGGGCCGGCGGCGAAGATCGCGCGGTAACCGCCGTCGAGGAAGAGCTGCGGGCGCTCGCGGCGCAAGGTGAGGGCGGCGCGCACAATGCGTTGCTTATCGACGTCCTCCGGCGCCGCCTCACCAGCACAAAGCGCCTGATAGTCGACGAAGCGGCGGTTGTCCGGGTCCACCAGCGAGAAGTCCAAAAACTCGGTGCCCTGGTAGGTGTCCGGGATGCCCGGGCCGACCAGCTGCAGCAGTTTGCGGCCGAGGGAGACGGCCACGCCGCCGCGGTCGAGGTCGCGGGCGAAGTCTGCGAGAAGCTGCGTTGCGGGGCCGTCGGTGAGGCGGGCGATCCAATCGGTCAGCCGGGCCTCGAACTCGTGGTCGTTGTCGTGCCAGCTGGTCAACCGGTCCGCCTCTCGTGCGGCCTTGACGGCGTAGTCCTGCAGGCGCCGGGTGAACTCTTCGGTGGCGTGGCCGTCGCGGGGCCAGGCGCCGAGGATGTTCTGGATGAGGAAGTATCCGGTGGCCTCATCCGGCGGCGGGGTCAGCGCGAACACGTCGCGGATCAGGCGGGCGAACTCGTCGGGAAGCTCCGCGATCTCCAGCATGCGGGCGCGGGTGTCCTCGCTGCGCTTCGTGTCGTGGGTGGTCAGCGCGGTCATGGTGCGGGGCCACAGCGCGGCGCGTTCTGCCTGGAGCAGGTGGAACTCGGCCTGGCTCACCCCGGTCCGGCCCGGCGCGCCGCCGACTTCCTGCAGCGCCACCAGGCGGCACGCGCGGTAGAACAGGGTGTCTTCCACGCCCTTGGCCATAACCGCGCCGCAGACCTGGGCGAAACGGTGGGCCGCCTCGCCGGACGCGGCGAGCGCGGCGGCGGTCAGGTCGAGCGCGGCCGGGTTGTGCCCGAGCTCGGCCAGCTGCGCGATCAGCGTTGGCGTCACCCGCGACAGGCAGCGGTAATCGGCGCGGTAGACCGGCATGCGAGACACAAGCGCCACCAGCACCTCAGTCAGTTCGGCGTCGGTGACGTCGCTAAAAGTTTGGCTGTCGCGGCGCACGGCGCGGGCAAGCCTGCGCACCTCCGGGGCGAGTTCCTCGTTTGCGATGCGGGCTTTGAGCTCCCACTCGGCAGCCTCCACCGCGTCGGCGTCCCAGGTGGAGCCAGAGTACTCACGCGCCAGCTCGCTGAGTGCGCCCGTGGCGTTCGCGTCGACGAAGACGCCGTCGAACTCGCGCAGCGCGTCGTAGCCGGTGGTGCCGTGGATGTTCAAGTGCGGGTCCAGCGGCTCTTCCGCCGCGAGGATCTTCTCCACGATCAGCCAGGTGTCCGGGCCGATGAGCTCGCGCAGCCGTGTGAGGTAGCCGAACGGGTCGGTCAGGCCGTCGGGGTGGTCGACGCGGACGCCGTCGATAAGCCCCTCGCCCACAAGTTCCCGCAGGCAGGAGTGGGTGGCGTTGAAGACGTCTTCGTCCTCCTGGCGCACGCCGGCGAGGCCGTTGATGGAGAAGAAACGGCGGTAGGTGATGATGCCGTCGCGCCAGTACATCAGCCGGTAGTGCTGGCGCTCGTGCACGGCGGCCGGGTCGTCGTCGAGGTCGGCGTAGCTGCCGGGGGCGAGCGGGAAGACGTGGTCGTAGTAGGTGAGCACGTCCTCGCCGTCGAGGTGCTCGAGCTTCAGCGCGTCCGTGTCGCCGGGTGCGCCCAGGACCGGCAGCGCGATTTTGCCGCCCGCGCCGTTGTCCTCGGCCCAGTCGATGTCGAAGAAGTGGGCGTAGTCCGAATCCTTGCCGTGCTTGAGCACGTCCCACCACCACTGATTGCGCCGCGGCACCTCCACGCCGAGGTGGTTGGGCACGATATCCACCACCAGCCCCAACCCGGCGTCGTGCGCCGTGCGGGCGAGCCCGCGCAGCCCGTCAATGCCGCCGAGCTCCGGGTTGACCACGGTCGGGTCGATCACGTCGTAGTTGTGGTTGGACTCCGGCGCGGCCGCGAAGATCGGGGAGAGATACAGGTGCGAGACCCCGAGGTCGGACAGGTAGGGCACAAGCTCGGCGGCCTGGGCGAAGCCGAACTCGCGGCCGTGAGGGTCCGCATGCGGGCCGCGCAGCTGCAGGCGGTACGTGGAGGTGATGGGGCGTTTCACGCCCCACACCCTAGCTGGATTTTGCGTGGCGCAGCAGGGGGAACCCCACGGAGTAGGCCAGCACATTCGCGCCGGGCAGGTGCTGCGCCACCTCGTCGGCGTCCGCGTCGAAAACGAATAGCTCGCGCCAGTCGCGGGTGGCGTAGACCAGCCCGGTCTCCGGCCGCAGCACGGCCTCGAAGTGGCGGTGCAGCAGGGTAAAGGTGCGTGGGTGGGAAAGCCACCAGGCGGCGGGGGAGTCGTGTCCGTCCACCTCGAAGCCTCGCGGCAGCTCGTCGCAGTCCAGCGCGACGCTGGGGCAACGTACTAAGAACTCCACGCCGTCGTCGCGCTGCGCGCGGGAGATCAGCTGTTCCGCCGCGGCGTTCCACAGCTGATGGGCGCTCACACCCGCGGCGCCGACCTCTTGGTGGGTAAGGCCGGTGGAGGTAGGCGAGTCGAATACGCACACCAGGCCAGGCGAGAGGCTAATAAAGGCAGTGGAGGTGCTAAAGCCGGCGGCGATGCGCGCGCGAGTTGCCGCGCCGTCCACGTGCGCAAGACGCAACGTGATCGCCGTGGTGGGAACGGGTGCGTGTTGGAGAAGCTGCATGGCTACTTAGACGCAACCGCACCCGCCCCGGTTCCCGAAAGGCCGAAAGTTTTTCTAAAACGGCGGCTGCTCGTTTAACCCCAGCGCCTCAAGCAGCTGGTCGGCCTGCCAGATCTGGATGTCCTGGCCTTTGTCCTTCAGCTCGCGGGCGCGCTTTTCCTTCGAGGTCACCGTGGCCCATTCGCCCACCACCAGCACGGTGGTCTTCTTCGTCACGTTCTTGCCCACCTGCGCGCCCTGTGCGGCGATCTTTTGCCACAGCTCACCCTTGTCGTGCGGCTCAAACTCGCCGGTCAGCGTGACATTTTCGCCGTACAGCGGCGCGTTCGGATCTGCGTCCGTGTTCGGCTCCGGCACGGTGTCTGGGGTGGCCACGGACTGCCAGGGGCGCTGGGGCCCTTTGTTCTGCTGCGCCCGCTTCGCCGGGCCCGCTTGATTCGAGCCCTGCGGCGCCGCGGATGCTGCAACCGCGGCGGCGACCCCGCCCTGGGCCGCCTTTTCCGCCTGCATGGTGCGGCCCGCGCCGGAGCGGTCGCGCAACACCGGGGTCACGCGGGCGGCGTCGATGGAGCCGAGCGTGAAGCCGGAGTCGTGCACGAAGGTCATCAGGCTGCCGGTATGGCCGGCCTGGCGCGCCAGGCCCACCATTACGCCGGCGCAGGCCGCGGCGTCCTCGCAGGCGTCGTGGTGGTTGTCCAGCGTGATGCCGAAGTGCTCCGCCAGGGTAGGCAGGCGGTGGTTGGCCACGTCCAGCTTGGTGGAGCGCGCCTGGGCGAGCGTGCAGGCGAACAGCATCTGCGGCACCTCGACGTCGGAGGCCTGGCAGGCGTCGCGCAGCGCGGAGGCGTCGAACTGGGCGTTGTGCGCCACCAGAGGCAGATCGCCGACGAACTCGGCCATCTTCGGAATGCAGTCGCACACGTCCGGCGCGTCGGCGACATCCTGCTCGGTGATGCCGTGGATGGCCACGTTGCCCTCCTCGAACTGTGCGAGAGACGCCGGCGGCTTGCACAGCCACGAGGCGCGGTCCACCTCTTCGCCGTCAACGATCTTCACCAGGCCGATCTGGCAAATCGAGCCCCAGCGGCGGTTCGCGGTCTCTACGTCGAAGCCGACGAAGGAAAAGCCAGGGATGCCGGCGCCGCCGGCCACGGTGCCGGTGGCAGGTGCGTGGCCGTGCTTTGCGTCGTCGAGAAGCTTGCAGAGCTCGGCGGGGCCCTCCTCGTCGCCGGGAGCGAACCAGACGGCCACAGTGCCGCCGGCAGTGTCGATGTCCACACGCGGGCGGGTCCACGCGTCGCCCGCGACGGAGGTGGTGCCTGCGATGTCGGTGATGGTCACCTCGCGGGAGTTGTTGCCGCCGCGCAACGAGGCCGCGAGTGCGGTGGGGGTGAGGGTCAGTGCCTCGTTGGTCACGGTCAACGTTGCGCCGTGCGCGGTGATCATTACTGGCTGGCCTCCGAATTTCCTTCGCCTGCGGGTGGTTGGGTGCGGCGCAGCACCACGGTCGAACGCTGGCCCACGGTCACAGCCGCGCCGGGCTGGACTGGCTCGGCGTCCTCGCGTACGCCGAGCGCCTCGGTGGTGTCCACGACTACCTCCCACTCGTCGCCGAACTCGGCGCCCGGCACCGTGAAGTCGATGTCTTCGTAGTGGGCGTTGAACATCAACAGGAAGGAATCATCCACCACGCGCTGTCCGCGTGCGTCCGGCTCGGCGATAGCTTCGCCGTCCAAGAACACCATCAGAGCACGCCCGAACGGGGTATTCCAATCGTCCTGCGTCATCAGTGTGCACTCGGGTGTCAGCCACGCAATCTCGCGGCCGTGCTCCTCGTCGCCCAACGCGCCGCCGGCGAGAAAGCGACGGCGGCGGAACACCGGGTGGTCGCGGCGCAGCTCGATCAGCCGACGGGTGAAGTCGTGCAGGTCGGATGCTTCCTCGAGCCTGGACCAGTCCATCCAGGCGATCTCGTTGTCCTGGCAGTAGACGTTGTTGTTGCCGCCCTGGGTGCGCGCGATTTCGTCGCCGTGGGCGAGCATCGGGGTGCCCTGGGACAACAACAGGGTGGTCAGGAAGTTGCGGCGCTGCCGCGCCCGCAGGTCCAGCACCTCCGGGTCGTCCGTGTCGCCCTCCGCGCCGCAGTTCCACGAGCGGTTGTGGCTCTCGCCGTCGCGGTTGTCCTCGCCGTTGGCCTCGTTGTGCTTGTCGTTGTAGGTGACTAGGTCGTTGAGGGTAAATCCGTCGTGGGCGGTGATGAAGTTGATGGATGCGGTGGGGCGCCGGCCGTTGTGCTGGTACAGGTCCGATGAACCGGTCAGCCGCGAGGCAAACTCGCCGAGGGTGGAGTCCTCGCCGCGCCAGAAGTCGCGCATGGTGTCGCGGTACTTGCCGTTCCACTCGCTCCACAGGGCGGGGAAGTTGCCCACCTGGTAGCCGCCTTCGCCCACGTCCCACGGTTCGGCGATGAGCTTGACCTGGCTGACCACAGGGTCCTGCTGCACCAGGTCGAAGAAGGTGGCCAGGCGGTCCACGTCGGAAAACTCGCGGGCCAGGGTGGAGGCGAGGTCGAAGCGGAACCCGTCCACGTGCATGTCCGTGACCCAGTAGCGCAGCGAATCCATGATCAGCTGCAGCGAGTGCGGGTAGCGCACGTTGAAGGAGTTTCCGGTGCCGGTGTAGTCCATGTAGTGGAACTTGTCGTCGTCCACCAGCCGGTAGTACGCCTCGTTGTCGATGCCGCGGAAAGCGATGGTCGGGCCCATATGGTTGCCCTCGGCGGTGTGGTTGTACACCACGTCCAGGATGACCTCGATGCCCGCCTCGTGGTACGTGCGCACCATCTGCTTGAACTCGGCCACCGCATCACCGGGCGCGGTGGAGGAGGCGTAGTTGTTCTCCGGGGCGAAAAAGCCGAACGTGTTGTAGCCCCAGTAGTTGCGCAGGCCTAGGTCCCGCAGGCGGTCATCCTGCAAAAACTGGTGCACCGGCAGCAGCTCGATGGCGGTGACGCCCAAGTCCCTGAGGTAATCCACCATCACCGGGTGCGACATGCCGGCGTAGGTTCCGCGCAGATCCTCCGGGATACCGGGGTGGGTTTGCGTCATGCCCTTGACGTGGCACTCGTAGATGACGGACTCGCCCTCCGGGATCTTCGGCGCGCGGTCATCGCCCCAGTCGAAGAACGGGTTGATCACCACGGACAGCATCGTGTGGCCCAACGAGTCCTCCTCGTTGCGGCCGGTGCCCGGCTCGTCGGCGTGCACGTCGTAGGAAAACAGTGAGGAGTGCTGGTCGAATTCACCGTCGAAGGCGCGCGCGTACGGGTCCACCAGCAGTTTGTTCGGGTCGCAGCGTTTGCCGTTGTGCGGGTCCCACGGCCCGTGCACGCGGTAGCCGTAGCGCTGGCCCGGGCTCACTCCGGGCAGGTAGGCGTGCCAGACGTGGTTGTCCACTTCCTCCAGCGGGATGCGGGTCTCCGCCCCGTCGTCGTCGATAAGGCAGAGCTCCACTTTCTCCGCGACGCCGGAGAACAGTGCGAAGTTCGTGCCTGCGCCGTCGAAGGTGGAGCCCAGGGGGTAAGAAGAACCGGGCCAGACGATGGTCTCACTCATGGGGTCACAGCTTAGTGCCCCCTCAGACACTTCGCTTTAGGCCGTCGAGCAGGAAGGCCACTGCCGCGGCGTGCTCGCCTGCGCCGTCCGACTCCGCAGGCGCGCCAGTGGCCTGCGCCAGCTGCGCGGCGGATTGCTGCACCGCAGCGTCGCCCAAGGTCAGTCGCAGCAAGCCTCTGGCGGCGATGCGCACATTGCTTTCCGACGCCGCTTCGCCCAGCCACGTCCTCACCGATGCCGCGAACCTGGTTTCCAACTCCTTTTGCACCTGCGAACCGGGCTGGCTCACCGCCGCGACGACGACCTCCGCGCCGTCGCGGGTGGAAAGCAGTGCGTCACGCAGCTCGCGGCTCAAACATGCGGGGTCCGGCAGGGGGCCGTTGATAAGCACCTGCACAATCTCTTCCGCCATGGAGGCGATGAGTTCCTGCTTGTTGGAGATGTGCCAGTACAACGCTCCGGGCGCGACCGAAAGTGAGGTGGCTACCCGGCGCATGGACACGTCCGCGAGCCCGTACTCGGCGAGGATGGTCAACGCCGCTTCGGTGATGCGCTCACGGGTTAGTTGCATTCCTCCAACATAGACGCACAACGGTCACCGGCGGCCGAAATGGCTTTACGTAACCTCACAGAAACCCTCCAGAATGCTTATATAGATGTCCAACGAGTGCAACAGTGAGTAGTTGGTACTATTTCTGAATGGATCTTCACCGCGACTGCATGTACTGATGCCGAAGAACAGTCGCTGGTGCCAGCCCGCACCGAATTTCCGGGCGGGTCCGACAACGAGAGGTACAGGTATACCGTGAAGTTGCAAACGAAGAAGGGCTTGGCAGTGACGACGGCGGCGCTCGCCCTCGTACTCCCGCTCACCGCGTGCGGGTCCGACGACGAAGGAACCTCCGGCGGTCTGTCCACCGCCGCCGAGGCGCCTGAGGCGTCTGCCGCTAACTCTTCCACGGAAGCCTCTGCGGAGAAGTCCGAGAAGTCTGAAAAGCCCGAGAAGTCTGAAAAGAAGACCTCGAAGACTTCCGAGAAGGAAAAGAAGAAGGAAGACAAGTCGGACGACAAGCAGAAGTCCAACCAGGCACAGGGCGACGAGGAGCAGCCGCCGACACTGGCCAACCCGTTTGAAAACGGCATGCCGGAAAACACCAATGAGCCGCTGGCCAACGGTGAGGCAGGCAGCGAGGACGACCGCCGGGAGATGGAAGATACCGCCCGCGCCGTGCTCAACCCGGGATCGTTTGCAGACTGGACCCCGACCATCTTGGAGAACTCGTGCAAGGCCGTCACCGAGCCGATGCTCGAGGAGCTTGAGCGCCAGGGCATGAGCCTGGAGCAGGTCCAGGAGGCCAGCCGCCTCGCCGAGGAGCAGGGCCAGGGCATCGAGCTGCCGGAGACGGAGGTCAGCCTGGACGATGTGCGTATCGACGGTGACCGCGCGTCCGCGAGCCTGACCGCGAGGAGCGAGCACGGTGAGGAAACCTCGACCATGATCTTCCAGAAGGAAGACGGTCGCTGGAAGCTGTGCAACTAAACCGTAGATCCGCACTGAGCGCCGGAGCTGGGCTCCTGGCGCTCGGTTGTGTTTTGGGCATCCTCGGCGGCGGGGTGTGGGCGCTCGTGCGGCCCGCATACATCGGCGTGGTTGAAGGCGGCGGTTTGCGGGTGGATCAGGCGGAAAGCCCCGCCAACGCCGAATTCGCGGGCTTCGGTTCGTTTGCTCTGCTGACCACCCTGGCCGGTGTTGTGGTGGCGGCGGTGGCGCTGTTTGCCGCGCAGCGCGGGAAAGTCCGTGGGTCTGTGGCCTGGCTGATCTGGGCCGGAATCGTCAGCGCGGTAGCTGCCGTGGCGCTCTACATCTTCGGCGGATGGTTCGTGGGACTTATGCACCCCCTGCCGTCGCCCGATGCGCTTTCGGACGGCGACACGTTGACCATGGTGCCGCCCGTGCGACCAGGCGTCGCCTGGGCAGCGGGCCCGTTCGCGGCCGTGCTGGTGTACTGGACCGCCAACCTTTTGGCCTACACCAGGCAAGAGCGCTAGCTAGCGCCTGCCGGGCCAATCCACCACCGACTGGCCGGCCGTCTGCTGACTGACGTGGTCGATGGCCGCCAGGCACGCCGCCATCGCAGAGATGACGAATTCACTGACCTGCCCGGGCGCGACGCCCTCAGCCACGAGCATGGTGGACTCGGCGTGCATGTGGGCGGTCCCGTCGAATTCGTGCAGGTAAGCGGCCGTGGCGCACGTGCGCTCGTTAACGTCGTTGCACACCAGCCACAGCGGCAAGAACGCGTCGAGGGCGTCGCGGCCGGTGTCCCACATGCCTGTCACGCGGGCGTAGCGCGGTCCCGGTTCGCCTTCGATAGTCAGCGCGAACGGCACGCCGTTGACACCGGTGGCGATCACGCCGTCCTCGCCGACACCGTAGCGGAATTCGAGCTGCTCCAACGCATCGGTGAGATCGCCCACGCCAACCGGCGCGACCTCACCTGCGGGCCCCTCCACTTCGCGGTAGAGCTCCGGTGCGGTGGACACCTCCTGCCGCCCGCCGCGCGGCAAGTGACGCAGTAAGGGATGCCGGCCCAGCAGCAGGTCAGTGTCCTGGGCGCGCATCAGCTGCGGCGGCAGGGGCTGGTCCAGGCCCGCGTCCAAGAATCGTTCGCGCAGCCGCCGGTAAAACGCAGCAGCGTGCTCGAGTGTGTCTAACAATTCGGCGGCCAGTTGATCGTCGCTAAGCCCATGCTTGATGTGCACGCCGCGGCGCATGCGCGCGCACAGATCCCCGGACTCCATCAGACGGTAGCTCGCCCACGGGCCAACCCGGTCGTGGTTCCAGGTGTTAATGAAGCGGGCGAGCGCCATCGCATGCTCGAAGTCGGTGGGGATGCGCTCCGCAGTGTCGATGACCAGCGCCATTGGGCGCGAGTAATCCACCCACAAGGCCACGGTGAAGGCATGCGCGCCGATGACCAGGCGGTCCGGGCGCACCAGCGGTTCGAAGCCGAGGCTCTCCAGCAGTGCAGCGACGCGCTCGAGAGTGACCTCGCCGGGGCGCTGAGGGCCCGCCGGTGCAGCGTGCTTTCCCATACAGCGAGCATAACGCCCACTGTGAAGGCAGCGTCCATGGATTCCTATGCAGCGTCTACAATGACGGCCGAATCGACTTGGTTGCGAAGGAGGTCTTTGCGGTGTCCGCTGTCGGGAATCCGATTTTGGTGGTGGTGCTCAGCCTTGTGGCGGGGCTTCTCGTCGGCGGAGTCTGGTCCAGCTATCAACGCGGAGCACCCCGTGCATTTACCGCGGTGCTTGCGCTTCTAGCTGTCATGGCCCTGCTCTTCGCAGCCCTCGCGCTTATGGAGGTGATGTGAGATGGCATGGTCCAAACAGCCGCTGACCCGTGGGGAAGTTGAATCGCTGACCAACGTGTGGCGCGCCCGGGGCCTGATCCCGGTGCTCGTGGCCGTGGCTTCGGCCTTCGCGGCGTGGGCGTTGCTGCTGCCTGTGGTCCCCACGGCGGTGATCGACGCTGGCCAGCCAGCCTCCCTGGCAGGGCTTTCCACCGGCGTGTTCATGTTCGCCACCGTGGTCACCCAAATTTTCACCCCAAAGGCGCTGAAGACGTTCGGCTTCGGCTGGGTGTTGGCCATCTCCTCGCTGCTGCTGGGCATCCCGGCGTTCGGCTACATGCTCGGCATGGACGCCGTACCGCTGTTGACCGTCAGTGCGATCCGCGGCATCGGCTTCGGTGCGCTGTCCGTGGCGGAAGCCGCCATCATCGCCGAGCTTGTCCCGCTGCGCCTGCTGGGCAGCGCCACCGGCATCTTCGGCATGGTCGTGGGCCTGGCGCAGATGGTGGCGCTGCCGTCCGGTCTGGCGTTGGTGGACAAAATCGGCTACGACGCGGTGTACGTGATCGCCGCCTCCATCGGCGCGGTTTCGCTGGTGGCCTGCCTGGCTATCCCGCCCATCCCACCGGCGGACCCGGACGCTGAAACGCAGCAAAGCGTGCGCGTGCCCATGTGGCACCTCGCGCTCGTGCCGGCGCTCGCCCTGATGTTTGTCACCACCGCATACGGCGCGATCACGAACTTCCTGCCGGTGTCCATGCGCGCGCTCGACCCGGTGTCGGGCGCTGCGCTGGCGGGCGTGATGCTTTCCGTCCTCAACTTCGCCGCGATGGTCTCGCGCTACGTCGCCGGCCGCATCATGGACCGCCGCGGTTACCCGGGCACCGTCATTATCCCGTGCCAGATCATCGCCGCTGTCGGTGTGGCGCTGATGGCCATGATCCTGTCCATGGAGCTGCCCGCGTGGACCATGCTCATCGCCGCGCTGTTCTACGGCGCCGGCTTCGGCGGAGTGCAAAACGAGGCGCTGACGATGCTGTTCTACCGCCTGCCGCGCCACAAGACCTCGGAGGCCTCCGCGATCTGGAACATCGGCTTCGACGGCGGCACCGGCTTGGGCTCCACGTTCTACGGCATGTTGGTGGCGCAGATGGCGTTTGCCCCGGTGTTCGGCATCGCGTCTGCCGTGATCACCATCGGCCTGGCAATTACGCTGCTGGACCGCCAGCTGGGCCGCCACCGCGTGGTGGAAGTGAACAACCTGTCCGCGCGCCTGAAGTCGGTGCAGGTGCCGCGGCCCTACCCGCGCAAGCGCCAGTAGGCAGCGCGGGGGCTACACTACGCACCTATGAGCGAGACAACCTCCAGCCCGAAAACTGCCGCTGTTGCGGTGTTCGACCCGTTTGCGGGCGCGGATCCCGCTGTGGCGGCGCTGCACGCTGCGTTGCGGGCTGAAGGCGTGGACGCGGAGGTTACCTCTGACCCGGCGAGCGCCGTCGCCGCGGATGGTCTCGTTATTGCCGCCTCCGGCGATGCCGCCGAAGCGCTGCGGGCTCTGCGCAAAGCCCAGGCGGACCGCGTTGTGGGGCAGCGCCTCGCCGGTTCGCGCCCGGTGCTTGTCGTTGGCGCCGCCATGGACGCGCTGTTCGAGCGGGGCGCGGATGGCGCGGCTGGGTTCGGGGAGTGGCCGGGAGGCGTCGAGAAGCTTGAGGCCCCCGTTGAACGCGCGGAGGTTGCGCCTGCTCAGGGTTCGCTGATGCTCGACGGCGCGCAGGAATTCGAGTTCAACGCAGCTACCGGCGCCCGCGACTTCGAGCTGCAGGAGGACGAGTTCATTGCCTACCCCAAGCTGAGCTGGGTGGGCGAGGTGCTCGCCGCGGTGGAAAACGGCCCACTGTGGGCGACACGTTTCCACCCCGAGGCCTCTGGCGAGGCTGGTGCCGGCGTGCTGCGAAACTGGATCGCCCAGCTTGGGTAGCACGATGACGGATGCCACGGAGCTGATGGGGCACCTGCAGGCCGCGGAGGCGGCGGTTGACGCTGCCCGCGAGATCTTCGTCAACGAACTCGGCGCCGCGCCCGCCCTGCACAAAGGCTCTGGCGACTTCGCTACCGCCGCGGACCTGGCGGTAGAGGAGCTGCTGCGCGACAAGCTCACCGGCGCGACCGGCATCGGCGTGTTCGGTGAGGAGCAGGGCGGCGAACTGGACGAGCACGCCTGCTGGGTGGTGGACCCCATCGACGGCACGTCGAACTATTCCACCGGCAACCCCAACTGCGCGATCCTGGTCTCCCTGCTGGTGGAGCGGCAGCCGGTGGTGGCGGTGGTGGACGCGCCGCTGCTGGAGATGCGCATGACAGCCATCGACGGCGAGCCGGTGCACCTCAACGGCGCGGCGCTGCCGCCGGTGAGTGCTGCCTCGTCCGCGCCGCACGTGGGCGTCGGCTCCCTGCACTCCCGCGACCGCAGACGCATGCCGACCAGCCAGCGTTTGAACCTGGCCGGCGAGCTGGCCCGGGCACACCTGCGCCCGCGGATTTCCGGCTCGGTGGGCATCGACCTCGCGTTTGCGGCACAAGGTATCTACCAGGCCGCGGTGAGTTTCTCGCCTCACGTGTGGGATAACTCCGCGGGCATCCTGCTGGCGCGCAGCGCGGGAGCGGTGGCCACCGCCGGCGACGGCACGCCGTGGGAGCCCGACAAGGTAGGGGCTGTGGTGGGCACCGCCACAGCCCACGCCGCGGTGATGGAGGCGCTACAAACGGTCCAAAATGATGCGGGTAAGGAGGCTTAACGCATGACTAAAACTGCACAGCCAGACAAGAAGGCCGCCCGCAAAGGGGCGGTCGCACTTGGTGTCGCGGGCGCGCTGACCTGGATCAGCTCGCGGATGGATTGGGTGCGCGCGGAATTCGTCGACGACATCTCCGGCGGCGGCGAGGCAAGTGTCAACGGCGCGGACTGGTCCACGGAGACCGGCGCCATTGCGGTGCTGCTGATCGCAGGGATGGTCGCGGCATTTGCTTTACGACGCCTCGGCCGCCGCGTCATCGGCGCCATCTGCGCAGCGGCGTCCGTGGGCCTGGCGGTGCCGGCGGTGCGTTTGCTGGTTGGCGGGGCGGACCCGGAGCGTGTGCACGCCCTGCTCACGGCGGGCGCGGACGAGGCTCAGCAGGGCAGTTTCGCGCCGGCGATTGCGCAGTGGGCGGATATCACCTCCACCACGACGCAAGCGCTCGGCCCCGGGTTGGCGCTGTTGGCAGCGGTGCTCGGACTGGCCGGCGGGGCGCTGCTGGTCGCGCGGCCGGGCGAGGATTCGCCGCGGCAGAACAAGTACGAGAAGGAAACGGTGCGCCGGGAGAAGGTGCGCGAGGACTTGGAGGAGGACCCCCAGTCCGGCCGCGTGCTGTGGGACGCGATCAGCGCAGACATCGATCCGACCGATCCGCGCGGCGGCGGGGGCGGACCGGATTTCCGATCCTCGAAGTCCACCCGCTAGCCTTATCCGTGATAAGGCCAGGCCCCTTGCAACTGGGAGGTAGCCATGCCGGCACCGAGCACACTCGACGATGTCGTCGCTGGTGTGCTTCGCGACGTTGCCAAGCGTGAGGCCGCCGTTTCCTTCAAAGAGATCAAAGCGCGCTCGCGCGATATGGCGCCGACCCGGGACACTCGGGCGGCGCTTTTGCGTCATGGCTGCAGCGTGATCGTGGAGATCAAGCGCAACTCTCCGGTCTTCGGTCCCACCGGCGCGGGGCATTCCAGCATCGAGGCGCTGGCGCAAAACATCGAAGCCGGCGGAGCCCACCTCATCGCGTGCCAGACGGAGCGGTTGCGTTTCGACGGCTCCCTGGCGGACATGGCCCAGGCCAGGGCAGCGGTGGAACTGCCGATGGTGTGCCGCGACGTGATCGTGGACCCGTACCAGATTCACGAGGCCCGCTGCTACGGCGCCGACGCCATCCCGCTGCAGGTGGGCATCTTGGATCAGGCCCGCTTCGAGGCGCTGTTAGACCGCGCCGAGTCCCTCGGCATGGCCGCAGTGGCGGAGGTGCGCACCCCGGAGGAAGCGGACCGAGCGCTGCGTGCGGGCGTAACCGTTGTGGCGGTGAACTCCTGGACTTTCGACACCAACAATTTGAACCGCAACGCCTTCGCCGAGATCGCGCCCGGTCTTCCCAGCGAGGTAATCAAAATTAGTCTGGGCGGCGTGTCCACCCCGCGCGATCTGATCAACGCAGCCTCCTGCGGCGCGGACGCGGTGCTCGCGGCGGAGGCCGTCATGGCCGCGGGCGATGTGCTCTCGGCGACGCGCTCGCTAGCCACCGCAGGCCAGCACCCCGCGTGCCCGTCGCGACGCTAAATGGCACACTGTTTGGCGTGCAAACGCTGAACTTGGCTAACATCCCGTCGCCGCCGCAGGGCGTGTGGTACCTCGGTCCCATTCCCATCCGCGCCTACGCGCTGTGCATCATCACCGGCATCATCGTCGCGATGGCGGTCTCGCTGCGCCGCTATAAGGCGCGCGGCGGCGACCCGGAGACGGTGTGGGACGCGGCGATTGTGGTCATCCCGGCCGGCATCATCGGCGGGCGCCTCTACCACGTGATCACGGACCACCAGAAGTACTTCGGCGAAGGCAAAAACCCCTGGCAGGCCTTCAACATCACCGCCGGCGGACTTGGCATCATCGGCGCGGTCGCGCTCGGCGCTCTGGCAGTGTGGGTGATGATGCGGCGCAAGGGGCTGCCGATTGCACCGCTTGCGGACGCGATCGCGCCGTCGGTGATCCTCGCCCAGGGCATCGGCCGGTTGGGCAACTACTTCAACCAGGAGCTCTACGGCGCGGAGACGAATGTGCCGTGGGCGCTGGACATCTACTACCGCGTTAACGAAGCCGGCCAGTACGCCCCGCTGACGGGCCGCTCCACTGGCGAGGTGATTGCGAGCGTGCACCCGACGTTCCTCTACGAGCTGATCTGGAACGTGGCGGTGTTTTTCGTGCTCATCTGGGCTGACCGCCGCTTCCGCCTCGGCCACGGCCGTGTGTTCTGGCTGTACGTGGCCGGCTACACGCTGGGCCGCTTCTTCATCGAGTTCATGCGCCGCGACGAGGCGAACCTGATCCTCGGCCTGCGCGTGAACACGTGGGTGTCCGCCATCTTGTTCATCGTCGCCGTGGTGATCTTCTTCATACTGCAAAAGGGCAGGGAGACCCCGGAGGAGGTGGACCCGGAGTACAACCGCTCGTCCACGGCAGACTCCCAGGATCGGGAGTACCGTGGGGCGCTGAAGAACACGAATGACACCGACGACAACAGCGACAACACCGAAGACAACGAGGTTGGTACACGTGGATAGAAGGACAAAGATCGTCTGCACCCTCGGCCCGGCTGTAGCCAGCAAGGATGCGATTTTGGGACTCGTGCGCGACGGCATGGACGTGGCGCGTTTGAACTTCTCGCACGGCGACTACCCGGACCACGAGCAGAACTACCGCTGGGTCCGCGAGGCCACCGACGAGACCGGCCACGCCGTGGGCATCCTGGCGGACCTGCAGGGCCCGAAGATCCGCCTCGGCCGCTTCGAAGGCGACGGCAAGACCTACTGGGAAACCGGCGAGACCGTCCGCATCACCGTGGACGACGTCGAAGGCACGCACGACCGCGTGTCCACCACCTACAAGCAGCTCGCCCAGGACGCGAAGCCGGGCGACCGCCTGCTCGTGGACGACGGCAAGGTCGGCCTGGTCTGCACCGAGGTTGACGGCAACGACGTGGTCTGCCGCGTCACCGAGGGCGGCCCGGTGTCCAACAACAAGGGTGTCTCGCTTCCGGGCATGGACATCTCCGTGCCGGCGCTGAGCGAGAAGGACAAGGCTGATCTGCGCTTCGCCCTGGAGCTCGGCGTGGACATTATCGCCCTGTCGTTCGTGCGTTCTCCGGCGGATGTGGAGCAGGTCCACGAGATCATGGATGAGGTCGGTCGGCGTGTGCCTGTCGTCGCCAAGCTTGAAAAGCCCGAGGCTGTGGACGCGCTGGAATCCATCATCCTCGCGTTCGATGCGGTGATGGTTGCCCGCGGCGACCTGGGCGTGGAGATTCCGCTCGAGCAGGTCCCGGCAGTGCAGAAGCGCGTGATCCAGATTGCGCGCGAGAATGCCAAGCCGGTGATCGTCGCTACGCAAATGCTTGACTCCATGATTGAGAACTCGCGTCCGACGCGCGCCGAGGCATCCGACGTGGCCAACGCGGTGCTTGACGGCGCGGACGGTGTCATGCTCTCGGGCGAGACGTCTGTGGGCGTGGATCCGCACAACGTGGTGCGCACCATGAGCCGCATCGTCCGCTCTGCCGAGACCATGGGCAGCGTGCCGCCGCTGAACCACATCCCGCGCACGAAGCGCGGCGTGGTGTCCTATTCGGCGAACGACATCGCCGACCGCCTCAACGCGCGCGCGATTGTCACGTTCACCACCTCCGGCGACACCGCACGCCGCGTGGCGCGCCTGCACCCGGACCTGCCGCTTCTGGTGTTCACGCCGGTGCAGCAGGTGCGCTCGCAGCTGGCCATGACGTGGGGCGCGGAGACGTTCCTATGCGAGCAGGTCCACAGCACCGACGACATGATCAAGGTGGTGGACCGCCAGCTTTTGGCAATGGAGCAGTACAAGGAGGGCGACACCATGGTCGTTGTCGCCGGCACCCCGCCGGGTGTCGCGGGCACGACCAACACCATTCACGTCCACCAACTCGGCGAGGACACGCGCAACCCCTAAGTAGTTAGGCTGGTGGGCATGCCTGGAATTGAAGTTCGCGACGCCCACCTGCACAACCTCCGCAACGTGGATGTGGACATCCCGCGCGGCACACTCGTCGCGGTGACCGGTGTGTCCGGCTCGGGCAAGTCCTCGCTCGCGTTCGGCACCATCCACGGCGAGGGCCAGCGCCGCTACCTCGAATCGGTCGCGCCGTTTGCCCGCCGTCTGATCGGCTCGGCGGTGGACCCGCAGGTCGGGTCGGTGGAGGGGTTGCCACCGACGGTGGCGTTGGAGCAGTCCACCTCCAGCGGCGGCGCGCGCTCGACCGTGGGCACCGTCTCCGCGCTGTCCAACAGCATCCGCCTGTTGTACTCGCGCGCGGGCGACAACCCGAAGGGGCTGTACTCCGACTCGTTCTCCCCGAACACGCCCGAGGGCATGTGCCCGACGTGCCAGGGCACCGGCGTGGTGCACGAGCCCACCGAGGAATCCATGGTGCCGGACCCGACGCTGTCCATCGAGGACGGCGCCATTAAGGCCTGGCCCGGCGCGTGGGCGGGCAAGAACTTCCACGACATCCTGGCCACCCTGGGCTACGACCTGGATTCGCCCTGGCAGGAGCTGCCCAAGGAAGACCGCGAGTGGATCCTGTTCACCGAGGAGCGCCCTGTGGTCACCGTCAAGCCCCTGCGCGGCGAGGACCAGATCCAGCGCAACTACAAGGGCACGTGGCGCTCGGTGGCGTCGTATTTGACCAACACGCTCGCTGAGACCCAGTCCGATACCCTGCGCAAACGCGTGCTGTCCTACATGGAGTCGCGCGTGTGCGAGACCTGCCACGGCCGCCGCCTCAACCCGGAAGCACTCAAGGTCACCTACGCAGGGATGCCTATCGACGAGCTCGGCGCCCTGCCGCTGGATAAGGTCTACGAGGTGCTCGCCGCGCAGGATCCGTCTGAAGGTTCGGCCGAGGACCTGCTGCTCAAGCAGATCCTGCCCGCCCTGCAGTCCGCGCTTGATCTGGGCCTTGCGCACTTGAGCCTGGACCGCCCCGCACCGACGCTGTCCGCCGGTGAGCTGCAGCGCATCCGCCTGTCCGCCCAGCTGCGCTCGGGTCTGTTCGGCGTGGCGTATGTGCTGGACGAGCCGTCCGCCGGCCTGCACCCCGCCGAGCGCGGCGCTGTGCTGGACATCTGCCGCCGCTTCATCGACGCGGGCAACTCGGTGCTCTTGGTCGAGCACGACATGGAACTTGTCGCCCAGACTGACTATCTCGTGGACGTTGGCCCTCTTGCCGGCGAACGCGGCGGCGAGGTGGTGTATGCCGGCCCCACCAGCGAGTACACCGGCGACGCGCCCACTGCGAGGGCGTTGGCGAACCGGGCATTTTCGCTTAACGACGACCCACGGTCCGCCACCGGGGCGCTAGCCTTGTCTGGCGTTTCGGCCCGCTCCATCGAAGGGGTGGATGTCTCGTTTGGGATGGGCCAGTTCACCGCCGTGGCGGGCGTGTCCGGCTCCGGCAAGTCCACACTCGTCAGCACTGTGCTCGCCGGGGTGCTGCGCGAGGCGGCGTCCACCGTCGTCGATGAGGAGGACGAGGCCGCTGATGGTGCTGGGGCAGGGGAGGTCGGATGGAACGTCGATAAGCAAGAAGGCTTCGAGGCGGTGAGCCGAGTCGTGCAGATCACCCAGAAGCCCATCGGGCGCACGCCGCGCTCGACGCTTGCCACCTACACCGGGCTTTTCGACGGTGTGCGCAAACTGTTCGCCGGCACCGATGAGGCGAAGCAGCGCAAGTGGACCGTGTCGCGCTTCTCCTACAACGTGAAGCAAGGCCAGTGTCCGACCTGTGGCGGCGCCGGCAAGATCGAGGTGGAGCTGGTGTTCCTGCCTGGGTCGTACACCACCTGCCCGGACTGCGGCGGCGCGCGCTACAACGACGAGACCCTCGAGGTCACCTGGGAGGGCTTGACCATCGCGGAGGTGCTGGAGCTCACCGTCGACGAAGCCGCGGACGTGTTCGCCGACGAACCGAAGATCCTCCGCGCCGTGGAAACCCTGCAAGCGGTGGGGCTGGGCTACCTGCGCTTGGGCCAGGGTGCGCCCGAGCTTTCCGGAGGCGAGGCGCAGCGCATCAAGCTTGCCACCGAGCTGCAGCGCTCCCGCAACTCGCGCCGGGGCCACACCGTGTACCTGCTGGACGAGCCCACCACCGGTTTGCACCCCGCCGACGTTTCTTTGCTTGTCCAGGAACTCAACAGCCTGGTCGACGCGGGCCAGACCGTGATCGTGGTCGAGCACGACCTCTCCGTAATCGCTCAAGCGGACCGTGTGATTGAGATGGGCCCGGGCGCCGGCGCCGAGGGCGGGCAGATCGTCGCCACCGGCACCCCGGCCGAGTTGGCCGAGCGCGACACCGCGACCGGTAAGGTGCTCGCCGAGCGGTCGGCGTAGGTCGCTGCATAGTCTCCCGGACCGTTTCCACTATGCAGCGGCATAGTCCCGTGGACCCGCCCACTATGCAGCTGCATAGTTTTTGAACCCGGCTAGTTCCGCGGCGGCGGTGCTATTCGTCGAACTCGTTGCCCGCTTCTTCGGCCTGGTTGATTAGTTTTTCAGCATCCCGGCCATTCGACCGTGAAGCCGCCCCACCACCAGTCGTGCCACTCGTTGAAGCTGGGGTGTGCCGGGGGAGTGATCACGGTGTCGCCGACCTGCAGTTCGCTGACCGGGCTGATGCCGTGCAGGGAGTTGAGAAACCACAGGGGGCGCTCGGCGGCAAGCTCGGGCGTGATGCGGCACCGCTTCACGCGAATACCTCGCCGCTCAGCCCGCGAAACAACCTGGTGCAATGTCACACTCGGCAGCCACACTCCGTCGGGGACGCAGAGGGTGTCGCCGTCCCACATCACGAGCGCGCCGGTGGTGGTCTCCAGCATGGAGCCATGCTTATCGACGATCACCGTGTCGTCCGTGCCCTCCACCTGGTACCGCGAACGGTATGCGCCAAATGCGGCGAAGTCGGGACCTTTCACCTCGGGACGGGTGCGCGGGTCCGGGGCAGGCGCATAGGTCAGCGAGGTGGTGGGGCGCGGGGGAGGGGCGGGGCGGACGTCGAGAAGCAAAAGCCCCTGCGACAGCGCGATGCGGGGAAACAGCTCGCCGTCTCGCAGCAGTGGCATGAGCTTGTCGACGAACCCGTCGGGAAGCGGGCCAGCAGATCGGGCGAAACGCTCCAGGTGCCGCGCGAGCCCGTTTGTGCGACCGTTCGAGTGGCGCCAGGAGTCGGCCACATCGAGGGGGCCTTCGGGGACGTCGCATTCGGCAAAGTCGCCGCGCCAGGCGTACCTACGCATCGAACGCTCCCAGCACGGACTGGGCCTTGAGGTTGCGCTCGGCAAGCTCGGACTCGGGGTCGGAGGCGAGCACGATCGCGCCGCCCGCGCCCACGGTGACGGTGTCGGCCGCGCGCACGGCGGTGCGGATGACTACGGACAGGTCGGCCTGGCCATCGAAGCCGAAGTAGCCCAGCGCGCCGGAGTAGACGCCGCGCGGGGAGGTCTCTAAGCGGTCGATGATCTCGCAGGTGCGCAGTTTCGGCGCGCCGGTCATGGAGCCGGGCGGGAACGTCGCGCGCACCGCGTCGACGGCAGTGCGGCCCTCGCGCAGGCGGCCGGTGATGGTGGAAACTAACTGGTGCACCGTCGCGTACGACTCCACCTGCATCAGCCCGGGCACGCGCACGGTCCCGGGCTCGCAAACGCGGGAGAGGTCGTTGCGCAACAGGTCCACGATCATGAGGTTTTCGGCGCGAGTTTTGGCGTTGTCGAGCAGCGCGGGATCCTGATCGGCGGCGATGGTGCCCTTGATAGGCTTCGCCTCCACGTCGCGGCCGCGCACGGTGAGGAAGCGCTCGGGCGAGGCGCTGGCGACCTCCACACCGTCGAAGATGAGGTGTGCGGCGTACGGCGCGGGGTTTTGTTCGCGCAGCTGGCGGTAGATATCGCCGGTCGCTTCGGCGGTGAAAGTGTCGGTCAGGCACACCTCGTAACTCTCGCCCGCGCGCAGCAACTCCTGGGCCCGCTCGATGCTTCCCAGGTAGTCCGGGTTGCTCCAGGAGCCTTCGCCTATCGACGTCCCTCCGGTCCCGTCTGTTCCCGCCAACGCCTGCTCCAGCCGTTCGAGCAGATCGGTAGCGCCGTCACCCGCTAGGGCGCACAGGTGCGCAGTCTCGGCTTGGTGGTCGTAGACGATGAACGACTGCGGGCGCACGAAATACGCGTCCGGGTAGGGCGAGCGGTGGCGCAGCGTGATCGGCATGGTCAGCTGCGCGCACTCGTAGCCCAAGTACCCGATCCACCCGCCGGTAAACGGCAGGTCGGGCGCGTCGAAAACTGGGGTGGACAGTTCGGCGTCGAGGGTGTCGAGCACGTTGCCGTCGTCAAGCGAATAGCTCATGGAGCGCGACAGCGTTCCCGCGGTGTCGCCGAGGATGGAGAAACGCCCGCGCGCGTCGGCGGAGTCGAGGAAGAATGCGTCGTTGCCGTCGCGCTTGATGGCGTTGAACACCCGCTGGCAGTCGAGCGCGCCGGGCACCTCGCGGTGGATCAGGCGCCAGCCGCCGAGGAAGTTGCGCATGATCGCCGCGCCGTGCTGGGTGAGCACCGACTCGGGGTGGAATTGCACACCCCAGTGGTCGAGCCCGTCGACCTTGAGCGCCTGGACCACGCCGTCCTCGCTGCGGGCGTGGACGGTGATGCCGGGGACCTCGTCAACGTGAAGGGAATGGTAGCGCACCACCTCAAAATCCTGCGGGACGCCGGCGAAGATGCCCTCGCCGGAATGAGCGACGGTGGAGACAAACCCGTGGCGCGGCTCCGGCGCGCGGGTCACGGCCGCACCGGCCAGCATGGCCAAGCCCTGGTGGCCCAAGCACACGCCGAGCAGCGGAATGTCCGCGTCGGCGGCTGCCTCGATGACGCGCCGGGACGCTCCGAAGTCCTCCTCGCGCTCCGGGGTGCCGGGGCCGGGGGAGATGACCACGTGGCTGAACTCGCCGGCGCGCACACGCTGAGGAAGATCAGCGGCCTCGCCCGCGGGGACCACGAGGGGCTCGCGGCCGGCGGCCTGTGCGATCAGGTGGGCGAGGTTGAATGTATATGAGTCGTAATTGTCAACGAGCAGAATCATTGTGCCGAGATCGTATAGCGTTCAACTGCATGGACGCCACAATCCGGCCAGCCCGCGCCGAAGACGCCGCCACTGTCGCCGCCGTGCACAACCGCTCCCGCTCGCAAGCGTTCCGCGGACACATCGCCGACGAGGTGCTGGACAACTTCGCGCCCCTCGAGCGCAAGTGGGCCAAGTACTTCGACGCGCCGGACGGCCGCGTCTACCTCGCGGAGGTGGACGGCGAAGCGGTGGGCATGGCCTACGGGGTGCCCGGGGAGCGCACGGAGCTGTGCAACCTCTACCTGCTCGAGGAGGCCGCTGGCTCCGGCGTCGCCGTTGAGCTGATGAACGCAGTCGTGCATCCAGGCGAGCCCGCGTTCTTGTGGGTGGCGGACTTCAACGAGCGCGCCCAGGCCTTTTACACCAAGCAGGGCTTCGCCTTCGACGGTGAGGAAACGCACCACGCGGGTGACAACGTCACCTTGAAACGCATGGTGCGCGACTAGTTAGTCAATCGGGGTGGGCTCGATCTTCCACACCTCTTCCGCGTAGTCGCGGATCGTGCGGTCGGAGGAGAAGCGGCCGGACTCGCAGATGTTGATCCAGCACTTCCGCGCCCAGCCGTCCGGGTCGGCGTAGTAGTCCGCGGCCATGCGGTCGCGGGCCTCGCGGTAGGCGGCGAAATCGCCGAGGACGTAGTAGACGTCCTGCTCGCCGTAGCCGTTGTCCTCCAGAAGCGAGGCGCGGATGTCGTGGAAGGCGCCGGTGCCGCGGTCGTCCAGTGTGCCGTCCACAAGCGCGTCGAGGGCGCGCATGAGCCCCGGCGTCTGCTCGGCCACCTGGCGCGGGTTGTAGTGCGCCTTCAGCTCCGGCAACTCCTCCTCGCGGGCACCGAAGATGTAGGCGTTGTCCTCGCCGACAGCGTCGACGATCTCCACGTTCGCGCCGTCCATCGTGCCCAGTGTGAGCGCGCCGTTCATCATGAACTTCATGTTCGACGTGCCGGATGCTTCCTTGCCGGCGGTGGAGATCTGCTCGGACACATCGGTGGCCGGGATGATCTGCTCTGCAGGCGAGACGTTGTAGTTCTCCACGAACACCACGTGGATGTACTTCGAGGCCTCCGGGTCGTTGTTCACCAGCTCCGCGATGGTGTTGATGAGCTTGATAATGCCCTTGGCGGTGACATAGCCGGGGGCGGCCTTCGCGCCGAAGATGAAGGTGCGCTTGGGAATGTCGCGCTCGCCGTCGACCGTGATGCGGAAGTACAAATCCAGGATGTACAGCGCGTTCATCAGCTGGCGCTTGTACTCGTGCAGGCGCTTGATCTGCGTATCAAAGATGGAGTCCGGGTCGATCTCCACGCCCTGGCGGGCGGCGATCCACTCCGCGAAGTCGCGCTTGTTCGCCGACTTGATGTCGCGTAGCTCGTTGAGCACCTTTGGGTCGTCCATAAGCGGGCGAAGCTCCTTGAGCTTGTCCAGGTCGGTGACCCACTCGTCGGAGCCGGAGAGTCGGTCCAAAAGCTCAGACAGGCGCGGGTTGCACATGCGCAGCCAGCGGCGCGGGGTTACACCGTTGGTTTTGTTGTTGAAGCGCTCTGGGTACAGGCCGTGCCAGAAGCCGAGGGTGTCGCGTTTGATGATCTCGGTGTGCAGCGCCGCCACGCCATTGACGGAGTAGGAGGCGTAGCAGGCGATCCACGCCATGTGCACGCGCCCGTCGTGCACTGGGGAGTAGTGGTGGGCCGTCTCCGCGTCCACGCTGCGGGACTCCATGTCCAGGCGGTAGCGGCGGTCGATTTCCTCCACGATCTCCCAGATGCGCCAGAACAGCTGCTTGAAGATGGACTCCTCCCACGTCTCCAGCGCCTCCTGCAGCACCGTGTGGTTGGTGTAGGCGAACGTGTGGGTGGTCACCTCCCAGGCTTCGTCCCAGCCGAGGCCGTGTTCGTCCATAAGCAGGCGCATCAGCTCCGGAATGCCCAGCACCGGGTGGGTGTCGTTGAGCTGGATGGAGTTGTACTTGTGGAAGTCGCGCAGGTCGTCGCCGTGGGCTGCGATGTAATCGTCGATGAGCTCCTGCAGCGACGCCGAGCAGAAGAAGTACTGCTGGCGCACGCGCAGCAGCTTGCCGGCGTAGGTGGAATCGTTGGGGTAGAGCACGCGCGTGATGTCGTGGACCGCCTCGCGCTCAAGGATCGCGTCGGCGAAGCGCTGGGAGTTGAACGCGTCGTAGTCGAACTCGGCGATCGGGGAGGCATCCCACAGGCGCAGCGTGCCCACGTTGTCGGTGCCGTAGCCGGTGATCGGCATGTCGTACGGGATGGCGCGCACGTGCATGTCGTCGAACTTCACAATGCGCTGCTCGGAGCCGCGGCGGATGATGAAGGGGTAGAACGACTCCTTCCACGCGTCCGGGTGCTCGCGCTGGAAGCCGTCCTCGAACTCCTGGCGGAACAGTCCGTAGCGGTAGAGCAGGCCGTAGCCGGTCAGCGGGAAGTCCTGCTCGGCGGCGGAATCGAGGAAGCAGGCGGCCAGGCGCCCAAGGCCGCCGTTGCCCAGGGCGGCGTCGTGCTCAGCCTCCAGCACGTCCGAAAGCTCGAAGCCGTTGGCCTCCGCAATTGCACTCGCCTTATCGACGAGCCCAAGGTTAGTCAGGTTATTCAGCAGCGCCCGCCCCTCCAGGAATTCCGCCGAGAAGTACGCCGCACGGCGGCTGGCCTTGTAGGTGTTGCGGGTTTTCGCCCAGTTGTCGGCGATCTGCTCGACAGTGGCGGCGGAAAGCCCCGTCCAGAACTTCTTCACCGTGGAGTCTTGCGGCGCGCGGCCGGAGAAGCTGCGGACGTGGCCCTCGACGGTCTGCTCGAATGCTGGCTGAGATGCAGTCATGTCTCCCGAGCGTACCGGCGCTCCGGGGTGTGCGCAGGTGACCGGATCGTGCGGCCGCGTTACTTGGCCAGGTAGCTCAGCGCCGCGGTCAGTCCTGCGCGGGTGGAGGCGTCGATGGTGGGTTCGTACTCCGGCAGGAAGGTGGACATGTGGTTGACGGGTACGTCCTCGCCGACGCGGTCTTCCTCCACCGCCTTATCCCACACGTCGTGGGGTGTGCAGCCGACGAGCCAGAAGAAGTACGGCGCGCCGTAGGCCTGGCCGATGACGGGGAAGTCCTCGGACACGGTCTTCGGGTCGGCGGTGACAGACGCGTCGCCGAAGACGCCGTCGAACTGCTCGCGCACGCGGGTGAAGACCTCCTCGTCGTTGTCCAGCAGCTCGCCGTGGGCGAAAAAGGAGATCATGGCCTGGTCCAACGAGCCGGAGGCCAGCACCTCGGCGTGGACCACGCGCTTGATGGCGGAGTAGACCTTCGCCTTGACCCGGTCGGAGTAGAAGCGGCAGTTGAGCACCAGCTCCGCCTCGCCCGGGATGATGTTGTTGGTGGTGCCGGCGTGCATGCTGGCCACGGTGACCACGGCGAAGTCCGCCGGGTCCACCTCGCGGCCCACGATCGCCTGCAGGCGGGCAATGATCATCGCCGCGGTGTAGGTGGGGTCGATGGCGTTGTGCGGCATGGAGCCGTGAGCGGCGCGGCCCGGGATTTTGATGCGGATGGAGTCGCAGGCGGCGAACTGCGGGCCCGGCTTGGACATCACTAAGCCGGCGCGGCCCGGCATGACATGCTGGCCGAAGACCACGTCCGGGGTGGGCACCTTCTCGGTCAGGCCGCCGTCGGCCATGTCCTGGGCGCCCGCGCCGATCTCCTCGCCGGGCTGGAACAAGGCGATAAAGGTGCCGGACCACTGCTCACGGGTGTTGTCCAAAAAGTCGCACATGCTCAGCAGCGCGGTGGTGTGGATGTCGTGGCCGCAGGCGTGCATGGTGCCCACGGTCTGCCCGTCGGGAGTCTTGGCCACCTTGTGGGATGCGTACGGCGCGCCGGTCTGCTCGGCCACCGGCAAGCCGTCGAAGTCCGCGCGGTGCATCACGGTCGGGCCCTCGCCGTTTTCGAAGACGGCGCAGATGCCGAACTTGCCGATGGGGGCGATGACCTCGCAGTCGAACCGCGACAGCTCCATCATCAAACGGCTGTAGGTCTCCTCCTCCTGCATGGACAGTTCCGGGTTGGCGTGCAGCAGCTCGTAGAGGCGGCGCTGCCACACCTCGTCTACGGAGTAGGAGCGCAAAATCTCGGAAATATTACTCAAATGTCATCTCTCCAAATTTGGGTTATAACGCAAAAGGTTCGGTTCCGGGGTGCATTCCTCGGCGATGCGAAGGGAGGGGGCCACGTGTCCGTCGCTACGCAAGGTGCGAAGTGCAGCCGTGGCGCGGTCGCGCATGTCGAACGGCGAGAGCGTGTTCACGTAAACCTGCGTGCCGCCCTCGAAGCCGGCAAGAGTGGAAATGCGCCATTTCAAGTTGATGCGCCACGGCATAGGCACGTCCAGGTCCACGGGGCGGTAGTGCCACTCCTCGTTTGTGGGTACCTGCCCGCCGGTGGCGGCGTGGGCTGCGTGCAGCAGGTCGGAGACCGCGCGGATTTCCTCGTCCGTGTGCTCCCACGGCTCGCTGACGCGGGACTTCGAGTACACCGTCATGGTGGGGTAGCGGTGGCCCACGCCGGCGGTGAGGATGGCGTGGTCGTTCTCCGCGATGACCAGGTTTTGGTAGAACGCGTGGTTGACGCCCCAGTCGTTGTACAGGTTCAAATTCTGGCGCAGCTTCGCCGTTTCGGTCTCGGCGTTGACACCGCGCTCGTCGATGGCCACCAGCTGCTTGTGCAGGTGCTCGAACGAGGCGCCGGCGGGCGAAAGCCAGTTTTGGAACACCACCACGTAGCGGGCGTAGGTGTGCTGCTCCACTAGGTCGCGCAGCGAATCCACGGTGAACGCGATGAAGCGGTAGTGCTCCTCCGGGGTCAGCGACCCGGAGCCGGCGAGCTGGTTGGAGCGCGTTGCACCGTCTTCGAAGTGGCGCCGGCCGATGATCACGTCGTGGCCGCCGCCGAAGTAAGCCGGGGCCAGCTGCAGCAGCTCGTCTTCCGGCTTGTCGGGATCCTGGCCGGCCGCGGCCAGCCGCGTGCGCACGGTCTCCAGCACATGCTCGCGCCCGGCGGGATCCGCCAGGTAGCGCTCCATGTGGCTGCGGCGCGCCACGGGCATTTCGTAGCCGTAGTTTTTCTGCCAATAGTCGTAGGAGACGATCTCGAACAGGTTGGGCACCCGCCGAAACTCCGCGACTGTGTTGTCTAACTCGTCGGGCATGGCGTCGCGCAGGATGGCAAACCCCTCGCCGTCGGCGACCAGCCGCGACTTCTCCGGCGGGGTGCGCAGTTTGCGCGCTTCGCAGAAATTGCAGGTGTCCGTGTGCGCGCCGGGTCCCAAGAGCTCAGGCGGGGCGCCTGTGGCGGTAAGGGGCCTGTTGCCGCGGCCTGGAACTGTCCACACTTCCGTGCCGGAGAACGGATTGACCTGCTTTAAGGTCCCGTCCGCCATGGTTCGCAGCGCAACGTGGTACGAGTGCGCTGGATTCACGGTGGGGTTAGACATGCACGCAACCATACCGGTTAGCCTTGAGCGCATGTCTGTGATCCAATTCGACGTCCTCGTCCCGCCCACCGTCGCCGGCGAGGTCAAAGAGGTATTTCAGCGCGCACTCGACATCCTCGTGCACCGCGAGAAGCTCACCGCGGGCACGGTGGAAATGGAGCAGGTGCTAATCGACGACTCCGTGCGCGCGCAGCTGGCCGAAACCTACGAGCGGGACCGGGGCGAAGACCCCGCGGAAGCAGAAGTGTTTCGCTACAGCATCACGCCCGAAGGCGCGGACAGCCTCAACCGCCTCGCCATGGGCCTGTCGCGCATCCTCACCCCGAAGGTGGACCTGCCGCGCGACCCGGTGATGCTCGAGGATCAGGACCGCTTCGAGTCACCCTCGATCTACCCCTGGACCGTAGAGGTGTTGAGGTAGGCAACGGCGATCTCTGCGCCGGCCTGGGTGAGCTGCTCGCGCACGTTGTCGGTCTCCGGGAGAGTGACCGCGATGGTGCCCGCGTCCGGCTGCTCGTCGAAACGGCCAGCGGCCACGGCAAACACAGAGTCGGCCTCGCGGGCCAGCTCGCCGACCACGGAGGCGACCTTGCCGGTGCCGGTTTGCCCGTCGAAGCGGCCCTCGCCGGTGATCACGAGAGCTGCGCCTGCGACCTGCTCCGCGAGGCCGTTGGAGTCCGCCACCACGCGCGCGCCGGGCAGGATGTGCACGTGGGATGAGTCCCCGTGGAGCATGGTGGACAGCCACGTGATGCCGATGCCCACGCCTCCCGCAGCGCCGAAGCCTGGGGTTGCCGGGTCCACGTCCGCGACCTCGCACAGACGCGCCAGGCCCCGGTCGAGCACCTCGATGTCGTCTCTAGTCGCGCCCTTCTGCGGGCCGAACACGTGCGCCGCGCCCTGCGGGCCGGTGGCCGGTGCGGTGGTGTCCGTGAGTAGGACCCACTCCACGGCGCCGGCGGGGACGTTGACCTTCGCGGTGTCGAAGTGAGCCAGCTGCTCCAACGCGCCGCCGGGCTTGAGCTGGTAGCCGGCCTGGTCTAGGGGGTTGATGCCAAGGGCGACGAGGATGCCGGTGCCGCCGTCGATCGTTGCGGTGCCCCCAAGGCCCAGCACGATGCGCTCGGCGCCGCGGGTCTGCGCGTCCGCGATAAGCACGCCGGTGCCGTACGTGTCGCCGGTCAGCGGCACCGGCTCATCCACCGCGGGCAGGCCCGAGGCGGCGGCGACGTCGATGTAGGCAGTTTTGCTCGGGGCGTGGAAGGTGTACTCCGCCTCGGTGAGGCGGCCGGCTGCGGTAGTCGTCGGCAAGCAAATGCGCTCGCCTTCGAACAGCGACGAAGTGCCCTCGCCACCGTCCGCCATGGGGGTGAGCACGATGTGCGCGTCGCGGATGACGGAGCGAACGCCTTCGGCGAGCCATTCTGCGGCCTCGGCGGCTGTGGCGGTGGACTTGAACGAATCCGGAGCGACAACGATTTTGGGCGACGGAACTGCGTCGAGCGGAGAAGACATGGGGGAGATTCTAGCTGCCGGCGACGAGCGGCCGAACGGTGTTGTAAAGTTTGTCCGGTACAGAATTCTGCATAGCTATAGATATCGGAGGCCACGCCCAATGAGCGCGATTGATCAAGAAGTTGCCGGTTACTATCAAAAGCTGCTGGAGCGCAACGCGGGCGAGCCGGAGTTCCACCAGGCAGTGGCCGAGGTACTGGATTCGCTGAAGATCGTGCTGGAGAAAGACCCGCACTACGCGGACTACGGGCTGATCGAGCGCCTCTGCGAGCCGGAGCGCCAGATCATCTTCCGGGTGCCCTGGCTGGACGACGACAACAATGTGCGCGTCAACCGCGGCTTCCGCGTCCAGTTCAACTCCGCGCTCGGCCCCTACAAAGGCGGGCTGCGCTTCCACCCGAGCGTGAACCTGGGCATTATCAAGTTCCTCGGCTTCGAGCAGATCTTCAAAAACTCCCTGACCGGCCTGCCCATCGGCGGCGGCAAGGGCGGCTCCGACTTCGACCCGAAGGGCCGCTCCGACGGGGAAATCATGCGCTTTTGCCAGTCCTTCATGACTGAGCTGTGGCGCCACATCGGCGAGTACCGCGACGTGCCCGCCGGCGACATCGGCGTGGGCGGCCGCGAGATCGGCTACCTGTTCGGCCAGTACCGCCGCCTGGTGGACCAGCACGAATCGGGTGTGCTCACCGGCAAGGGTCTGACCTGGGGCGGCTCCCTGGTGCGTAAAGAGGCCACCGGCTACGGCTGCGTGTACTTCACCAACGAGATGATGAAGGCCAACAACGAATCCATCGACGGCGCCAAGGTGATCGTCTCCGGCTCCGGCAACGTTGCAATCTATGCCATGCAGAAGGCGCAGGAACTCGGGGCGACCGTTGTCGGCTTCTCCGATTCCTCCGGCTGGGTGGAGACCCCCAATGGCGTGGACATCGAGCTCGTCCAGGACATCAAGGAGAAGCGCCGCGGGCGCGTGTCCGAGTACGCGGAGGAAACCACCGGCGCGACCTTCCACGCCGACGGTTCCATCTGGGACCTCAAGGCCGATGTGGCGCTGCCGTGCGCGACGCAAAACGAGCTGGGTGGCGACCACGCGCGCACCCTGGTTGACAATGGTGTGCGCTACGTCGCCGAGGGAGCGAACATGCCGTCTACCGCCGAGGCGATCGAGGTCTTCCGCAACCGCGGCGTGTGCTTCGGCCCAGGTAAGGCCGCTAACGCCGGCGGTGTAGCCACCTCTGCTTTGGAGATGCAGCAGAACGCCTCGCGCGACTCCTGGTCCTTCGATTACACGGACGACCGTCTGCACCAGATCATGTCCAACATCTTCAAGGTGACCAAGAACACCGCCGAGGAATACGACCGCGCGGGCGACTACGTCATCGGCGCAAATATCGCCGGTTTTAAAAAGGTGGCCGACGCGATGCTCGCTCAGGGCGTGATTTAGCGCTCTAGCGGGTACGCTTAGGCACCATGTACCGCGTTTTTGAAGCCCTGGATGAGCTAGTTCAAACCCTGGAGCAGGCCTACGGCGTGCCTATGACCTCTAATTGCATGGTTCCCCGCAACGAGATGCTCGGGCTTCTCGACGACCTCCGGAACGCCCTGCCCGTCGACTTGGACGACGCGCAGGACGTGCTGGACAAGCAGGACGAGATCCTGCGCGGGGCGCAGGACCGCGCCGACATGCTCGTCGGCGACGCCGAGGAGGATGCCCGCCGCATCGTCTCCGACGCGCACTCCGAGTCCGAGTCGATGCTCTCTGACGCGCAGGCGCGCGCGACCAACCTGGTCACCGACGCGGAAGAAGAATCCAACATGATGGTCACCCAGGCGCAGAACGTGGCCGAGATGACCGTGACCAACGCGCAGCGCGAGGCCGACAACATTGTCGAGTCCGGCAACGCCGAGTACCAGCGCACCGTGGACAAGGGCCTGGCGGAGCAGGAGCGTCTGATCTCCGAGTCCGAGGTCATGCGCCGCGCCGACGAGGAGGCGCACCGCCTGGTGGACGAGGCGACCGCCGAGTCCAACCGCCTGCGCTCCGAGTGCGACGACTATGTCGATTCCAAGCTCGCCGAGTTCGAAGACGGGCTGCGGGGCGTGCTGCAGACCGTCTCCTCCGACCGTTCCGCGCTGCGCCGCGGTGCCGGTGCCGCAGGTGCGGCGGCTCGCGGCCGCCGCGACGAGTACTAACGGGTAGTCTGTGGCCGCTATGTCTACCAACCCTTTCGTATTCGACGTAAGCGAAGTCCTCGGCGGCGACGGCACCCCAGAGACTGTGACGCAGACGGGCCCGTCCCCGGCGCGCATCGGCCCCGAGATGATCGCGATCCCTGAGGGACGCGAGGTTGAAATTGAGGCGACGCTGATCCCGCTCGGCTCCGGAGTGATGGTGGATGCCACCGCCACGGCGCAGCTTGAGGGCCAGTGTGTGCGCTGCCTGAAGGCACTCACCCCGACAGAGACGCTGCGCATTTCCGAGGTGTTTTCTGCCTCCGACGACTTCATCACCGGCGACAGCGAGGAAGACGAGGACCAGGGCTCCGGCGACGAGATCCGCAAGGTTGTCGACGGCACCGTGGACCTGGAGCAGGCGTTCGTGGACGAGGCCGGTATGAACTGGCCGTTCAATCCCACCTGCGAGCCGGAGTGCGAGGGCGACACCGACGTGCCGGCCCCGGACGCGGTCGAGGGCGAGGAGAACAACCTGGTCGACCCACGCTGGGCCGGCCTGGAGAAGTTCCTGTGAGCCGCTCGAAGAAGAACAAAGCCAACGCGGACGAGCTGTGGGAGCAGGCGTTTGACGCCGTCGACCACGCCCCGCTCATTGCGCACCTCGGCGTGGACATCGAGCGCGAGAGCCTGAAGCTCGCGCTGACCCACCGCTCGTTCGCCAACGAGCACGGCCACCTGCCCAACAACGAGCGCTTGGAGTTCGTCGGCGATGCCGTGCTGGGCCTGTCCGTTGCCACCAAGCTGTTCGAGCTGTACCCCTCGCGCCCGGAGTCGGACCTGTCGCCGATGCGCGCTGCGATCGTCTCGCGCTACGGCCTGGCCGACATCGCCCGCGACATCGAACTGGGCTCGCACGTGCTCATCGGCAAAGGCGAAGAGCTCACCGGCGGCCGCGAGAAAGAGTCGATCCTCGCGGACACCACCGAGGCGATCTTCGGCGCGATCTACCTGCAGCACGGCTTCGAGCCGGCGCGCGATGTGATACTCAAGCTTTTCGACGAAAAGCTCCGCACCGCCACCGTCAACAAAAAACACCACGACTGGAAGACTGACCTGCAGGTGCGCCTGGCGGAGCTGAAACTGCCGGTGGCGGAGTACGTCTCCGAGGCGGAAGGCCCCGAGCACAACCAGACGTTTACGGCGCAGGCGCTGGTGGGCGGCGTCGCCCGCGGCACCGGCACCGGACCGAACAAGAAGCTGGCGGAGCAGGAGGCGGCCCACCAGGCGGTGCTGTACCTGCGCGACCACGCGGCGGAGGCCGTTCGCGGCAATGCCTGAGCTGCCCGAAGTTGAGGTGGTGCGCCGCGGGCTGGACCAGCACGTGGTCGGCCGCACGTTTCAGCGGGTAGAGGTGCTGCACCCCCGCGCCGCGCGCGGCAACACCGTGGACTTGGAGGCCACGCTGCCTGGGCTCACGATTACTGGCACGGGCCGGCGCGGCAAATACATGTGGTTCACGCTCAGCGACGGCGCGGCGCTGCTCGTGCACTTGCGCATGAGCGGGCAGATGCTCGTGGCCAAACATGGCACCGTCACCTCGCCGCACCTGCGCATCCGCGCGGACGTGGGGGAGGTGGAGCTGGATTTTGTGGACCAGCGAACTTTTGGGTTCTGGCAGTACACCCAGCTTGTGGGCGGCATCCCGCACCCCGCCCTCCACATCGCCCCCGACCCGTTCGAGCCCGACTTCGACGTCCGCGAGACTGCCCGGGCGATGCGGCGGAGAAAATCGCCGTTGAAAAATGTGCTGCTGAACCAGGAGGTGGTCAGCGGCATCGGATCCATCTACGCCGACGAGGCGATGTGGGCCGCGGGCCTGAAGCCTTGGCGCAGCGCGAAGACCATGCGTCAGCGCGACGCGGAGGCGGTGCTGGATGCCTCGCGCGAGGTGATGGCCCGCTCGCTGGAGCAGGGTGGCACGAGCTTCGATGCCCTGTACGTCAACGTCAACGGCGCGTCCGGGTATTTCTCCCGCTCGCTCAACGCCTACGGGCAGGCGGGCAAACCCTGCGCCCGCTGCGGCACCCCGATCGAGCGCGTTGTGGTCGGCGGGCGTTCCAGCTACTTCTGCCCGGCATGCCAGGTGTTGTAGCGCGCGAGTACGGTGGTGCGACATGGTTGATCAGTCAGCATTCAAAGACGCAATGAGCCAGCTGGCTGCCGCAGTGGCGATCGTGACCACCGGTTCCGCGACGGACCCGCACGGCACCACCGTCAGCGCCTTCATGTCCCTATCGCTGGATCCGCCGATGGTGCTGGTCTCGCTGGATCAAAGGTCGTCGCTGTTGGCGTCGTTGGCCGAAGGGGCGTCGATAGGCATTAATGTGCTCTCCACCGAGCAGAACGTGCTGGCACGGCGCTTCGCCACGAAGGGGGTGGACCGCTTCGCGGGGGTGGAGTGGGTGATGGCCGACGGTGCGCCGCAGCTGGCCGGCAACCACACGTGGGTGGCCGGGCGTGTTGCGCAGATGATCGCTGCGGGCGACCACGTACTTGTGCTGGTGAACGTGGAGAACACGGATGTGAACACCAACTGCCCGCTGCTGTACTGGCAGCGCGAGTTTGGCACCCATGGTGCGATTGCACCCGGCGAGGTGTGCACCCCGGTGGTGGAGGGGTAGGTCAAAAGCCTCTAGTTGTGTGATGTGGGCAACCTGCGGATACACTGCCCGCCATGGAAACAGCCACCACCTTCGTCGAAGATTCGCTCAACGGCGTGCTGTGGAACATCGTCCCGGTGTTCCTCATCGCCGCCGGCGTCTACTTCGGATTCCGCACACTGTTCGTTCAAATCCGACTCATACCGGACATGCTCAGGGCCGTCGCCGAGACGCCCAAGGGCAAGGACCGCGAGGGCCGCGACCTCGACGAAGAATACGGTGGCGTATCCGCGTTCAAGGCGTTTACCATCTCCGCCGCCTCGCGCGTGGGCACCGGCAACATCGCCGGCGTGGCGCTGGCGATCTCCATCGGCGGGCCCGGTGCAGTGTTCTGGATGTGGCTGCTTGCACTGCTCGGCGGCGCCACCGCGTTTGTCGAGTCCACCCTGGCGCAGCTGTGGAAGACCAAGGACGCGGAAGGCAACTACCACGGCGGGCCCGCCTACTACATGACGCGCGGCCTGGGTTGGAGGCCACTGGCCGTGCTGTTCTCCGCCTTTTTGGCGCTGACCTACGGCTTCGTCTACAACGCCATCCAGACCAACTCCATCACCGCGGCGATTGAAACCTCCGTGGGCAACGACTCCGCGCTGGTCAAATGCGCGGTCGCCGGTGTGCTGGCGATCCTCACCGCACTGGTCATCTTCGGCGGCGTGACGCGTATCGCATCGTGGACGCAGGTGATTGTGCCGTTTATGGCCGGCGCCTACATCATCATGGGCGTGGTGGTACTCGTGGTGAACTGGCGCGAGATCCCCGCCATGTTCGAGCTGATTGTCACCCATGCGTTGGGCTTGAAGGAAGTCGCCGGCGCCGGGGTCTGGCTCGCGTTTACGCAGGGCATGCGCCGCGGTCTGTTCTCCAACGAGGCCGGCATGGGCTCCGCTCCGAACGCAGCTGCCTCTGCGACCGTGTCCCACCCGGTCAAGCAGGGCCTGGTGCAAACCCTCGGCGTGTACTTTGACACGCTGCTCGTGTGCACCATCACCGCCTTTATTGTGCTGCTTGGCCCGGCCGTGTCCTACGGCAAGGACGATGTGCAGGGCGTCTCCCTGACCCAGTCCGCGCTGGCTGATTCCTTGGGCGACTGGAGCGCCCACGCCATCACGGCCATTCTGTTCTTCCTGGCGTTTTCCTCCGTGATCGGCAACTACTACCTCGCGCAAACCAACCTGGAGTACCTCACCGAATCCAAATCCGCGCTCAACGTCTTCCGCATTGTTGTCATCGGATTTGTCATCTTCGGCGCGTTCGGCTCCGTCCCACTCGTGTGGGCCCTCGGCGACACCATGGCCGGCCTGCTGGCCATCTTCAACATCGTCGCAATCATCCCGCTCGGCGGCGTGGTGCTGAAGCTGCTGAAGAACTTCAACGACCAGCGCCGCAAGGGCATCGACCCGGTGTTCCACCGCGACATGCTCCCGGAGCTGAAGAACGTGGAGTTCTGGGACGGCTCGGACCCGGTGACCCGCCGCAGCGAAGATGACCGCACCGTGGCGGATTACAGCAACGACTAGCGTTCGACGGCGCTACGCTTGGGCGGCATGACAGATACACGCATGACCGCTCACGTCCGCGGCACCGTCCAAGGCGTCGGATTTCGCTGGTGGACCCGCTCCCGCGCACTCGAGCTGGGGCTTGCCGGCTACGCGAAGAACCTTTCTGATGGCAGGGTAGAGGTGGTTGCGGAGGGGGCCGAAGGTGACGTCGCAAAGCTAAAAGCTCTTCTTGAAGAACAGCCTTCGAGTGCGGATCGTCCGGGGAATGTGGAGCACGTCCAGGCGCAATTCGGGGAGCCGAAGGGCGCGGAAGGGTTTGAGGAACGATGAAGAAGCGAATTGCGGCAACCGCTGCGGCAGTGGCATTTGCAGCGGTCCCGGCGCCTGCGCAAGCGCAGGACTTATCCTCCAGCTTCGCGTCCATGAGCAGCCTGCCTAACCGGCAGTACGATCCCGGTCTGCCGTGGGACGTGGCGGAAGCATCGCGGGCGAAAACCTACCGCAACATCAACTTCTACCGCATCCAAAACGGCCGCCTGCCGTGGCTGCGAAGCGGCCAGTTGGACGCGCAAGCGCAGGCGTGGGCCGAGGAGCTCAGCCGCACGAACAGCTTCCGCCACTCGGACGCCAACGTGTACGAGAACATAGGCTTCAGCTCGCACAGCCCGGAGGCGGCGTTTGAGCAGTGGCGCACCTCGCCGGGACACAACCGCAACATGCTGTCCAACGCGCGTGCGGTGGGCATCGGCGCGGCCCACGGCTACGTGGCGGGACGCGGCTGGGGCTACATCGTGGTCATGCAGGCGCGCTAGCCAACGCGCGGTAACATCCACAAAATGCACCTGAAATCGCTGACGCTCAAAGGATTCAAGTCCTTCGCGTCGGCGACGACGATGAAATTCGAGCCCGGCATCTGTGCCGTGGTGGGGCCGAACGGCTCCGGCAAATCCAACGTGGTGGATGCGCTCGCGTGGGTGATGGGCGAGCAGGGCGCGAAGAACCTGCGCGGCGGGAAGATGGAAGACGTCATCTTCGCCGGCGCGGGCGGCCGCAAGCCGTTGGGGCGCGCGGAGGTCACGCTCACCTTCGACAACACGGACAAGCGCCTGCCCATCGACTATACAGATGTGGCCATTACCCGCCGCATGTTCCGCGACGGCGCCTCGGAGTACGAGATCAACGGCTCCAAGGCGCGCCTGATGGACATCCAGGAGCTGCTGTCCGATTCCGGCATCGGCCGCGAGATGCACATCATCGTCGGCCAGGGCAAGCTCTCCGAGATCCTGGATTCGCGCCCGGAGGAGCGCCGCGCGTTCATCGAGGAGGCTGCGGGTGTGCTCAAGCACCGCCGCCGCAAGGAGAAGGCGCAGCGCAAGCTCACCGGCATGCAGGCGAACCTGGACCGCCTGACCGACCTCACCGACGAGCTGGGCAAGCAGCTCAAACCCCTGGCCCGCCAGGCGGAGGCCGCCAAGCGGGGCGCGGCGGTGCAGGCGGAGTTGCGCGACGCGAAGCTCAAGCTCGCCGGCGATCAGGTGGTGCGGCTGCGCGCGAAGTACGCTGACGCCGAGCGCGCCGCCGAGATGCTGGCGGAGCAGGTGGAGACCGTCACCGCGACGTTGGAGACCGCGGTGGAGGAGCAGGAGGCCGTGGAGGCGCGTCAGCAGGAGCTGCAGCCGCAGGCTCAGGAGGCGCAGCAGCTGTGGTTTGCGCTGTCCACGCTGGCTGAGAGGGTGAGCGCGACCCAGCGCATCGCGTCGGAACGCGCCCGCAGTTCCAATTCGTTCGCGCCCTATGCCGGCCAGGATCCGGAGGACCTGGAGGCGCGGGCGCAGCTTGCGGACGAGCGCTACGCCGAAGCCCTCGAAGCAGCCGAGGAAGCCGCCGAGAAACTCGAGACCATCCGCGAGGAGGTTGCCGAGCGCCAGGAAGCCTTCGACGCCGCCGAGCGCGAGCACATGGCGCAGGTGCGCGCGATCGCGGACCGTCGCGAGGGTGTCGTGCGCCTGATCGCGCAGGAGGAATCTCAGGCAGCGGCCGTCGAGGCGGCCGTAGATGAGGTGCGCCGCTTAGAGGAAACGCTCGCAGAGACGAAGCAACGCGCGCGAGAAGCCGATGGGGAGGTCGCGTCCGTCGAGGAGCGCATCGCAGGCTTTGCGGCGGAGCGCTCGCCTCTCGACGACGCATTCGCCCGTGCCCACACAGAGTCCGACGCCGCGGACAAGCGCCTGGACCAGCTGCGGGCCGAGCAGCGCGAGCACGAGCGCGCCGTGGCAACCCTGCAGTCGCGCATTGACACGCTGGCGGAGCAGGCGCCGAAGCGCTCCGCAGAAGACGTGCTCTCCGGGTTTACAGCCCTTGCGGGCTTAGTCACCGTGGAGCCCGGGTTAGACCGCGCGCTTGCCGCCGCGCTCGGAGAGCACGCAGAGGCACTGGCGGGTGAGGTCTCCGACGGCGCGGTCGGCGCGCTGGAGTCGGCCGCGCGCACCGTGGTGGTGGACGCGCGCGGCGGGTCCACCTGGCGCTTAGACACCGACGGCGAGGTGGACTGGCTGCTTGACCACATCACACTTGACCCCTCTGTGACCGGCCCGGTCACGCGCTTGCTCGCGGACGTGGTGGTGGCGGATGATCTCGCTGCCGCGCGCAGCGTGGTGGAGCAGGATCCGCGCCTGCGGGCCGTGACACCTGCAGGCGTGCTCGTGGGCGAAGGGTGGGTCGCCGCCGGCACGGGGCAGACCTCCACGGTGGAGGTCTCGGCCCGCATCGAGGCCGCGAAGTCCGAGTTGGCCGAAGCGCAACAGCTGCTCGAGGAGCTCGCGGGCACCCTCGAAGGCGCGACCGTCGCCGCCGACGAGGCCCGCGTGAGCGCGGCGTCCGCCAAGGCGGCGCTGCGCGAGCACGACACCGAAGTCGAATCCTGGCGCCGGGACATGGCACGCCTGGTCAAACAGGCCGAGGCGAACAAGTCCGAGCACGAGCGCGCAGCGGCACGGGCGAACGAGGCGGACGCGCGCTTGGCCCAGCGCCGCAGCGAGTTGGAGGAGACGCGCGACCGCCTCACCCGCGTGGACACGGACGTCGCCGAGTCGCCGGAGGAGCCGTCGACGGAGCAGCGCGACCAGGCAAGAAACGCGCTCAACCACGCCAAGTCCTTGGAGATGGAGGCCACGCTCGCCTCGCGTACGGCGCAGCAGCGCGCGGAAGCCGAGGCCGGCAAGGGCGACGCGCTTCGCCGGCAGGCGGAGCAGGAGCGGCAGGCGAAGGCCCGTCATGAGGCGGCGATGGCTCGCCGGAGGGCGGAAGGGGAGCTGGCCGGTGCCGTCGAGAAGCATGCGCGCGACTTGGCAGCCCGCATCGAAGACGCGCTCGCCCGCGCTACCGCCCAGCGCGACGAGCTGAACGCGCAGCTCAACTCCCTGCAGGGCAAGGTGCAGCAGGCGCGCCAGCAGGTGGGCGCCACCCGCCAGCAGCTCGCGCGGCTGACGGACAATGCGCACCAGTCCGACATTGCGCGCTCGCAGGCGCAGGTGCGCATCGACGAGGCGGAGTCCAACATCACCTCGTCGTTGGGCATCGCGGTGTCCGACCTGCTCGCGGACTACACCCCGGGCGAGGACTTCGACCGCGACGCCGAGCAGAAGCGTCTCAAGCAGGCGGAAAAGGACCTGCGCGCACTGGGCAAGGTCAATCCGCTGGCGCTGGAGGAGTTCAAGGCATTGGAAGAGCGCTACACGTTTTTGAGCACGCAGCTCGACGACGTGATCCAGGCCCGCAAGGACCTCACCGGCGTGATCGAGGACGTGGACGCGCAGATCCTGCAGCTGTTCACCGACGCCTGGGCGGACGTGGAGGCGGAGTTCCCGCGCGTGTTCCAAACCCTGTTCCCGGGCGGCGAGGCGCGCCTCGTGCTCACCGAGCCAGACGACATGCTTGCCACCGGCATCGAGATCGAAGCCCGCCCGCCGGGCAAGCGAGTCAAGCGTCTGTCCTTGCTTTCCGGCGGCGAGAAGTCGTTGACGGCGCTCGCCTTCCTAGTTGCCATCTTCCGCGCGCGCCCCAGCCCGTTTTACGTGCTCGACGAGGTAGAGGCGGCACTTGACGACGTCAACCTCCGCCGCCTCATCGCCCTGCTCGAGGAGCTGCGGCAGGACTCTCAGCTCATCGTGATCACCCACCAGAAGCCCACCATGGACGTCGCGAACGTGCTGTACGGCGTGACCATGCGCGGCGACGGTGTCACCCGCGTGCTCTCGCAGCGTATGCAGCCTGCGGGGGCAGCTCCCGCCGAGTAGTATCATCCGAAAGTTGGAGAAAAGGTGAAAATGTTAGCTTTACGTACTGCTGGGGCTATCGGTGTTGTTGCGTTGACGCTCTTTGCGGGAGGGTGCTCCGCTACAACGGATCTCGACGGCACCTACACCAAGGTTGAATCAGCTGGTGAGGAGAATCTGACCAGTACCCTCACCATCGACGGGGGAGACTGCACGCTGCGTCACGTCGCCGAGCCCGAAAATGTTGAGGCTGACGAGGCGTGCACCGTCGATGAGGATAACCTCATCTTCACCGCGGATGGCGCGGAAACACGGTTGCCGGTCACTCAAACGGATGAGGGGGATTTGCGGATCGGACTCGGCGACGGGGAGCTCTACCAAAAGGGCCACTAGGGCCTTCTTGATGCCCGCCCCCGCGTGATGTCGGCGGTGCTGGCACACTAGAGCGCATGGATCTCAATGCTTTAGTCAACAGCACTGCGTTTTGGATTGTCCTCGCAGTCATCGTCATTGCGCTGATCCTCATCGGCGTTGTTGTCGCCGGGAAGAAGCGCAGGGAATCGAAGACCATCTCCTTTGACAAGGTCGAAGAGCCCAAGGAGCTGACCCAGCAGGAGAAGTCGGGCAACTACCAGGCCAAGGGCGGCTTCAATTTCGCGCCAGCGGACGCGCAGCCGAAGCAGCCGGAGCCGGTCCGCCGCGAGAAGCCGAAGACTGAGGCGAAGCCGCAGGCCGCCGCGTTTGTCCCGCCGAAGCAGGAGGAAGAAGAGACCGTCGTCGAACGCGCAATTTCGCGTGACGACGAACCGCGGGTGCCCACCGAAACCGTCGAGTCGGCGAAGGCAGAGCCGGCTGAGCCGGTTGAGCAGCCGGTGGAGCCGGCTGAGCCAGTCGCCGAGGAGCAGCCCGTCGAACCGGTCGAGCCGGAGCAGCCCGTCGAACCCGCTGAGCCCGTGGAGCGGGTTGACGAGGTCGAGGCGGAGCCCGTCGATAAGCAGACTGCTGAGGCCGAGGAGGCCGCGGCGGCTGCGGCAGCGGCGCAGGAGAGCGCGGACGAGGCGCGCCAGGAGGGCGCTGCGGCTTCCGACGATGCCGTGGTGGTTGAGGCGCCGACCGAGGAGCCGCTGGACGACATTGCGCCGGCCGCCGGCCGCATGGGCAAGCTACGCGGGCGACTGTCGCGCTCCCAGAACGCGATCGGACAGGGCCTTTTGGGCATCCTCACCGCCGGCGACCTCGACGAGGACGCCTGGGAGGAAATCGAGGACACGCTGATCATGGCGGACCTCGGCGCCGAGCTGACCATGAAGGTCACCGATTCGCTGCGAGAGAAGATCGCCGAGCGCGGCGTGGAGACCGAGGACCAGGCCCGCGCAATGTTGCGCGAGACGCTCATCGAGGCCGCGCGCCCCGAGATGGACCGCTCGATTAAGGCCATGCCGAACGACGGCAAACCCGCCGTGATCCTGGTCGTCGGCGTCAACGGCACCGGCAAGACCACCACCACCGGCAAGCTCGCTCGCGTGCTGGTGTCCATGGGCCACTCCGTAGTGCTCGGCGCGGCAGATACCTTCCGCGCGGCCGCCGCCGACCAGCTGGAGACCTGGGGCAAGCGTGTCGGCGCCTCCACCGTGCGCGGTAAGGAGGGCGCGGACCCGGCGTCCGTCGCCTTCGACGCGGTGGCTACCGGTGTCGCCGAGGGTGCGGACGTTGTGCTCGTGGACACCGCGGGCCGCCTGCACACCTCCACCGGCCTGATGGACCAGCTGGGCAAGGTCAAGCGCGTGGTCGAAAAGAAGAGCAACGTCGACGAGGTCCTGCTGGTGCTGGATGCCACCGTCGGCCAGAACGGCATCATGCAGGCGCGCGTGTTCCGCGAGGTCGTGGACATCACCGGCGTGGTGCTAACCAAGCTGGACGGAACCGCGAAGGGCGGCATCGTCTTCCAGGTGCAGGAAGAGCTCGGCGTGCCCGTCAAGCTCGTCGGCCTCGGCGAGGGCGCCGACGACCTCGCGCCGTTTGAGGTGGAAAGCTTCGTCGACGCGTTGCTCGGCTAAGCATTTGCCTATTAGCGCCTCCGCGCCCCCGGCGACAGCACAGTGATGTGCCCATCGCCCGGGGCGCGCGCTAGTCTTGTGGGGATTATTTTCCGCTAGCAGCACAAGGGAGCGTGCACACCGTGTTCGAGTCACTGTCCGACCGCCTCCAATCAGCCCTCGGCGGCCTGCGCGGCAAGGGCAAGCTCACCGAGGAAGACATCAACGCCACCGCGCGCGAGATCCGTCTCGCCCTGCTCGAGGCGGACGTCTCACTCACAGTCGTGCGCGCGTTTATCAAGCGCGTCAAGGAGCGCGCGCTCGGCGCAGATGTGTCCGCGGCGCTGAACCCTGCGCAGCAGGTGATCAAGATCGTCGACGAGGAGCTGACCAATATCCTCGGCGGCGAAACGCGCCGGCTCAACATGGCGAAGAACCCGCCGACTGTGATCATGCTGGCCGGTCTGCAGGGTGCCGGTAAGACCACGTTGGCCGGCAAGCTGGCCAACCACCTGGCCAAGCAGGGCCACACCCCAATGCTGGTGGCCTGCGACCTGCAGCGCCCGGGCGCGGTGCAGCAGCTGCAGATCGTCGGCGAGCGCGCTGGCGTGCCCACCTTCGCCCCGGACCCGGGCACCTCCCTGGATTCCTACGAGCACGAGATGGGCACCTCCCACGGCGACCCGGTTGCCGTGGCGCAGCAGGGCATCGAGCACGCCAAACAGCAGAAGAACGACGTGGTCATCATCGATACCGCCGGCCGCCTCGGCATCGACGAGACGCTGATGACCCAGGCGCGCAACATCCGCGACGCCGTCAACCCCGATGAAGTCCTCTTCGTCATTGACGCCATGATCGGCCAGGACGCAGTGAAGACCGCCGAGGCGTTCGCCCAGGGCGTGGACTTCACCGGCGTGGTGCTGACGAAGCTCGACGGCGACGCCCGCGGCGGTGCAGCCCTGTCCATCCGTGAAGTCACCGGCAAGCCGATCCTGTTTGCCTCCACAGGCGAGAAGCTCGAGGACTTCGACGTCTTCCACCCGGAGCGCATGTCCAGCCGAATCCTCGGCATGGGCGATTTGCTCTCCCTGATCGAGCAGGCCGAGGCGACCTACAACGAGCAGGACGCCGAGGCCGCCGCCAACAAGCTCACCTCCGGCGAGCTGACCCTCGAGGACTTCCTGGACCAGCTGCTGATGATCCGCCGCATGGGGCCGATCGGCAACCTGCTGAAGATGATGCCGGGCGGCAAGCAGATGAACCAGATGGCCGACATGGTCGACGAGAAGCAGCTCGACCGCATCCAGGCCATTATCCGCGGCATGACGCCCGAGGAGCGCCAGGACCCGAAGATCCTCAATGCCTCTCGACGCAAGCGCATTGCCAACGGCTCCGGCGTCAAAGTCTCCGACGTCAACCAGCTCGTCGACCGCTTCTTCGAGGCCAAGAAGATGATGGGGCAGATGGCCAGCCAGTTCGGCCTGCCGGGCATGCCTGGCATGGGCGGCGGCCGCTCCGCCACGAAGAAGAAGCCGAAGGGCCGAAAGGGCAAGAACGGCAAGCGTAAGGCGCCGAAGCGTGGAGGCGGCATGCCCAAGATGCCGGGCATGCCGGGAATGGGCGGCGGCATGCCGGGAATGCCGGATCCGAAGGAGCTGGAAAAGCTCCAGGAGCAGCTGCCCGCAGGCATGCAGGGCATGGACCTGAACAACCTGGACTTCGACGAGGCGATGAAGCGCATGCAGAAGGGCAAGTTCTTCTAGCTCGCCCGCCAACCCCAAGTCAAGAAACCCCGAGAAAGCGCGATTTCGGCGCGGCGCATTCTCGGGGTTTCTGGCGCGTATGGGTCCTTGCGCGGAGACCCCACGACACAGACCCTGGGATCCTAATCCTGGGAACGGCACAAAATCGCGCATTGCCAGGGTTTGGATCCCAGGGTCTGCGGGGGCAAGAGAGGATGGTTAGGGGAGGGGGCTACGGGGTGGCCGGAGGGGCGTCGATAAGCGAAAGCTCCTCGAAGATCGGCGCGAGACGCTCCCACAACACCGGTGTCAGGGATTCGGCATAGGCGTTGGAGATGTGGTTCTGGTCGCGGTAGATGTACACGTTGCCGATCTGCGGCGGGCAAAGGCTGTCAACGCAGTACCAGCCGGCGGTGTCGATTTCCCACTGGGCGAAGGCGCCGTCGAGGAAGTACGCCGCCGGGTCCTCGGGGGCGTAGACCATGTCCGCGGCCATGGAGCAGGCGTGCTCGGAGTGGCCCGCGACGACGCAGAGATTCGGGTCCATTGGCTCGCCGGTGGGGGTGAACATCCACGGGTTGTCGCGCAGGCCGACGAACGGGATGCCCAGCTCGGCAAGGCGCTGCCAGAGGTTGGCGTAGGCGTCGGGCACGTAGTCGGCGGAGACGCGGCCGTCGCCGGCGTGGCCCGCGGGGCGGGTGGAGGTGGAGATGAACAGGTCGGGCTGCAGGTTGATGATCTCCTGCATCGCGTTTTCGCCCCACTCGGCGCACTCGGGGGAGACGATGTCGTTGGCGGGGTCCAGCGGGCCGCCGATCACCAGCGGGCACTCCTGGCGCACGAAGGTGGCGACCTTGAAGTGGTGTTCCTTGCCCAGTTTGTCCAGGGGGACGATGAACGGCTCGATGTGGGAGCCGCCGGCGAGCACGATCGTGGTTTCCGCCTCCAGGTCGCCGTAGGTGCAGTCTGGGCCGGGCATGGCGTCGGGGGCTTCTGGGAGGAAAATCATGCAGTCGTCGAGACCGATGGGCGGGAACACGCCGGCGATGAGGCTCGGGTCCGGCTGCGGCTTCACATCCGGCACCTGCGCGCCCTGGATGGCGCGGGCACCGGGGTAGTTGACCGGGTCGAGCGCTTCTTCTGCGCTGTCCACCTGCTTGTCCCAGTACGGTTGCACGGCCAGTGCGACGGCGAACAGCGCTGCGGCCAGTACGCCGCCTACCGCACGCGCGACGCCGGGCAAGGTGCGTAGCGACGCCCTCGCGGCCGCCACCGGATCGTCGTCGCCACGCGGGCGCGGGCGGTGCTGGCGCAGCGGGTCCTCCACGAGCGTGTGGGTGACGTGCGCCAGGCACAGCGACACCAGGATGACCAGCGCGCCCAGCCAGGCCGGCGGGGTGTCGTAGCCGCCGATGACGGTGACGATGATCAACAGCGGCCAGTGCCACAGGTACAGCGAGTAGGCCACGCTGCCCAGCCAGGTCATCGGGGCGGAGGCGAGCACCTTGGAGACACCGTTGGCGTTTCCGGAGAGAATCACCAACGCCGCGCCGGTCAGTGGGATCAGGGCGACGGGTCCAGGGAAGGCCAGCGAGGTGGGCACGATAAAGCCCGTGACGGCGATGAGTGCCACGCCCAGAAGCGCGGTGAGCCATGCGGTGGCTTGCGGCAGGAACCGATGCGCCGGCACGAATGCGAGCAGCGCGCCGAGGGAGAGCTCCCACGCGCGGGAGAACGTGGAGTAGTAGTTCTCGCCGGTGCCTTCCAGCCCGAAGCGGGAGGCCCAGGCGAACGATGCCACGGTGATCACCGCAAGCAGCGCAATGGCGGCGAGTCGGGCGTGTTCAGGCTTCGCACGCAGCTTCACGACGGCCACGGCGACGACCCAGCCCAGAAGAATGCCGAAGACATAGAACTGCCCCTGCACGGACATGGACCACAGGTGCTGCAGGGGAGAGGTCTCCTGGCTGGCCGCGGCGTAATCCGCGTTCTGCGCCATCAGCTCCCAGTTCTGGAAGTACAGCATCGACGCGGTGACCTGGCGGGAAAGCTCCACGCCCATCAGCTCCGGGGTGAACGCCATGACCAGGCCGACGACCACGACCACCACAAGCGCGAGCGCTGGCACCAACCTGCGGATGGTGCGCCACAACGGCCACCACGGATTCAGGTTCGGGTTCGGGCGCAGCGCGTAGCGAAGCTGGCCGCCAAGGAAGAAGTAGCCGGACAGCAGCAGGAAGACATCCACACCACCGGAGACGCGGCCGACAAACACGTGGAAGAGCACCACGAGCGCGATGGCGAACCCGCGCAGCCCGTCCAGGTCGACGCGGTATGCGGTGGAGCCTTTCGTCGGCTGTGGTGGGTGCCCTGCCGTCGTACTCAACCGTTTCTCCAACCCGTCTTGCCGTGTGTCTCGCTGCGCTGTGCCGTCTATCGTCACAAGCGGTTAAGGACAATACCGCCCCCAACGCGCGGGACCGAACCAGACTCGCGCGGATGCGGAAGGCTAAAACCGGACGCGTGTTTTGGAACCTGGGGAAAGCGCGCGTAAAGTGTCACGGGTTGTCCGGCGTGCATGCGCGCCAGGCACGACAAGTCCATAACTGCGTACGCGCCGGATCCGTCTTGTACCTCGCCCCATAAGCGAGGCAGGTCGCCCGGCCAGGCACGCGCAGGGTAAATAAGAAGGGTTGAACCGGCTCGTCGATAAGTGGCGAGTGTCTGCACTGCCCAGTGACCTACAAGGAAGTACACCATGGCTGTAAAGATCAAGCTGCAGCGCGTTGGCAAGATCCGCAACGCGCAGTACCGCGTCGTCATCGCTGATGCCCGCACCCGCCGCGACGGTGCCGTCATCGAGAACATCGGCATCTACCACCCGAAGGAAGAGCCGTCGCTCATCCGCATCGATTCCGAGCGCGCTCAGTACTGGCTGGGTGTCGGCGCACAGCCGACCGAGCCGGTGATGGCGCTGCTGAAGGTGACCGGCGACTGGCAGAAGCACAAGGGCCTCGACGGCGCTGAGGGCACCCTCAAGAACGCCGAGGAGAAGCCGTCCAAGCTCGACCTGTTCAACCAGGCGCTCGAGGAGGCCAAGAACGGCCCGACCGCCGAGGCAATCACCGAGAAGCGCAAGAAGGCCAAGGAAGAGGCTGAGGCAAAGGAGGCCGCTGAGGCCGCCGCTGCTGCCGAGGCTGAGGCTGCTGAAGCTGAGGGCGAGTCCGCTGAGGCTGAGTCCGAGGCTTCCGAGGACGCTGAAGCCGAGGAGAACTAAGCACTCTTCGCTTCTCGACGAAACCCCCGTTGCCGCACACCGCGCGCGGAACGGGGGTTTCGTGTTGGTGGGGGCCGGCGAAATTCACACCGCCTTGCCCCGTGCCAGTCAGCCGCTTGACGGACCGGCCGCACGCAAACCCTGGGATCCAGGGCCTGGGTTCGCGCAAAAATCGGCCATTCCCAGGATGAGCCTCCCAGGGTCTGCGTAGGCGGCGCAAGGGGGAGGTGGCGCAGCCAAGAACGTTCGGAGAACCGGCGGCCTGCTACCGTAATCTCCCATGGAGCTGCAGATCGGCCGCGTGGTCAAGTCCCACGGCGTGAAAGGTGAGGTTGCCGTCGAGTTGCTGGCGGATGAGTCGGAGGAGCACATCGTCGTCGGCGCTGTGCTGACTGGCCGCCAGGCGGGCAAGGAGCGGGAGCTGACCGTCAGGACGGTGCGGCCGCACCAGAAGCGCTTGTTGGTCAGCTTCGAGGAGGTGCCGGACCGCACTGCCGCTGACAGCCTGCGCGGCATGAAGTTCTTCGCCGAGCCGCTGGAGCGTGAAGAGGACTCGGACGGGTACTACAACCACGAGCTTATCGGCCTGAAGGTGCGGCACGACGGCGATGAGGTCGGCGAGGTCACCGGCGTGATGGATGCGCCGAACCGGAAGATCCTGGAGATCGATTACAAGGGCAAGGACGTCATGGTCCCGTTCGTGATGGACTTCGTCCCGGAGCTCGACACGGATACGGGATACCTCACCATCACCCCGCCCGAGGGCCTGCTGGATGTCTAACTTGCGCTTAGACGTTGTCACCATCTTCCCCGAGTACCTCGATCCGCTTCGCCACGCGCTGCTGGGCAAGGCGATTGAGCAGGGAATTTTGTCGGTGGGTGTGCACGATCTGCGCGATTGGGCCACCGGTAACCACAAGTCTGTGGACGCCCCGCCGCTGGGTGGGGGACCGGGCATGGTGATGAAGCCGGAGGTGTGGGGGGCTGCGCTTGACGACGTCGCCGAGGGCCGCCCTGGAACATCCCTCGACACCGCCGCCGCGCACCGCAACGACAAGCTGCGCCACGACGACGTGCACGAGGTCGCACCCCGTCCGTACAAAGGTGGCGAGGACAGCACCAAGCCGCTGCTGCTGGTGCCCACCCCGGCCGGCAAGCCGTTCACGCAGCAGGACGCGCAGGCGTGGTCGCGCGAGGAGCACATCGTGTTCGCTTGCGGGCGCTACGAGGGCATCGACCAGCGCGTTTTCGAGGACGCGAAGAAGCGCTACCGGGTGCGCGAGGTGTCCATCGGCGACTATGTGCTGATTGGCGGTGAGGTTGCCGTGCTGGTCATCGCTGAGGCGGTCACGCGCTTGATCCCGGGCGTGCTGGGCAACACTGAAAGCCATGAGGACGACAGCTTCTCCGACGGTCTGCTCGAGGGCCCGAGCTACACCAAACCGCGTGTGTGGCGCGGGCTTGAGGCGCCGGCGGTGCTCACCTCCGGCGATCACGCCAAGGTCGAGGCCTGGCGCCGCGAGCAGTCGCTGAAGCGCACCCGCGAGGTGCGCCCCGAGCTGTTGGAGCAGACACCGCTGAGCGAGGACGACCGGTTCATGTTGGACGCGCGCGACGTGGTCTCGACGGTGGAGGTGGACGGGGCGGCGCGGGTCGTCGTGAAGCAATTGCGCAGGGCCTTGAAGAAGGCTGGCTACCGCGACCCCGAGATCACCCTGGATGGAACCACGCTCACCGTCGCCGGGCGCACCGCGCTCGCGCTCGATGAGGCGACGCGTGCGGTGGAAAAGGCGCTGCCAACTGGAGCTTATCAGTCCGGTGGGACTGTAGAGGTTTAGCTTATCTGGTGGGCAACATCACCCTCTGGAAATTTAAAGGTCTGACCAATCGGGCAATACACTTGGGTGCGTTACACGCGTAAGAAAGGACACCCATGCTCGCGTCAGTGCTTGACCCAACATCCGCGGTCGCCATCGTCCTGCAAATCCTGATCATCCTCGGCGCACTGCTGCTGGGCACCCGCTACGGCGGGCTCGGCCTCGGCCTGATCTCCGGCATCGGTTTGATGCTCATGGTGTTCGTCTTCGGCCTCGAGCCGGGCGAACCGCCCGTCGGCGTGATGCTCACCATCATCGCCGTGATCGGGTGTGCGGCCACGCTGCAGCAATCGCGCGGCCTTGAGGTGATGATGCAGCAGGCGGAGAAGCTGCTGCGCGCCCACCCAGAGCGAATCACTATCCTCGCGCCACTAACCACCTGGTTCCTGACGGTGCTGTGCGGCACCGGGCACGTGGTCTACACCATGTTCCCCATCATCGAGGACATCGCGGTGAAAAAGGGCATCCGCCCGGAGCGCCCCATGGCCGTGGCGTCCACGTCCGCGCAGATGGGGATCACCGCCTCGCCGGTGTCGGTGGCGACGGTCTCGCTCGCGTCGATCCTGGCGGAAAACGCCGGGGTGATTGACAAGGCGTACTCCATCCCGCAGATCCTCATGGTGGCCATCCCGGCGTCGCTGTCCGGCGTTGTCCTGGCCGCGCTGTGGTCGCTGCGCCGCGGCAAAGATCTGGACAAGGACCCAGCGTTCCAGGAACGCATGCAGGATCCGGCGTTTGCGGAATCCATCAACAAGTCCAGCCACTCGCTGCTGGACGAGGTCTTTCCCAAGTCCGCCCGCAACGCCGTCTGGGTCTTCCTCGGCGCCATCGCGTTCGTGGTGGTGCTCGGCGCGTTCGAGGGCCTGCGCCCCGCGTTCGACGACGGCGAGGGCGGGGTCAAGCCGCTGTCGATGAACCTGGCCATCCAGATGGTGATGCTCTTCGCCGGCGCGATCATCCTGCTGTTTTGCAAGGTGGACCACAAGAAGATCGCCTCGACTCCGGTGTTTAAGGCCGGCATGACGGCGGTGTTCTCCGTCTTCGGTGTGGCATGGATGGCGGACACGTTTTTCGCCGCGCACATCGACCAGCTCGAGGAAAGCCTGGGCTCCGTCGTGGAGGCCGCGCCGTGGGCGTACGCGATCGTGCTGCTCATCGTGTCTAAGCTGGTCAACTCGCAGGCCGCGGCACTGGTCGCGATCGCCCCGATTGGCCTGGCGCTGGGCATCGACCCGAAGGTCATCGTCGGCTTCTACGGTGCCGCGTACGGCTACTGGATTCTGCCCACCTACCCGTCCGATTTGGCCTGCATCGGCTTCGACCGCACCGGCACCACGCGCATTGGCAAGTTCGTGGTGAACCACTCGTTCCTCATCCCGGGCGCGATCTCCGTGTTCACCTCGTGCGTGGTGGGCTCGCTTCTAGCGCAGGTGCTGCTGTAAAACTCGCGCGAAACGGGCGCGACTAGACTCGCCCGAATGACATCAATCGCAGCCACCATCGCGAACGAAATCAATGTGCGGGACAACCAGGTCGAGCAGGCGCTGAAACTGCTCGCCGAGGGCAACACCGTCCCGTTCATCGCCCGCTACCGCAAGGAGGCCACGGGCGGCCTCGACGACGCGCAGCTGCGCCACATCGAGGAGCGCAACACCTACCTGCTCGAACTCGCCGAGCGCAAAACGGCGGTGCTGGAAAGCATCGACGAGCAGGGCAAACTCACCGACGAGCTAAGGCAGGCGATCCTTAGCGCGGACACGAAGGCGCGCGTCGAAGATCTCTACCTGCCGTACAAGAAGCGCCGCAAGACCAAGGCGGACATCGCGCGCGAGGCGGGGCTTGAGGAGTTGGAGCAGCAGCTTATCGACGACCCTTCGGCCGACCCCGAAACCCTGGCCGAGGCCCACCTCTCGGAGGGGTTCCCGGATGCGAAGTCCGCGCTCGAAGGCGCCCGCGCCATCCTGGTGGACCGCTTCGCCACGGACGCGGACTTAGTCGGCGAGGTGCGCGACCGCGTGTATAGCCAGGGCACCATGCGCTCCGCCGTGGTGGAGGGCAAAGAAACCGAGGGCGCGAAGTTCGCGGACTACTTCGAGTTCTCCGAGCCGTTTGAGAAACTGCCGAGCCACCGGGTCCTGGCGCTGTTGCGCGGCGAGGCCGAGGGCGTGCTCACCATCGACATGGACCCGGGCGAGGAGGCCGTGTACGAAGGCATGATCGCCGAGCGCTTCGACCTGCCGGTGAAAGATTCCGAGTGGCTGGCAAAGGCGGTGCGCTGGGGCTGGCGCACCAAGCTGCAGGTCTCCGCGAACCTGGATACCCGCATGCGGTTGAAGGAGAAAGCAGAGGAGGGCGCGCTGCAGGTGTTCAAGACAAACCTGCGCGACGTGCTGCTCGCCGCGCCCGCCGGCCAGCGCGCCACGCTGGCGCTGGACCCGGGCTACCGCAACGGCGTGAAGTGCGCCGTGGTGGACGAGACCGGCAAGGTCCTTGCCACCACGATTGTCTACCCGCACCAGCCGCAGAACCGCTGGGACGCCTCGCGCGCTGAGCTGGCGTCGCTGGCCGCGCAGCACGGCGTGGAGCTCATCGCCGTGGGCAACGGCACGGCGTCGCGCGAGTCCGAAAAGCTCGCGGGAGAGGTGGCGGACCTGATCGCGCAGGCGGGCGGGAAGCGACCCACCCCGGTGGTGGTGTCCGAGTCTGGTGCGTCGGTGTACTCCGCCAGCCAGATCGCGGCGGAGGAGTTCCCGGACATGGACGTCTCCCTGCGCTCTGCCGTATCCATCGCCCGCCGACTGCAGGATCCGTTGGCGGAGCTGGTCAAGGTGGACCCGAAGTCCATCGGCGTGGGCCAGTACCAGCACGACGTGAACCAGACCGCGCTCGCACAGACACTGAACGCGGTGGTGGAGGACGCGGTGAACTCCGTCGGCGTGGACGTGAACACCGCGTCGGCGCCGCTGCTCGAGCGCGTTGCCGGCCTGTCGGGCACGGTGGCGAAGAACATCGTGGCCTACCGCGACGAACACGGCCGGTTCACCACCCGCAAGGAGTTGGGCAAGGTGCCGCGCCTGGGCCCGAAGGCGTTCGAGCAGGCCGCCGGCTTCCTGCGCATCCAGGGTGGGACCAACCCGCTGGACGGCTCCGCGGTGCACCCGGAGGCCTATCCGGTGGTCGAGCGCGTCGCCCAGGCCACGGGCCTGAGCACCGAGCAGCTCATCGGCAACACCGCCGTGCTGACCAAGCTCGCGCCGGCTGATTTCGCCGACGAGCAGTTCGGCGTGCCCACCGTCACCGACATCCTCGCCGAGCTGGACAAGCCCGGCCGCGACCCGCGCCCGGAGTTCAAGACTGCCGAGTTCAAGGAAGGCGTCAACGAGGTCAAAGACCTCAAACCAGGCATGGTCTTGGAGGGCACGGTGACCAACGTCGCCGCCTTCGGCGCGTTCGTGGACGTGGGGGTGCACCAGGACGGCCTGGTCCATGTCTCCGCTATGAGCCACAAGTTCGTCTCGGACCCGCACGAGGTGGTGCGCTCCGGCGAGGTGGTGAAAGTCAAGGTCATGGACGTCGACGTCGCCCGCAACCGCATCGGGTTGAGCCTCAGGCTCGACGACGAACCGGGCCAGCCAGCACAAAAGAAGGCCCGCCAGCGGGGCACCCAAAAGGCGGGAGGGGGCCGGAAGCGGGGTCGACCGGAGGGACGTCGAGAAGCATCCGGCTCGATGGCCGACGCGCTGAAGCGCGCAGGATTTGGGAAGTGACCGGCGCATATGTAAAATGCTGCAGGTTCTTGTAATCGACATGAACCGGCCGAGCGCCCCAGATGGGGAAGTGCCGCCAGGGTCCTCTGTCCGAACACGTAAAGGATTGCTTTCATGAGCAACGGCATCATTGATCTTGTCGACGCAGGCCAGCTGCGCGACGACATCCCGGACTTCCGCCCGGGCGACACCCTCGACGTCCACGTCAAGGTTATCGAGGGTTCTGTGACCCGTACCCAGGTCTTCACCGGCTTTGTGGTCCGCCGCCAGGGCGACGGCATCCGTGAGACCTTCACCGTGCGCAAGGTTTCCTTCGGTATCGCGGTTGAGCGTACCTTCCCGGTGCACTCCCCGAACATCGAGAAGATCGAGGTTGTGCGCAAGGGCGACGTCCGCCGCGCCAAGCTGTACTACATGCGCGACCTGCGCGGCAAGGCTGCCCGCATCAAGGAGCGCCGCTAGTTTCAGCGCGCTAGAGTGCCCCGTCCGAGTTCGCTCGGGCGGGGCACTTTGCTTGTCGACGGCTCCCGCGGTGCTAACGTATCCCGGGTGACCAACGTGAACGGACCCGCAGGCGAGCCTTCCGCACCGAAGCCCGCACAGCCCCACAACCCCTACGCCGCCGAGCCGCGCCGTGACGCGGCCCCGGTGGCGCAGCAGCCGGCCGCGGACGAGCCAGAGGAGAAAAAGGAGCTTCCCTGGTACGTGGAAATCCCGGTCGTGGTGGTGCTGACGCTGCTGATCATGTTCGTGATCCAGACGTTTATCGGCCGCCTCTACGTCATCCCGTCCGCCTCCATGGAGCCCACGCTGCACGGCGAAGCCGGCTCCGGCGACCGCATCTTCGTGGAGAAGGTCAGCTACTACTTCTCCGACCCGGAGCCGGGCGACGTGATCGTTTTCGCCGGCACCGATTCCTGGAACACGGGCTTTGACTCCAACCGTTCCTCCAACCCGGTTATCCGCGGGATGCAGGAGGTCGGCTCTTGGGTGGGGCTGGTGCCGAAGGACGAGAACACTCTGGTCAAGCGCATCATCGCCACCGGCGGGCAGACGGTGTCCTGCCAGGCGGGGGACCCGGCGATCATGGTGGACGGCAAGCCGATCGACCAGTCCTACACCCTGCAGCCGAACTTCTACCCGGTGGATCAATCCACGGGTTCCGACGCGTGCGGCGGGCCCTTCTTCGGCCCGGTGACGGTGCCGGAGGGCAACTACTTCATGATGGGCGATAACCGCACCAACTCCCTGGACTCCCGCGCGCACATGGGCGACCAGTTCCAGGGCACCATCCCGGAAGAAAACATCCGCGGCAAGGTCGAGGCTGTGGTTTTCCCGATCAACCGCATGCAGGGCGTGAGCGACCCGGACATCCAGCAGTAGGCCAGTGCGGCGCTTAAAGCAGCTGCGCACCTACGAGGTCGCTTTGGATAAGGCGGGCTTCGGCCCGGTGGCGGGGGTGGACGAGGCCGGCCGCGGGGCGTGTTTCGGCCCCATCACCATCGCGGCGTGCGTGCTGCCGACAGCACCGCAGTCGTCGCTGGAGGGGCTGACGGACTCCAAGAAGCTCACCGCCCGCAAACGCGACGTGCTCTTCGACGCGGTCAAGGACGTCGCGGTGGCGTACTCGGTGGTGCACATCTCCGCGGCTGAGATTGACCGCCGCGGGATCCAGCACGCCAACATCGACGGCGCGCGACGCGCCATAGCGGGGCTTTCGGTGCAGCCGGGGTACGTGCTTATCGACGCATTCCGTATCCCCGGCCTTCCTTCACCCCAACTGCCGGTGGTGGGAGGCGACTACACAGCCCGCTGCATCGCCGCGGCCAGTGTGCTGGCGAAGGTGAGCCGGGACCGGCTGGTATGCGAAATGGCCCAAGCGTTTCCCCAGTACGGCTTGGAGGGCCACAAGGGGTATTCGACAAAGGTGCACATGGACGCGGTGCGCCGCCACGGTGCGAGCCCTGAGCACCGTTATAGTTATGCGAACGTCAGGGACGCTGACGACTTCTATTGGCAGTCCAGCAAGAAGGGGCAGGCATGAGCGCCGAGGATCTTGACAACTACGAGGCTGACGTCGAGCTTTCCCTCTACCGCGAGTACCGGGACGTGGCCAGCCAGTTCTCCTACGTGGTGGAAACGGAGCGTCGGTTCTACCTGGCCAACGGCGTCAAGCTCATCCCGCACACCGACGGCGGCGACGTCTACTACGAGGTGCTGATGTCGGACGCGTGGGTGTGGGACATGTACCGCGCGGTGCGCTTTGTGCGCTACGTGCGCGTGATCACCTACAAGGACGTCAATATCGAAGAGCTGGACAAGCCCGACCTGACCTTCCCGGAGTAGTGCTCGCGGCGATCCGTTTGTAAAACTCGGCGTGTCGCGCTTTGCGTCAGGTGGTTGTGAACAGTTTCCGGTTTAGGCGACGGTAAGTGTGGGTGGCTGAGAGCCGATTTCGGCAGAATATAAACTTTTACGAGGGAACACCACCCACCGCTATGCAGCTGCATAGTGGGTGCCGACCAACCATTGGTGGCGGCTGGGTTGTCCGCAATGTGGAGTTTGTAAGCGCCGGCCACCTTCCGAATCTCGCAAGATCTGACGATTGCCCGACATTTCCGCAGGTCGCCGAGGGTCGATTTCGGCAAAATGTCAACTTTTACGACGGCCGACGTCTCGCCGCTATGCAGCTGCATAGTGGGTGACTGGCAATCATTGGTGCCGGCCGAGTTTTACAAAAACTGCCCGCGCCATGGAACCGTGGCGGGGCCTTCTGCGTCTGATAGAGGACCAACATTTTTGGCAACTCTATGAAACGGGGAGGCACCGTGCAGGTGAATTATCAGGACCAGTGGGAGCTGGGCAGGGCGGGCGAACTCGCCGCCATCAGGTGGTACGAGGACGAGGGCTACACGCTGTTGGGCCACCGGCAACGCATGCGGGCTGGCGAGATCGACGCTGTGGTTGAGGACGAGGACGGCACCGTCGTTTTCGTGGAGGTGAAGTCCCGCCGCGGCACCGCGTTCGGCGCCGCGGAGGCGGTGACCACGAAGAAGCTCAACACCATGCGCCGGTGTGCGGCGCAGTGGCTGGACAAGCATTCGCAGGGCCAGTACCGCCCGATCCGCTTTGACGTGGTCGAGGTGGTCTTCGACGGCGAGGATTACATCCTGCGCCGGTTCCCGGGGGTGGAAGATGGCGCTTGCTAGCACGATGAGCGCGACCGTGGAAGGCGTCGCCGCCCGCCTGGTCACGGTGGAGGCCAACGTGGGGCCCGGTTTGCCCGGCATGCACATGGTGGGTCTGGGGGATGCGGCGGTGAAAGAGTCGCGCGAGCGCATCCGCACCGCGATTTCGAATTCGGCGCTGCCGTGGCCGCGCACGAAAATCATGGTGTCGCTTTCGCCCGCGCACCTGCCCAAGGCCGGCTCGCACTTCGATCTGCCCATCGCACTGGCGGTGCTGGGCAGCCTGGATCCGCGGGTGGAGCGCACGCTCGCATCCACCATGTTCTGCGGCGAGGTGGCGCTGGACGGGACTTTGCGACGGGCCGAAGGCGTGCTGCCGATGCTCATCGCCGCATTCGACGCGGCAGACCCAATCCGCACCGTCGTCGTGCCGAGGGCCAACGCCGCGGAGGCAGCGCTGCTGGGCCGCCGGGAGGTGCTGGTGGCGGATTCGCTCGCGCAGGTGTGGCAGTGGATCACCGGCGAGGCGGAGCTGGAGCCTGCCACCGCGCCGGAAGCGGCCGCGCCGCAGCGTGCGGTGCCGGACTTTCAAGACCTGGCGGGGATGTCGGAGGAGCGCGAGGCGCTCGAGGTGGCCGCGGCTGGCGGGCACCACGTGATGATGATCGGCCCGCCGGGCTCGGGAAAGTCCATGCTGGCGGAGCGGATTCCGTCGATCCTGCCGCCGATGGACGTGCAGGAGATGGTCGAGGTCACCGCCATCCACTCCGCGGCGGGTGTTTCCGGCGGCGGGGTAGTGGCAACGCGGCCGTTTATCGCCCCGCACCCCTCGTTGACCCGCGCGGCGCTGATCGGCGGGGGAGGTGGCACGCCAACCCCCGGTGTGGTCAGCCAGGCGCACCGGGGGGTGCTGTTCTTGGACGAGGCCTCCGAGATCCCGGCGCCCGTCCTTGACGCCCTGCGCATCCCGCTGGAAAAACGCGAGGTGCGGTTGACCCGGGCGAAAAGGGAAGTGGTCTACCCGGCGGATTTCCAGCTGGTGTTGGCCGCGAACCCGTGCGCGTGCCAGCGAGTGAAAGGGCAGTGCACGTGTAAGTCCCCGCAGCGGGCGCGCCACTTAAGCAACGTCTCCGGCCCGCTGAAGGACCGACTGGACGTGTTCGTGACCACCTCTGGCGACGCGGCGGTGCTCAGCCCGAGGGACGCGGAGCCGTCGAGAAGCATCGCGGGGCGTGTGGCTGCCGCCCGCGAGCGCGCCGCGACCCGGTGGGCGAAGGCGGGCTGCGACGAGGACGTCAACGGCCGTGTGCCGGCGACGCTGATCCGCAGGTATTTCCCTGCCAAGGAGGCGGCGATGGCGATGCTGCAGGCAGAGCTGATCGAAGGCAAGATCACGCAGCGCGGGGTGGATAAATGCTTGAAGCTGGCCTGGACGCTCGCGGACTTAGAAGAGATGGACCAGCCCGACATCCACCACGCCTGCCGCGCCGTGGAGATGCGCGAGCACCAGCTGCAGCACGAGGAGGTGGCGTAGATGTCCTCGTTGGAATCCTGGGCCTACCTCTCACGTGTGGTGGAGGGGCCGTCGCACCACATCCAGGCGCTGTTGCGTGTGGGCAAGAGCGCGGACGAGATCGCCGAGGGAGTGCGCACCCGCGCCACCTGGATCGGCGGCCTGCTTTCCCAGACCGAGAACCGCTTCACCTGGGACCGCCCGGCCGAAGACCTCGAGTTCGCCGCAGACCTCGGCTACACGCTGCTTACCCCGGAGTCGCCGCAGTGGCCGGCGGAGGCGATTCAGTGCTCGTTTGGCCGCCAGCAGACGGGAGCGGCGGGAAAGACCAGCCACCAGCCGGACGGCATTGCGCCGCACGCGCTATGGGTTGCGGGCAACACCAACCTGGCAGGGCTGTTCGCCCAGTCCGTGGGCGTGGTGGGCACGCGCCACGCCACCAAGTACGGGCACATGGCAACCAAGGATTTAGTTGCGGGACTGGGCGGGCACAACTACACGGTTGTCTCCGGCGGCGCGCTGGGCATCGACACGGTCGCGCACACGACCGCCATGGACGTGAGCACCCCGACTGTGGTGGTGGCGGCCTGCGGGCCCGGCGAGCACTACCCGCGTTCGAACAAGGCGCTTTTCGAGCGGGTGGTGGCCACAGGCGGCGCGTTGGTGACGGAATATCCGCCCGCTGTCACGCCAGACAGGCACCGCTTCCTCACCAGAAACCGCCTCGTGGCCGCCCTGACACTGGGCACCGTGCTGGTAGAAGCGCCGTTTCGCTCCGGGGCGCTGAATACCCTGAAGTGGGTCAACGCGTTCAACCGCACGGCCATGGCGGTGCCCGGTCCGGTCACGGACGCCCAATCCCTCGGCGCGAACCTGGCCATCCAGAACAACGAGGCGGAAATGGTGCTCAACGCCGGGCAGATCCACGAGCAGCTCTCCGCGGTCGGCGAGTACAGCGCCGAGGAGCAGATGGAGATGCAGTACCCGCCGAGTGTGACCCAGCAGCTCTCCCGTAACGAGCTGCGCATTTACGACGCCCTGCCGCCCGCCGGCCGCACCGGCAGGGAGGCCGAGGCGGTGGCCGCGGATGCGGGGCTGTCCATCGCGCTGACGGTGCACATCCTGATGGACCTGTCCAAGCGCGGCCTGGTGGAGCGCGACAAGCGGGTGTGGTCGCGGGTGGAGCAGCCCGACTAAGGGAAGCGAGTACACTGCTGTGACATGAGTAAACAGCTGGGGCAAGTGCAGGCGGCGGTGGAGGACTTCGCCGAGTACGCCGAACTTGTCCTCGGCCGCTCCCCGAACACGGTCAAAGGCTACGTCGCGGACCTTAGAGGGCTCGCCGGTTACGCGGACACCTTCGACGCGTTCACCCTCGACGCGCTGAGGCGCTGGCTCGCGGACACGATGAGTGCCGGCAAAAGCCGGGCCACGCTGGCACGCCGCACCGCCGCCGCCCGCGCCTTTTCCTCCTGGGCTTACCGCCGGGGAGACATCGGCACCGACGCCGCGGCGCGGCTCAAGGCGCCCAAGGTCAACCGCCCGCTGCCCACAGTGGTCAAGGGGGAGCGCGCCGGCGAGCTTGTCGAGGCGGGCACGGCCGACGACGCCCACCCCGCCGAGCACCTGCGCGACCGCGCCATGCTCGAGCTGCTCTACGCCACCGGCATCCGCGTCGGGGAGCTGACGGGGTTAAACCTCGGCGACGTGGACCTTGCCCGCGGCCTCGCTAACGTCACCGGCAAGGGCAACAAGCAGCGCGTCGTGCCGTTCGGCGACGAAGCGGCTGCGGCCGTGTCCGAGTGGCTCGAGCTCGGCCGCGCAGAACTCGCTGCCGATACGCAGGCGATGTTCGTAGGCTCCCGCGGCAGGCGCATCGACCAGCGCCAGGTGCGGCGCATAGTCGATCGCGCCGGGCAGCGCGCCGGGGTGGAACACGTTAGCCCGCACACGCTGCGCCACACCACTGCCACCCACATGCTCGAAGGTGGGGCGGATCTGCGCGTGGTGCAGGAGATGCTCGGCCACACCAGCCTGCAAACCACGCAGATCTACACCCACGTCTCCGCGCAGCGGCTCAAGCGCGTCTACGACCAGGCGCACCCGCGCGCGTAGTGGAGCCGTCTAAGGGTTTGAGCCGGATCCGCGGCGCTTCCAACAGCGTGAGCGGATCGATGTAGGAGTCCTTGCCCACCAGCGCACCCCAGTGCAAACCGTCGTGGGATCCGGAAAACCCCGCCGGGGCGTGCGCGAGGGTGCCAATCGGTTCGCCTTCGCGCACCTTGTCACCCACGGCAAGCGGTGAGCGCACCGGCTGATACGTGGTGCGGATCCCGCCTGCGTGATCGACGGAGATCACCGGGGTGCCGGCTACCACGCCCACGAAGGCGACAACGCCGTCGCCTGCCGCCAGCACGTCAGCGCCGAGGCGCAGGGGTAAATCCACACCGCGGTGTCCGGGTTTCCAATTCTGCTCCGGGATATCCGCAGGGCGCGACACTGCGGCCGGATACGGGGTGCCGGCAGCCGGGTCCACCCAGGCAGCGGCCGGGGCGGCGCTAATGGCAGCAGCGAGGATGAGGGCGGTGGTGGACCGGAGGATCGTCGATAAGCGCATGCGTGAATACGAGCACGCAGAAGGCAAGAAAACTAGCCTGCTGGCGAAAATCTGTGGATAACTTGCCGCCCGCCCCGACGTTATCCACAGAAGACGCAGTTGAGATTAGGTTTTGTGGGCGCGGGAGGGTAGTGTTGCACGGGCAGCTTTTATGGGCTGACTACGCGCGCCGGATAATGCCTGCTCAGCGACGGTCCCTCTCACAGGGTGCAGGGCGAGCACGGTGCCAGGGTGCGGGATAAAAACCCGCGCGTGAGACAAGCAATTAACCGAACTACTTTCTCCGAAGGAGACAAAACCATGGCAGTTGTAACCATGCGTGAACTCCTCGACGCCGGTGTGCACTTCGGCCACCAGACGCGTCGCTGGAACCCGAAGATGCGCCGCTTCATCTTCACCGACCGTAACGGCATCTACATCATTGACCTGCAGCAGACGCTGACCTACATCGATGAGGCCTACGAGTTTGTCAAGGAGACCGTCGCGCACGGCGGCACCATCCTGTTCGTCGGCACCAAGAAGCAGGCACAGGAGCCGATCCAGGAAGAGGCGCAGCGCGTCGGCATGCCGTACGTGACGCACCGCTGGCTGGGCGGCATGCTCACCAACTTCCAGACCGTGTCCAAGCGCATCGGCCGCATGAAGGAACTGCAGGCCATGGACGCAGCCGAGGACGGCTACGCAGGCCGCGGCAAGAAGGAAGTCCTCATGCTCACCCGCGAGCGCGTCAAGCTCGAGCGTGTGCTGGGCGGCATCGCCGACATGACCAAGGCGCCGTCCGCGCTGTGGATCGTGGACACCAACAAGGAGCACATCGCCGTCAACGAGGCGCAGAAGCTGCGCATCCCGGTGGTTGCCATCCTGGACACCAACTGCGACCCGGACGTTGTCGACTTCCCGATCCCGGGCAACGACGACGCTATCGGTGCCGTGAAGCTGCTCACCCACATCGTGGGCGAGGCTGTCATCGCCGGTAAGCAGCAGCGCGAGGAGCGCAAGCTCGCTTCCGCCCGCGACGCAGCCGGCGACAACGACGCGAAGCGTCAGGCTGAGGCTGCTGAGGCAGCTGCTCAGGCTGCCGCTTCCGAGGAAGTTTCCGCAGCTGACGCAGCGAAGGCTGCGGTCGCAGCTGAGTCCGCGGCTCCGCAGGAGGTCGCCGAGGTTGAGCAGCCGCACGCTGTTCGCGCAGCTGAGCAGGCTGAGACCAAGGCGAACGAGTCCGGCGACGAGTCTGCAACCCAGGCGTAAGCTTTTCGGCTCACGCCACCTGCACGCGCACCCCGCGTTCCGCTCACGCCCGCCGGCATCACGCCCGGGGACAGTGCGGGCGCGGGGTGTTTCGCGTGCGCCCCCGCTCCAAGCCGTGCCACAGCGAGTACTGTCGGCTACGCTTGAAACGGTTTGAACACTTTTAGCAACACATTCACGAGGAGGATCGCCCACTATGGCGAACTACACTGCTGCTGACGTCAAGAAGCTCCGCGAAACCACCGGTTCCGGCATGCTCGACTGCAAGAAGGCACTCGAGGAGACCGGCGGCGACTTCGATAAGGCCGTCGAAAACCTCCGCATCAAGGGCGCCAAGGACGTGGGCAAGCGCGCAGAGCGCAACGCCCTCGAGGGCCTGGTCGCCGTCTCCGGCAACACCATCGTCGAGATCAACTCCGAGACCGACTTCGTGGCCAAGAACCAGGAGTTCAAGGACATCGCCGCGCAGATCGCCGACGCCGCAGCAGCAGCGAAGGCGAACTCCCAGGAGGAGCTGGCAAACGCAGACGTGAACGGCGAGACCGCGCACGACGTCCTGGAGCGCCTCTCCGCCAAGATCGGCGAGAAGCTCGAGCTGCGCCGCGCCGCCACCATCGAGGGCGAGCAGGTGGCGAAGTACCTGCACCAGAAGGCTGCAGACCTGCCGCCGGCAGTCGGCGTCCTCGTGTCCTACACCGGCGACAACGCTGAGGCCGCACACCAGGTCGCGCTGCAGATCGCAGCGATGAAGGCCCGCTACCTCAACCAGGAGTCCGTCCCGGCCGACGTCGTTGAGAAGGAGCGCGCGGTTCAGGAGGAGATCACCCGCAACGAGGGCAAGCCGGAAGCTGCCATCGCCAAGATCGTCGAGGGCCGCATGGGCGGCTTCTTCAAGGATGTTGTCCTGCTGGATCAGCCGTCCCTGGCTGACTCCAAGAAGACCGTCAAGCAGTTCGCCGAGGAGAGCGGCATCGAGGTCCTGGACTTCGTCCGCTACGAGGTCGGCCAGGCTTAAGTTCGAGGCTTAAGCTGCCGTAACGCAGCGCTTCACGGCCAAGCCCCGCAGACGCTTCCGCCCAGTTGGGCGGGTGGCGTCTGCGGGGCTTCGTCGTCAAGCACACAGCCCGGAGCGCACGTTTCGGTGCCCGGGCGAAAGCGCGTCTAGAATCGTTCGCGAACATCTGAACAACCCGCCGCGCAGAAGGAGCGAATTTCGGTGACTGACCTCAATCCCAGCCGCACAGGTTTCAAGCGAGTGATGCTGAAGTTGGGCGGTGAAATGTTCGGCGGAGGCAAGGTCGGCATCGATCCGGACGTGGTCGAGTCCGTCGCGCGTCAGATCGCTGACGTGGCACGCGCAGGCACCGAGGTCGCCGTGGTCATCGGCGGCGGCAACTTCTTCCGCGGCGCCGAGCTGCAGCAGCGCGGCATGGACCGCGCACGCTCCGACTACATGGGCATGCTGGGCACGGTGATGAATTGTCTGGCGCTGCAGGACTTTTTGCAGCAGATGGGCGTGGACTGCCGCGTGCAAACGTCCATTAACATGGCGCAGATCGCCGAGCCGTACCTGCCGCTGCGCGCCGCCCGCCACCTGGAGAAGGGCCGTGTGGTCATCTTCGGCGCCGGCATGGGTATGCCGTACTTCTCCACGGACACCACCGCCGCCCAGCGCGCGCTGGAGATCGGCTGCGAGGTGCTGCTGATGGCCAAGGGCGTTGACGGCGTGTACGACTCCGACCCGCGCGAGAACCCGGACGCGAAGCTGTACTCCGAGATCTCCCCGCGCGAGGTCATCGAAAACGGCCTGAAGGTCGCCGACGCCACCGCGTTCAGCCTCTGCATGGACAACAACATGCCCATCTTGGTGTTCAACCTGCTGCAGGAGGGCAACATCGCCCGCGCCGTGTCCGGCGAGCAGGTGGGAACGCTGGTGGCCTAAGCGCGCAACAGCTCGGCCTGCGCTGCCAGGCCGAGTAACTCCGGGCCGCTGAGCTTCAGGCTGCCCAGATGCACCCCCGCGAGCGCGATTGCGGGGGTGCGCAGCATGTTGAATACCGAACACCACGGAGACCATTCGGTTTGCGCGTGGAAGCTCTCCTCCGGGCTTAACGAGGGGAAGTAGCCGAGCGGGGGCGGATCGAAAGCGACCGTGGGGGAGAGCACCGCATCCACGCCCCACTGCGCCGGGAGCAACGCTGGCAACCCGCGCGTGTGCGCCTTCGCGGCGGCGACCTGTTCTGGGCGTAGGCGGTGCGCCTCATCCTTCAACCACGCGATGTAGCCGCTGTCCATCGGGTCCACATTCTTGAACGAGCGCTTGATTGTGGTGCTGAAGTGCGCGTACGTCTCGCGCGACTCGGCATAGGGGGAAATCTCCACCACATCGTGGGCGCGGCCAAGGGCAGCAGCAAGCTTCTCGACGTCAGCTCCGCGCCCCTCCGCCACCTCAGGTTCCGCAAACACGCCGCGGGTGAGCACGCCGATGCGCAGCCGCCGCCGGGCTGGCGGCGCCCATCCAGTCAAGGTGAACAGGTCGCCGACGTTGCGGGTGAAAAACCCGTGGGCGGACAGATCGCGGCTGCCGAGTTTCAACCCCACCACCCCGCAGGCCGCGGCCGGCACACGGATCGAGCCGCCGGCGTCGGTTCCGTGGGCGGCGCGCATCGTTTCGTCCGCGACCACGACTGCTGCGCCCGCGGAGGAGCCGCCGGGAGTGCAGCCGGGGAAGGCGGGGGATTCCAGCACGGGCACACCGGGGCGTTCGGCGTAACAGGTGGCGCCGAGCTCGGAGGTGAGGGTTTTGGCGCTGACGCGCGCTCCGGCGTCGATAAGCATCTGCGCGAACGGGTCTGTCGCCTGCGCGGTGTAAGCGCGTGCGGGGTTGCCGTGCGTGGTGGGCATGCCGGCGACATCAGTGCCGTCTTTGATCGGAATGCTCCAGCCAGAAAGCCGCCCGCCGAGCGGGCCGGTGAGCGCGGCGCCGGGCGGCGCAACGAACGTGAAGGCTGGGTGCGGCATGGCGACAGTCTAGGCACGCGGCTGGCGCTGGTAAGTTAAGGGGGACGCAAACCCGAGAAACGATAGGGGTAAAAACCATGATTGATGACGTTTTGCTGGACGCCGAAGAGCGCATGACCGCCTCCGTTGAGCACACCCGAAACGAGCTGGCCACCATCCGCACCGGCCGCGCGAACCCGGCCATGTTCAACGGCGTGATGGCCGACTTCTACGGCGCTCCCACCCCGATCAATCAGATGGCCACCATCTCGGTTCCGGAGCCGCGCATGCTTCTGATCAAGCCGTACGACATGTCCACCATGGGCGAGATCGAAAACGCCATCCGCAACTCCGACCTCGGCGTGAACCCGACGGACGACGGCCAGGTCATCCGCGTGTCCGTCCCGCAGCTCACCGAGGAGCGCCGCAAAGAGCTGGTCAAGCAGGCCAAGCAGAAGGGCGAGGACGGCAAGATCGCCATCCGCAACGTGCGCCGCCAGGGCATGGAAGCGCTGAAGAAGATCCAGAAGGACGGCGACGCGGGCGAGGACGAGGTCATCACCGCTGAGAAGTCGCTGGACAAAACCACTCAGGACTACGTCGGTCAGATCGACGAGATCGTGCAGCGCAAGGAAAACGAGCTGCTGGAGGTCTAAACCAACGTGTCGAAGGCGCAGACGGAAACCACTGAGATGGGTGCGGCGGTGAGTGATGCGCCGGAGGAGCGCGAAGCCACCCCGAGCCGCTGGCCCAGCCGCGCCCCGAAGCCGAAAAACAAGGCGGGGCGCGACCTGCCGGCGGCGATTGCCACGGGCGTGGTGCTCGGCGCGCTGGTAATCGCGGCGGTGTGGATCGGCCCCGTTGCCTGGTACCCCTTGGTCGCCGCCGCCGTGGCGCTGGCCATGTGGGAGGTGATGACACGCCTGCGCGAGGCCGGCTACGTCCAGCCGCGCACCCTGATGATCATCCTCGGCCAGGCCATGCTCTGGCTGTCCGCGCCTTACGGCACCACAGGGCTGGTCTCAGGATTCGCCTTCACCGTGCTGGTGGTGATGTTCTGGGGCATGTTCCACCAAGGCAGGCACAACCAGCCCGAGAACTACCTTCGCGACACCGCGGTGGCGATTTTCGTGCTGGCGTGGATCCCGCTGTTCGGCACATTCGCCGCCATGATCTCCCGGATCACCGAGGCCGGCGTGGACGGCTCCGCCTACATCGTTGCGTTCATGCTGTGCGTGGTGGCCAACGACGTCGGCGGTTACGCCGCCGGCGTGATGTTCGGCTCTCACCCGATGGCCCCGGCGGTGAGCCCGAACAAGTCCTGGGAGGGCTTCGCCGGCTCCATGACCGCCGGCATCATCACCGGCGTGCTGGTGGTGACCTTCCTCATCCACGGTCCATGGTGGATGGGCATCGTGCTCGGCATCGCGCTGGTCATCTGCGCGACCATGGGCGATTTGGTGGAAAGCCAGTTCAAGCGTGAGCTGGGCATCAAGGACATGTCCAACCTGCTGCCGGGCCACGGCGGCATCATGGACCGCCTCGACGGCATGCTGCCCGCAGCGGCCGCGACGTATATCCTGCTCACCACCATCGCGCTGATGAACGGCTAAGCGGCGGTTTTCCGCCCGCGCCAGATTCGAAATTCGCGGCGCGACGTGCCAAGATGGGGCGCACTATGAGCGATTTCCCCCAGATCCAGCTGCTCGCGCCGAAGCGCGGCATGCCGCCGAAGCACTTCGCGGACTTGAGCAAAGACGAGCGCATCGACGCGCTCAAGGAGCTCGGCCTGCCAAAGTTCCGCGCCGACCAGATCGCGCGCCACTACTACGGCAAGTTCGAGGCCGACCCGCTAACCATGACGGACCTGCCGGAGGCGCAGCGCCAGACCGTCAAGGACGCGCTGTTTCCCACGCTGCTCTCCCCGGTGCGCACGGTGGAGACCGATGAAGGCGACACCACGAAGACGCTGTGGCGGCTTCACGACGGCACCCTGCTGGAATCCGTCCTCATGCGCTACCCGGGCCGCGCCACCCTGTGCATCTCATCCCAGGCCGGCTGCGGCATGGCCTGCCCCTTCTGCGCCACCGGCCAGGGCGGGCTGGACCGCAACCTGTCCGTGGCGGAGATCGTGGACCAGGTGCGCGCAGCCGCCGCGATGATGGCGGCGGAGGGCTCGCGCCTGTCCAACATCGTGTTCATGGGCATGGGGGAGCCGCTGGCCAACTACAAACGCGTTGTGGAGGCGGTGCGCCAGATCACGCAGCCGTCCCCGGACGGCTTCGGCATCTCCCAGCGCAACGTCACCGTCTCCACGGTGGGCCTTGCCCCGCAGATCCGCATGCTCGCGGACGAGGGGCTGTCCTGCACCCTGGCGGTGAGCCTGCATACGCCTGACGACGAGCTCCGCGACGAACTCGTCCCCGTCAACAACCGCTTCGCAGTGTCCGAAGTGCTGGACGCCGCCCGCTACTACGCGGACGAGACCGGCCGCCGCGTGTCCATCGAGTACGCGCTCATCCGCGACATGAACGACCATGACTGGCGCGCGGACCTGCTGGGCAAGAAGCTGCACTCGGCGCTCGGCTCGCGCGTGCACGTCAACGTCATCCCGCTCAACCCGACCCCGGGCTCGAAGTGGGACGCCTCGCCGAAGGCCCGCCAGGACGAGTTCGTCCGCCGCGTGGCCGCTCAGGGCGTGCCGTGCACCGTGCGCGACACCAAGGGCCAGGAAATCGCCGCCGCTTGCGGCCAGCTCGCCGCCGACGAGGACGCCAGCTAGCCGCTTAGCTTCTGCCGAGCCGCGGTCTTTGCCGCGCACAAACCTTCTCGCGCACACCTGCCGCGCACAAACCCTGAGCGACAGACCCTGAGTATGCCCAAAATCCGGCCATACTAGGGGTCTCTTGCTCGGGGTCTGCGGATTCAAGCCGGGACGGGCTGGCAGTGGCACAAACCCTGGGATCCAAAGCCTGGGATCGCGCAAAAATCGCGCATTCCCAGGCTTTGGATCCCAGGGTTTGGCGTTTGGAGGGAGCCGTCGCGTGCAGCGAGGGCACACACGGCACGAAAAAACCGCCAGCGGCGGGGCTGGCGGTGGACGGTGGCGTCGAGAAGCTTAGATGCGCTCGTGCTTACCGCGGGACTCGACGGTGATGACCTCGACGTCCTCGCGCTGCTGCGCCGCGTCGACCGGGCGGGCAGCGGTGCGCTCGACCACGCGCTCCTGGCCGTGTGCCGGGCGCAGGTGGGCGACGCGGCCCGGCTCGATGTTCAGAGCGCGCAGCTGGGAGTCGGAAAGGTTCTCGTACACGTCGCCGGAGAGGGTGGCCTGGTCGTACATCCAGTCCGGCTCCTGGTGGCCCACCGGCTTGTTGTGGGAGGTGACGGTGCGCACCTGGCTCAGCTTCGGCTTGGTCGCGTGCAGGATCAGACCGAGCGCAATCAGCACCGCCAGGGCGATGAGCCAGATGGTCTCCACGTGGCCCTGGTGGTTGCCAAAGTTGTAGGCGATGAGGAACAAAACGGAGATCCAACCGGCGATCTGGATGGTGCGGTCCGTGAACGCGCTCCAGCCGAAACGGGCAGACGGAACGTCCGCCTCAGAAACGCCGTTGTACACCTGGGGTGCGTTGTCCTTCGCGTGGGCCACTGGAATGCTCCTTCAAAGCCTGGTTAGCGGTTGCCAAGATTGGTAAAACTTTCAGCGCCTATCATCGCACACTGGGTTGACCAAAGGGGACTTCTCACCCCCAATGTGTTCAAACTTTCGCACCACAGTCCACGGGATTATGCCCGCACAGTGCCAGAATGTGCTGTTTCATGTCACAATAGTTGCGTGAAGAATGTAATCATCTTGGGCTCGACAGGTTCTATCGGTTCTCAGGCGATCGATGTCATTCGAAAACATAGAGACCAATTCAACGTGGTCGGCATCGCCACCGGTGGAACCAACCCGGAGCGGGCTATTGAGCAAGCCCGCGATTTCGGCCTCAGCGCCGACCAGGTTGCCGTGCGCGATCTGGAGGGAGCCAAGAAGGTTTCGAAGGCGCTCGGCGGCTTCGTTATCACCGGCGATGCCTGCGCTGCGGCTCTGGTGGAGTCGCAGGAGGCGGACCTGGTGCTCAACGCGCTAGTCGGCTCCGCAGGTCTGCCGGCGACCCTCGCCGCGCTGAAGGCCGGCGCGACGCTGGCGCTGGCTAACAAGGAGTCGCTCGTCGCTGGCGGCCGCTTCGTGCTGGATGCAGCGAAACCCGGACAGATTGTCCCGGTGGATTCGGAGCACTCCGCGATGGCCCAGTCGCTGCGTTCCGGCGACCGCGGGGAAGTGGCCCGCTTCGTGCTCACCGCCTCCGGTGGCCCATTCCGCGGCAACTCTCGCGAGGAGCTGATGGACGTCACTTACGAGCAGGCCGTCGCCCACCCGACGTGGTCTATGGGCTCGATGAACTCGCTGAACTCCGCGACGATGGTGAACAAGGGCCTTGAGCTGATTGAGGCATCGCTGCTGTTCAACGTCGAGCCGGACAACATCGACGTCACGGTCCACCCGCAGTCCATCGTCCACTCCATGGTGACGTTCACCGACGGCGCCACGATTGCCCAAGCGTCTCCGCCGTCGATGATGCTGCCGATCTCCCACGCGCTGAACTGGCCAAACCGCATCCCGGACGCGCAGCCTGCCTTGGATTTCTCACAGGCCTTCGAGTGGACCTTCGAGCCGTTGGATGAGGAAGCGTTCCCGGCGGTGAAGCTGGCCCGCAAGGCGGCGGCGAAGGGCGAGCCGTACCCGGCGATCTACAACGCAGCCAACGAGGTTGCTGTCGACGCGTTCGTAGCAGGCCGCATCAAGTTCCCGTACATTGTGGATACCATCGCCGAGGTCCTCGAGAAGGCGGATGATTTCGCGGAGACACCGGCCGATGTCAACGCGGTCCTGCGCACCGAGTCCCGCGCTCGCGAGCGCGCGGAGGCCGTTGTCGAGCGCCTCGCGCACAAGTAGCGCACTAGGGGTTCTGTGGGTGCGCTAGGCATTCTGGCGTTCGCGTTCGCGATCGCCGCGTCCATTGCGCTGCACGAAGCCGGGCACATGTTCACTGCCCGTGCCTTTGGCATGCGCGTGCGACGCTATTTCATTGGGTTTGGCCCCACGGTGTGGTCGACCACCAAGGGCCACACCGAGTACGGCCTTGCCGCGCTGCCGTTCGGTGGCTTTTGCGACATCGCGGGCATGACTGCGATGGATCCCCTCACGCCGGAGGAGGAGCCGCACGCGATGGTGAACAAGCCGGCTTGGCAGCGCATCGCGGTGCTCGCCGGCGGCATTGTGATGAACCTGCTCATCGGCGTGGTCATCACCTACTTTGTGGCTGTTTCCTCCGGCATCCCGAATCCGGACGCGGACTTCACCCCGCGGGTGGGCCAGACGGTGTGCGTCGCCGATCAGGTGGACGCTGACACGCTGGGGGAGTGCTCCGGCGCGGGCCCGGCGGGCGAGGCCGGTGTCCAGGTCGGCGACACGCTGGTGGCCCTTGACGGGCAGGAGATTGAGCAGTTCGGACAGTTGCGGGATGCCGTCGCTAAGCAGCCCGGCGAAACCGTGCGCCTCGAGGTGCTGCGCGACGGAGAAACCCTCACCCTCGACGTGCCAGTCGCCGAGGTTGAGCGCATCGACCCGGCCACCGGCGAGCACGTCACCCAGGGCGCGGTGGGCATCGTCTCAGCCGACGCGGTGAAGCAGTACGGCCCGGCGGAAGCGGTGCCTGCAACCTTCCGGTTCACCGGCCAAATGCTGCGCGCGACGGTGGACGGCATCGCGTCGTTCCCGGCGAAGATCCCGGGCGTTGTGGCCTCCATCTTCGGCGCGGAGCGCGACATCGAAGGCCCAGTCAGCGTCATCGGCGCCTCGCGCACCGGCGGCGAGCTGGTGGAGCAGGATATGTGGTCTGCGTTCTGGATGATGCTGGCCAGCCTGAACTTCTTCCTCGCGCTGTTCAATCTTGTGCCGCTGCCGCCGCTGGACGGCGGGCACATTGCGGTGGTGCTGTATGAAAAGATTCGCGATGCTTTACGACGTCTCCGTGGCCTCGGCCCAGGCGCTCCCGCGAACTATGAAAAGCTCATGCCCTTGACGTACGCCATGGCTGCGCTGCTGCTCGGTGTCGGTGTGTTGGTCATGGCCGCGGACGTGGTCAACCCCGTCCGAATTTTTGGCTGACGGTGCTAGAGTTAGCCACCATGAACACCCCCATCGGATTAGGCATGCCCGAAGGCCCGGCACCGACTTTGGCTCCGCGCCGCAAGACCCGTCAGCTGATGGTGGGCGATGTCGGCGTCGGTTCGGATCACCCGATTTCTGTGCAGTCCATGACCACGACCAAGACGCACGACATTAACGCCACGCTCCAGCAGATCGCACAGCTGACCACCGCGGGCTGCGACATCGTGCGAGTGGCCTGCCCGAAGACAGTGGACGCGGAAGCCCTGCCGGCTATTGCTGCGAAGTCGCCGATCCCGGTGATCGCGGACATCCACTTCCAGCCGAAGTACATCTTCGCGGCCATCGACGCCGGTTGCGCGGCGGTGCGCGTGAACCCGGGCAACATCAAGGAGTTCGACGGCCGCGTTAAGGAGGTGGCCAAGGCTGCGGGTGACGCGGGTATCCCGATCCGCATCGGCGTCAACGGTGGCTCCCTGGACAAGCGCCTGCTGGAGAAGTACGGCAAGGCCACCCCGGAAGCGCTGGTGGAGTCCGCAATCTACGAGGCCGGGCTGTTCGAGGAGTACGGCTACGGCGACATTGCCATTTCCGTCAAGCACTCCGACCCGGTGCTCATGGTGGAGGCGTACCGCCAGCTGGCGGAGAAGACCGATTACCCGCTGCACCTCGGCGTGACCGAGGCGGGCCCGAAATTCATGGGCACGATTAAGTCCTCCGTGGCCTTCGGCGCGCTGCTCTCGCAGGGCATCGGCGACACCATCCGCGTGTCCCTGTCCGCGGATCCGGTGGAGGAGATCAAGGTCGGCGACCAGATCCTGCAGTCGATGAACCTGCGCCCGCGCAAGCTGGAGATCGTCTCTTGCCCGTCCTGCGGCCGCGCCCAGGTGGATGTGTACAAGCTCGCCGAGGAGGTCACTGCTGGCCTGGACGGCATGGAGTTCCCGCTGCGCGTTGCCGTGATGGGCTGCGTTGTCAACGGTCCGGGCGAGGCGCGCGACGCCGACCTCGGTGTGGCGTCCGGCAACGGCAAGGGCCAGATCTTTGTCAAGGGTGAGGTCGTGGAGACCGTGCCGGAGTCCAAGATCGTGGAAACGCTCATTGATTACGCGCAGCGCATCGCCGAAGAGGAGGGCCTCGAGGAGGTCGCAGGCGCTAAGGCCGAGGTCAAGGTCACCCACTAGCATGCTGCGTCGCCGTGTCGCGGGGGTTGCGGTGGTGGCGCTGGCGGCGTCGATAAGCAGTTGCACCCCGCGCCCCAACGACGCCGAACCCGCCGCCTCCGATTTTCTCAGCGCGCTGGAGAAGCGCGAGGTGAACTCTTCGCTTATCGACGATGCCTCCGCCGCCGAAACCTCCCTGAACGACACGTGGGGTGGGCTGCAGGCGGAGGGCTTGAACGCCTCGCTTATCGACGTCACCCAGGACGACAACCTGGCCACAGCCACGTACGAGCTGCGCTGGGACCTGCCTGGAGAGCGGGATCTGACGTACCAGGCGCAGATGACGCTGACGCAGAGCGGCAACGAATGGAACGTGCGCTGGCAGCCGTCTGTGCTGCACCCGCGGCTGGGCGCGAACCAGCACTTGGAGCTGCGCGCAGTGGCGCCGTCGCAGGCGAGCGTGGTCTCCTCCGACGGGGTGGAGCTGCTCAAGCCCGGCACCGCGTACCGCGTGCTGGTGGACACGGAGGAAATGCGCAGCGTCGGGGCAGCGGCCGCCGGTATCAGCGCAGCACTTGCGAAAGCCCACGAGGTGGATCGCGGCGTGCCCCTGCGTGACGAGGAGGAGGTAGCTAAGGAGCTACAGGACGCCTCCGGCACATACTCCATTGCGGTGGTGCCTGCGCCCGCCAAAGACGCGTTCGAGGCTGCACTGGCCGGTGAGCCCGGCGTGCGGCTCAACGAGGAGGCCGCGATGGTCAATGCGCAACCGGAGTTTGCGCCCGACATCATGGCGCGCGTGGGCGAGCTGGTGCGCGACGACCTGCAGGGCGATACCGGCTGGAGCGTCGACGTGGTCAACGAAAACGGCGCCTCCTACGAGGAGATCAAACGCCAGGACGCCGCACCGGCTCCGGCGGTGCACATCAGCCTGGATCACCGCATCCAGCGCGCCGCGGAGATGGCCTTGGAGCCTGTTGCCGGCCAGCAGGCCATGATCGTGGCCATTCGGCCGTCCACAGGCGGAATCCTGGCCATTGCGCAGACACCGGCCGCGGACGCCGGCGGCAACCTGGCGACGATGGGCCAGTACCCGCCGGGCTCGACGTTTAAGGTCCTCACCGCCTTTGCCGGGCTGACAAAACAGGGGCTTATCCCTGGTTCGCCGGTGCCGTGTCCCGGCACGATGAACATCTACGGACGTACCGTCACCAACTACGCGGGCTTCGGTATGGGCACCGTGCCGTTGGAGACCGCGTTCGCGCGCTCGTGCAACACCACGTTCGCGGACATATCCACGAAACTGGCGCCCGGCGAGTTGCAGGACATTGGCAAGCAGTTCGGTTTGGGCTTGGACATGGAAATCCCCGGTGTGGAGACCATCACCGGTTCCATCCCGGAGGGCGTGGAGCCGCTGGACCGCACGGAGGCCGGCTACGGCCAGGGCCTCGATCTGGCTAGTCCGTTCGGAATGGCGCTGGTGTCCGCAGCTGCCGCGCGCGGCTCGTTGCCTGTGCCGTACCTGGTGGAGGGTGAGGAGACGAAGCTGAGCGGCGAAGCCCCGCCGATGGACCCACAGGCGGCCGAGGAGCTGCGCCAGATGATGGCTGCGGTCACCGGACCTGGCGGCACGGCGAGCGCGTTCACCGCGGGCGGCGATATCCGCGGCAAGACCGGCGAGGCCGAGATCAACGGCGGCTCCCATTCCTGGTTCACCGGCTACCGGGCCGACGATGACATCGCCTTCGCCACCCTGGTGGTGCTCGGCGGCGGTTCTGAGGCCGCTGTGGCACTGTCGGACCGGATGCTGCTGAACCTGGACGCTCCGGCCGAGTAATTCCCCCTGAGGGATGCTCGGGCCCTGTTTGACCGCAGGTCTACCATTGGGGACATGAATAACCGAGGCCTACTCACCCCAGGAAAACCCACCCCAGAGCGCAAGGTGCCAAAGACCATTGAGCGCCCCGAGTACGCATGGAAGGACGAGGTCCAGGAGAACGTCGGCGAGCCGTTGATCCAGACCGCTGAGACCATCGAGGCGATGCGTGAGGCCTCGAAGATCGCGGCGAACGCGCTCGCCCTCGCTGGCGCCGCTGTGGCCCCGGGCAAAACCACCGATGAGATCGACGGAATCGTCCACGACTACTTGGTGGAGCACGGTGCCTACCCGTCGACGCTGGGCTACCGCGGGTACCCGAAGTCCTGCTGCATCTCCCTGAACGAAATTGTCTGCCACGGCATCCCTGACACCACGGTGATCCAGGAAGGCGACATCGTCAACATCGACGTCACCGCCTTCAAGAGTGGCGTGCACGGCGACACCAACGCCACGTTCTTCGCCGGCGAAGTGGCGCAGGAGCACAAGGACTTGGTGGATAGGACCTACCAGGCGACGATGCGCGGCATCAAGGCGGCGAAGCCCGGCCGCCAGATCAACGTGATCGGCCGCGTGATCGAGTCCTACGCCAAGCGCTTCGGCTACAACGTGGTCACGGACTTCACCGGCCACGGTGTGGGAACCACCTTCCACAACGGCCTGGTGGTGCTGCACTACGATTCCGACGCCTACACGGACATCCTCGAGCCCGGTATGACGCTCACCATCGAGCCCATGATCAACCTCGGCGAGCTGCCGTACCGCGTGTGGGACGACGGCTGGACGGTGCAAAACGTCGACGGGGAGTACACCGCCCAGTTCGAGCACACCATCGTGATCACCGACGACGGCAATGAGATCCTCACCATCCCGGACGCGGACGTCGCCACCGGGCAGCACATGCTGGGGGAGTAGAACCGCTGAAAGCTCCCGCGAGGCAGCATCCACTCTGCCCCGCGGGAGCTTTCATATGAGTTAGTAACGAGAAAACCCGCTGCACGGATGCAGCGGGTTTTGCTTACGCCCTACAGGCGAGCTTTCAACTTAGAAGTTGAAGTTCGGCAGCTGGATCCAGCCGTTGTAGGAAGCGTAGTTGATGCCAGCGATGACCAGGCCGACGATGGCGCCGATGCCAGCGACGATGGTGCCGTCAACCCAGAGACGTGCCCACTGCGGCATGTTCTCGACGTTGGTCTCCTTGCCAGCGGCGTCGCGGATGTCGAAACGGGTCTCAGCATCCTTCTTGGTGACGTAGTGGGAGGAGCCCTTGCCGTCGAAGACGCCCTTGGTGCCGTCGGAGATGACCTCGCCGAAGGACTTGTCGCCCTCCTGCTTGGTGCCCTGGAATGCCACGGAGGACTGGCCGCCGGTGTGGGTCACCTCGCGGTCGGAAGCGTCTGCAGCATCGGTGGTCTCTGCCAGTGCGATGGAGGTGCCGGAAGCGGCGAGAGTGATCGCGGTCGCGGTTGCGACAGCAGCGTTGCGGAAGTTACGCATTGCAATCCTTCTTTCAGGTGTAATGGGGGATTAGATCGCGGAAAACCGCAATTAGGCGTTGAACGGGCCGTGGACGACGAAGTTGTACGCCGGGCCGACGACCAGGCCAACGAGGGCGGACACAGCGGTGAAGATCGAGAGAGCGTGGAAGACCTTAGCCCATGCCGGCTGCTGCTCGTAGGTCTCCTTCTCGCCCTCCTCGGAACCCTTGGAGGAGCCGAAGATGGCCGGGCCGTATGCGGTCTGATCGCCCTCGAGGCCAGCGCCGATGCGGGAGGACAGGGAGCCGTCGCCCTCGGTCGGCTTCTCCTGGACGGTGACGGTCTCGGTGGCCTGGTCAGCGTCAGTCTGCTCTGCTGCGGTTGCGACTGCGGTGGAGCCGAATGCCACAGCGACGGCGGTTGCGCCGGCGAGGGCTGCCTTACGGAAATTACGCATGAAACGAAATCCTTCTCTGATAGTTCTTGCACGACGTCCGGGTGGAATTCAAAGAATCCCAGGGGCATTGAGCTCCTAGGACCGATAGCAAGCCCGGTGGGCTCGGTCCCGGTGTCTGAACCGACAATAGCCGAACACTTCCAGCCGTATGCAAGTTGGCGCTGAAAAATTTTCAAAAGTTCATCCAAAGGTTGGAAAGCTTGGTGTTGGCTGAAAAAATTGGGCTAATCCAAATATCTCTCACGTGCTCTTTTCGCCACGTGTGCCGAAAAGGTCATGCCTTTTTACGCGTTCCCCCGAAAGAGGGGTGAAGCAGAGGTTTAGACTTCTTTGAACGTCAGGTCGAGGCCGAGGATCGCGTTTTCGGTCACCTCTGCCAGCGACGGGTGGATCCAGTACTGAGACCGCGGGAAGTCCCTCAAATCCAGCTCATATGCGAGCACGGTAACCATTTGCTGGATCAAGGTGGATGCCTGTGGGCCCATGTAGTGAGCCCCCAAAAGCTGGCCGCTTTGGCGGTCGGCCACCAGCTTCACCACGCCGGTGGAGTCCTCCAGGCCCCAGCCGTATGCCACGTCGCCGTAGTTTTGCAGCTTCACCGTGACGTCGAAGCCCGCGTCCACAGCTTCTTGCTCGGTCATCCCCACCGTCGCGATCTGCGGGTGGGTGAAGATCGCCGACGGGACGTGATCGTGCGGCATCGGCACCATCGTGGAATCGTCTTCACCTGCCCACGTCTTGAGCACGTTGTGTGTCACGGCGCGCTGCTCCGCGTTGGCCACGTGCTTGAGCTGATATGGCGAAGACAGGTCGCCGAGCGCCCACACTCCGTCCGCGGTGGTGCGGCCGAACTCGTCGACGGCGACGCGTCCGTCTTCGTGCGTTTCGATCTCGGCAGCGGTGACGTCGAGGGTGTCGCTGTTGGGGATACGGCCCGTGGCGATCAGGAGGGCTTCGGAGGTGACCGTGGTGCCGTCGTCGAGCGTGAGCGTGACACCGTCGCTGTCCTCGGAAGCGGAAGTGACCGTGCGGCCAATGTGGACCGTGTAGCGCTCGTCGGCGAGTTTGTTGAACGGCTCCGCGAGGTCCTGGTCCAGCTGCCGCAGCAACTGTGAGCGGCTGATGATGGTTACCTCGGTGCCCAGGGCATCAAAAACGTGCGCGAACTCCATCGCGATGAACCCGCCGCCGACGATGGTCAGCGACTCCGGCTGGCGCTCGAGGCGCATGATGTCGTCGTTGGTGTGGAATGTGACATCGTGTGCCCATTCCGGAATGAACGGGCGGGCGCCGGCGGCAAGGATCACCGTGTCGGCGGTGATGAGCTCTTCGGTCCCGCCGCGGCCGGTCAATAGCGTCTTGGGGCCGACGAAGCGCGCTTCCACGTCGTAGACCGTGACGTTGGAGCAGCCGTTGCGGCGGTAATCCTCACCGCCCTTGGCGATCAGGTCGATGCGGTTGTCAAAGACGCGCTCGACAATGCCGGGCCAGTCTGCGCCCTTGTACTCCAGATCAATGCCGAGCTTTCCGGCCTCGCGCGCCGCGTACGCCTGCTCTGCGGCAAGTACGTACATCTTGGTGGGGATGCAGCCGACGTTGAGGCATGTGCCCCCGAACGCGCCTTTCTCCACAATCGCGACGTTTTTGTCGTCGAAGTCAGGAGTGAGAATGGAGTTTCCTGAACCCGTCCCCACAATGATCAGGTCGTAGTGTGTGGCGTCCTGCAAATCGCTTCTGTGAGCGGGCATGGTCTTCTCCTCTATATATATGTGTGTTTCGCGTATGGACGTTACTGGGCGAATTCCTGGCCGTCGAGCCACCCGAATACGGCCTTGAATGCGGCCTCGCGGGCGTGGCGCTCGGACAGGAACACGTCGTGCCGGGCGCCATCGATGACCTGCAGGTCTGCGTTGTCAGAGAGCGTTGGCGCCCAGCGCTGAATCTGGTCGACATCCAGCACCGTGTCAGCAGTGTCGGCAGCGGGGGAGTACTCCTCGCCGAGATAGGAATGCGAAGAACACAGCGTCAGCGTCGGCACACCAGTGTCAACGTCCCCGGCGTGGATCTGTTCCTGCCCCTTAATCACCGCCCGGATCCAGCCCAAGTACTTGCGGTGCCCGTCGATCGGCTTCCACTGCGTATTGAATTCCCACTCGCCGTGGAAGTCCTTGTGGATGGACTTTCCGTAGGTGCCCTCGCCGCGCTGCAGCAGCGGCAGCGACGGGAAGATCGTGCCGAAGACATTCAACACCGGTTTGAGCGCGGCCACCTGCCACTTCGGAAACTGCATGTCCAACCACGGGCTGTTCAAGATCATGCCGGCGAGCTTTTGATGCTCGGCAGGCTGCTCGCGGCGCAGGTGGTCCGCCCACAGCGGCACAATCAGCCCGCCGGTGGAATGCGCCAGCACCACCACCGAGCCGTGCTCCGCGGCGAGGATCTCCAGCGTCTGGGTGAGCTCGGGGAAATACCGGCTCATGGCAAGGGCGAAGTGGGCGCGCTGACCCTTCCTCAGTGCGCGCCCGCAACGCCGCAGGTCCAGCGCGTAAAACGGGTACCCGTGCCGGGTGAACTCGTCGGCGACGTGGGACTGGAAAAAGTAGTCGGACATGCCGTGCACCCACAGCACCGCGGGCTTTTGGGGGCTTTTGCTTTGCAACGCGCGCTTGTCCCGCACCAGCACCGCATCCACGCGAGTTCGACTATCCGGGTCCTTTCCCTGGGGGAGAACTACCTGCTCGAATCCGTCGCCGAGCGGGTCGGGTTGCCAATCAAGCTGATGCGTGGTGTCACTCATGCGGCCGATGATACTTTTCTGCGGACGGTGGGCACCTGTGGTCGTCGACAAGCCTTTGCACCTTGGCGGGGAAGGGGACGTAATATGGGCATCACTCCCAAAAGTCGATAAACATCAAAGGATGACTACGCATGTCTGACAACGGTGGTAAGAAGTACGCGGACGAGGTGGACATCCTGCACGTCGGCGCCGGCATCATGAGCGCCACACTGTGCTCGATGCTGCACGAGCTGGAACCCGACTGGTCCCAGATGATCTTCGAGCGGCTCGACGGTCCTGCCGAGGAGTCCTCCTACCCCTTCAACAACGCTGGCACCGGCCACTCCGCGCTGTGCGAGCTGAACTACACGCCTGAGAAAAAGGGCCGCATTGATGTCTCCAAGGCGATGAACATCAACGAGAAGTTCCAGCTGTCACGCCAGTTCTGGTCCTACCAGGTGGAAAACGGTGTGCTGACGGATCCGCGCGCCTTCATCAACCCCGTGCCGCACGTGTCCTTCGCACAGGGCGAAGACCAGATCAACTACCTGCGCAAGCGCTACGACAAACTCTCCGCAAACCACATGTTCCCCAACATGCAGTTCGCGGATGACCGCGAAACCTTCGCGGAGAAGCTGCCGCTGATGTCCCAGGGCCGCGACTTCGACGCCGAGCCGGTGGCCATCTCCTGGACCGACGTGGGCACCGACATCAACTACGGTTCCCTGACCGGGCAGTTCCTCGACGCCGCGAAGCGCAACGGAACCGAGATCCGCTACGGCCGCGAAGTGACCAACATCAAGCGTGAGGGCAACTTCTGGAAGGTCACGGTCAAAAACGTCCACACCGGCGACAAGCAGGTCGTGCGCGCCCGCTTCGTCTTCGTCGGCGCCGGCGGCTACGCCCTGGACCTGCTGCGCAAGGCAGGTGTGCCCGAGGTGCACGGCTACGCCGGCTTCCCGATCTCCGGCATGTGGCTCAAGACCGACAACCAGGAACTGGTGCAGCAGCACAAGGCCAAGGTCTACGGCAAGGCCAAGGTCGGCGCCCCGCCGATGTCCGTGCCGCACCTGGACCTGCGCGTGGTCGACGGCAAGGAATCTCTCCTGTTCGGCCCCTACGGCGGCTGGAGCCCGAAGTTCCTCAAGGAAGGCTCCTACCTGGACCTGTTCAAGTCCATCCGCCCGGACAACATCCCGTCCTACCTCGGCGTGGCCGCCACCAACATCGGCCTGGTGAAGTACCTGGTGCAGGAAGTCTTCCGCGACTTCGACGGTAAGGTGGACATGCTGCACGAGTACTACCCGGCAGCAGACGGCAAGGACTGGGAGGTCGTAGTCGCCGGCCAGCGCGTGCAGGTGATCAAGCCGGCCGCCGCCCCGCGCTTCGGCACCCTGGAGTTCGGCACCGCCCTGGTCAACGACCAGAACGGCACCATCGCCGGCGTGCTCGGCGCATCCCCGGGTGCGTCCATCACCCCGGCCGCCATGATCGAGCTTTTGGAGCGCTGCTTCGGCGAGCACATGATCGACTGGGGCGACAAGCTCCACGAAATGTTCCCCACCTACGGCAAGTCCCTCAAGCGCGACGAGGCCACCTACGACGAACAGTGGGCGTGGACCCAGAAGACGCTGGGGCTGGACACGGACGAAAACACCCTGTAGCGCACCTTATGTGCCGCAGAAGGTGACAAAGGGCAGCTGCCCTTCAGGCCGGGCCATCCATTCGGGCCCGGCTTTTTCGTTGTACGGGTCGCTCACCGCGGCGAGCAGCTCGTTGTACGGGGCGTAGTCGCCGCGGAGTTCGGCGGCGTCGATAGCCTCCTGCAGCATCTGGTTGCGGGGGATGAAGATGGGGCCGGGCTCACCGTTGATGCCGTGTTCGCGGTTGTAGGTGGTGATGTCGGCGGCGGCGTTGAGACCGTCGTGGTCGCTTCCGATCCACTTCGCCCACGCCTCGTCCCAGGCTGGTTGGACGGATTTGACGTACTCGTCGACCTTGTCCGCGCCGAGGAGGGGATAGAGCGCCTCCGCCAGCCGCGCCATGTTCCAGGCGATGATGTTGGGCTGGTTGCCAAACGCGTAGCGCCGCTGCCGGTCGATGGAGGAGAAGCTCGCGGAGCCGTCGAAACGCTCGGTGAACGCGCATGGCCCGTAGTCGATGGTCTCGCCCGACAGCGCCACGTTGTCGGTGTTCATCACCCCGTGGACGAAGCCCAGGCGCATCCAGTGCGCCACCAGGTCGAACTGGCGGCGGGTGACGGTGCGCAGCATCTCCTCGGCGGTGTCGAAGCCTGCGGCCTCGACCACCTTCCGCGTCAGCTCCTCCGACTGTGTCGCGGCGTATTGCACCGTGCCCACGCGCAGGTGGCTCTTGGCCACTCGCACCACGATGCCGCCCGGGACCGCGCCGTTTTGGCGGATCACGGTGCCGCCGGTGGACAGCACCGCAAGCGAGCGGGTGGTGGGCACGCCGACCGCATGCATGAACGTGGAGACGAGGTGTTCGCGCAGCATCGGCCCGATCGCCCCCACCCCGTCCGTGCCCGGGCGCGAAAACGTAGTCAGGCCCGAGCCCTTGAGCTGGATCTCATATCCGGCGGTGTCGCCGAGGAGGAGGGCGCGGCCGTCGCCAAGCAATGGCACGAACTGACCGAACTGATGCGCCGCGTACGCCATGGCGTGGCCGCCGGAGGCGCCGGAGAGAAACCTCAGGCCGTCGTCAGACTTGAGCCATGCGACATCGAGCCCGAGTTCCTCTGCAAGCGGCTCGTTCAGCGCGACAAGCTGCGGGTTCTCAAACTTCGTGCCGGGCTCTGCGTGCGCGAACTCCGGCAGGGCCTCGGCGAGCGTGTGGGCGAGCTGGGGGTGATTCATGGCTCCACCCTAAACTGATTGGCTATGACTACCGGCCACATCACACTCGTAGGCGGCGGCCCAGGCGCGTGGGACCTGCTGACTCTCCGCGGACTGCGCGCACTCGAGGCTGCCGACGTCATCCTCGCCGACCACCTCGGCCCCGCCGCTGAGCTGGAGAGCTTTTTGGACTTAACCGGCAAGGAAGTCGTGGGCGTAGCCAAGCTGCCGTACGCGAAGCAGGTGGCGCAGGAGCGCATCAACGAGATGCTGGTTGCCTATGGACGCACCGGCAAGCATGTCGTACGGCTCAAAGGCGGCGACCCGTACGTGTTCGGGCGCGGCTTCGAGGAGCTGCAAGCGTGCGCTGCCGCTGGGCTGGAGTGCTCGGTGGTGCCGGGCGTGACATCGGCGGTGTCGGTGCCGGCCGCCGCTTCGGTGCCGGTGACCCAGCGCGGAGTCACGCACGCGTTCACGGTGGTATCCGGGCACCTGCCGCCGGGACACGAGAAGTCGCTGGTGGACTGGGGCGCGCTGGCTCGCGTCGGCGGCACGATCGTGGTGGTGATGGGCGTGCGCAACGTGCGCGCAATCACGACGGCGCTGGTGGAGGCCGGTTTGGATGGTGCGACGCCCGCCGCCGTGATCCAGGAGGGCGAGACGGACGCGCAGCGGGTGTACTTCGCCACCGCGGCGAGCTTGGCCGACGTGATGGAGGCCGAGGGCGTCGCGGCGCCGGCCGTGTACGTGGTGGGGGAGGTCGCAGGCCTTGCGCACGCTGGATAGCTTGATCTGGGATGTGGCGTTCGGGGACTCGGCGTTCGTTGGGCCCGCTACTTCTGCATACCCTGGGAGCCAAACCCTGGGAGCTGGCAAAAATCGGCCGATGACAGGATCTAGTTCCCAGGGTCTGGGGGAGGGGGACCGCCAGGCGGTGCTCATCTGCCACGACCCGACGCTGGATCTCACCCGCGCGGCGGTGGCGACGGGCGCGCCGGTGCTATTTCTGGACTCGGACTTCGCGCGTAGCCAGGAGGCGTCGGCAATGGGCGCCGAGATCGCGGGTGATGTGCGGCTCGACGAGTTCTTGACCGGCGCAACCGGTTCCGCGGTCGCGGTCGGGGAGATGCCCAAGTCGCTCGCCCGGCTCGACTATCTGGCGCGTTCCATCGCGGGCGCGGGTTTCGACGACGTGCGGGTCGCACTCGGCGCGAACAACAAGCACCTCGCACGCAGCATGAACACGGTGCTTGGCGAATCATTCACCGGCGTTGCAGCCTCGCTTGGCCGCGGCAAGTTCCGTTGCCTTGTCGCCTCCGGCCCACGGGAGGTGGTCTATGAGCCATTGCTTGGCGACGGCCTGGTCGCCGTCGGCGGTGTCTTCTCCGGCGCGAAGCCGGACAGGGGCGGGGAGCTGCTTCGCTCCTGCCTGCCCGCCGAGACTGGTCGCCTGCTCGATCTGGGCTGCGGCAACGGCTCGGTCACCCGGGGGATGGGCGGCGTGGCCACGGACGCCGACGCGGACGCGGTGCTCTCCGCGCGCGCTATCGGGTTGGAGGCGACGTGGGACGACGCCGGCTCACGCTTGCCGGATGCGTCCTTCGACACGATCGCGCTGAACCCGCCGTTCCACGACGGCACCACCGTCGACGCCACCCTCGTGCAGCACCTCCTCGACGCCTCCGTGCGCCTACTCGCACCCGGCGGTGCGCTGTATGTGGTGCACAACTCCCACCTGCGTTACCGCGGCGAGGTGGAGCGTAGATTCGCATCCGTGGAGCAGATCGCGCGGGATACAACCTTCACGGTGCTCCGGGCTAGAAAGTAATTGTGGTACCGTTTGGCGGTACCACATGAAGGAGGGCGCTATGTCAATCAGCGCATCTGAGGCACGACGAACGCTGTACCCGCTCATTGAACGGGTGAATACAGACCGTGACGCGGTTGAGATTGTCTCTCGTCACGGGAACGCCGTTTTGATGGCTGCGGAAGATTACGAGGCATGGGTAGAAACGGCGTACCTGTTCAAGTCTCGAGAGAATGCGCGCCGACTCGCACGGTCCTATGACGACGCGCTCAACGGAAAGTTTGCTGAACACGACATCGATCTGGACGGGTAATGCGGTTGGTGTGGACCGCTGATGCGTGGGACGACTACCTGTATTGGCAAACCAACGATAAGAAGACACTCAAGCGTGTAAATCAACTGCTCCGTGACACGCTTCGCGCACCGTTTGATGGGATTGGCAAGCCTGAACCGCTGAAATATGGCGCTGACGGTGCGTGGTCAAGGCGCATCACTCAGGAACACCGCCTGGTGTACATGGTTGCGGATGGGGATCTCGTGATCCTCCAGGCGCGGTACCACTACTAGCCCAAAAGGGCAGGCAGGGCGTTGGCGGCGGTGTCCTCAATGACCACGTCGGCCAGGTGGGACAGGTCCGTGCGCATCGGGGTGACCTCGATGATGGGGATTTCGCGGGCGTGCGCCATTAGCGGCAGGCCGGCGGCGGGGTAGACCACCCCGGACGTGCCCACGATCACCAGCGCGTCCGCGGTGCGCATGCGGCGCTCCGCCTCTTTCCACTCGGCCTGGGGCAGGGCCTCGCCGAACCAGACCACCCCTGGGCGCACTGGCCCGCCGCATTCCAGGCAGGCCGGGGGAGTGATTGCCTCAACGGGTTCTTTGGGGAGGTCGATGGGCTGGGCGAAGTTTTCGTCGCAAAGCGAGCAGCGAAAGTCGAACAGTGAGCCGTGCAGGTGGACGACATCCTTGCTGCCTGCGCGCTCGTGGAGGTTGTCGATGTTTTGTGTGGTCACCGTCGTCTTCGGCGACTTAGCGACGGCAACGTGGCCCGCGTTCGGCTCCGCCTGTTGCGCGAGGTGGGCGCGCCAGAGGTACCAGGCGAACATGGTGTCCGGATCGTTGTGCCACGCGTCGATGGACGCCATGTCCTGCGGGTCCACGTTCTCCCACAGGCCGGTCTGGGCGTCGCGGTAGGTGGCGATGCCGCTGTCGGCGCTCATGCCAGCGCCGGTGAAGACCTCAATGTGTGAGACGTCGGTGAGGAGGGCGCGGGCGGTGTCGATGGTGGTCTGGAAGGCCATGGTTCGAACGCTACCTTCCGCAGGGGGTACGCGTTAGCTAATTCGCTGCGGGCGGCCGCGGTCGCGGAGGTATTGCCCCAGGTAGGGCTGGGCGAACTCGATAAGCCCCCAGCCGGCAGGTGTGATGAGGTCACGGGCAATAAGCCGGGCGCGGATGTCCGACAAGGAGGTGGCGGGGCGGCCGAGCCGTTCAGCCAGCGCGGAAGACGCAATTTCGGCGCCACCGGTTTCTTCCTCGATCGCAGCCATAGCCTGGAGGTAGTCCATCTGCCGTGCCGGGACGTCGCGCAACGCAGGTTGGTGGACCTGCACACCCAGGCGTTCAAGCGTGCGCGGGATCGCGGCGGAGACGGCATGGGCGTCGAGACGGTCCGAGCCGAGCTCGTCCGCGGCCTCCCAGGACAGAAAGCCGACAAGCTGCACGAGGTAGGGGTAGCCCTTGCTGAATTCGGCGGCCCGCTGCGCGTCGTCGAAGGGCCGGCCGCCGTCGCGCGCGGTTTCCGCCAGTGCGGTGTGGGCGTCCTCCAACGTCAGTGGGCCGAGTTCGTAGTGCCGGGCGCGGCGCAGGAATGTCGCGCCGGGCAGATCCAGCAGGGCGTTGATGCCGTGGGTGAGGCCCGCCATGGCCACGGCTACTGGGAGGTCGTCGCGGACGAGGTCCTGGTAGGCCACCGCGACCTGGGTGAGGTCTTCCGGTGAGGCGTCTTGCACCTCGTCGATGGTGATGAGCACTCCGGTGTCGCGCAGGTGCGAGATGAGCTCGCGCAGCTGGGTGGTCAGCCGGGGCACCGGGTCGTTGGATTCCACGTCGGTGCGTACTGATCCGATGCCGGCGACGGATACGCCGGTGATGCGGCGCCGTTGTGGCGGGGACAGCCTGTTGATCGCCTCCGGGATGGCGGACTGCATGAGTGACTCGGCGATCTTCTCCCGGGCCGAGGCGCGGAGTACGACCCAGCCCTGTCGTGCCGCAATGTCCTCGAGTTCGGTGAGCAGCACCGTCTTGCCGATGCCCCTGGAGCCGGAGATGAGGATCGAGCGATCGGGGTTACCGACAGTGCCGGAAATAGCACGCTCGAAGTCCGTGAGTACCGTGGCGCGGCCGGCCCACACCAGCGGGCTGGCGCCGAAAGTTGGGCGGAATGGGTTATCCATGCTGGTCAGTCTACCGCAACCGATAAACCGATAAAACGCACGCGGCCGATAAACCGATAAAACGATAGAGTTCCCGCGGGACGCGCACGTCCGCTACATCGCCACCCCAATGGCCATGGGTACTGCCACGATCATCACCACGCCAACGATTACCCGGCGCAGATACTGTTTGCCCGGCGCGTGCGCGGTGTTCACCGCGATCTTGCCCGGGTTCGACGGCAGCACGGCGGCGAGCATCGGGTCGTTCGGCGCCGAGTAGGTGCCCATGCCGCCCTGGTAGCGCAACCGCTCGTTGCGGGCCTGCTCGTCTGCGTCCGGTTCAATGCCGTCCTTCGCGTTCGTCATGCGCAGCGCAACAACCACCACGTAGACGGTGAAGCCGATCAACAGCGCGATCTCCAGCCAGAACGGGATGGCCACATCCGGCACTACCATGCCGATGTTCGTCACCGTGAGCAACGCCGCCAGCGAGAGGATGATTTTGGACACCACGTCTGCGGAGGCATCGCAAAGCTTCTCGACGCGCCGGGCCACCGTCTCCGAAAACGGCAGCGCGCCATCGCCGGAGACGTCGACGGTGTTCCGGGCAAGCGATCTCGGCGGCAGAAACAGCGGCATCATCAGCGTTACCGCGATGCCGATGATCATCGGCAGGGTCGTTGTGAGCAGCGTCTTCGGCGCGAAGCCGTCCGCCTCGCCGGTGGGGCCGACGTGTATCGGCACCGGGTCGGGGATCACGTCCCAGCGCAGGAGGATGTAGGCGAACCCGGCGGTGTAGATCAGCGCGGCCAGGCCGTAGCGGCGGTAGTTGGAAGCCATAACTACACCCGCATGGTGAGCAGCGCGCCGTCGACCGAAACATCGAACCCGGCTGCGGCGGCAATGTCAGCGATGTCTTCGGCACACGCGGCGTCGTGCGAAGCTAGTGCGCGGGCCAGCTCGCCCTTGTACTGCTTGTTGAAGTGGCTGACCACCTTGCCCGTATCGGCCTGCTCCACCCGCACAGTCAGCGCTCCCGGCACCGGCCCGAGCTGCTGGTAGGCGCCGGAGCGCATGTCCACCACGAAGTCTTCCTCGGCCAACACCTCCGTCACGGCAGAGCCCCACCACGACTTCATCGTCTTCCCGCCGAGCTTGGAGCCGCCGGAGACGCGGTAGCGGGGGATGAGGTCGCCCGCGCGCACCACCCCGAACAGCGCCGAGCCCACGGCCAGACGCGACAGCGCGTCCGGGGACAGGGTCGCAGCCTCAAGTGCGTCGTAGAGCACCCCGGTGTAGCGCTGGATCGCCGGCATCACCGGCGCGGAACGCAACGCGAGGTTCTCCTCGGCTTCCGCGTGCTTGCCGGCGGGGATTTTCAGCTCGCGCATCATGGTGTTGACGTCGGTGGCCGTGAGGGCGTCGAGAAGCAAAGTGCGCACCGGATCGAGCGACGGAAATGACAGCTGCATTGCAGCGTCGGTGCCGCCGGGCGCTTTGGTTTCAGAAGGCGGGAGGACGATCAGCATGCGCAAAACCCTAGCGGTAAACTGCCAAACCATGATTACACGCCTGTCCACGCTGTTCCTGCGCACGCTGCGCGAAGATCCCGCCGATGCTGAAGTGCCCAGCCACAAGCTGCTGGTGCGCGCAGGCTACGTGCGCCGCGCCGCCCCCGGCGTGTACTCCTGGCTGCCGCTTGGCCTGCGCGCGCTGCGCAAGATCGAGGGCGTGGTCCGCGAGGAGATGGACGCGATGGGCGGCCAGGAGCTGCTCTTCCCGGCACTGCTTCCTCGCGAGCCCTACGAAGCCACCAACCGCTGGGCCGAATACGGGGACGACCTGTTCCGCCTGAAGGATCGCAAGGGCGCGGACATGCTGCTCGGGCCCACGCACGAGGAGATGTTCACCACCGCGGTGAAGGATCTTTACTCCTCCTACAAGGACTTCCCGGTCACGCTGTACCAGATTCAGACGAAGTACCGCGACGAGGCGCGTCCCCGCGCCGGCATCCTGCGCGGGCGCGAGTTTGTGATGAAGGACAGCTACTCCTTCGACATGTCCGATGAGGGCCTGGATCAGTCCTACGCCAACCACCGCGCCGCCTACCAGCGCATCTTCGACCGCGTGGGGCTGCGCTACGAGATCTGCAAGGCCACCTCCGGTGCGATGGGCGGCTCCGCGTCCGAGGAGTTTTTGGCGTACTCGGACAACGGCGAGGACACCTTCGTCGTCTCCACCGCGGGCGATTACGCGGCCAACGTGGAGGCCGTGACCACTGTGGCTCCGGAGCCGCGCGCGTTCGACGGCCTGCCGGAGGCGGTTGAGCACGACACCCCGTCCTCCGAGACCATTGCGGCGCTCGTGGAGTGGGCGAAGGGGCAGGGCGTGCTTATCGACGGCCACACCGCCGAAGCCTGCGACACCCTCAAATGCATGATGGTGAAGGTCAATGACCCGCGCGCGCTGGATGAGGACGGCGAGCCGTTCGGCGAACAGCTCGTCGGTGTGCTCATCCCGGGCGATCGCGAGCTGGACGAGAAGCGCCTGGAGGCCTCGCTTGAGCCGGCCACGTTTGAGTTGGCCAGCGACGAGGACTTTGACAAGCACGACTTCTTGGTGAAGGGCTACGTCGGCCCGCGCGCGCTGCAGGCAAACGGCGTGCGCGTGCTGGCGGACCCGCGCGTGGTCGACGGCACCAGCTGGATCACCGGCGCGGACGCACCGGGCAAGCACGTAGTGGGCCTGGTTGCGGGCCGCGACTTCACCGTCGACGGTTACATCGAGGCCGCCGAGATCAAGGAGGGCGACCCGTCGCCGTCCGGCAACGGCACCGTGGAGCTCGCCCGCGGCATCGAGCTGGGCCACATCTTCCAGCTCGGCCGCAAGTACACCGAGGCCATGGACGTGCAGATCCTGGACGAAAACGGCAAGCGCGCCGTGCCCACCATGGGCTCCTACGGCATCGGCATCTCTCGCATGCTCGCGGTGATCGCGGAGCAGCGCCACGACGACAAGGGCCTGGTCTGGCCGGTGGAGATCGCCCCGTATCAGGTGCACGTGGCGGTGGCGAACAAGGATGCCGCAGCACTTGAGGCAGGCGACCGCATCACCGCCGAGCTGTCCGACGCGGGCCTCGAGGTGCTTTTCGACGACCGCCCGAAGGTCTCCCCGGGCGTGAAGTTCAAGGACGCCGAACTTTTGGGCATGCCGTTCATCGTCATCCTGGGCCGCGCGTTCGCCGACGGCATCGTGGAGCTGCGTATCCGCGGCGGCGAGACCCTCGAGGTCCCGGCCGACCAGATCGTGGCCAAGGTCCAGGAGCTCGTAGCGGAACGCCTGGGGTAGTCCGCGGCGTTTGCTCGCGCCCTACGTCCGCTGCGCGTGCGCGGCCAGCCTGATGGCATCCTCGCGCCAGGTAGCCGACTCCGCGTGCGCGGCGGCGTAGCGCCACTGCTTGACTAGGTCGTCCTGCATGGTCTTCACCAGCTGGGCGGCCTCTTCTGCGTTCGCAGGCTCGGCGTAGCCCTCGGCGAAGTCGTAGCCGGCGGCCGGGACGAGGGCCTCGTCGGCCGCGCCTTCGACAGGGCCCAGCACGCGGGCGAGCGCCGCGGTGCGCTCGTGGGATGCCTCGCGCAGCTCGCCGACGCGCTCGCGCAGATCGGAATCGGCGTAGGCGAGTGCGACGCCGAGACCGTAGTACATGGCGTTTTCGCGGGCGAGCAGCTCGTGGGCCGCTTCCGTGTCCGCGGCATTCGAGACAGTTTCGGTGACAGGCGCGAGGTCGACGGGGGAGAGCGTGAGTGCGTCGATAGCCTGGGCGACGATGAGGTCCACGGACTCCGCCGGCACCTTGTCGGCGGCGGCGACGGTGTGCTCGAGCAGCGCGTCCGCGTTACCCGTGGCGGGCAGGTCCGTGTCGCCGTAGCTCACGTCGCAGGAGGCGGGGGTGTCGCCGGAAGCGTCCACGCCGCACAGCCTGCGCGCTTCCCCTTTCAGCTCCTCGCTTTGCTTCTTGCGCATCTCGCGCCACTGCTCCCGTGCGGGGTCTCCGAAAACCCAGTCGGCGGAGGCCTGCTTCGCCAGCGCCATGATCTCGCCGTTCGCGCGTGGACCCACAACGTCAATCACGGTGCAGCTGGTGAGCAAAAGCGCGGCGGCGGGCAGCAGGAGGAGTTTCTTCACGCGCTGCACGTTACACGCTAGGTTGGTCGGCATGGCTTTTCCCACGAACGAGGCAATCGAGCGCATGGTTGAACCGGTTGCGCGCACCTACGGCATGGACATTGAGAAGATCCGCACGGTCAAGGCGGGCAAGAAGTCGCAGGTGGTCATCGCTCTGGACTCTGACGAGCATCCGACGCTCGACGACCTCGAGGAGGTGTCGCAGGAGCTCTCTTCGCTTTTCGACGATGCCGAGGAACGCGGTGAGGTGAACTTCGGCGCGGGCTACACCCTGGAGTTGACCACCCCGGGAGTGGACCTGCCGTTAACCGAGGCGCGGCACTTCCGCCGCAACCGCGGCCGCAAGGTCAAGGTGGGTGGGGAGCAGTGGCGCGTGGGGCCGCTCGACGCGGACGAGACTCTGGTGGCGCTTGTGCGCGCGACGAAAAAGGGGGAGGAGGTTCGTATTTCGCCGGTTTCTGAATTGTCGGGAGCAGTGGTAGAAATTGAGTTCAATGCCCCGCCGGCGACCGAGTCGGAGCTGGCGGATCGGGCGTTTGAAGAGCTTGAGGCCGCTGCGGCGGAAGGAAAGGAACACAAGTGAATATCGACTTGAACGCGCTGAAGGCGATCGAGGAACAGCAGGGCATCGCCATGGAAGATTTGCTGGCGACTATTGCAAATGCGCTGCTGTTTTCCTACCGCGAGTTCAAGGAGGGGGATGCAGGTGTCAAGGGGGACGACAGCGCTAAAGCGCGCGTCGACATCGACACCGAGACCGGCGACGTGGCCGTCATTGTCAGTGAGCTGGACGCTGAGGGCGAGGTCGTCTCCGAGTACGACGACACTCCGGTGAACTTCTCCCGCATCGGCTCCGTGGCCGTGCGCGACGCCATCAAGGGGCGCTTGCGCCAGGCGGAGGCCGGCCGCGTCTACGACGAGTACTCCGGGTTTGAGGGGCAAGTGGTCTCCGGCATCGTCCAGCGCGACGCGCAGGCGGAGGCACGCGGCCTAAACATTGTCCAGCTGGGCACCGAAGCAGACCCGCAGGACGGCATCCTGCTGCCGGCGGAGAAGATCCCGGGCGAAAATCTCAAGCACGGCGACCGCATCAAGGCCTACGTCGTGGGTGTGAACAAGGGCGACAAGCGTGTGCAGGTGAACCTGTCGCGCACGCACCCGGAACTGGTGCGCGGCCTGTTCGCACTCGAGGTGCCGGAGGTTGCGGACGGTTCCGTGGAGATCGTCGGCATCGCCCGCGAGGCGGGCCACCGCTCCAAGGTGGCGGTGCGCGCCACCGTCAAGGGAGTCAACGCCAAGGGCGCCTGCATTGGCCCGCGCGGCGCTCGCGTCACCAACATCATGTCCGAGCTCGGCGGCGAGAAAATCGACATCATCGACTGGGACGAGGACCCCGCCAAGTACGTCGGCAACTCCCTGGCCCCGTCGAAGGTGGTTTCCGTCGAGGTGCTGGACCTTGAGGCGCAGGCGGCTCGCGTGACTGTGCCGGATTACCAGCTGTCGCTGGCCATCGGCAAGGAAGGGCAGAACGCCCGCCTCGCGGCGCGTCTGACGGGCTGGAAGATCGACATCCGCTCCGACGCAGACGCGGCAGAGTAGTTCACAGAGAAATTACACCGCTGTAACCAGGAAACCCGCTGGGAATATAGATCCAGCGGGTTTTGGCGTACAGTGTTATACGGCTTTTGTGTCCGCATGATTAGGTGCGGCGAGGATGATGGCGTGAAAGGAAGGGACGCGGATGGGTGTTGCGCGCAAGCAGCCGATCCGCACCCGAACCTGCATCGCCACCCGTACCGCGCAGCCGGATACCCAGCTGCTGCGGGTTGTCGCCGACCCTGACGTGCCGGGGCGTGTGCTTGCGGACCCGGCCAGGAAGCTTCCTGGCCGGGGAGCGTGGATCACGCCCTCGTTGGATGCGGTCGAGCTGGCGGAACAACGCCGTGCCTTCGGGCGGGCGCTCCGTCTGTCCACTGCGGTGGACCTAGGTCATGTACGTACGTACCTTGCGTCGTCGCAAAGCAATTGCGATGAGGTAAACGACCCAGACGAAAAAGGAAAGACTGAACACTGATGAGTACGCAACGATGAAGCAGCATCAGCGATGAATGTCACTGACCACGTCTAGGGGCAGGTAGCCGGAAGGGCACTGCTCCTAGCAACAACGAAGAGGAGATACGTGTCCGGAAAGCTACGCGTTCATGAGTTGGCCAAACAGCTCGGCGTAACAAGTAAGGAACTGCTTGCCACGCTCAAGGAGCAGGGTGAGTTTGTGAAGACGGCGTCGTCGACCATCGAGCCGCCCGTCGTGAAGAAGATGAAGGCGCACTACGCCAAGCAGGCCGGCGGCAACGACGCTGCCGAGGAGAAGAAGGGCGAGGCTGGTCCGAAGAAGCCGCCGCTGAAGAAGCCGGGCCAGAACCGTGCGAAGGCAGCGGCGCCGAAGTCGGCCACCCCGAAGCCTGGCCCGCAGTCGAAGCCGGCGGACGACAAGCCGGCCCCGGGTGCCCCCAAGCCGGGGGCGAAGCCCGCGGGCCAGTCCGCGCCGAAGCCGGGCGCACCGAAGCCCGCAGCGGCGAAGCCGGGCGCGCCCAAGCCGGGCGCGCCGAAGCCGGCTGCCGCAAAACCGGGTGCACCGAAGCCGGCAACCGCAAAGCCGGGCGGGCCGAAGCCCGCAGCCGGAAAGCCGGGCGCAAAGCCGGGCGCGCCGAAGCCGGGTGCGCCGAAACCTGGCGCAAAGGGTGGCGCTCCGACCCCGGGCGCTATGCCGCGTCCGGTGCCGAAGCCGGGTCGCCCGCGTGTGGCCAACAACCCGTTCTCTTCCAACACCGGTGGTGGGCAGCGTCCGCCACGTCCGGGTGGCGGGCGTCCGGGCGGCGGCCGTTCCGGCTCGGGCCAGGGTGGCCCGCGCCCCGGTGGCGCACGCCAGGGCGGCGGCAAGCGTCCGTCCCCGGCGGATATGCCTGCAGGTCCGTCCCCGACACAGATGCCGTCGAAGGCGGCCGCCCCGGGCGGTCGAGGCCGCGGCGGTGGCCGTGGTCGCGGCGGTGGACCGGGTGGCCCCCGTTTCGGTGGTCCGGGCGGCGGATTCCGCGGTCGCGGCGGCCGTCGTGGCGGTACCGCTGGTGCATTCGGACGTCCGGGTGGTGCACCCGGCAAGCGCCGTAAGTCCAAGGGCCAGAAGAGGGCTGAATACGAGGAGATGCACAAGCCGAACGTCATCGGTGGCGTTCGTCTCCCCGACGGCGGCGGCAAGACCGTCCGCCTGCGCCAAGGCGCGACCCTGTCTGACCTTGCAGAGAAGATCAACACCGAGGCGTCGTCGCTGGTTCAGGCGCTGTTCAACCTCGGTGAAATGGTGACGGCGACGCAGTCCGTGTCCGAGGACACGCTGCAGCTGCTCGGCGCCGAGATCAACTACGAGGTTCAGATCGTCTCGCCTGAGGACGAGGACCGCGAGCTGCTCGAGTCCTTCGACCTGCAGTTCGGCGAGGACGAAGGCGGCGAAGAGGCCCTTGAGCACCGCCCGCCAGTGGTTTCCGTCATGGGCCACGTCGACCACGGTAAGACCCGCCTCCTGGACTCGATCCGCAAGGCAAACGTGGGTCGCGGCGAGGCCGGCGGCATTACGCAGGGCATCGGCGCGTACCAGACCGAGGTCACCCTCGAGGACCGGCCGCGCAAGATCACGTTCCTGGATACCCCGGGTCACGAGGCGTTTACTGCCATGCGTGCCCGCGGCGCCAAGTCCACCGACTTGGCCATCCTGGTTGTGGCGGCGGACGACGGCGTGATGCCGCAGACCGTCGAGGCGATCAACCACGCCAAGGCGGCGGAGCTGCCGATCGTGGTTGCGGTGAACAAGGTGGATAAGCCGGAGGCTCAGCCGGACAAGATCCGCGGCCAGCTCACCGAGTACGGCCTGGTGCCGGAAGAGTACGGCGGTGACACGATGTTCATCGACATCTCGGCGAAGCAGGGCACCGGCATCGACGATTTGCTCGAGGCTGTGCTGCTCACCGCGGACGCGGCGCTCGAGCTGACGGCGAACCCGGACATGGACGCCCAGGGCGTGGCCATCGAGTCCCACCTGGACCGCGGCCGCGGCCCGGTCTCCACTGTGATCGTGCAGCGCGGCACCCTGCGTGTCGGCGACTCCATCGTCGTCGGCGGCAACTTCGGTCGCGTGCGTCGCATGGTCGATGAGTGGGGCAACGACGTGGAGGAGGCGGGCCCGTCCCGCCCGGTCCAGGTCCAGGGCCTCAACGGTGTCCCCGGCCCGGGCGACAACCTGCTCGTGGTCGACGACGACCGCGTGGCCCGCCAGATTGCTGCGCAGCGTGATGCTCGTCAGCGCGCGGCTATGCAGGCGCGTCGTAAGAAGCGCGTGTCCCTGGAGAATCTGGATCAGGCGCTCAAGGAGCGCAGCCAGCTCAACCTCATCCTCAAGGGCGACAACGCCGGTTCGGTGGAAGCCCTGGAGGAGGCGCTGCTCAAGATCGAGGTCGACGACGAGGTGCAGGTCAACATCATCGACCGCGGTGTCGGTGCTGTGACCCAGACCAACGTCACCCTCGCGGCGGCGTCGGACGCGATCATCATCGGCTTCAACGTCCGTGCCGACGGCAAGGCCACCGAGGAGGCCAACGCCGAGGGCGTGGAGATCCGTTACTACTCGGTGATCTACCAGGCCATCGAGGATGTCGAGAGCGCGCTCAAGGGCATGCTCAAGCCGATCTACGAGGAGCGCGATCTGGGCGAGGCGGAGATCCGTCAGATCTTCAAGGCCTCCGCTGTCGGCCTCATCGCCGGCTGCATGGTCACCGAAGGCAAGGTCAAGCGCGGCGCGAAGCTGCGCCTGGTCCGCGACGGCAACGTCATCACCCCGGACGCGACCATCGAGTCGCTGCGCCGCGAGAAGGACGACGCCAACGAGGTTGCCAAGGGCTACGAGTGCGGCATGGTGCTGTCCTACCCGGATATTCAGACCGGCGACATCATCCAGACCTACGAGATGGTCGAGGTGCCGCGCGACTAGCACTGCAGCGCCGTCACCGTCGTAAAGCAATTGCTTATCGACGCCAACCCCCGCTCCGCGCGAACCTGCGCAGGGCGGGGGTTACACTATTGAAAGTTTCGGACAAAGGAGTTGAGCATGGCTGACAACCCTCGCGCACAGCGCCTGGCAAAGCAGATTCAGACGATCGTCGCATCCGCCATCGAGCGGGAGGTGAAGGATCCGCGTTTGGAACTGGTCACCGTCACTGACACCCGCGTCACCGGCGACCTGCACGACGCAACCATCTACTACACGGTGCGCGGCCGCAACATCGACGACGAACCGGATTACGAACAGGCCGCCGAGGCGCTCAACCGCGCCCGCGGGCAGATCCGCAAGATCGTGGGCGACCAGCTCAGCGTGCGCTTCACCCCGACGATCTCCTTCGAGCGCGACACCGTCCCGGAGTCCTCCGCGCACATGGAGGAGCTGCTGAGCCGGGCCCGCGCCCGCGACGAGGAGCTGGCGAAGCTGCGCGCGAACGCGAAGCCGGCGGGTGAGAGCGACCCCTACAAGCGCACAGGTGACGATGTCTAGCCAGGCACCGGTGTACTTACCGGAGGCGGCGGTGCAGTTCGAGGCCGCCGCCTCCCGTGTGCGCGCCGCCGAGAAGATCTCGGTGGTCGCGCATATTAAGCCGGACGCGGACGCGATCGGTTCCGCATGCGCGCTGGCGTTCGGGCTGGAGAAGCTGGGCAAAAACGTGCAGGTTTACATCGGCCAGCCGCTGCCACACTCGGCGAACATGCGCACCATCCCGGGCGTGGACCGCATCCACTACGGAGCGCCGCTGCCTGACGACGGCCTCGTGGTCACCGTGGACTGCGCATCTGCGGACCGCACCGGCTCGCTCATGCCGGCGATCCTGGAGGACCCCTCGCGAGTCATCGTGATCGACCACCACAACACCAACCCCGGCTTCGGCGGGATGAACCTGATTGTGGAGAGCGAATCCACCACCGTGATGATCCGCGAGCTGCTGGGCTGCCTCGGCGTGGAATTGGACCCGGACATCGCCTACGGCCTGTACGCCGGCCTGGTCACGGACACGGGCAGCTTCCGCTGGGGCACACCGCGCATGCACGTCTTCGCCGCCGAGCTGATGGAGTACGGGCTGAACACCCGCCAGATCGCGCTCGACCTGATGGACACGATGGGTCCGGTGGACCTGCAGCTGATGGGCGAGGTGCTCGCGAAAACCCACATCGTGCCCACGAAGGGCCTGTCGGTGGCGGTGCTGACCATCCCGGTCGGCATCCACTCGCGGATGAGCCAGACGGCGGTGGAGTCGATCATCGATTACGCCCGCTCGCTGGAAGGCACCGACGTTGGCGTGGTGCTCAAGGAGCAGGCGCCGAAACAATGGGCGATGTCGCTGCGCTCGGTTGTGGTGGATGTCTCCGCCGTCGCGCAGCAGCTGGGCGGAGGCGGCCACTGGGCTGCCGCCGGTTATTCTGCCAGTGGCAGCCGCAACGAGGTGATCCGCAAGCTTCTCGACGCGTTCCCGGAGCCTGATGAGTAACTGGCAACCAGCAAAGCAACGTTCCATGGGCCGCGAGATCCTGATGCTCGCCTTGCCAGCGCTCGGCGTCTTGGCCGCCAACCCGCTCTACCTCCTGCTAGACACTGCGGTGGTGGGCCGGCTCGGCACCGCCCAGCTCGCCGCGCTTGCGGCGGGGGCGGCGATCCAGTCCACGGTGACTACCCAGCTGACGTTTTTGTCCTACGGCACCACTGCGCGCAGTTCGCGCTTTTTCGGCGCCGGCCAACGCGACAAAGCAGTGGCGGAGGGGGTGCAGGCCACGTGGGTGGCGCTAGGCGTCGGCACGCTGCTGGCGCTTATTGTTGGGCTGTTCGCGCAACCCCTCGCCGAGGCGCTCGCCAACGACTATGAGACGAGCGTGCGGGCCGCCCAGTGGATGCGCGTGTCGGTTTTCGCCGTGCCGTTAACGCTTGCGATCATGGCTGGCAATGGCTGGATGCGCGGCGTGCAAAACACCAAATTGCCGTTTTACCTGACACTGTGCGGCCTGATACCGGGCGCGATCCTGCTGCCGATCCTGGTGGGGCGCTACGGGCTCGTTGGCTCGGCGGTGTCCAACGTGATCGGCATGGGCATTACCGCCGCGCTGTTCGTGGTCGTGCTGGTGCGCGAAAACGCTAGGTACGGCGGCAGCTGGGCGCCGCGCTGGAGCGTGATCAAACGCCAGCTCGTGCTGGGCCGGGACCTGATCTTGCGCTCGCTGTCCTTCCAAGTCTCGCTTCTGGCCGCCGCGGCTATCGCAGGCCGGATCGGGGTGGTGGCGCTTGCCGCGCACCAGCTCATGCTGCAGCTGTGGAACTTTCTCACGCTCGTGCTTGACTCGCTGGCGATCGCGGCGCAAACACTCACTGGCTCCGCGCTGGGCCGCGGGGGAGCGCAGCAGGCCCGCGCCGTGGGGCTGAAGGTACTGAAATACTCGATGGTCTTCGCGGTGGCGCTGTCCGCCGTGTTCGCGGTGTTCGCTGTACCGATCCAGACTCTGTTTACGTCGGACCCGGATGTCGTCGATACGCTGCGGGTTCCCTGGTTCCTGCTCATCGGGATGATCCTGGTTGGCGGTGCCGTCTTCGCCCTCGACGGCGTGCTGCTTGGTGCCGCCGACGCCGCGTTCCTGCGCAACCTCACACTGTTTTCGCTGCTGGCGGTGGCGCTGCCGATCATCCTGGCCGCCGGGGTGTTTGGCTGGGGCCTCACCGGCATCTGGGTCGGGCAACTCGCTCAGGTAGCCACGCGATTGATCGGCGTGGTGTGGAGGTTCCGCTCAATGCGGTGGGCCGTGTCCGGCGTAGATGGTAAGAAAGAGGAATGACCACCACGCTCTGGGCCGTCAGCGACCTACACGCGGCGGTGAAGCGCAACTGCCCGAAGATCGACGCAATCGAGCCGGCCGACCCGTCGGACTGGCTCATCGTGGCGGGCGACGTCGCCGAGCGGCCAGAGCTGATCATCCAAGTGATGGAAAATTTGGCCGAACGCTTCGACACCGTGGTGTGGGTGCCGGGCAACCACGAGCTGTTCTGCCGCTCGGCGGACAGACACCGAGGCCGTGAAAAATACACGATGCTGGTGCAGGCCATGCGAGCGATCGGCGTGATCACTCCCGAGGACCGCTACCCGGTTTTCGGCGGGGTGACCATCTGCCCGCTGTTCACCCTCTACGACTATTCGTTCCGCGCCCGCGACCTCACGGTGGAAGAGGCGCTCGCCGCCGCGCACGAGAACAACGTGGTGATGACCGACGAGGTCGCCATTGCCCCCTTCGTGGACATCCGCGCCTGGTGCTGGGACCGGCTGGCTTACACCACCAAGCGGCTCTCCCGCATCAACGGCCCCACAATCCTGATCAACCACTGGCCGCTGGTGCAGGAGCCGGTCCAGCGCATGCAGTGGTCCGACATCGCCCTGTGGTGCGGCACCCGGCACACACGAACCTGGGCCCAGCGCTACAACGCGAGGGCCGTCGTGTACGGTCACCTGCACATGCCGGGGGTGACAACTGTCGACGGAATAGAGCACATTGAAGCGTCTCTCGGCTACCCGCGCGAATGGGAGCAACACCCGTCCGCGCAGCCGTTCCCGTACCCGGTCATGGAGGTTGAGCAGTGATGCAAGACGTTTTGCTGTTCCCTCCCGAAGCACGCTGCGTGTTTTACCTCACCGACGACACGACCGACGCCGTCGACCTGACCCGCTACGAGGACCTGCACCCCGACGAGCGCAACGAGGTCAGCGCCGCAGTGGACGTGCGCAAAGGCGAGTTCGGCGACGCCCGCTGGTGCGCGCACCAGGCGCTGCGTGAACTCGGCGTGAAATCGGCTGGGGCCATCCTGCGAGGGGAGAGGGGCATGCCGCTGTGGCCCGAGGGGTTCACCGGCTCCCTCACGCACACCGACGGGCTCCGCGCGGCCGTGGCCGCCTCCACCCGCCACGTGCACTCCATGGGCCTGGACGCGGAGCCGGCAGAGCCGCTTCCAGATGGGGTGCTGCGCTCCATCGCCAGCGAAACCGAGATCGCGATGGTGAAAAGACTGCAGGCCGACGGCTACACCTGGGCGGATCGGCTGCTGTTTTGCGCCAAGGAAGCCACCTACAAGTGCTGGTACCCGATGACCCGGCGCTGGCTGGACTTCGACGAAGCCGAAATCGAGCTGCGCACCGACGGGTCCTTCACCTCCCAGCTGTTGGCGCGGCCCGCCCCAGTGCCGTTGTTCGAGGGCCGCTGGATCGAGCGCTGCAACTACGTGGTCACCGCCACCTACGTGCGGTAGCACCCGTGCGCAGGATCGACGGCTGACACCTCCTCCCGCAAACCCTGGGATCTAGACCCAGGGATCCGCCGATTTTTGCGCGAACCCAGGCTCTCGATCCCAGGGTTTGTGCATCGAGGGCAGGGCGGGGCAGGGCGGAGCAGGACTGGGCAGCGAACGCGACCCCCTACAGCGTCGAGGGGCGTGCGACGAACACTGTGGCCAGGCGCTTGCCCTTCTCCTTCACAAGCGCCACCGCGCGCCCGTCCGGCCCCACCGCCGCGTGGACGCCCTTGAGCCCGCGCGGCTCCAACCACTTGCCCATGGCCAGGGCATCGTATTCGTCTGCCGTGATGTAGAGGACCGGCCACACGCGAATCAAGGCGTCGTCCAGGCTCAGCGACAGCTCGGCGGAGTTCTCGAGCTGGTCCAGGGTGCGTGCATCGGTGAGGGAGAATGCGCCGACACGGGAGCGTCGTAAGGCAATCAAATGCCCCCCGACACCTAAGGCCGCACCCAGGTCGCGCCCGAGCGAGCGGATGTAGGTGCCGGAAGAGCAGTGCACGCGCGCATCGACGTCCACGAACTCGCCGTCGCGGCGGATCTCGCCGAGGTCGAAAGAGTGGATGGTCACCTCGCGCGCGGGGATGTCCACCTCCTCGCCGGCGCGCACGAGCTCATGCGCGCGCCGCCCGTCGATCTTGATGGCGGAGACCTTCGACGGCACCTGCATGATCGTGCCGGTCAGCTTTGCCACCTCCGCGCGGATCGCCTCATCTGTGATCCCGGAAGCATCATGCGTATCGACGGTCGCGCCTTCGGCATCATCCGTTGTCGTCGACGCGCCCAGGCGGATGGTGGTTTCGTACACCTTGTCCTCGGCCACGAGGTGGGCCAGAAGCTTCGTGCCGCGCTCGATGCCCGCCACCAGCACACCGGTTGCCATGGGGTCGAGCGTGCCCGCGTGGCCGACTTTGCGGGTGCCGAAGAAGCGGCGCAGGCGTGCGACAACGTCGTGGCTGGTCATGCCAGCGGGCTTGTCCACGACGACGATTCCGGAAGTGGCGAGGGGATCGTTCATGTCTCGCGATTATGCCGTACCCTAAGTCCCCGTGGATATTCTGCGCGGGCTTTCGAGTGTGCCGGATTCCTTCGCGGAAACCGGCACGGTAGTCACTATCGGTGTGTTCGACGGAGTGCACCGGGGCCACCAGCTGCTCATTTCCAAAGCGGTGGAGACCGCTCGTGAGCTCGGCGTGCCGTGCGTTGTGATGACCTTCGACCCGCACCCCGTGACCATTTTTGCTCCGGAGCGCGCGCCGCGGGCGCTGATGCCTCTCGACGAGCGCGCCCGCCACATCGCCGACCTGGGCGTGGACGAGCTTGTGGTCATCGATTTCCGCGAAGAACTCGCCGGCCTGACGCCTGCGGAGTACATGGAAGACGTGCTGGTTTCCACCCTGGGCGCGAAGCACGTGCTGGTGGGGGAGAACTTCACCTTCGGCCGGGACGCCGCCGGCACCGCCACCGACATGGCGCAGCTCGGGGAGCGGGCGGGCGTGGACGTGACCATCGTCAAACTGCTCGGCGAAGGCGAAGTGCGGATTTGTTCCACTGCCATCCGCGACCATCTTTCCGGCGGCGACGTCGCCCTGGCCACAGACTTCATGGGCCGGCCGTTTTCCGTCACCGCGCCGATTGAGCGCGGCGCGGGCCGCGGCGGCAGGGAGCTGGGCTACCCCACGGCGAACCAGTACGCCTCCGACACCTCCGCAGTGCCCGCGGACGGCGTGTACGCCGGCTGGCTGACCATCATCGACGACGGCGAAATCGACGGCGACATGGAACCCGGCGTGCGCTACCCGGCGGCGATTTCCGTGGGCACTAACCCCACGTTCGGCGACGCGCGACGCAGCGTGGAGTCCTTCGTGCTGGACCGCGACGCGGAACTGTACGGGCGCATGGCGCGCGTGGAATTCGTGGAAAAAGTCCGCGACATGCTCAAGTTTAACTCCGTGGACGAGCTTTTGAAACACATGTCCCGCGACGTTTCCCGCACCCGCGATATTCTCGGGGCATGACCACCAAGCTGATCCTGGATTTGGACACCGGCATCGACGATGCCCTGGCTCTCGCGTACGCGCTCGCCTTGCCGGAAGTTGAGCTTATCGGCGTGACCTGCACCTACGGCAACGTCGTGGTGGAGCAATCCGTGCGCAACACCCTGGCAATTCTGGAGCTGTTCGGCCGTACGGACGTGCCAGTGTTCGAAGGCCCGGGCCACGCCCGCGCCAAGGACTCGTTTGAAGTCCAGGAGATCTCCGCGTTCATCCACGGTCAAAACGGTATCGGCGAGGTTGAGATCCCGGATGCCGCCCGCCAGGTTGAGCAGACTTCCGCGGTGGATTTCCTGGTTGATTCGGTGCACAAGTACGGCGACGAATTGGTGATCGTGCCCACCGGCCCGTCCACTACCATCGCCGCCGCGATCGAGGCGTCCAACGTGTTCCGCGACGGCGCGCAGATTGTGATGATGGGCGGTGCGCTGACCGTGCCGGGCAACGTCACGGCGTGGTCGGAGGCGAACATCCACCAGGACCCGGAGGCGACCGACCTGATGTTCCGCAGCCTGCGCAACGTCACCATGATCGGCCTGGATGTGACCCTCCAGACGCTGCTGACTACTGCGGAGACCGCGAAGTGGGCCGAGCTGGGCACAGTCGGTGGCGCGTTCTTGGCGGACATTACGAACTACTACATCGACGCATACAAGACCACCTCGCCGCACCTGGGCGGTTGCGGTCTGCACGACCCGCTGGCGGTAGCGGTGGCGATCGACCCGGGCCTGGTGGACACCCTGGGCATCAACATGAAGGTGGACACGGAAGGCGAAACGCGCGGGCGCACCATCGGCGACGAGGCCCGGCTCAACGACCCGGACAAGCACGCCGCAGTGGCCGTGCGGGTGGACACGGCGGGCTTTTTGCAGGAGTTCATGCACCGGTTGAGTGTTTTGGCTCAGGCAACCCCGGTCGTGTAACCTCTTCCGAGGTCTTGCGCCACCCGACTGTGGTTCGCGGCAGTCACGGCGTAGCAAAGACTTTTTCCGTAGAACGCGAACTGAAACAACCAAGGAGTACCTCATGGCACTGTCCACTGAGAAGAAGAGCGAAATCCTCAAGAACTACGGCCTGCACGAGACCGACACCGGCTCTCCGGAGGCGCAGGTTGCGCTGCTCACCGAGCGCATCAACAACCTGACCGAGCACCTCAAGGACCACCAGCACGACCACCACTCCCGCCGTGGCCTGCTGCTGCTCGTCGGCCGTCGTCGCGGTCTGCTGAAGTACCTGCGCGAGAACAACGTCGAGCGCTACCGTGACCTGATCGGTCGCCTGGGCCTGCGCCGTTAATCACGCGCAAAGCTGCGGTTAAGCTGCGGCCCAAAAAGAACGCCTCACCAGCACGGTGGGGCGTTTTTTGTTATCATCATTGGCCGTTGCATGAGAAACACGACCAGGCGGCACCGATGATCGCCACGAACCTTCAAGGAGACGGATCCTTTTGAGTAAATTCACGCCAAAGAACTCGTACGACGTCCACGTGGACGAGGAGTTCGGCATCACCGAGGCAGTAGCCACCCTGGACAACGGCGACTTCGGCTCGCGCACCATTCGTTTTGAAACGGGGCAGCTGGCGCGCCAGGCGGACGGCTCCGTGACCACCTACCTCGACGACGAGACGATGATGCTGGCCACCACCACCGCGTCCAACCAACCGCGCGAGGGCTTCGACTTCTTCCCGCTGACCGTGGACGTGGAAGAGCGCATGTACGCCGCCGGCAAAATCCCGGGATCCTTCTTCCGCCGCGAGGGCCGCCCCTCCACGCAGGCGATCTTGGCTTGCCGTCTCATTGACCGCCCGCTGCGCCCGACCTTCGTCAAGGGTCTGCGCAACGAGGTGCAGGTTGTCATCACCGTGATGTCGCAGCACCCGGAGGAGTACTACGACGTTGTGGCCATCAACGGCGCATCCGCCGCGACCCAGCTGTCCGGCCTGCCGGTTTCCGGCCCGGTCGGTGGCGTGCGCATGGCTCTGCTGGCGGACGACAAGCACCCGGAGGGCCAGTGGGTGGCCTTCCCGAACCACGAGCAGCACGAGCGCTGCCTGTTCGAGATGGTTGTCGCCGGCCGCATGGTCGAGCGCAAGCGCGGCCGCAAGACCGAAGAAGACGTAGCCATCATGATGGTGGAGGCTGGCGCCGGCGTGAACGTGGTCAAGCAGATCGAGGCCGGCTACCCGGCACCGACCGAGTCCACCGTCGCCGAGGGCATCGAGGCCGCCAAGCCGTTCATTGAGACGCTGTGCCGCGCCCAGCGCAGCCTGGCCGACGAAATGTCCAAGGAGACCAAGGAGTTCCCGCTCTTCCCGGCGTACTCCGACAAGGTCTTCAACGCCGTGGAGAAGAAGGCGTCCAAGAAGCTGGCCAAGCTGCTGACGATCAAGGGCAAGGCCGAGCGCGACGAGGCCACCAACGAGTACATGGAAGATATCGAGGACAGCCTGCTCGACGACTTCGACATCGACGACGATGACCGCGAGGAGTACGCGGCGGCGTCGAAGGAGATCCGCGCGGCCTACAACGCGCTGATGAAGCAGATCGTGCGCGAGAAGATCCTCGCCGAGGGCTTCCGCATCGACGGCCGCGGCGTGACCGACATCCGCGACCTCGAGGTCGAGGTCGAGCTCATCCCGCGCGCCCACGGCTCCGCCCTGTTCGAGCGCGGCGAGACCCAGATTTTGGGCGTGACCACCTTGGACATGCTGAAGATGGAGCAGCACCTGGATTCTTTGCACCCGGAGGACTCCAAGCGCTACATCCACCACTACAACTTCCCGCCGTACTCCACCGGCGAGACCGGCCGCGTCGGCTCCCCGAAGCGTCGCGAGATCGGCCACGGCGCACTCGCGGAGCGCGCGCTGCTGCCGGTGATCCCGTCGCGCGAGGATTTCCCGTACACCATCCGCCAGGTCTCCGAAGCGCTGGGCTCCAACGGCTCGACCTCCATGGGCTCGGTGTGCGCCTCCACGCTGTCGCTGTACAACGCGGGCGTGCCGCTGGCCGCCCCGGTCGCCGGCATCGCCATGGGCCTGGTCTCCGGCGAGGTCAACGGTGAAACCGAGTACGTCGCGCTGACCGACATCCTCGGCGCGGAGGACGCGTTCGGCGACATGGACTTCAAGGTTGCCGGCACCCGCGAGTTCATCACCGCGTTGCAGCTGGACACCAAGCTCGACGGCATCCCGTCGAAGGTGCTGGCAGAAGCCCTGACCCAGGCCCGCGACGCGCGCGACGCCATCCTCGACACCATGGCGGAGGTTATCGAGGGCCCGGACGAGATGAACTCGCTCGCTCCGAAGATCACCACCGTGAAGGTCCCCGTGGCCAAGATCGGCGAGGTCATCGGCCCGAAGGGCAAGACCATCAACCAGATCACCGAGGACACCGGCGCCGAGATCTCCATCGAGGACGACGGCACCGTGTTCGTCTCCGCCGCATCCGGCGAGGCAGCAGATGACGCGATCGAGAAGATCAACGCGATTGCCAACCCGCAGATGCCGAAGGTCGGCGAGCGCTACCTCGGCACCGTGGTCAAGACCGTGGCCTTCGGCGCGTTCGTGTCCATCATGCCGGGCACCGACGGCCTGATCCACATCTCCAACCTGGGCGGCAACACCCGCGTGGAAAACGTCGAGGACGTCATCAACGTCGGCGACAAGGTCGAGGTGGAAATCCGCGACATCGACAACCGCGGCAAGATCTCGTTGGTTCCGGTCGAGGACGGCGAGTAACCGTCAGGTAGTCGTCGAAAAGCGGGTGCTCTCGTGGTGAGAGCACCCGCTTTCTTGCTTATCGACGTTTACCTCACGGCAAGAAACGGAGCTTTTTGCCCAGATCGAGCGCCGTGGTCATGAGCTCGCCGTAGTACCTGCGCGGCATCTGCTTCGGGCCACGCATGGGCATGATCCGCTGCTGGGAGATGTTTTTGACCTCGGTGTACTTGGTCAGGCCTTCGGGGCCGTGGCGGCGGGCCACACCCGACTCCTTCACGCCGCCGAGCGGGGTGGACACGGATGCCCAGGTCGCCGCGTAGCCGTCGTTAATGGTCACGCCGCCTGCTTGGAGCTGCTCGGCGATCTCCCATGCCGTCTCGGGAGCGCCGAAAACGGAGGCGTTGAGACCGTAGTTGGTGCGGTTGGCCAAGCGGATTGCCTCGTCGATATCCGCCACGCGCTGGACGTAGACGACGGGCCCGAAGACCTCCTGGGTGAGCAGGTCTGCGTCCTCGCTGACGTCTGTGAGCACTGTCGGCTCGAAGAAGAACGGCCCCAGATCCGGGCGGGTCTTGCCGCCGGTGATGACGGTCGCGCCCTTGGACACGGCATCATCGACAAACCGTTGCACGGTGTCCAATTGGTTCTGGTTGATCAGCGAGCCCATCTGGTAGTTCCAGTTCAAGCCTGACCCCAGCTTGATTCGCTGGGTCGCATCACGGAACGCGCCGACGAAGCGGTCGAAGATCTCTTCGGGCACGTAGATGCGTTCGATGGAGACACACAGCTGGCCGGAATTGGAGAAGCAGGCTGTGGCGATGGTGTCGATGTGGGCCTGGATGTCGGCATCCGGCGCGATGATCATCGGATTCTTGCCGCCGAGCTCGGCGGAATACCCCACGAGGCGTTCGCCGACAACCTTGCCCAGCAACTTGCCGGTGGCGGTGGAGCCGGTGAACATGAGGTAGTCGCACTGCTGGGCGATTGCCTGGCCTACCTCGCGGCCGGTGCCTGTGACAATTTGGAACACATCGTGCGGAAGGCCGGCGTTGAGCAGGAGGTTCAGCGAGATGATGTTGGAAAACGGGGTGTTCAGGTCCGGCTTGGCAATCACGGCATTGCCTGCGACGAGCGCGGCGAGCGCATCCGAGATGCCGAGCGCCAACGGGTAGTTCCATGGACTGATCTGGCCGACGACGCCCTTCGGTACCCGCTGCTCCACGGTCTTGGTGATGAGGGGAAACGCGCCCGGGCGCCCCTTCATCTCGAGCTCATCAGCGGCGATATTGGCGTAGTAACGGGCGTTGTTCATCACGTCCAACACTTCGTCGTACGCCGCGGTGCGGTCCTTGCCGGTTTCAAGTTGGACGATGTCCGCGAGAAGCTCACGGTTTTCCTTGACTAGGTCGTGGAAGCGCTCAAGCAGAGCGGCGCGGTACTTCACAGGTTTAGCGGCCCACAATGGCTGGGCCCGGCGGGCGAGCTTGAAGGCCTCATCCACGTCGGCGGCGGTGCCGACACCGACCCAGCCGAGTTCCCCTTCGAAGAACGGTGATGTAACTGCCTTACGCTCGCCTGTATACAGGGAGCCGGTCGTCGCGTTAGTGGTGAATTTCTGCAGCCGGTCGAGGAAATCCACCGGGAGCGGTTGTTCTTTCAAACGAGTGATAGCCATGAGGTCTCCGTAATATTGGGTGAACGAGAAGAACACCCCAGCACCGGAGACACCTGCGGGGGAGATGCAGAGTCAGCGGTGGTGGGGTGGAGGAACGGTTAGAAGGGGCAACCGGCGGCGCGTCGCTCGTCTGCGTCGCCGCTTTGAGCATCCGTCTTGGCGGTGGTGTCCGCCCCGCCATCGCCGTGGCCGTTGTATGCGTCGGCAAGCTTCGGCTCCTTGTACTTGCCATCGATCATCCCTGCCTTGATCATCATGGAGCGTCCCGGTTCCATGTAGCGCTTGTCCTCCGGCAGGATAGTGAACAGTTTCTTCACGGCCTTGGCGATGCGGTCGAACCGGCGCTGGTCCTTCCTGGTCCACGGCAGGTCCAAGATCTCGCGCTGCTTATCGCTCAGCGTGCCGTAGGTCAGCCAGATGACACTGTTCATGAGTGGCTTCCAAATGACCTTCCACACGGCCTCAGGCACGCCGTCCGGAGCCTTGACCGGCTCCACTCGGGCGGTGCGCAGAGCGAAGTCGACCGTTTCGTTGCGTTCGAGAACGGTGTTCTCCATCTCCTCGAAGTACTTGATGTAACCGTCGAGGGTGTCGATGACCGGGCGTTCGGACATGCCGTACATGTCCCACCACGTCACGCCTTCCTGGATGATCTGTTCCTTCTCCGCGCGGGTAAAGGGAGTGCCGAAGAGCTCCTGTGCCCAGATGACGCGCCAGACGAAGGTGGCGTGGGCCCACCAGTACACGTCCGGGTTCAAGGAGTGGTAACGCTCGCCGTTGCGCAGCTTGCCTTTGATGGTGTGGTGGTAATCGCGGATCATCTTGGCGCGGGTGCCGTCATCGTAGATGGAGTAAATGATCTGCGGGGTGGAGCGCTCAAGGCGCGCGAAGGGCTCTTCGAAGAATTTGGAGTGGTCCAGCAGCGACTGGCCAATCGCCGGGTGCATGTTCTGCAGCACGCCGGTGTAGCCGCGCAGGAGCTGCAGGCGCTGGTCCGAACCCCACTTCCACAGCAGAGAATCCGGGCCGAGCGGTGCTCGCTTCAGTTCCCGCTTCGCTCGCTCCGGCTTTTCCAGGTTGTCCGGCTGCGCGAAGCGGGTGTCCTCTGCGGATTCGTTCCTACGGGCGTCTGCCCCTTCGGGTGCAAGTGCGTGAGACATCTGCGATCTTCCTTCTCTCTGGGTGTTCCGCGGACGAGTGTTTGTGTATGTGAAGTGTAATACACGGATTTAGACTCTGCGAACTAGGTCACTGATAATAGCGTCAATCGGATGTCGATGTGTTGTTAAACCCCTTACAAACGATGTGCTACGGTGTTCCAGATCATAAACGCTCGCCGTATGGCCGTCCATAGACTGGCGGTTTGGTGTCGGGCCACGGACGGAAGGAAGCGCCATGGGAAGGATCAACAAGGCGAAAGCTGGTGCAGCTCTACTCGCTGGACTCATTGGCTTTGGCGCCACCGGCGTTGCCGTTGCGCAGGGCGGACTGACCGCGAACCTGGCGTTATCGGGAACCTTTTTCAAGATCAGTATGACCCACCTTGAGGGGGAAGGGCTGAGTATCTTTACGGACGGCGAGCAGATGGCGAATGAGTCGCTCCCTGTCGCACGACTGAAATTTGAGCATGCGTACGCGTCCAACCTTTGTCTCTCCGCTGCGCTTCCCGACGTCCCGGTGGTGGGCGAGAGCACGTTCACGCTGAAGGCGCTCGGCGACAACAGCGTCGAGGTCCGCGACCTCGTCGTCGGCGCGACTGACATCAAGGGTGCTCTCGACCTCACGGATGCTTCGGTGGGTGCCGACGCGAGCCAGTTCAATTCCATGGCGCCCGAGGGAACGTGGGGTCTGCACGCAAATAAGGTCACGCTGAGTGCGGACGACATTCGCGCCACCTCCGTCGGCGCGAAAAAGCTCATCGCCTCAGGTGTGGTCGTCGACGTAGCGCGGGGAATGGCCGATGGATGCACGAGCTAACACCGTGGAGGACGACGACTTCTTCTTCGGGGATTACGACGGTGACTCCGATGACGAGCAGCAAGGGCGCGTGGCGAAGCGCCGCGACGGTGAACACCGTGTTAAGTCAGCGCCCGCGCGAGAGAAATTCAGAGCATGGAGGAAACAGCGGCCATTTCTTCCTGGCTTGCTGGTGGTTCTCTCCGGCGTGGTGATGCTCGCGCCGGCCTACTTCACTATTCGTGTGTCTGACCTGCTTGTGATGATCGCGACTATCTCTGGAGTCTCCACGTTGCTCATCGGCGCCGCGCTCATCATGTTCGGCATCGGGATGTGGCTGCAGCCGTTTGCAGCGCCCTACCTGGGCGTGATGAGCATCTTGGTGGCTATCATCTCGCTGCCAACGTCGAATCTAGGCGGGTTTTTCGTCGGTGCTCTGCTAGGCATTGTCGGCGGAGCCCTCGGCCTCGCTTGGGAGGACCGGGATACGAAACCGGGCGGAAAGCACACTCGAAGTAGAAAGAAAGAGCAGGCGTCGCCGGCTGCGGGCAGAGGGCAACCTTCCCGCCGTGGAGGATCCAGCAAGATCGACTTATCCTTGTTGCGAAACGCTAAATCCGTAGCCGTGGTACTTGCAGGTGCGGGACTGTTTGTGGCGAATACGGGGGAGGAGCCTGCGGTCAATGCCCAAGAGTCGGCGCCGCAGCAGCCCGAGATCCCGGCGCTGCCGCCCCTGCCGCCCGCGCCTTCACTGCCTCAGTTGCCGAGCTTGCCCAACCCACTGGATAATCAGATGCCGTCGGCACCACAGCCTCCCTCGGTGCCGTTGCCCCAACCCTCGGATCCGCGGGAACTGCTGACGTATCCGGAACTCGAGCCGACGCGCACGGTTGCGCCTCAAAACCTGAGCACCGTGACCGCAGACAATGTAGCGCTCACCGGCAACGTCCGCGCCACGATGGGCATGGTCACTATCGGTGACGTGCCGACGCGGACACTAATTCTTACGGGTGACAGCCTCGCTGCGCGCAATCTCTCGCTGGAAGTGCCGGGTTTCTCAGCCCGTGGCATCCTGACCACTGGCCAGGTGGAGACAAAGGTTTACGACGGGCCCGTGACCGTCGTGGCCACAGGACTGACCGCAACCCCCGTTGTTGCAGGCGCGCCCACGCTCCCGGTGACAGTCGATCTCCACGGCTCCCTCGGCGACGTGCTCGCCCAATTAGGTGTGCCGGATGCCCACCCGGTGCCGAATGTCCCTGTGCCGAACTTCGTGATGGACCGCATAGCCCTCGGCAACGTGTCCATGCAAATGGTGAGCCTCGACGGGATGCACCTGCACGCGCCCGCGGTGCAACTTAAGGTTCCGAAGTAGCTAGTCAAAAAGAACAAGCATGGGGCCGTCGGTACGCACCGACGGCCCCATGCTTTGTGTCTTTTTAGTTGGCCTTCGCCTCGGCCTTCTCAAATGCACGGGAAGCGATCGCCACCATACGAGCCTTGCGCGGCAGTACCGAGAAGACGCCGCGGGTGGCGCGGGAGAAGATGTTGAGCTTGCGCTGGTCCGCCTTCGTCCACTCCAGACCGAGTGAGTTGCGGACCTTCTCCGGCAGCAATCCGATGGACACCCACAGCAGCAGCTTTGACGCGTACGGCGCGATGGGCTTCCACGCCCAGCGTGGAACCGACGGGTCCGGCGGGTCCAGCGTCAGGCCGTTCATGATGCGGGAGCGGTCGATGGTTTCGCTCGGGCCCAGCTTGTCGTACATGGCGTCCATGTAAGCGACGTACTCGTCGTAGGACTTCGGGGCGCCCTCCGGCTCGGCCACCCCGTAGTAGCTGTACCAGGTGCGCGACTCCTGGAAGAGCTGTTCGCGCTCAGCGTGCGTCATGTCGGGCATGAAGTTGCCGGCCAGGAGATACGGCATTGCGACGAACGTCGCGTGCGCCCAGTAGTAGACCTCCGGGTTCAACGAGTGGTAGCGCGAGCCGTCCGGGTGTGTGCCTTTGATGTCCTTGTGGAAGTCGCGGATCATCGCGCCGACTTCCGGGCCTTCGTACACCGTGCGGATGATCGGGAACGCGGAGCGGACCAGGCGGGCGACCTCGTTGTCGAACACGTTGGACTGCTGCACCAGCGAGCGGCTGATGTCGCGCTGCGCAATCTGCAGCACGCCGGCGCTCAAGGCAACGAACAGGGAGCGCCAGTCGCCGAAACGCTGCCACAGAATGGAATCGGGGCCGAGCTCCGGCAGGCCATCGGTGTCGATTGCGGCGTCCGTTACGACATGCTCGGTTGGGGTAATGCTGTCGGAGGGTTTCAGAATGGTCATCGTGTCTCCTTAGAAGTTTTCGGTCGCCGTGGTCTAGCTCGCAGTTTGGCGGGCGGCGCGACGGGTTGGGGCCTGGTAGTTTTCTGCGCGTTCGAAGCTGTGGACCTCAGGGTCGAACTCGACGAGTGCCGCTTTCAATCCGCGGACGGTGCCGGGCTGCACGCGCCACTTGTCGGGCTTGATTGTCAGGGCACCGGGGCCGCGGATCTCCAGCTGGCGAACGTATCTGCGGGCGTAGTCGCCGCGTGCCTCGAAAACGGCCCAGGACTTCTGGTCGAATTTCGGGTCGGGGGTGCGGTAGTCCACGAAAAGCGCGTTGGGCAGGCCTACGACATCCACGCCGTTGTGGAGGTACAGCTCATCTGCGTTGATGTTCTTGCGGCCGGGGACGCCGATCCACGGGGAAGGTTCGCCGGTGGCGCGGATCAGCACGTCGAAAGGCTCAGTGCGTGTTTCCCCGTTGCGGGTGTAGCTCACCTCCCACTGACCTTCTGCGGCGTTCCATTCGGCGCCCGTGACTTCGCTACCGCCTCTAAACGTCGCGCCACTTGCGTCGACAGCGGCTTCGAGGTGCGCGATTAGCGAGCGAGGGGTGCCGTCCGTGGCTGTGAGCTTCAAATACGGAGTGCGGAAGTGTTGCCGTCTGGACACGGTGGGCGAATCCGGGGCGGTCAGATGCCCGCCGATGTACTCCTGGCGGTCGAATAGGGCTGTGTCGAAGCCGGAAAACGCGCACTCCGCCGCAGCGGTGCAACCGGAAATACCGGCGCCGACAACCGCCACCGTGGGGCGGCGATACGGGTCAAACATCTTAAAAACCTTTCACACAGACTCTCCGGCGCCACTTTTAGGCGTCAGTGTGTTTCCGTTCACTTTAGACGCTTTTTAGGCGCGGCATCGCATAAAAGGTTGGGGATGTGTGGCGACGGGGTCCTAGTCGGTGCCGCGACCAGGCTCATCTGTAGGCCGCTCACCGTGGCCGAACAGCTCATTGCGCCTCCAGTAGGCGTACAACCCGGCAAGGGGAGAGAACCCCATGAGGAATCCCCACCGGCGCTTGGAATCTTCGTCCATGTCGCTGCGGTGGATCTCCTTGGAGGCGGTGCCCAGGGCCACGATGCCGCCGATGGACAGCAGTGCTACGAAACCGAGCCCGAGCCAAGAAATGAGACTCATTTCCGTCTCCTACTTCTGAAAGTCGACGACCACGCGGGTCGGGTTCTCCAGCAGGTACAGGTTGTACGGTCGCTGGGCGTCGAGGCCGACGATGTACTGGGCGTCCGCCTCGAAGATTCCGCCGTCAGCGATTTCCTGGATCCCGCCAGCGGCCACGCCAGCGGGGTCGGCCTTAGCCAGGTCAGCATCGCTCAAGCCCATCGACCACGGCACACCCTGGATGATCAGTTCGAAGTACGCGTTGCCGGCCGGCACGAGCGGCAGTCCGGACGCCTGCTGGCGCGGATCCGGGGTGTAGCCGGCCAAAACGTTCGGTGTGCCGGTGCCGGAAAGTTCCACCACGACGCGGTCGACGCCCTCGTGGGAGCCGGCGCGGACGTCTTCGATCTGCAACTCGGGGTGGCCCGGGTTCTGCAGGTGGGTGTCCTCCAAGGTAAAGGGTGTAGCGGACTGGCCGCCTGCCGGGGCCGCCGCTGCGGAAACGTCCTTGGTGTCAGACTCTGCCGTGCCTTCTGCGGACGCGGATGTGGACGCAGAAGAGGAAGCCGGTGCAGTGGAACTCGCGGTGGAGGTCGTCACCGATCCGGTCTCCGGCTCAACAGACGGCTCCGTGTCTCCCGTCTCGGCTCCGCAGCCTGCAACGGTCAGGGCGGTGATTGCGAGCGCTGCACAAAGAGCTCGGCTGCGGGTGGGGCTGAACTTGCGGCTGTGGAGTGTCATAGCCCCACCCTAGCGGGGCTACCATGGCCACCGGAGACAAACAGAAAGGACACCCATGATCAAAGTTGGAGTGCTCGGAGCGACCGGCAAGGTCGGCTCCGCCGTTGTTGCCGGTGTGGAGAAGGCTGATGACCTGCAGCTCGCCGCCAAGGTGAGTGCTGGCGATTCGTTGCAGGTGCTGGTGGATGAAGGCGTGGACGTCATCGTCGACTTCACCACCCCGAACGCGGTGATGGACAACCTGGAGTTCTGCATCAATAACGGCATCCACTGCGTGGTGGGCACCACCGGCTTCGACGATGAGCGATACCAAAAGGTGCGCGACTGGTGCGCGGCAAACGAGGGCGTCGGAGTGCTCATCGCCCCGAACTTCGCCATCTCCGCGGTGCTGACCATGGCGTTCGCCCGCCAGGCGGCGCCGTTCTTCGAGTCGGCGGAGGTAGTGGAGTTCCATCACCCGAACAAACTCGACGCGCCTAGCGGCACGGCGGTCAAGACCGCGCAGGGGATCGCGGACGCGCGAAAGAACGCTGGCCTGACGGAGATGCCGGATGCTACCGAGCAGGCGCTGGACGGCTCCCGCGGCGCGAGCGTCGATGGCGTTCCGGTGCACGCGGTGCGCATGAAGGGCATGGTCGCGCACGAAGAGGTCATCTTCGGCACCACCGAGCAGTCCCTGACCATCCGTCAGGACTCCTACGGCCGCGAATCCTTCGTCCCCGGCGTGCTCACCGGCGTGCGCGAGGTGGCGAACCGTCCGGGCCTGACCATCGGCCTCGACGCCTACCTCGGGCTGTAAATGCAGGTTGAACTCGTCGCAGCCACTGCACTGCGGGCCCCGGTTGCAGAGGGCGTCACCCACGGGGAGAGTGCGGTTGCCTACGCCTTGCTTAGCGACGAACCTCCGGCCGCCCTCCTTCGCCGCCATGCCGACGACCTCGCCGATTCCCGCGCGCACATACTGGAACACGCCAGCGCTACCTTGCATATCCGGGGTATCTCACGCGACGCGGCCGCCGCGGTCCGGGGGCACGGCCTGGCGGTCAGCGAGCGCGCGGCACAAGGCGCGGTGATACCGGCCGCGATTGCCGCCGACGAGGAGCTCACGCGACTGTTTGAGGCTGCCGTGGAGGAAGCGGAGTTCGTCCGCGGCGAGCTGTTGCACGCGTTGGAGGAGGCGATGGCTGGCGAGCCGAACGCGCTCTTAAGGCGCAAGCGCTCGCGCGAGGCAGCCGACGCCCTTGTGCCTGCCGCCGCCGCGACCGAGTTGGTCGCCACCGGCACCTACCGGGCATGGCGTGAATTTATCGCCGCGCACAACGGCAGGTTCCAGCACGAAGAGATCCGGCAGCTTGCACTTGCGGTGCTCGAGGTCATGCACCGCGAGGCGCCGCTGCTTTTCGGCGATTTGGCCGAAGGGGAACGTCGATAAGCAATTGCTCCCGTGAGGCAGGTATCCTACTGGGCCATGGGCACATCTCTCAAAGCTGATCTGGGAGCCGACATCTTCGGCTCCGTCTGCGTAGCAATGGTCACGCCGTTTGATTCCGACGGCGAACTAGACGTTGTGGCAGGCCGCGATCTCGCTGCCCACTTGGTAGAACAAGGAATCGACGCACTAGTGCTCGCAGGCACAACGGGCGAATCCCCGACAACCACCGACGAAGAAAAGGTCGCGCTGCTCAAGGCAGTGCGCGAAGAGGTAGGGGACAAAGCCCGCATCATCGCTGGCGCGGGGTCCAACGACACCCGCCATGCGGTGGCAATGGCGAAATCGGCCGCGGAAGCCGGCGCTGACGGCCTGCTGGTTGTCACGCCGTACTACTCCAAGCCGTCCCAGGCAGGGGTGGAGGCGCACTTCCGCGCAGTTGCGGAAGCGACCGATCTTCCTGTCTGCCTGTACGACATCCCCGGCCGTTCCGGCATTCCGATCGATTCCGGCACCATCCGCAAGCTTGCGGAAGTGGACACGATCCAAGCGGTGAAGGACGCAAAGGGCAACTTCCTTGAAGCGTCCACGCTGATCCAGGAGACCGGGCTGGCGTGGTACTCGGGCGATGATCCCCTGAACCTGCCGTGGCTCGCCGTCGGCGCGACCGGAATGATCTCTGTGGTGGGGCATGCCGCACCGAAGGCACTGCGTGAACTAGTGACTGCATACGAGAGCGGCGATCTCGCCCGCGCACGGGAAATCAACGCCAACACACTCAACGTGCTCGCGCGCCAACAGGGCGCGCTGGGTGGCGTGACATTTGCAAAGGCAGCTCTGCGACTGCAGGGCATCGAAGTAGGAGACCCGCGCCTGCCGGTCGCTGCGGCGACGGATGAGCAGGTCGAGCGGCTCCGCGAAGAAATGACACAGGCTGGAGTCCTATAAACATGAATGAACCCCGCAACCGCGCACGCAAGGTGACGCGCAAGGCTGGGCCGCCGGAGGCAACCGAACAGCAGCCGGTATTCCAGGCACCGAGCGACGCCCCGGCGAACGGCGGCGGCAACGACGCGCCAGCTGAGCGCGACGGTGGAAACAACGGCAATAACGGCGGCAACGGCCGCGGCGGCCGCGACGGCGGAAACGGCAATAACGGCAACAACAACCGCGGCGGCAATGGCCGCGGTGGCCGTGGCGGTGAAGGCCGCGACAACAATAACGGCAACGGCGGCGGCAGCAGCCGCAACCGTCGTCGCCGCGGCCGTGGCGGCAACGGTGGCGGCCACGGCGGCGGTCGCCGCAACCCGATGAAGTCGATGCAGGGCGCGGATCTGACCAAGCGCCTGCCCGCACCGCCAAAGCCGGCGAAGGACACGCTGCGCATCTACGCGCTCGGCGGCATTTCCGAAATCGGCCGCAATATGACGGTCTTCGAGTACAACGGCCGCCTGCTCATCGTGGACTGCGGCGTGCTGTTCCCGAATTCGGACGAGCCGGGCGTGGATCTCGTGCTGCCGGACTTCGGCCCGATTGAAAACAAGCTGGACAAGATCGACGCACTCGTGGTCACGCACGGCCACGAGGACCACATTGGTGCTATCCCGTGGCTGCTCAAGCTGCGCAGCGATATTCCGATCTACTCGTCCAAGTTCACGAACGCGCTGATTAAGGCGAAGACGCAGGAGCACCGTCAGCGTCCGAAGCTCAACGACGTGAACAAGGATTCCGAGGTCACCGTCGGCCCGTTCCGTCTGCGCTTCTGGCACGTCAACCACTCGATCCCGGAGTGCCTGGGCGTGTCCATTAAGACTGGCGCGGGCCACGTGGTGATGACCGGCGACGTGAAGGTGGACCAGACGCCGTACGACGGCAAGCCGACGGACATCCCGGCGCTTGCCCGCCTCGGCGACGAAGGCATCGACCTGTTCATGTGCGATTCCACTAACGCCACCATCCCGGGTATCTCCGCCTCGGAGGCCGGTATTGAGGAGACGCTGACACGCCTGGTGTCCAACGCCCGCCAGCGTGTGGTCATCGCGTCGTTCGCGTCCAACGTGGCGCGCGTGCAGATGGCTATCAACGCCGCTGTGGCGAACAACCGCAAGGTGGCCTTCAACGGCCGCTCCATGCTGCGCAACATGGAGATCGCGGAGAAGATGAACCTGCTCAAGGCTCCGAAGGGCACGATCATCCCGATCGAGGAAGCCGCGAAGATGGCGCCGCACAAGGCGGTGCTGATCACTACCGGCACCCAGGGTGAGCCGATGGCTGCGCTGTCGCGCATGTCCCGCCGTGAGCACCGCCAGATCACCATCCACGACGGCGACACGATCATCCTGTCCTCCTCGCTCATTCCGGGCAACGAGGAAGCGGTGTTCGCGGTTATCAACAACCTTGCGCAGATCGGCGCGAACGTGATCACCAACGCCGAGGCGCACGTCCACGCGTCGGGCCACGGCTACGCCGGCGAGCTGCTCGCGCTCTACAACGCGGCGCGCCCGCGCAACGCGATGCCGGTGCACGGCGAGTGGCGCCACATGCGCGCCAACAAGGAGCTGGCGATCTCCACTGGTGTGAAGCCGAACAACACGGCGCTCGCCCAGAACGGCGTGGTGGTGGACATGCACAAGGGCAACATCAAGGTGGCCGGCCAGTACCAGGTGGGGCAGCTCTACGTCGACGGCACCACCATGGGCGACGTGGACCCGGACGTGTTGGCGGACCGTACCTCGCTGGCGTCCGGAGGCGTCGTGTCCATCACCTGCGTGGTCGACGACAGCACCGGGCGTCTGCTGGAGGCGCCGCAGGTGTCCACCACGGGCTACAGCGACGACGACCGCGACTTCAACAAGAAAGTCGTCGAGGGCGTTGAGGCCGTCATGGGCGATCTGGCCGCCGAGGGCGAGAACGATCCGTTCCGCATGGTGCAGCAGATCCGCCGCAAGGTCTCCCGCGCGATTGAGCAGAACTACAAGCGCCAGCCGGTGATTCTGCCGACTGTGGTGCCGATGTCGTCGGACAACCACATCGCCAGCGAAGACGAGATCGCGTCCACCCGCGAGTCCCGCTAGGCATTTTGCTTGACGACGCCCCTTCGGCCCGCCCCGTGGCAGCCGAGGGGGCTAACGCGTTTTCGCGGTATTCCGATACGACAGGTATGAGATACCTCAACCGCACCGCAGCAGCCGTCGTTCTTGCCGCAACCCTCCTTGCACCAGTAGCCGCCGCCGATGAGACCAGCTGGACAGGCGGGCACCCACTGCCGCCGGGAACCGAGGTGCCGTTCGATCCCGGTTACGCCACCGAGTGGCGCAGCTACGATGTGGTGAAGTGGGGTGACCCCAACTTCCGCAACCAGGACGTGCGTGGCGTTCGCGTGATCGGCCAGTTCAACCAGGATTCGATCCTGTGCCTGGAAAACGCGAAGGCCGGTATGTGGGGCTGCTACGTCGACGGCAAAGAGGCAACCGAGCTGAGTTACATGCCGTACGGCAAGGTCGTGACTGTGGATCCGCTGGTCAACTTCTTCGCTCCAGTGATCCGCTTTTTCCTGGGGTTCCAGGCAAGGCTGGGGCTGTCGAACTTGCTACCAGGATCCTCCCAGATGTAGCCGGAAAACGTACGGTTTCATAACAACCGTGCATCACGTCTAGGAATCTTTGTGACGGGTGTGCACAATGTGGCCCATGAAGACCGCAACGAAAACCGCCGCGGCACTGCTTGCCGCCACAGTGACACTTGTACCAACCGCTCATGCACAGGACGACGTTGACTGGACCGGAGGCCGACCACTGCCGCCCGGGACCGAGGTTCCGTACGACCCCGGCTACGCATCCGCGTGGAAACTCTACGACGTGATCCGTTTCGGTGACCCGAACTTCCGCAACATCAAGGTGCAGGGAGTGCGCGTGATGGGCGCCTTCGAGGGCGACTCTGTCATGTGCCACATGAATGCCAAGGGTGGGCGAAATGAGTGCTATAAGGACGGCAAGCAGGCGACAAAGCTCGGATGGGGCCGTGGCGGAGAGGTGATCACCTTCGACCCAAAGGTCGAACAGTTTGCACCTTTGATCAGGGACTACAACAGCCTGGAACTGCAGCTCTCCAGCGGCACCGGAGTGAACCTTTCCAGCTAGGCTTGGGCGCATGTCTTTTGCGCAGAAGGAACGTGAACGCCTCGCTCAGTTGCTGCTTCAGGTCGGCCCCGATGCGCCGACGCTAAATGAAGGCTGGAATACCCGAGACCTCGCAGTGCACCTGCTCATCCGCGAGTCCAAGCCGGCCGCGGCCCCGGGAATCTTCGTGAATGCGCTGTCCGGCATCACCGAGAAGGAGACGGAGAAGCAGCAAGCCCGCCCGTACGAAGACGTCGTGCGCGAGTGGGCTGCCGGCCCGCCCGTGTGGCTCAAGCCGCTGAACTCCGCAATGAACACCTCCGAGCACTTCATTCACCACGAAGACGTGCGCCGGGGTGGGGGAGTGGTTGAGCCTCGCGAGTTCTCCCAAGTCATCAACGAGGAACTATTTGCGCTGGCGAAGCGCTTTGGCAAGCTGACGCTTCGTAACGCGCCGGTGCCCGTGATCTTGACTCCGCCGACGATGCCGCCTGCGACCATCGGCGACAAGGCTGGGGTCGCCGAGCGCGGAGACAACGTGCTGCGGGTGTCGGGCGATCCTGGCGAGCTACTGCTGTGGGCGTCCGGTCGCGATGCCGCCAAGGTGGAGCTGACTGGTGCCGTGGAGGCGTTCGAGGGGTTCGATATCAAGATGTGACCCTTGACTGCGCGTCGCAGGTGTGGCGTGAGGTGTAAATGTGACTTAAGGAGTTAGAGTTACACCCATGTCTGTCAAAAACACCGCGCCGCGCTCGTCGCGGTCTTCAACGCGCCGTCCAGAAGGCGGCACCCGCTATGGCGGTCCGGTGTCCATGACGCACCCGCCGACATCGTCGAACGTGGCCGCAGAAACCGCCGACGAACGTGTGGGATCCGCGTATAGAGTCGTCGGCCATTCGCTGGGCGCAGCTGCCCGCGGCGTCGGCTCGTTCTTCCGCCGCGACAAGCACGAGTCCGACTATGAGGACGCCGCCACCCGCAGGCCCAGGCGCAGCCGTGACGATTGGGACGAGGAATGGGAGGACGATCTGGACATGCCAGAGGAGCGCACCGAAAGCTCCGCAAACGGTGATCGCCGGGACCGCGAACCGCGGCGGGAAAGCCGCTTCGGCGGCCACAGCACGTTTGAGACCCACGCCGACGCGTGGGGTTTGCTTCTCATTGGCCTCGCTGCAGTCATCGGCGGTTCGGTCTGGTTCGACGTGGCCGGCCCAGTGGGGGAAGTCATCTCCACCGGCACGCACTGGCTCATCGGCGCGGGAGCGCTGATCTTGCCGGTGATCCTCGTCGGCATCGCTATCGCACTGATGCTCAACGTGCGTGCCTCCGACGCAGTGCGCGCACGTGTCACGCTAGGCCTTTCCATCATCGCTATTGGCATGCTCGGCCTGATCCACGTCTTCTCCGGCAACCCGGCGGCGTGGGAGGAGCGCAAGCTCGCCGGCGGCGCACTTGGCGCCTTCACCGGCGGTGTGCTCGCAGCCGGATTCTCCTCTTTCGTCGCAATCCCGCTGCTTGGACTCGTGATTGTCTACGGTGCGCTGAAGACCACCGGAATCACAGTGCGCGAGGCGTACGACTACATCAAGGACCTGGTCACTCGGATGCTGTCCAACACGGACACGCCCGACGACGACCGGGATCCGTACAGCCACGTCGCCGACGACTTGGACGACATCGCGGAAGGCCGCGAGCGTCGCAACACCCGCGATCGGGGCACTGGTGGGGCAGCGACGCGTGCAGCCTCTCGACGTGGGCGTGGCCGCACAGCCGACGCTGCACGCCCGGACCGTTCGGACCGCCCGGCACGGCGCCCGTCGCTGCGCCGCCCGACCCCGATGGAAAGTTACCCGGCCGACGGCGAGGACGAGCTGGATCTTTTCGACTTCGCCGACGAGGTCGAAGACCACGACAGCTTCGATCAGCCTGCGGCCGAGCCCGCCGATTCTGCGGAGACCGCCGTGGTCCAGCGCCCGGCGGCCGCTCCGGCACCGGCACCCAAGCCCGCTTCGGCCAAGTCGAACGCATCACGACCTGCTAAGGCGAAGCCAGCACAGCGCGACAACGAAACAGTCAACGAGACGAAGGTGCTGCAGCGGGAAGCTCCGGAGGGTGAACGTCGAGAAGCAACTGCCCCCGATGCCGTAGCCAGCTCGCGCGAGCAGATGGCGAAGGCGATCGCGGCGCGCAGCGGCATCGACGCCTCCAAGATCCCCGCAACCACCCCGAAATCCGAGGCAGAAAAGGCCGCGCCGAAACAGGTGCGCAAAATCTCGCAGGGCGACTACAACCTGCCGTCGACGGAACTGCTGCTCGCAGGCAACGCGCCGAAGACGCGCACCGAGGCCAACGACCGCATGATCGAGGCGATCACCGACGTCTTCGAGGAATTCAAGGTCAACGCCCAGGTCACCGGCTTCTCCCGCGGACCGACAGTGACCCGCTACGAGGTGGAGCTGGGCCCCGGTGTGAAGGTCTCCAAGATCACCAACCTGCAATCCAACCTGGCCTACGCCGTGGCCACCGACAACGTGCGCCTGCTCACCCCGATCCCGGGCAAATCCGCCGTGGGCATCGAGGTGCCCAATGCAGACCGCGAAATGGTGCGGCTGCGCGACGTGCTGGACTCGCCGAAGGTTTCCGCGCAGGACGACCCGATGCTCATCGGACTGGGCAAGGACATCGAGGGCGACTTCATCGCTTCCTCGATCCAGAAGATGCCGCACCTGCTGGTGGCCGGTTCCACCGGTTCCGGTAAGTCCGCGTTTGTAAACTCCATGCTGATCTCGCTTTTGACGCGAGCGACGCCGGAGGAAGTCCGCCTGATTCTGGTGGACCCGAAGATGGTGGAGCTGACCCCCTACGAGGGCATTCCGCACCTGATCACGCCGATCATCACCCAGCCGAAGAAGGCCTCCGCGGCACTGCAGTGGCTGGTGGAGGAGATGGAGCAGCGCTACATGGACATGAAGTCCGCGCGCGTGCGCCACATCAAGGACTTCAACCGCAAGGTCCGCTCCGGCGAACTGACCGCACCTCCGGGATCCGAGCGCGAAATGCGGCCGTACCCGTTCATCGTGTGTGTTGTGGACGAGCTGGCTGACCTCATGATGACGGCGCCGAAGGAGATCGAGGAATCCATCGTGCGCATCACCCAGAAGGCGCGTGCGGCGGGCATCCACCTGGTGCTGGCGACCCAGCGTCCGTCCGTGGACGTGGTCACCGGCCTGATCAAGACGAACGTGCCGTCGCGTCTTGCCTTTGCGACGTCCTCGCTGACCGACTCCCGCGTCATCCTGGACCAGGGCGGCGCCGAGAAGCTCATCGGCATGGGCGACGGCCTGTTCATCCCGCAAGGCGCCGGCAAGCCGCAGCGCCTCCAGGGCGCGTTCGTCTCCGACGAGGAGATCCAGGCGGTCGTCGAGGCAGCGAAGGCGCAGCAGGACGAGCCCGACTACGTCGAGGGCGTCACCGAGGATAAGCAGGCCGAAGCCAAGGTCATCGACGACGACATCGGCAAGGACATGGACGACCTGCTCGAGGCCGTGGAGCTCGTGGTCACCTCCCAGCTCGGTTCCACGTCGATGCTGCAGCGCAAGCTGCGCATCGGCTTCGCCAAGGCCGGCCGCCTGATGGATCTGATGGAATCCCGCGGCGTCGTCGGCCCGTCCGAAGGCTCCAAGGCCCGAGACGTGCTGGTCAAGCCCGAGGAGTTGGAGACCATCATCTGGATGATCAAGGGCGCGGACCCGGCCGAGGCACCTAAGGACGTCACGCTTGACGACGGCGCCGGTGACGACGATTCTGACGCTTCGCAAGCTGGCGACGGCTCCGGTGCTGCTGGCGGCGACGCCGACACCCGGACTGTCACCGCGACGTACAACCCGACCGGGGGTGCGTTCTAAGCGGCGGACGCACAACCGTCGTAGATGCTTACCCCAGGATGCTTACTGGGGCTAGTTGCTTACCCCAGGATGCTTACCCATCGAGTGGTGCACTCCTTATGGCACTGGATGTCTCGAGAAGTAAGCGTTTAGAAATAAGCATCCTCGGGTGGTAAGCACCCTGGAGTAAGCATTTGAGCCGGGCCGGGGAGCGGGCCGAAACTGCTCCCAAGGCAGGCGGGCTTCACGCACGCCCGTTGGCATCCCGGAACCGGCGAAAACGGCATGCCGCGCCGTGTGGTGTAGTGTGAAACGCGCTTGGAGGGGAGTACCCCGGAAGTGTCCAGGACCGTCAGCACGGTGCCGTCGTAAAGTGAAGGCCCCGGTCCGGACCGCCCACGGCGGTGGGGGAGACCTCCGGTCTATTTTGTCATGCTGACCGGAGGCTTATTTATGCATGTGCCCTTGTACATTTGGTTGATCACCTCGGCGGTGATCCTGGGATTTTTCGTCTTCGACTTCGTCTCGCACGTGCGCACCCCGCACGAACCGACGATGAAAGAGTCAGGCGGCTGGGCGCTGTTCTACATGACCATGGCCGCGATCTTCGGCGGGCTCGTCTGGGTGCTGTGGGATAGTGAGCATGCGCTGCAGTTCTTCACCGGTTACATCACGGAACTGTCGTTGAGTGTGGACAACCTCTTCGTGTTCGCGCTGATCATGGGAGCGTTCAAGATTCCTCGCGCGTACCAGCAGAAGGTGCTGCTCATCGGCATTGTTATGGCGCTGGTGTTCCGCCTCATCTTCATCCTGCTCGGCGCCGTCATCATCTCCGCTTGGGCGTGGGTGTTCTACCTGTTCGCCGCGTTCCTGATTTACACCGCTATTAAGCTGGTTTACGACGAAGTCACCGACCAGGAAGACCCGGATCCGAACGACATGTTTGTGGTCAAGACGCTGCGCAAGGTCATTCCGGTGACCAGGTCGTACCACTCGGACCGTCTGGTGTCCGCCACGGAGACCGGCAAGAAGGCCGTCACCCCGTTGTTTGTGGCGCTGCTGTCCATCGGCTTCATTGACGTGATGTTTGCCTTCGACTCCATTCCGGCAATTTTCGGCATCACGCAGGAATCCTTCCTGGTGTTCACCGCCAACGCGTTTGCGCTGCTCGGCCTGCGTCAGCTGTACTTCCTGCTCAACGGCCTGCTGGACAAGCTGGTGTACCTGCCGTATGGCCTGGCAATCATCCTCGGCTTCATCGGTGTGAAGCTGCTGCTGCACGCGCTGCACGAGAACAACCTCCCGTTCATCAATGGCGGCGAAGGCCTGAACGTGCCGGAGGTCGGCACCGTTGCCTCCCTGCTCGTCATCGTGGGAACCCTCGCGGTCACCGCAATTGCGTCCCTGATGAAGGACCGCGCGGAGGTGAAAGCCGGCCGCCGGGATCCGGAGGAGAACAAGTACCACATCGATTACGACGACCACGGCAACCGTCGAAAGGTGGACAGCGAAGGCCACCACGTGGAGTGGATCGACGATCCGGCCACTTCCGGCAAGGGTGACCACACCGCTACCGGTTCGCGCGACACCGCCCACCTCGACGTCGCCCGCGGCGGCCGCAAGAACTAGCGCGCGAGCGTTAGCTAAAGATATTCATCACCGGGTTCCACTCCCGGATCTCGCGGGCCGCTAAAGCCCCGGCGACGGTGTATGGGTCTCCGTCAAGCGCGGCCGCCGCGTCGGCCTCGGTTGCAGTGTCCGGCAGCTGCAGGATGATCAGTGCCTGCTCGGCGCCCGCGAGCGGCCCGGAGCCGACGATTCGGCCCAGAGACAGCTGGGAGGATATGAATTCGCGGTGGGCGGGCCGTGTTTCGTCGACAAGCGATTGCTCACCGTAGGTGTACGTGGCTGCGAAATACTTCATATAGGGCAGTCTAAGAGCGCGGTGGAGCATGGGTATGGTGGAGTCTGTGATGCAACCCGACAAGCAGTCGAATTGGAACCTCCCGAACATTTTGACCTCGCTGAGGATCCTGTTCATCCCCGTTTTTGCCTGGCTGGTGCTGTCTGAGCGCTGGTGGTGGGCGTTCGGGTTGTTCGTTGCGCTCATGATCACGGACAAGCTCGACGGCGACATCGCGCGCGCCCGCGGGCTGGTCACAGACTTCGGCAAAATTGCCGACCCGATCGCGGACAAGGCGCTGATGATCACGGCGCTGGTCACCCTGAATATCGCCAGCACGCTGCCGGTGTGGGTGACGGTGGTCATTGTGGCCCGCGAGCTTGGCATCACGGTGTGGCGCATGGTGATGCTGCGCCGCGGCAAGGTGGTGCCGGCATCGAAGGGCGGCAAGCTGAAAACCGCGCTGCAAACCCTCGCCGTCGGGTTGTACTTGTGCCCGCTGCCCGCGTGGATTGACACTCCGACGTTCGTGGTGATGCTGTTGGCGGTCGCGGTCACCGTGGTTACGGGCGTGCAGTATCTGGTCGACGCAGGAAAGGTGAACAAGTGACTACTGCGCAATTGCTTATCGACGAGCTCCGCACCCGCCGCCAAACCATCGCCTTTTGCGAGTCGCTCACTGCCGGTCTGGTCTCTGCGACGTTGGCTGATGTGCCGGGTGCCTCGGATGTGTTGGTCGGGGGCCTGGTGACGTACTCGCCGGAGCTGAAGACGGCGCTTGCGGATGTGCCGGCGGAGCTGATCGAGCGCGAGAGCGTGGTCTCTGCTGCTGTTGCGCGCGAGATGGCGCGCGGGGCGCGGCGCGTGTGCGGGTCCGACTGGGCGGTGGCGCTGACTGGTGTGGCGGGTCCCGACAGCCAGGACGGTGTGCCCGCCGGCACCGTGTGGATTGGTTTGGCGGGGCCGAAGTGGACTGCCTCGTCACAGGCGGCTGAGCTGCTCGACCCGTCTGTCGGCCAGTATGCGCTCATGCCAGGAGCTGCGGTGCCCGTGCGTGTGCTGTCCGGGCAGCGCAACGAAGTCCGCCGCCTGGCGGTAGAAGCCGCGCTGGTCGGTGCGCTGACGGGCGTGCGGGAACAAAACTAAACGGCGAGTCGTTGGAGGAATTGATGACCACTACTACTTTGCTCTACGACACCCCGGTAAACCTGCCGCTTGCCCCGGCCGAGGTTGCCCCTGCTCCGTCCCGCGAGCCGCTGTTCCGAGAGGCGCTCGGCATGTCGCTGCGCGCGTTCCGCGCCGACAAAGGCGTGACGCTGCGTGCGCTGGCGAAGGAAGCACGTGTGTCTTCCGGCTACATCTCCGAGCTGGAGCGCGGCCGCAAGGAGGTTTCCTCCGAGCTGCTGGCCTCGCTGTGTGAGGCGTTGGGCACCACGGTCTCCGAGGTTCTGCTGGAAGCTGTGGCGAACATGTCGCTGCACTCTTTCACCGAAGAGCTGGAGCGCACCACGCCGGCTGCTGCGGAAGCGTAGCTGGCAATCCGCGACTACAGTGGTTGGCGTTTAACGCAATCTACTGACAGAAAGGTCACGGTGCTTTAGCCATGGCGAATCCTTTTGTGAAGTTCTGGAACTACTTGATGGCGCTCTTCGACAACAAGATCGAGGAGAACGCGGACCCAAAGGTCCAGATCGAGCAGGCCATTAACGACGCTCAGCGTCAGCACCAGGCACTGTCCCAGCAGGCGGCTGCCGTGATTGGCAACCAGCGCCAGCTGGAGATGCAGCTCAACCGTCGCCTGGAGGACGTTGAGAAGCTGCAGGCGAACGCACGCCAGGCGCTCCAGCTCGCCGACAAGGCACGCGGCGAGGGCAATGCCCAGAAGGCGCAGGAGTACGAGAATGCTGCCGAGGCCTTCGCGGCCCAGCTGGTGACCGCCGAGTCCGGCGTTGAGGACACCAAGCAGCTGCACGACCAGGCGCTGCAGCAGGCGGCCCAGGCGAAGCAGGCCGTTGAGCGCAACGCGGCGCACCTGCAGCAGCAGGTGGCGGAGCGCTCCAAGCTGCTGTCTCAGCTGGAGCAGGCGAAGATGCAGGAGAAGGTCTCGGAGACCATGCAGTCCATGAACTCGATTACCGCCTCCGGCCCGAACCTGGACCAGGTGCGCGACAAGATCGAGCGCCGCTACGCCAACGCGCTCGGTGCCGCCGAGCTCGCGCAGAACTCCATTGAGGGCCGCATGGCTGAGGTCGAGCAGGCCGGCATTCAGATGGCGGGTCACGGCCGCCTGGAGCAGCTGCGCGCCGAGATGGCAGGTGAGTTGACCGCAGGCAAGAAGCAGGCGATCGAGCAGGGCAACGCGCAGCAGACTGGTTCCGCCGCGCCGACCGGTGCTGACGTCACCGACGACGCGGTTGCTCAGCGCATGCGTGAGCTGCGCGGCGACGCTTAGATACCAGCTAGTTTTTGTGACCCCGGGATGTTTCCCGGGGTTTATTTAATTGTTCAAGTTTTATTCACTTGGACGTTCGCGCAAATTCACGCAAACATACTACTTTTCCAAACGTTTTCCAAGTTTGTTATGAGACTTTCCCAAGGAGGAAGTTCCCGTGAAGAGTAGTTCCCGTGCGCGTCAATTTGCTGTGCCATTTACCGTGATGCTCGTGTCTGGTTTTGCGTCGGTGCCCGTGGCAGCGGCAGCAGCGTCGACTGACATCGTCATCAATGAGGTGGTCACCAACTCTGACCCGATCGGCGACTGGGTGGAGCTGGCCAATCCAACCGACAACGACATTGACATTTCGGGCTGGACCGCCATTGACAGTGGGAAGAGCAGCAAGCCGATCACATTCCCAAAGAACACCGTCATTCCGGCGCGCGGATACTACGCCTTCTACACCGATGGCACGGGCGTCACTCCAGATGGATCTAAAGGGTTCGGCCTTGGTGGCGACGATCAGATCACCATCAAGGATGAGAAGGGCAACCAGATCGACGAAAAGAAGTGGTCGTCTCACGGCATGAGGGATGGTGTTCACACCTCACGAGGCTTGGTGCCGGACATGACTGGAAAATGGCAGATCACGGACGGGCCGACTCGTGAAAGCGCTAACGCCAAGTCCGATTTTGACAAGGTCTTTATCAATGAGATCACGACGGACGGCGTCGATTTCATCGAGTTGGTGAATAACGGCGACAAGGCGGTAAATATCGGCGGTTGGGTGGTCGTCGATAGTGGCGATGGCAAGGGCAACACTTACATCACCTTTGCACCGAATACGATCATTCCCGCAGGCGGTTATTACGTTTTGACTCCGGACGGGAAAGAGGGCGGCGTAGTCCCAGATGGCACTGATGGGTTCGGGCTCAGCGCTAAGGACAGCCTGACTCTCAAGACGGCTGCAGGAGAGCTAGTTGATGAGTTCGGCTGGACGGAAAGCCCGGTGTGCGAGGGGGCGGCGACGTCGTGGTCCCGCTACTCGGAAGCCAACAACGACTTCAAGATGTCCTCGGCGAAGTCCAAGGGTGACGCCAATGCCGCTCCCTGCGGGGTGGAGGACGAGGAGCCGAACCCGTCGGAGGTGCCGTCGTCGACAAGCCAAAAGCCTTCGAACACTGGCAAGATCAGGATCAATGAGATCCAGACCAAGGGCGACTTTGTTGCTGATTGGGTGGAGTTGTACAACGCGGGCGATACGCCGGTGGACATCTCGGGCTGGAAGTTTGCAGACGACAAACAGGGGCGCACACCGATTGTGTTCCCGAAGAATACGGTGATCCAACCGGGCGGGTACTACTCGTTCTACACCGAAGTCGATACTCCCGACGGTTCGAAGGGGTTCGGGCTTGGTGAGGCTGACAGTGCGCGCCTGTACAGGCCAGACGACAACAAGCCATTCGACGAAGTGAGCTGGACGTCGCACACTCGCTTCTCCTGGGGGCGCACCCCAGATGGCGAGGGTGATCTCGTCGCTCTTGCGAAAGTGACAAAGGACGGAAAGAACGCTGAGGAACTCGTATGGCCGGAGGGTGAACCGTGGCCGGATGAGGTCAACTCAATCAATACGGTCGGCGGTTTCGCGGGCGAGAACTTCTCGGGCGTAGATTTCGACGGCAACGGTAACGCCTGGATTGTGAACAACAACCCGGGGCGCCTGTTTGAGCTGGAGTACGACGAGGACAAGAAGACCTACAGCAAGAAGAACGAATGGACTCTCACCTATGAAAATGGTGCAGGGAATCCGGACGCGGAAGGCGTGACCGTAGGTAAGGACGGCAAGATCTACATTGCCACCGAGCGTGACGGTTCTGGCCCCTCCCGCCCGTCCATCCTCGAGTTTGACCCTTCCCGGGGCAAGGTGACTGGCGAGTGGAACCTCAATTCAATCACTGGTGAAGTACCACCGAACTTTGGTTTGGAAGCCATCGCCTACTTGCCGGACCTTGATGTGTACGCGGTGGGTGTGGAGTACACGGGCTTCGTCCACTTTGTTCGCCTGCAGCCTAACGGGGAGTTCGAAGAGGTTGGCAAGTACGAAAACCCTGAGCTGCGCAGCGTCATGGCGTTGGATTACAACGCGAATAGCAAGGAGCTTCGCGTGCTTTGCGACGAAGCCTGCGACGGCCTTTCTGTAGTCGTTTCCTTCGACGGTACAACCGCGCATGAGGTATCTGGGGTTCAAGCACGACCCGTCCTCATGGAAAACTTTGCAAATGAGGGCTATGGCACGTACGAGAAGATTGGGGAGTGCACTGTCGATGGGCAGCGTACCGTGGTTACCCGTTTCTTGTGGTCTGATGATGCTCCAAATGATCCGAGCAACGGCCTGGCGTTGCGCGCTGCAGAAGCAGAGCGGACGGAGTCTTGTACGCCCGCAGAACAGCCGACCCCAACGGTGACTTCGGGCAACACCACTACGAGCGCTGCTCCGACAACCGTCACGGTCCCGGCGGTCACCGAGACTGTGACTCCGACCGTGACTACTACTGACACCGCGGTGACAACCACGGTGAGTACCGAACCTACGACCGTCACTGAGACGCCGACGATCACATCCACGGTGACCACGACTCCGACGAAGACGGCTGCGGCGGTGACTGCGACGCAGACGGAGACGGCTGCGACGAAGACTGTGGTGCCGACGGAGACGACGAAGGTCACCGAAACGCCGGTGACCACTGCTGCGGCGGTGACTGCGACGCAGACGGAGACGGCTGCGACGAAGACCGTGGTGCCCACGGAGACGACGAAGGTCACCGAAACGCCGGTGACCACTGCTGCGGCGGTGACTGCGACGCAGACGGAGACGGCTGCGACGAAGACCGTGGTGCCCACGGAGACGACGAAGGTCACCGAAACGCCGGTGACGACGGTTGCGGCGGTGACTGCAACGCAGACGGAGACGGCTGCGACGAAGACCGTGGTGCCGACGGAGACGACGAAGGTCACCGAAACGCCGGTGACGACGGTTGCGGCGGTGACTGCAACGCAGACGGAGACGGCTGCGACGAAGACCGTGGTGCCGACGGAGACGACGAAGGTGACCGAAACGCCGGTGACCACTGCTGCGGCGGTGACTGCAACGCAGACGGAAACGGCTGCGACGAAGACCGTGGTGCCCACGGAGAGGAAGAAGGTCACCGAGACTCCGACGACGACGGCTGCGGCAACCGTCGTGTATACGACGGTGAGCGCGCCGGAGGTTACCGTGACGCCGACGGAGACGAAGAAGGTGACCACGACTCCGACGACGACGGCTGCGACGGTGACTGCAACGCAGACGGAGACGGCAGCGACGAAGACCGTGGTGCCCACGGAGACGAAGAAGGTCACCGAGACTCCGACGACGACGGCTGTGGCGGTGACTGCGACGCAGACGGAGACGGCTGCGACGAAGACCGTGGTGCCCACGGAGACGAAGAAGGTCACCGAGACTCCGACGACGACGGCTGCGGCGGTGACTGCGACGCAGACGGAGACGGCTGCGACGAAGACCGTGGTGCCCACGGAGACGAAGAAGGTCACCGAAACGCCGGTGACCACTGCTGCGGCGGTGACTGCGACGCAGACGTCATCGGCTAAGGCTGAGACGGTCACGCCGACGGTGACGGAGCAAGTTGATGTCACGCCGGTGGCAACAGCTGATGCGGTGACGGAGACAGTAACGAATACGGCACAAACCACCACGGTTACCGCAGCCCCAGTCACAACCACTGTCGCCGGTCGCTCGGAGACCGAGACTGTGACGCCGACATCCACGGTTCAATCGGACCAGGACGCAGTCGACGTTGATGCACCTGTCACGACGACGCGTACCGCTCCGAATCTGACGAAGATTGTTGCGGGTGAAACAAATGTGTACTACCGGGTGGCTGCGGCTAATGGGGCAATCGTCGAGGTTAACGACCTGCCGGAGGGCCTCGAGTTCCGCCCCGAGGACAACGTCATTGCGGGCAGGGTTGCAAAGCCCGGCAACTACACCGCGGAAGTGGTGACGACGACCGGAAACTCTACGATCGTTGAAAAAGTCCGTTTCGAGGTGGAGGCCGCTCCTGAAACATCGACCGAGCACCCGCTCACCACGGTGACCCAGACAGCAACGGCACCGGCGGAGTCTCAGGGGTCGTCGTTGGACGGCAAGTGCGTCGCTGCGCTGACCGGATGGTCGCTTCCGCTTGTGGCGCTGATCCCGCTGGGGATTGCATCGCAGGTCGACCTTCCGCTGCCGGCAGGCGTTCAGGATTCACTCCATGCACTGAGGGATCAGGCGCAGCAGATGCTCCCGCAGGTTGATCCGCAGATCGGCATGATCGCGGGCGGCTTGGCAGCGGCGGCACTTGGTGTCCTTGCAATCGTCAGCATTGTCAATGCATGTGGTGGCGGTGAAGGTAGCTCCGCAGGTAGCAGCAACTAATAGCTAGCCCGTCTCAGCGCGTTCCGCCCGGTCCCTCACAGCAGGGGCCGGGCGGAACGTCGTCGTTAAGCAGGTGCTAATCAACGGCTCCGCGGGCCATGAGCGCTTCTCCCATCATCTTCGCGCGGCGCACAGACCGAATCACCAACGGGATGCCAAAAGCGGTGAAGGAGAAGCCGGCGCCGCGGGCTTTTCGGGCTTCGAGGACTTCGTTCGCGGTGGCGAGGGTCAGCGGGATCAGGCGGATGGTCAGGGCGATAGTGAGGGAGATCAGCTCCCCGGTGCGGCCGAAGGGGGCCAGCGCGCGATCCAGCGCCGCCAGCAGTTCCTCCACCGGGGTGGTCAGGGTGAGCAGGTTCGCCGCGGCGATGGTGGCGAGCAGACCGATCAGCAGCGTCAGCGCGGATTGCACGCCGTTTTGCCACACCATGAACACGCCCAGAAACAGCAGCACGGGCAGCAGCGGCACGAGCTGGCGCCACGCCACGCGCGCGGGGATGCGCGCCCACACGTAGAGCACGAGCACAAACACGAGTGCGGCGAAAGAGTGCCACGGCTGGGTGGGCAGGGCAGTGACAGCAATGATGAATATGACCAGCAGCACGAACTTCAATGCTGCGCCCATGCGGTGCAGCCACGTGTCGCCGGGGATGTAGACGCCTAAGGGGAGTTCGCGGATCACGGTTTCGCATCCATGAGGTCGGTATAGAACGCAATCGCATCATCGGGCGCGCCGTCGTAGGCCAAGGCACCGTCGTCGATGACCAGTACGCGGTCGAATCCGCGCAGCATCTCCAGGTCGTGGGTGACCACGATCAGCTGCTGGTCCAGCGACATCAGCTCGCGCACAATGCGGCGGCGGTTGCGCAAGTCCAGCAGGGTGGTGGGCTCGTCGGCGATGATCGTGTCCGGCTCGATCACGAGCACCGAGGCGAGCGCCAGCATCTGCTTCTCGCCGCCGGAGAGGGTGTGCGGGGAGTGCTCCGCGCGGTCGGTGAGATCGAAGCGTTCCAGCACTTCTGCCACGCGGTTTTTTACCTCCTCGCGCGGCAGTTTGAAGCGACGTAGGGAAAACGCCACGTCGTCGGAAACGCGCGGCATGACAATCTGGGACTCAGCGTCGGAGAAGACAAATCCGACGCGTTTGCGGATGTCTTTGCCGCGTTTGTCGGGCGTGAGCCCGTCGTAAAGCACTTGCCCTGATGTCGGCTCGATGAGGCCGTTGATCAGGCGCACGGTGGTGGATTTCCCGGAGCCGTTGGAGCCGATGATGCCGATGCGCTGCTCCGACAGGCTCACGGTGAGCGGCGCGAGGATCTGCTCGCCGTCGTAGGCGACGGCGGCGCCGCGGAACTCGATAAGCGGCATGGCGTTTACTTGCGGGCCCCGCGCAGGTCCGGGAACGCCTGGTGCACCGCGAACGCGATGGCGATCATGAGCGCGACCTTGCCGGCGTCCGGCAGCAGGAACGGCACCTGCGCCGCCCAGGCTGCGCCGAAGCTCATGTCAGCGCGCCACATCAGGCCGAACACGCCGCAGAGGTATTGGAAAAACAGGCCTAAGTAGCCAGCGAGAACGAGGATGCCGATACTCGCTGCCTTGTTCGATCGAAGCGGTGCGGTGTACGCGATCGCACCGGCGACGGCGGCGGAGACAAGGTAGCCGACCAGGTAGCCCACGGTCGGACCACCGAGTGCGGAGATGACGGTGCGGCCGCCCGCGAGCACCGGAAGCGCCAGGCCCACCAGTAGGAAGATTGCGGCGGAGGAGAGGCCGCGGCGCCACCCGAGCACCAGCCCGGCGAGGATCACGGCGGCGTTCTGCAGCACAATAGGCACGCCGGCAGCGCCGACGGGAATGGAGACGAAGCCCAGCACAATGACGATGGCGGCAAAGACCGCGATTAGCGCGATATCCTGCGCCGTAGAGTTTTTCTTCATGCGCGGGAGTGTACCGCGGCGGGTGGCGTGTACTGTCGGGCGCATGCGTTTGACGGAGTTTCACCAGCTTGTGCAGGACGAGTTCGGCTCAGAGCGTGCGCAGTGGATCATCCAGACCCAGGTGTTGCCCGGGTTTGAGCAGACGTCTGCGCAGCTCATCGACGCCGGCGTGGACCCGCGCGACGCGTGGCGGGGACTCTGTGACGCGTTCGATGTCCCGGAGGAGCGCCGCCTCGGGGTCGATCGTCCGGGAACCTAAAAGGGCAGTTGCTTATCGACGGCTCCGCCACCCCGGCGTGTCTTTGAATTTCGAACACGTTTGCGTGTATTCTCTGGCGTGTCGCCGTCGCGTTCTACAGTGTGCCGTGTTTTCCGCTTGGGAAAGATTTCTTCGCGTTGAATGGAACCGAAGCGGTATAGCGATACGTCTAACTAAGAAACTGTGCACGCGACGCGCCCAGCGCCGCCGAATACTTGGAGGTAGAAACACCACATGGCAACGAAGAAGAAGTCCGCGGCTTCGGCCGGCAACGACCGCAAGAACGCGCTCGATGCAGCGCTGGCAATGATTGAGAAGGACTACGGCAAGGGCGCTGTCATGCGCTTGGGCGATGAGAACCGCCCGCCGATCCAGTCCATCTCCTCCGGCAACACCGCTATCGATGTCGCGCTCGGCATCGGTGGTTGGCCGCGCGGACGAATCGTGGAGATCTACGGGCCGGAATCTTCGGGTAAGACCACCGTGGCGCTGCACGCGATCGCTGAAGCCCAGCGCGGCGGCGGCATCGCTGCGTTCATCGACGCGGAGCACGCGCTCGACCCGGACTACGCGCGCAAGCTCGGTGTGGACACGGACAACCTGCTGGTGTCCCAGCCTGACACTGGTGAGCAGGCGCTGGAGATCGCGGACATGCTGGTGCGCTCGGGTGCGATCGACATGATCGTGATTGACTCGGTGGCCGCACTGACACCGAAGGCCGAGATTGAGGGCGAGATGGGCGACAGCCACGTCGGCCTGCAGGCCCGCCTCATGTCCCAGGCGCTGCGCAAGATGACCGGTGCGCTGTACAACTCCGGCACCACCGCCATCTTCATTAACCAGCTGCGTGAGAAGATCGGTGTGATGTTCGGCTCCCCGGAGACCACCACCGGCGGCAAGGCGCTGAAGTTCTACGCATCCGTGCGTTGCGATGTCCGCCGCATTCAGACGCTGAAGGACGGCCAGGACTCCATTGGCAACCGCACCAAGATGAAGGTGGTGAAGAACAAGGTTTCCCCGCCGTTCAAGATCGCCGAGTTCGACATCATGTACGGCGAGGGCATCTCGCGAGAGAGCTCCATTATCGACATGGGTGTGGAAAACGGGATTGTGAAGAAGTCCGGCTCCTGGTTCACCTACGAAGGCGACCAGCTGGGCCAGGGCAAGGAGAAGGCCCGCATCTTCCTCAAGGAGAACCCGGACCTGGCCGACGAGATCGAGGACAAGATCTTCCGCGCACTCGGCGTGGGCAAGTACGCCAACACTTCCGATGAGCTGACGGACGAGCCGGTGGACGTGGTGCCGAACATCGACTTCGACGATGAGGACGATGCTGTCGCACCGGCAACTGCGGAGAAGTAGTTGGCGGACGCGGACCAGATTGCCCGGCTCCAGGCGGCGCTCGATGCCTACGAACCGGGCACCGGTCTTTTCGACCGGGAACACGAGGAGGCGCTAGCGCCCGTGCGCAAGCGTGCCCTCGGCCTGCTGGATCAGCGTGCGCGCTCCCGCACGGAACTGCGGGACCGGCTGATCAGGGCGGAGTTCGAGCCGCAGCTTGTCGACGAAGTGCTCGACGACCTGGCGGGCTCCGGGCTCCTCAACGACGCGCAGTTCGCTCACGAGTGGGTGCGCCAAAGAGCTGCCCGCCGGGGCAAATCCACCCGAGCGCTGGACATGGAGCTGCGTGACAAGGGCGTTTCAGGAGCGGACCGCGCCGCAGCACTGGAGCAGATCTCTGAAGAAGACGAAGAACACACCGCACGCGCTGTGGCAGAAAAGTCCGCGCGGAAGGTCAAAGCAGCCCCGGCAGACCGTGCCGAGTACGACAAACATCTGCGCCGCGTCGTTGGCGCGTTGGCCCGGCGCGGCTTTAACCAGGGGATGGCGCTGCGCGTCGCGCGCGAGGAACTGGACGCGCGCATTGCCGAATGTGAGGAGTAGCCCGAAACACTGAACAGTGTTCAATGCCGTCTCCTAGACTAGTCCGCATGGCATTGTTCAGCGTGAAGATGCGCTCCAGCGCGGACGGCACCCACATCTCCGGCGCCGAGCGCATCGTGGAGAAGCATGAGGTCCCGGACGTGTGCGCCGCCATGAGCAAACGCGCGTTGGCCCACGGCAAAGGGCAGCCGGATGCAATCACCGTGACTGTCACCGCGATCGACGGCGAGGTCGAGCGCATCCCGGCGTTGCCAATCACGGAAGCGCGCTGCGCAGACCCATTGGACGCCCGCGACACCGTCATCAGCGCCCTGGCCCCGCTGACCCCGCACGCCGCCGAAGCGTGGAACCTGCTCACCACCGTTCGTGACATGCGCGGCGCCATCTTGTTCCACGCAGCAACCGGTGCACGCCTCGAACCGGAGCATGCCCGCGGCGTGCGGGTGACCTCCATGGACGCCGCCATCGCCACAGGGGAGCGCCCTGAGGCGCACTCCGGCAAGACCCGCGTCACCGATGCGCTTGTGTTGGCCTCCAAAGTGGCGCATCACCCAGCGGTGCTCGCCGAGGTGTGCATCTCTGACGATCCGGACTACACCACCGGCTACATCGCCTCCAAAAAGTTGGGCTACCTGCGGGTGCCCAACATAAAGCCCGCTGGTTCGCCGGTCGGCGGCCGCCTGTTCGTCGTGGACACCGACGAGCCCGCAGACTTGATCACTTTCCTCGAGCACACCCCCGTGCTGGTCGGGGAGGCAAAATGAGCTGGCTCGACAATGCCGCCAAGCACTACAGCGAGGACTGGCGCAGCCAGGGCCTTGAGCGCACCCCCGCAATGTTTGGCACCGGCCAGACCCCGGTAGCGACCATCGATGGGCGCGAGTACGTCCTGTTCAGCTCCTCGAACTACCTGGGGCTTGCCGAACACCCCGCCGTGACTAAAGCGGCCTCCGACGCACTCAAACAGTTCGGCGCGGGCTCCGGCGGATCGCGCCTGACCACAGGCACCACGGACCTGCACACCCAGGTTGAGCGCGCCTTCGCGCGCTTCCTCGGCTACGACGACGCCGTGTTCTTCTCCGCCGGGTTCATGGCCAATGCCGGCGTGCTGCAGGCGCTCGCCGGACCGGACACATTGATCTTGTCGGACGAGCGCAACCACGCCAGCATCATCGACGGCTGCCGGCTGGCCAAGGCGCAAGGTGCCACGGTGCGCGTATACCGCCACCGCGACCCCGCGCACGTCGACGAGCTGCTCCGCCAACACTCCGGAGAAGCAATCGTGGTCACCGACGGGCTGTTTTCCATGGACGGCACCCTCGCGCCCGTGCCGGAACTGCTCACCATCTGCCGCACCCGCGGCGCCGCACTCATGGTCGACGACGCGCACGGCACCGGCACCCTCGGCGCCACGGGCCGCGGCATCACGGAGCACTTTTCGCTTATCGACGACCATCCGGACGTCCTCGTCGCCACCTCATCAAAAGCACTCGGAGTCGAGGGCGGGGCAGTGGCTGCCTCCGCACCAGTGGCTGCGCTGCTGCGGCAGAAGGCCCGCACCTTCGTTTACTCCACCTCGTCTACGCCGGCCACGTGCGCGGCGGTTTCGGCGGCCATCGGCGTGCTCGAGAGCGACGGTAGTCCGGTGACTGCGCTGCACCGGAACATCCGTCGCTTGGCAGGCCACCTCGGGATGGGCGACTGGGCCAGCCCGATTATCCCGGTGCCCATCGGCGACGAGGCCAAAGCAGTCGACGCATCCGCCACACTGCGCGAAGCCAGGTACTTCGTGCCCGCGATCCGCTGGCCTACCGTCCCGCGGGGTGCGGCGATGCTGCGGGTGACGGTGATGGCCACCCACACCGACGCACAGATCGACGGGCTGGCAGACGTCATTTCGCGGTTGTAGCCCACCTGGTTAGACTGTCTCGCCGTGACTACGGCGAGCACGACCCAAAACAACAATTCCCTCACCTACGAGGTGCGTACGTTCGGCTGCCAGATGAACGTGCACGACTCCGAGCGCCTTTCCGGCATGCTCGAAGACGCGGGCTACGTCGCGGCCGATGCAGGCGAGCAACCCGACCTGGTGGTTTTCAACACCTGCGCGGTGCGCGAGAACGCTGACAAGCGCCTCTACGGCTCGCTCGGACAGCTGAAGAACGTCAAGGCCGAGCACCCCGGCATGCAGATCGCCGTCGGCGGGTGCCTGGCGCAAAAGGACCGCGACACCGTTATTGAAAAGGCGCCGTGGGTCGACGCCGTCTTTGGCACCCACAACATCTCCGCGCTGCCGGCATTGCTCGACCGGGCGCGTGTGGAGGATGAAGCCCAGGTGGAGATCGTGGAGGCCCTCGAGGTCTTTCCGTCCGTGCTCCCCGCGAAGCGCGAGTCTGCTTACGCCGGCTGGGTGTCCATCTCTGTGGGCTGCAACAACACGTGCACCTTCTGCATCGTGCCCAGCTTGCGCGGCAAGGAAGTGGACCGCCGTCCGGGCGAGATCCTCGCCGAAGTTAAGGCGTTGGTGGACCAGGGTGTGTCCGAGGTGACGCTGTTGGGGCAGAACGTCAATTCCTATGGCGTGAACTTCGTCGACGAGGACATGGAGCGCGACCGCTCGGCGTTTTCCAAACTGCTGCGCGCCTGCGGCGACATCGAGGGCTTGGAGCGCGTGCGTTTCACCTCCCCGCACCCGGCGGAGTTCACGTCCGACGTCATCGACGCCATGGCGGAGACGCCGAACGTGTGCCCGCAGCTGCACATGCCGCTGCAGTCCGGCTCCGACAAGGTGCTCAAGGACATGCGCAGGTCCTACCGCTCCAAGAAGTTCCTGGCCATTTTGGACGAGGTGCGCGAGAAGCTGCCCCACGCGGCGATCACCACCGACATCATTGTCGGCTTCCCGGGCGAGACCGAAGAAGACTTCCAGGCCACCCTCGACGTCGTGGAAAAGGCCCGCTTCACCTCTGCGTTTACCTTCCAGTACTCGCCGCGCCCCGGCACTCCGGCGGCGGAGATGGAAAAACAGATCCCTAAGGCCGTGGTCCAGGAGCGTTTCGAGCGCCTCCATGCGCTGCAGGAGCGCATCAGTGCGGAGGAGAACGCGAAGCTCGTTGGTACGCGCCAGGAGCTTTTGGTGCAGGAGGACGGCCGCAAGAACGACCGCACGCAGCGCATGTCCGGCCGCGCCCGCGACGGGCGTCTGGTGCACTTCGCGCTCGAGGGCAACATCGACGGCGAGGTCCGCCCGGGCGATATTGTCACCGTCACCATCACCGAGGCGAAGCCGCACTACCTGATCGGGGACTCCGGCATCCACACCCACCGACGCACCAAGGCCGGCGACAACTCCGCGAGGGGAGAGGTGCCCACCACCGCACCCATCGGCGTGGGCCTTGGCTTGCCGACGATCGGCCAGCCCGCCGCCGCACCGGCAGATTCCGCTTGCTGCGGGAGCTAGGGCTACAGTTGGGCGACATGACGCAGCCCAACACCGAATCCCTCGCCCGCGCGGAGAAGAAAGCCGCATCCACCGTGGACATGGGGGCGAAGCGCTGGGTGCTCGCAGCCGCAGTAGCCATCTACCTGGTGGCGCTGTTGCTGCCGTTCGTAGGAGGGGCGTCGCTGTGGCAGGTGCTCGCCGCAACCGACGCTGCGAAGGACGCCCAGACCGCGATTACGGAGTACGTCTTCGCGTGGATCTCTCTTATCGGCGTGGGCATCCTGACCACCCTTGCCGTGGCTACGCAGCGCTTCGCACTAGCAGTACCTGCGTGGATGGTCACCACCGTCTCGCTGGTCTACTCGGTGCTGGGCATCTGGCTGCGCAACTCCAACGCCTCCGGCATCAGCCGCGGGCCCGGCTACTACCTGGTCCTGCTCGCGGTGGTGATCGTGGTGTTCACGGTTTTCCCGTTGATCCTGTCGCGCAACGAGGAGCAGGCGGCCGTCGCCCAGCAGCGCGCCGAGGCGCAAGGCAAAGACGAGATTGCGGTCGCGCAGCGCGTCGCGACGAGGGAGCAGGAGAACCCGTTGCTTATCGACGACCGCCGTGCGCGCGCAGCAGAGCGTCACCGCAAGTCGTCGGACTAACGGATATAAAGCCGGGGCGGGTCACCCTGTAAACGCCGATATCGGCGTTTACAGGGTGAGCACGCTGCCTAACTTTTCTGCCACGCGGTGGTGGAGGAAACCACCTCAGCGTTAAGCCCGCGCATGATGGCGTTCGCCGCGGGCGAGTCGGCGGGGTAGGAGCAGTAGACCGTCTCCAAGTCTTCCCAGATTTCCTTGGCGCGGGTCAGCGACGCGCGCAGCATCGCCGAGCCGATGCCGCGGCCGCGGTGCTCGGGCAGCACGTAGACCAGGCCCAGCTCGCATACTTTCGCGTCGTCGGCGGTAAAGCGCACCACCTCGCACAACCCGACGATCACGCTGTTGACGTAGGCGAGGCCGGTCAGCTGCGCGCCGCCGCGGTCCTGCAACCGCGCGCCGGCGTCGCGGATGCGCTCGATGTCCCACTCGATGGTGTCCATGACCAGCTCGCCGCGGGGGTAGTCGCGCGACGCCTCCGTGAGCAGGCGGGAGAACTGCTGCACCTCCTCCGCGCCTGCCTTGCGGCGCGAGAAGAACCCCGGTCCCTCGATGACCGCGAACTCGGCGTCCGCCGTGCCCTCGGGGCCAGGCAGACCCTCGATCGCGGAGATGGAAAACGTGCCCTGGTCCTCCCGGAATGCTGCCTGGTAGCCAAACTCTCGCACGTGCGGAGGCTCCTCGGCGTCGAGGGCGTGAGTTACCCAGAGTTGGCGGGTGGGGCGGGCGAGGCGGGCCGACAGGTCGTCGAGAAGCAAAAGTGAGCTTTCCCACGGCGCGCCGGGGACCGGCTCGCCCGGAAGGGGAGCGAGCTCGGAGTCGAACGTGAAGTTCGCTTCGATCACCCCGCGGTCCTCCAGCAGGGGCAGGGAGACGAACAACCAGGCGTCGACGAAGTCAAGGTCCTCGGCGAACAGTTCCGGGTAGCCCATGTTGGCGACCGGCCGCAGGTGCTGCGAGGATGTCAGGCCGAACAGCATGGCCTCGGACTCTGCGGAGGGCTCGAGGCGCTTCGCGATGTGCGCCGCGGACACGCCGGAGGTGGCAAGGCCGGTGATGTCCTGGATGGCCAACGTGGCGGAAAAGGCGTAGCCCCCGACCACGGCCTCGGCATTGTCGCCGTGGTCTGGTCGGGGGACGAAAAGGTGGGGGTGGAGCACTCGCGCTAACTTACTAGCCCTCGTTGACGGCCTTGGCGGCGACGTCAGCGAACTCCTGCCACTGCTTTGCCTGCTCGCGAAGGGAGGCGGCCTTAGTGGCATCGCCCTTGGCCTCGGCGGCCTCGGCCTGCTTGGTAAAGTCGTCGGCCTTGACCTGGAACTGGTTGACCTTGTCCTGCTGCGCCGGGTCGGTCTTGCGCCAGCGGGAATCCTCGGCCTCAGAGACGCGCTTCTCGATGCTGCCGATCTTGTCCTCGAACTCGCGCACACGACCGCGGGGGACAAAACCGATCTCGTCCCACTTGTCCTGCAGCTCGCGCAGCTTCGCCTTCGCCGCGCCGAGCCCCTTGGCGGGGTCGATGAGCGAGTCGTACTCCGCAATCAGTGCGTCCTTCGCCTCGGCGTTGGCCTCGAACTCACGGTCGCGCTCGGCGTTGACGGCGTTGCGGGCCTCGAAGAAGTGGTCCTGGGCGGCGCGGAAGCGCTCCCACAGCTTGTCGTCCACCTCGCGCGGGGCGCGGCCGGCGGCCTTCCACTCCGTCATCAGATCGCGGTATGCGCGGGCGGTGTGGCCCCAGTCGGTGGAATCCTTCAGCGCCTCGGCGCGCTCCACCAGCTCCTCCTTGGTCTTCCTGGCCTGGGCGCGGTTGCGGTCCAGCTCGGCGAAGTGGGAGCCGCGGCGGCGGTTGAAGCTGTCGCGTGCGCGCGAGTAGCGCTTCCACAGCTCGTCGTCGGTTGCGCGGTCGATGCCGCGGATGCCGCGCCACTCCTCCAGGATGGCGCGGATGCGGTCGCCCGCGGCCTTCCACTCGGTGGAGTTTTCCGCCAGGTCCTCGGCTTCAGCGGCAAGCGCCTCCTTGCGGGCGATCGCCTGCTCGCGCCGCTGCGCCTTCTGCTCTTTCGCCTTCTCGCGCGCGGTGTCGGAGGCGTCGATTGCCTTGTCCAAGCGGGCCTCGACAGCGTCGATGTCGCCGATCACTGCAGCGTCCGCGAGGGATGCCTTGAGCGCTTCTGCGGACTTGCGCAGCGAATCCGCGTCTTCCGGGTGGGCGCGCAGGCGGGTCTCGATGAGCTCCACCTCGGTGACCAAGTCGTCGTAGCGCTGGCCGTAGTGCGCCAGGCCCTCCTCCGGCGTGCCCGCCTGCCAGGAGCCGATCTGGCGCTCCTGGCCGCTGCGGGTGAGAAAGACGTTGCCGTCTTCGTCCACGCGACCGAACTTGGACGGGTCCGACGGCTCGCGCGCCGGCAGGGGAGCCGGGGTGACGGTCTTTGCCGCTGCTCCCGGGCGCGGCCCTGGCTTCTTCGCCATCGCGGCCGGCGAGGGCGCCTTGGTGCCCGGGGTCGGAGTGGAGTTCGAATCGGTCATGGTGGACATCCTTTCCGCGGCCTGTGATGTGGCCGCACTGTGCCGCGCGTCGCGGCTGCCTTGCGCAATGCGTGCGATATTACCGGCACTTCACGCCCTGCGGGGAGCAAACGGGGCGCTGGGTAGGGTTGTGCGCGTGAGACCCAACTTCTGGATCGTGCCGGGATCGCCCGCACTCGCGCTTTCGCCTAGCGACGAAGCTTCGCAACGCCTTGTCAAGGCCGTCCGCACGCTCGCAGGCACTGCCGACGGCAGGGCGATTGACATCGTCTGCTCGCTTGACGATCGCTGGCGCACCGCCCACAGCGGGTCCTTTGCCGCCTGGGGCGGCCCAGAAATCACCGTGCGCGCGGGAAACCACTTGGGCGAGCTGGTCGCGCGTTTCGCGTTGGGGGACCCGGAGGTGCGCCAGGTCCGCGGCGTAATTGGCACCCCCGATCCAGAAGCGGTGACCGTGGTGGTGCTCGACGGCCCGGCGGGGTTGACCCAGCGCGCCCCGCTCGCGCTCGTGGACGGCGCGCAGGAGTACCACCAGCGGTTGTGCGGGTGGTTGGACGGTGGGCAACCGAAGGTCGTCGATAAGCAACTGCTCGAGCCTGCGTTGTGGCATGAACTTGCAGCTCTGCGGCCGCGAGAGGCCCGGCTGCTCGACCACGACGACACCTTGGGCGTGGGACGCTACGTAGCGGAGTGGAGCGTATGAAACCGATTGCAGTAGTAGGGCCGACCGCCAGCGGCAAGTCCGCGCTCGGTATCGCGTTGGCGCACGAATTCGGCGGCGAAGTGGTCAACGTGGACTCGATGCAGCTGTATAAGGGCATGGACATTGGCACCGCGAAGCTGCCCGTGGCAGAGCGCGAGGGCATCCCGCACCACCTGCTGGACATCTGGGAGGTGACCAAAACGGCGTCGGTGGCCGAGTACCAGACGCTCGCGGTGGCGACGGTGGAAGAGATCATGGCGCGCGGCAAGGTGCCCGTGCTGGTGGGCGGATCCATGCTGTACGTGCAATCGCTTATCGACGCCTGGTCGTTCCCACCCACCGACCCCACCGTGCGCGCGAAGTATGAAGCCCGTCTCGGCGAGATCGGGGTGGACGCGCTGCACGCGGAGCTGGCCGATGTGGACCCGGCCGCCGCGCGCGTCATCGAGGACAAAGACCCGCGGCGCACCGTGCGCGCGCTTGAGGTGATCGAGCTGACCGGCAAACCGTTTCAGGCCTCGCAGCCGCCGAAGAACGCGGCACCGCGCTGGGGCACGCGCATCCTGGGGCTGCGCACCAATGCCGAGTGGCTCAACCCGCGCATCGAGCTGCGCACCAAGCTCATGTTTGAGCAGGGGCTTATCGACGAAACACGTGGCCTGGTGGACGCCGGCCTCGTGCGCGACTCCACCGCCGGGCGCGCGATCGGCTACGCCCAGGTGCTGGCGCTGCTGGACGGCGAGCTCACCGAAGCCGAGGCGGTAGAGCAGACGATCACCGGCACGCGCCGGTACGTGCGCCGCCAGCGTTCCTGGTTCAACCGCGACCCGCGCACGGTGTGGCTGGACGCTGCCGGCGATGACGTTGTGGGTGCCGCGTTAGACTCACTGGCGTGAAATTTCTTAAAGCGCACGCCACCGAAAACGATTTCGTTGTCCTCATCGATGTCGACGACCAGCTCGACGTGACCCCGGAGCAGGTCGCGTTCCTCTGCGACCGTCGCGCTGGTGTCGGCGGCGACGGGTTGTTGCGCGTGGTGCGCCGCGGGGGAGCCGAAGGCATGTGGTTTATGGATTACCGCAACGCCGACGGCACCATCGCGGAAATGTGCGGCAACGGCATCCGGGCGTTCGCGCATGTGCTGGTGGCCGAGGGGCTTGAAGACGCCTCCGAGTTCGACGTCGACACCCGCGCCGGTGTCAAGCACATCCGGGTGATCTCCGCCGATTGCGCCGACGCGATTGTGTCTGTGGGCATGGGCCGCGTTGAGGTCACGGGTGTCTCCACCGCGGCGATGGGCGAGCAGCAGTTCGCGGGCATCGGCGTGGACGTGGGCAACCCGCACCTGGCGTGCGTGATCCCGGGGATGACCTCCTCGGACCTTGCGGATATGGAGTTTGTGGCCCCGAAGTTCGACCCAGAGTTTTTCCCCGAGGGCGTCAACGTGGAAGTGCTCACCGAGCTCGACCAGGGCAACGTGCACATGCGCGTGTGGGAACGCGGCGTGGGCGAGACCCGCTCCTGCGGCACCGGCACCGTCGCTGCCGCGCAGGCGGCGCTTGCGGACGCGGGCATCGAGAACGGTTCCGTGATCGTGAACGTGCCGGGCGGGGCCATCGAGGTCGTGCTCGAAGACGGCGAGGCCACGATGACCGGCCCATCCACGATCGTGTTCCGCGGGGAGCTGGCGGACGAGCTGTAGGCCGGAGACCTACGCCGGGCCGATTTCTTTCGCGGCCCGGCGTGCGTCGTCCCAGGCCTCCTGCAGCTCAAAGGCGCGCTCGTCGGCGACGGTGAGGATGCGCTCCAGCTGCGCCTTGTCGGTGGAGGCGGACTCCAGGTAACCGTCGATGCGCTCCAAGAAGCGCCGGGCGGAAGACGCGCGCAGGAGAAACTCGTTGACCTGTGGCACCGAGTTGTCCGGGTTTGCCAGGGCGGGGTAGTGCAGGGTGCGGTCCGCGATGTCGGATGCAGCCGCGCCGTGCTGCAGCTGCTCGTAGGCGCCGAGCACCTCGGCGATATCGTCGCGCGCGTACTGCAGCGACGACCGGATGGCCATGACCTCCGGGTCAATCTGCACGCGCCGCACGAGCAAGATCGCCCCGATGATCAGCAGTGCCGACAGCAGAAGACCCGGCAGTTTGAGCGTGAACACTAGCAGCACAACGGCAGCGAGCACGAGTGCGCCGATTAACGCTCGGGAGAGATCCCTGTTCGGTGAGCTCATCGGGAAGCCTTTGTAACGGCTAGTGGCCGCCGCATCCGCAGGATCCGCCGCAGCCCCCGCAGCCGCCACCGGAAGGCGTCGGGATGGAACCAGCCATCACAGCGGTGCCGGCGATCACGGAATCGCGGGCGGGCAGGTCACCGTCCGGCAGGCACACGTCGAACGGGAACGCCGCGTCCACGGAGACATGGATGAAGCGCTGGCCGGTCAGCGCGGAGGTGCGGTACTCCGCCTCCAGCACGCGGGCCGAAAACTCGGCGCTCGCGTCCGGGGTGGTGGCGCTGCCGCTTGCCACGGCCTCGGCGCCGGGGGAGGTCACGGTGCCCACCACAGCGCCCGGGTGCAGCGCAAGGTAAGCCTCGGTGGATTCGTAGCGGTCAACCGCCAGGCCCAGGGCCGTGACGGAGAGTTCCTGCCACTCGAGCGCGGGATCGTCCACAAGCAGCGGCTCCTGCGCGAGGTTCACCGTCAGCGACGCCATGGCGTTGCCGCGGGGATCGACCACGTCGGCCAGCGCGACGACGTCGTTAAGCGGCGTGATGTGCGCGTAGGTGCGGGTGACCGATTCGAAGCCAGCAAAGGTGGCAAACGGCTCCACAGCCAGGATGTTCAGCTGCGCGCCGGACGGGTCGGTGTACTGGATCAGCTGGCCACCGCGGACCTCGCCGACGACCGCGAGGCGGTCGGTGGCAATCGCGGCTTCGACCGCATCCTGCCACTTGTTAAAGCTCAAGCCGAGTGCTGAAAGATCGGTGCTCACTGCTGTGCTCATGGCCGTAGATTCTAGTCAATCGCCCCAACCGGGAAGAATCCTGGGCCATACTGCGTTCTATCGGGTAGATATGACAGTGACAGATTCACCACACAGGAAAGATCGCTTTTTGCTTGAAGACGAACTGACGCCAGAGCAGCGCACCCACGAGGAGCTGCTGCGACAGGCCTTTCGCCACAACGAGCCCCAGCCCGGCGCCGAGCCCACAGTCGGCGCCCTCGACTTGGCGGACCGCAACTCCTTCCGCTCAGTCGCCGGCGCGACGGAGCTGCGCTCCGAAGACCACGTCGACATCTACGAGGTGGAGTACCGAAAGCTCCGCATCGAGCAGGTCCTCCTTGTCGGCGCGTGGACCGAAGGCACCGTGGCCGAGATCGAGGCGAGCATGTGGGAGCTGGCGGCGCTAGCGAAAACCGCCGGTGCTGAGGTTTTGGACATGCTGTACCAGAAGCGCGACAAGCCGGACCCGGGCACCTACATCGGCTCGGGCAAGGTGGCGGAGCTGCGCGAGATCGTGCAGGCCACCGGCGCCGACACGGTGATTTTCGACGGTGAGCTCTCGCCGTCGCAGATGATCGCGCTCGAGGAAGCGCTGAAGATCAAAGTGATCGACCGCACCATGCTCATTCTGGACATCTTCGCCCAGCACGCGAAGAGCAAAGAGGGTAAAGCTCAGGTCAGCCTGGCGCAGATGGAGTACCTGTACAGCCGCACCCGCGGTTGGGGCGGCAACCTGTCGCGCCAGGCCGGCGGCCGCGCCGGCTCCAACGGCGGCGTGGGCCTGCGCGGTCCCGGTGAGACGCGCATTGAGGCGGACCGTCGCCGCCTGCGCACCGAGATGGCCAAGCTGCGCCACCAGCTGCGCGACATGACCACGGCGCGCGAGGTCAAGCGCGCGAAGCGCCAGCGTTCCACCATCCCGAAGATTGCCATTGCCGGCTACACCAACGCCGGCAAATCCTCTCTGATCAACGCGATGACGGGTGCCGGCGTGCTGGTGGAAGACGCGTTGTTTGCCACCCTGGACCCCTCCACCCGCAAGGCGAAGCTCGCGGACGGGCGCAACGTGGTGCTCACCGACACCGTCGGGTTCGTGCGTCACCTGCCCACCCAGCTAGTCGAGGCCTTCAAGTCGACGCTTGAGGAGGTCGCGGGAGCCGATCTGGTGCTGCACGTCGTGGACGGCTCCGACGCGTTCCCGCTGAAGCAGATCGAGGCCGTCAACGAAGTGCTCGCGGAGGTCACCCGCGATTCCGGCGAGGAGATACCCCCGGAGATCGTGGTGGTGAACAAGATCGACGAGGCCGACCCGCTGGTGCTGGCGGAGCTGCGCCACGCGTTTGAGAAGACCGGGCGCACGGCCGTGTTCGTCTCCGCGCTTACCGGCGAGGGCATCGAGGAGCTGGAGGCGCGCATCGAGCAGCACCTCAACTCCATCGAGGCGCACGTGACCATGGTGGTGCCTTACACCCGTGGCGACGTGGTCAGCCGCGTCCACGACGAGGGCACGGTGCGCTCGGAGGAATACGACGAGGCGGGCACGCGTATCGACGTCCGCCTGCCCCGCGTACTTGCAGAGCAGTACGCGGAGTTCGTGGTGAGCTAGCGCTCGAGCTTCGCCGCCGCGTCCTCGTCGAGGATCACCGTGGTTCGCGGGTGGTTTTGCAGCACCGATGCCGGGCAGCCCGGTGTCACCGGGCCCTCAACGAGGGCCTTGACTGCGTCGGCCTTATTCGGGCCGGTGGCGATGAGCACAATGGTGTGCGCCTCCATGATGGTGCCCACGCCCTGGGTCAGGGCCTTGCGTGGCACCTGGTCCTCGTTGTCGAAGAAGCGGGCGTTATCCGCCACGGTGGTGGGGTGAAGGTCGATCTCGCGGGTGCGCGAATCTAGGGCGCTGGGTGGCTCGTTGAACGCGATGTGGCCGTTGGCGCCGACGCCGAGGATCTGCACGTCCACGCCGCCGGCGGCGGCGATGCGTTCCTCGTAGCTGCGGGCTTCTGCCGCGGGGTCTGCCGTCAGGCCGTCGAGAGACTGCACCTTCGCATCGTCGATGTCGATGTGGTTGGTGAACTCGCGGCGGATCGTGGCGTAGTAGGACTGCTCGTCGGAACGTTCCAGCCCGACGTACTCGTCCAGGAGGAACGCGTCGCACTGCGCGAAGCTCAAGTTCTCCTCGCGGTGGCGGCGGGCCAGCTCCATGTACGTCGGGTTCGGGGTCGAGCCCGTGGCCAGGCCGAGCGTCGCGCCATCGCGAACGAACGGTTCGATGATGTCGGCTGCGGAGACACCTACTTCTTTGGCAGTGGGGCGCACAATAATTTCCATGATGGCCAAAATAGCAAGCGCACTCTGAGAGCTGTGTACTTTGCCCGGCAACTACCCCCGGAACAGGAAATTTGGGCTGGCGGGGTGATAATGGCGTTTCGTGACTAACACTTTCGGTTGGACCCTTCACGGAGACGGGCGCACTGTGCGCCCCGGGGCAGTTGTCGCCCCAGACGAGCGGCTGAGCTGGCCGCGCACCATCGGCATTGGCATGCAGCACGTGGTGGCCATGTTCGGTGCGACGTTGCTGGTGCCCACCCTGACGGGATTCCCGGTGAACACCACGTTGCTGTTCTCCGGCTTGGGAACCATCATCTTTTTGCTGATTACCCGCAATAAAGTGCCGAGCTACCTGGGCTCTTCGTTTGCTTTTATCGCGCCGTTGACGGCGTCGCAGCAGTACGGGGTCGGTGCGCAGCTGGGTGGGGTGCTGCTGACCGGTGCGGCGCTCATTCTCGTCGGCATCGTCGTGGAATGGGCAGGCAAGCGGGTCATCGATGCGGTGATGCCGCCCGCGGTCACTGGCGCCATCGTCGCCCTGATCGGCTTCAACCTCGCGCCGACTGCAGTGTCGAACGTGGAAACCCAGCCCTGGGTGGCAGGGGTGACACTGCTGACGGTTGTGGTGGTGACAGTGGCTACCCGCGGGCTGCTCTCGCGCCTGTCCATCCTCATCGGCGTGCTCGTCGGTTGGCTGTTTGCTGCCGTAACAGGTGGCTTGAGCGAGGACGCGCTGCAGACCATTGCCGACGCGCCGTGGATCGGCCTGCCGCAGTTTCACCAGCCCGAGTTCCATGTCTCCGCGGTGCTGGTGACCCTGCCGGTGCTGGTGGTGCTGATCGCGGAGAACGTCGGCCACGTCAAAGCGGTCTCGGAGATGACCGGGCGCAATCTTGACGACATGCAGGGGCGCGCGCTGATCGGCGACGGTATCGCCACCACACTCGCCGGCGGCTTCGGCGGATCCGGCACAACTACCTACGCCGAAAACATCGGAGTTATGGCGGCGACGAAGGTGTATTCCACCGCCGCGTACTGGGTCGCCGCCCTGTTTGCGATCGTGCTGGCGTTCATCCCGAAGTTCGGCGCCGTGATCTTCACCATCCCCGCCGGCGTGCTCGGCGGGGCGTGTCTGGTGCTCTACGGGCTCATCGGCATGCTAGGTGTGCGTATTTGGCAGGACAACAAGGTGGACTTCACCGATCCGGCCAACCTCACCGCGGCTGCGGTCGCGCTGATTGTCGGCATCGGCAACCTCACCTTGGACCTCGGTGCTGTGACGTTGGAAGGCATCGCGCTGGGCTCGGTCGGCATCATCGTGGTTTACCCGCTCATGCGCTGGGCGTACGACACGTTGGGGGAGGGGCAGTACCGCAGGAACTTCGAGGTGTCTCAGCCGTCGACGTCGTAGCGTCCGGTGCTGATTGCACGTAAAAAACGCCCGGGCGCGTGGCCCGGGCGTGAGCTCGTCGAGAAGCGAAAAGCACCTACTCGTCGTCGAGGTTCTGCTCGATGAGCGCCGCGATCTTCTCCACGGCATCGGCGTTGTCGGAGGTCACGGTGACCTCGTCTCCGTGCTCTGCGCCCATGGCCATAATCATCAGCGAGGAAGCAGCGTCCGTCTCGTCGTCATCGTCGCCGCCAACAAGCGTCAGCAGAATCTCGTCGTCGTACTCGCCGGCAGCGTCAGCGATCACCGTGGCCGGGCGTGCGTGCAGCCCGACGGTGGAACCGACCTTCACAGTCTTGGAAGCCATTCGGGTGTCCTTTCCGTTGATTTCATTCAGGTCTGCAACGAGTGTAGGTCGCGAACAGATGTTGATGCCACCATGTTGCTCGCACTATTGGGTCTGCGCGAGCACGACCTCAATACCGTGCGAGCGCAGCTCGTCCACGAAGGCGGAGGGTGCCTCAGCGTCGGTGACCACCACATCAATATCCGTCAGCGGCGCGAAGCTGACCACGTAGTCGTTGCCCAGCTTCGTGGAATCGCACAACACAACAACACTGCGGGCATTCGTCACCATCGCAGCTTTCACCGCAGCTTCCTGGGCGTCCACGGTGGAGAGACCGTGGCCGATGGACAGCGCGTTGGTGCCCACAAACGCAACGTCAGCGCGCAACAGGGCCAGTGTGCGAAGCGCAGTACTGCCGACGACCGCCTGACTGATCGGACGGACGCTGCCACCGAGTAGCTGCACATCGTGCAAACCGGAATCGCTCAGCTCCAAGGCGGTGGGGATGGAGTTGGTCACCACCGAGTACTCCTTGTCCCCGCGAGTCTCTGCAAGTCGCTTGCCCAAGCTGCTGATAGTTGTGCCCGAGTCCAAAAAAATCGTGCAGCTTTGTGTGTCCGGCACGAACTGCAACGCGGTTTCCGCAATTGCGGTCTTGGCCGCAAGCGAGGCGCGCTGGCGGGTATCCAGCGGGATCTCCGTAGAGCGGTACGATTGGCTGGCCACCGCGCCGCCGTGGACGCGCTGCACCGCGCCCTCATCGTGCAGCGCCGAAAGGTCCCGGCGGATTGTTTCCGCGGTGACGTCGAAGCGCTGCGCCAATTCGGTGACATTGACGCGGCCTTCAACTGCGGTCAAAGACGCGATCTGGCGTCTCCGCTCTTCGGCGTACATCGATCTCCTGCGCTTTTGGTCTTAGTGTTTTCTCGGCGCACACGCACCGGTTACAGAGTACGGAACACCGAAATAACACGCCCCATGATCTCAGCCTCGTCGCCCTTGATCGGTTCGAATGCGTCGTTGTGGGGCAACAGCCACACACCGGTGGAGTCGCGGTGGAATTCCTTGACCGTCGCCTCACCGTCCAGAAGCGCCGCAACAAACTCGCCCTCTTCCGCGTTCGGCTGGGAGCGGACAACTACCCAGTCGCCGTCGAGGATGCCGGCCTCGCGCATGGATTCGCCGACAACCTTGAGCATGAAAACATCGCCGTCACCGAGCAACTCCTCGGGCAGCGGGTAGTAGGTGTCCACGTTCTCTTCGGCGAGGATCGGAGCGCCTGCGGCGATCTGGCCGACCACCGGCACGTAGCGGGCATTACCCGAATCCTCCGGCTTCGCTTCCTGCGGCTTGCGCTGCTTGCGTCCGGTCTCTGGCATCTGGCGCAGATCCACGGCGCGCGGCTTGTTCGGGTCGCGTCGGAGGAAACCCTTCTTTTCAAGCTCCTTGAGCTGGTATGCGACAGACGAAGTGGACTGCAAACCAGCGGCATCGCCGATCTCGCGGATGCTCGGCGGGTAACCGCGCAGGACAACAGCATCCTGAATGACCTGGAGGATACGGCGCTGACGGTCAGACAGTGCGTTGTAATCCGGGTTGCCGGGCTCGGACTTCTTTCGTGCCATGACGTTCTCCTTGGACTCGGTGGCGTAGTGCGCCTACGAACCTACCAGATAGGGCACTCATGTTCGATGGTTGCAGCGTTTGGGTGGACACCTATCGGTCGGGGTGCTATAAATCGAACACGTAATCGTATTCGAACAAATGAACGTTAGAACGTTCGAGTGTGTCGGCGCCGAACGTAATGTGTGCCGCGAAACGAAGGGAGACTCACAATGTCCATTGCAATCAATCCAGTACACAATGCATCTGCATCTCGCCCGGGCGCCGCATCCGTGGTTCCCCCGGCGGAGATTTGGGACCTCGAATCTGCGTCGAAGCGTCGAACCGGCGGGGCCGGTGTTCGAACCATATCTGCATCCCATCGAACGAGTGCTCGTTCTGCCTCAAACCGGGTTTCGGACGGTTCCACTGAAGCGAACGCGTTCGAAACACGGCACGAGACGCGCGATACGCTCCTGCTTGGCGCATGCATGACTGCGGCGCTGCTTATCGGTTCCGCGTTTGGCGGCGTCTTCTCGGCGCAAGACCAGGATCCCTCATCTATGCCCGGCAGCCAGGTCACCCACAGCGCCACGGTGGCAACGGCGCGATAGGCAGGGCGTAGACTCACGGCTACACCAAGCCTTTGAAGACCCCGGGGGGTGGAAAACCGTGTTTTGTCCTTTTTGCCACAACGAGCAATCCCGTGTGACTGACTCGCGGCTGGTCGAAGCTGGCGCTGCGATTCGTCGACGCAGAGAGTGCACCGAGTGCGGGGGACGTTTCACCACAGTGGAAAAGGCAGTCCTTACCGTTGTGAAACGCAACGGCGTGAGCGAACCGTTTGACCGCGACAAACTCATCGTCGGCGTGCGTCGAGCATGCCAAGGCCGCGATGTCACCGATGATGCCTTGAAACGGCTTGCCCAGGAAGTGGAAGAGACTGTGCGGGCCCAGGGCAGCTCGCAGGTGCCCGCCCACGAGATCGGCTTGGCAGTCCTTGAACCGCTGCGCGCCCTCGACGAAGTGGCGTACCTGCGCTTCGCATCGGTGTACAAGTCGTTCGAGAGCGCAGACGACTTCGAATCTGAAATCCGGCTCATGCGCCGCCGCGACCGCGAGGACTTCTAACCCGCGATCGTGGGGCTAACGCAGGGCGTCAATCTTCTTCTCAATGCGCCGCTGGCTTACCGGCTTCGGCGTGCCCAAACGCTGCGCGAACAAACTCACACGCAGCTCTTCAATTAGCCACAAAATATCCTTGTACGCTTTTGTCTTCGTGCGACCAGCGGGCAAGGCCTTCATGCGCTGCGCCAAGTAGGCCTTCACCGAATCGATCACTGACTGCCGGTCGGCGTCACGGTCCGGATCCAGCCGCATGTCTTCCAGGCGGATACGCATCGCGTCAATGTAGCGGGGCAGGTGCTGCAAGTGCCCGATGCCGTGGACAGTCACCGCGTGTTTCGGAAGGAAAAACTGCAGCTGCGACGTCATGTCGTCGATAGCCGGGCCCTCCCACTGCTCAAGCTCAGCCGCGATATTCGCGTACTCCGCCAGAGCCGGCGCCAAGGTGACCACCACGCGGCGCACCCCACCAGCGACCTGAGGGCGGATTTCGGCCACGAGCGCGTCGAACTCCTCCGGCGAACGCACCGGCCCGCCGGAGGAGAACATCAGGTCGCGGATCACGGCGACGCGGGCGTCCTCGACGAGCCCGGCGGCGCCGCCGTGCGGGTAGCGGTCCACCGCCACCTTCTGGCGCAACGGCAGCCCCTTGGTCATCTGTCCGGCGTTGACCGTGATCTCGCGCAACAGCAACGTCAGCGTCGCTGTGACCATTGAGGCATCCGCGGCGGCCTTGGTCGGGTGCACCGTGACCTTCACGCCGTTCTTGGTGGCCTCGAGTGCCGGGTAGGCGTCGACTTCGTTGCCGTCGATAGTCGTGGTCACCGTCTCCGGCACCGCGCCGAGGGAATCGGTAGTCCACTTCGCCACCGCATCCGACTCGGAGGTGCGCCCGGCCTTGGACACGGAGGACTTGATCTTGCCGGCCTGGCGGCGCTTCAGTGCACCGAGGTCCGTGTCGTGGTCGACCACTTTGCCGCGGCGGTCAATCGCGGCGAAGGTCACCTTCAGATGCTCGGGCAGCGCAGACGGGTTGAAGTCGGTGCCGTTGATGCCTCGCCCGCCGATGCTGTGCAGCGCGTCAGCGAGTGCCTCGGCGAACGGAGTTTCACGCAGATCGGCCTCACTGGCGCCTTCGTCGTCCTGCTTCTCCCAGATCGCCTCCAGCGCACGCTCGGCGAAGTCGGGTGCCGGCACAACGGTCTTGCGCAAGGCCTTGGGCAGTGTGCGGATGTACTCCGCGGCCAGCTCCGAGCGCAGCCCCGGCACCAGCCAGTCAAAGCCCTCCGGCCGCAGGTTTGCTAGAAGCGGCACGGGCACGTCCACGGTCACGCCGTCGAAAGGATCGCCCGGCTCGAACTTGTAGCGCAGCGCGTAATCGATAGAGCCTTGGCGCCACACCTCGGGGAAGGCGGTGGCGGAGGAATCCACGCCCTCGTCGTCGAGAAGCGCGGCAGGGTCGAAGTCCAGGTAGTGCTTGTCTTCGGCCCGCTTCTTCTTCCACCAGGAATCGAAGTGGCGGGCGGTGGTCACGCTCTTAGGCAGGCGTGAGTCGTAGAACTCGAAGAGGGTGTCCTCATCCACCACCAGGCCGCGGCGACGCACCTTTTCCTCCACCTCAGCGGCCTCGGCGAGCAGAGCTTCGTTGTGGTCGATGAAGTGGTGGTGGCGGTTCCAATCGCCCTCAAGAAGCGCGTGGCGAATGAACATGTTGCGCGCACCCTCGGCGTCGACGCGGTGGTAGGGCACAAGCCGGTCGCGCACGATGGTCACGCCGTAGAGCATCGACTTCTGGTGCACCATTGCGGCCGAACGCTTCCGCGACCACACAGGTTCGGAGTAGCTGTGCTTCATCAGCTGGCCTGCAGCAGCTTCCACCCAGGCGGGCTCAATCTTGGCCACGTCGCGGGCCCACAGGCGCGAGGTCTCCACGAGTTCGGCTGCCATGAGGAACTCCGGGGGCTTTTTGCTTAGCGACGACCCCGGGAACACCAAGAACCTTGTCCCGCGCGCGCCCTGGAATTCCTTCGAATTGCCGTCGCGGGCACCGATGTTGGACAGCAGGCCTGTCAGCAGCGACTTGTGGATCGCGTCGGCGTCGCGCTCGCCCGCGACGTTCTCGGCGCGCGACCAGCCCAGCTGGCGCTCCACGTCGCGCAGCTGGCGCACGAGGTCGAACCATTCACGGATGCGCATGTAGTGCAAGAACTCGCGCTTCATGCGCTTGCGGAAGGCGTTGCCGGACAGCTCGTCGCGGGAATCGCCGATGTAGTCCCACAGCTTCAGCGAGGACAGGAAGTCCGATGTTGCGTCTTTGAACCGGGCGTGGGCCTGGTCCGCCTGCGCCTGGTACTCCAGGGGACGCTCGCGCACGTCCTGGATGGTCATGCTGGCCACGATCACGGTGACGTCGTCTAGCACGCCGAGGCGGTTGGCCTCCACCAGCATGCGCGCCATCTTCGGGTCCACCGGTATGCGCGCGATGTCGCGCCCCACGTCAGTGAGCACCGGTGCGCCGCCGCGTTCCTTGCCCGAGATTGCGCCGAGCTCGTGCAGGAGCAGCAACCCGTCGCGAACGGCCTTCTGGTCCGGCGGCTGGATGAAAGGGAAATCGTTGATGTCTCCCAAGCGCAGGGAGATCATCTGCAGCACCACAGAGGCCAGATTGGTGCGCAGGATCTCCGGGTCAGTGAACTCGGGGCGGGCTTCGAAGTTGTCCTCCGAGTACAGGCGGATGGCCACGCCGTCGGCGATACGGCCGGAGCGGCCGGAGCGCTGGTTGGCGGAGGCCTGGGAGATCTCCTCAATGGGCAGGCGCTGGACCTTGGTGCGCGTGGAGTAACGCGAGATACGCGCCAGGCCGGTGTCCACCACGTAGTGGATGCCCGGCACGGTCAGCGAGGTTTCCGCGATGTTGGTGGACAGCACGATGCGTCGGCCGGAGTGCGGGGCAAACACCCGGTGCTGCTCCGCGTTGGACAGGCGGCCGAACAGGGGCACGACCTCCACGCCGCGCCAGTGCTGTTTTTCAATGGCCTCCATGCAGTCGCGGATGTCGCGCTCGGAGGCGAAGAAGCACAAGATGTCGCCTTCGCCTTCGCGCATGAGTTCCTTGCAGGCGTCGACCACACCGTCGATCATGTCGGTGTCGACTTCCTTGACGGAGCCGTCCTTGCCTTGCACCTGCTCCACCAGGGGGCGGTAGCGGATCTCCACGGGGTAGGTGCGGCCGGAGACCTCGATGATGGGGGCGGGGTTGCCCTCGGCGTCTGCGAAGTGCTCCGCAAACGCTTCCGGGTCGATGGTTGCGGAGGTGACAATCACCTTCAGGTCCGGGCGCTTCGGCAGCAGCCGCTTGAGGTACCCGAGCAGAAAGTCGATGTTCAGCGAGCGCTCGTGCGCCTCGTCGATGATGATTGTGTCGTAGGCGTTTAAGAACCTGTCGCGCTGCATCTCCGCGAGTAAGATGCCGTCCGTCATGAGCTTGACCGCAGTGGATTCGGAGACGCGGTCGTCGAAGCGGATGGCGTAGCCGACGGATTCTCCGATGTTTTGACCAAGCTCGTCGGCGATGCGCTCCGCCACAGTGCGCGCAGCCAGCCTGCGCGGCTGCGTGTGGCCGATCAGGCCGCGGCGGCCGCGCCCCAGCTCCAGCAGCATCTTCGGAATCTGGGTGGTCTTACCGGAGCCGGTTTCGCCAGCGATCACCACGACCTGGTTGTCGCGCACCAGTTCCATGATGTCCTCGCGCCGCGCGGACACCGGCAGGTTCTCCGGGTACGCAATCTCGGGGATCAGGGCATCACGCTTAGCGACGGCAGCTTCCGCCTTGACCACGTCCGCGCCAATCGCCGACAAAGCCTCAGGGGATTTAGCGTTTTTCAGGCGCCTGCGGAACCTGCGCACGTCTGCGATCGGGACACCGTCGAGCGCTTCGTACAACTGCGGTTTCGTGGGAGGCGAGGTAGGGGATTCGTGCTCATTCATAACCAGAGCGTGAGTCTAGCGCGGCAGCAGCTTACGGCTCGATTCCGTCGCTTGCTCGAAGGCGCGGGAGACCAACTCGCCGAGTTGCTCGAACTCCGGGCGGCGCCGCGATGACGCCCGCATGACGAGCCCGACGGTGCGCTTCGCATCTACACCGGGGCCGAATGCAGCAATGGCGAGTCCGGGGCGCGCGCACTCCGTGGACAAGGCCGAGACGGGCACCAGCGTGGAGCCGAGCCCGGCCACCACCAGCTGCACCACCGTGGTCAGCGACGCTGCACGGGTCACCGACTGCGCGCCGGGGGTGCCGTTGACCTGGGCGATCTTGCACAGCTCCACAATCTGATCGCGCAGGCAGTGCCCGTCGTCAAGCAACAGCAGCTCGAGGTCTTTCAGCGCATTGAGGTCGAGATCCCCGCGCCCGGCCGCAGGGTGGTCGGGGGAGGTGATGACGGCGAAGGCTTCGTCGTACAGCGGGATCTCCCACACCCCTGTGGCGTCGGTTGGGGTGGCGAGGACCGCGACGTCGATTTGGCCGTCGCGAAGCCGCTGCAGCAGCTCTTCGGTCTGGTTTTCCACGATTCGCGGCTCCAGGTCCGGGTACTCCTCCTCGATGAGCTTCAGCAGCGTCGGCAGGATGTACGGCGCGATGGTGGGGATCACGCCGATGTTGAGCGGGCCGGCCAGCACCCCGAGGGCGCCGCGGGATTGCGCAACGAACGCGTCCGCCGCCTCCAGCGTGGCCTTGGCGTAGGGGAGGAGCTCCTCGCCGGTGGGGGTGACGATGACGCGCCGGGTGGAGCGTTCGATGAGCTGGATGCCCAGGCCGGATTCCAACGCAGCCAGCGCCTGCGAGAGAGACGGCTGCGAGATGCCGAGCTTGTTTGCCGCGGAGACGAAGTGCTTCTGCTCGGCGACGGTGACAAAGGTACGGAGCTGAGCGAGCGTCGGTTTATACTCTCGATTAGCCATGCCTATGAAACTACACGAGCTTCATAAGTTTTTACGTTGAAAGCCGGAGCGATCTGTGTCATACTGGTTGTTGTCCGTTGAAAAATCCTTTTGACCAGTTTCTTTGGAGGAATTTCTATGCCGATCATGACTGTTGGAGAGCGTTTCCCGGAGTTCGACCTCGTCGCGCTGAAGGGCGGCAACCTGAAGGAGGCGAACGCTTCTTCCCCGGACGATTACTTCGAGAACGTGTCGCTGGATAAGTACGAGGGCAAGTGGAAGATCGTCTTCTTCTACCCGAAGGACTTCACCTTCGTCTGCCCGACCGAGATCGCCGCATTCGGCAAGCTCAACGAGGAGTTCGAGGACCGCGACACCCAGGTGCTCGGCGGCTCCACCGACAACGAGTACTCCCACTTCAACTGGCGCGCGACCCACGAGGACCTGCTGGACATCCCGTTCCCGATGTTCGCTGACGTCCGCCACGACCTGATCCGCGCTCTCGGCGTCGAGAACGCTGACGGTGTGTGCGACCGCGCAACCTTCATCATCGACCCGGACGGCATCATCCAGTTCGTCTCCGTCACCCCGGACGCTGTCGGCCGCAACGTCGACGAGGTCCTGCGCGTGCTCGACGCACTGCAGTCCGAGGAGGTCTGCGCCTGCGATTGGCAGAAGAACGACCCGACCAAGAACATCGACAAGATGGCCGTGGTCCAGGAGTCCCTGAAGTAACACCCGTTAGTTAACCCCGTCCGGCAAAGGAGAACACGATGTCCATTGAGAATCTGCGCGGCGCACTGCCCGAATACGCGAAGGACCAAAAGCTCAACCTCGGCACGCTGACCCGCTCCACCGAGCTCAGCGAGCAGCAGCTCTGGGGCGCCCTTCTCGCATCCGCGGCCGCGACCCGCAACGCGAAGGTCATCGCCGAGATCGCTGAGGAAGCCAAGGAGCACCTCTCCGAGGAGGCCGTGGAGGCCGCGTACGGTGCCGCCACCGTCATGGCAATGAACAACGTCGCCTACCGCACCAAGGGCTGGCTCGGCGACGATTACGCCAACGTGAAGTTTGGCCTGCGCATGAACATCATCTCGAAGCCGGGCGTGGAAAAGGCCGACTTCGAGCTGTGGTCGCTCGCTGTTTCCGCCATCAACGGTTGCGAGCACTGCGCCGTGGCGCACGCGAACACCGTCCGTGAGGAAGGCGTGACCAAGGAGCAGGTCTGGGAGACCGTCAAGGTCGCTGGTGTTGTCCAGGCTGTGGCTCAGGCCCTCACCATCGAGGACGCTCGCTAAGCACTAGCGCTTTACGACGGCGAAACCTCCGACAGGATCCCGCATTGCGCGGGGGTCTGCCGGAGGTTTCTTGTCTAGACGGATACGGGTCTTAGTTCCGGATGTTGGCCGGATCGTGAATCACGCCGAAGCGGTGCAGCGTCGCAGAGACGGCCTGCTCCAGCAGGTAGGGCAGGAGCTCGCGGCGCCCGTCGATGAGCACCGGACCGTCGAAGACCGCGGTGGCGATGTCGCCGTAGAGCTCCTCGGGGGCCTCGCCGACCACGCGGATGCGGTCAGGCGTACCGGTCACGGCGTGTGCATCGACGGTGACATCCGCTGCCTCAAGCTCGCGGGCAACAGCATCCGGGGCAACCACGCGCACCTCGGTGCCAGTAATCGCGGCGGCGAGCAGCTGGCGGTACACGTCGCGCAGCTGGTAGTCCTCGCCGACGTAGACCACTACCGGTTCAAGGGTGTTGCGGTAGCGGAAGATGTTCGCCTCCGAGCGCAGCCCCGAGTGGTCGTGGCCGCGGCCGAATTCTTTGTCCCATGCGCGCTGGTCGTACTCGGCCGCGCGGGAGAGCCAGCCGAAGTCCTCGTCGCTTAAGCTGGCGCGGAACGCGTCGAGAAGCTCCTGCACCTTCGCCGAGATGCTTACGCCTAACGACGGCGCCAGCTCCGCCCGCTCCCGCCACACACCCATCTGCGCGACGTAGTTCGGCCCGCCCGCTTTCGCGCCGGGGCCCACGGAGGATTTCTTCCAGCCTCCGAACGGCTGTCGCTGCACGATTGCGCCGGTGATGCCGCGGTTGACGTAGACGTTGCCGGCCTCGACGCGGTCGAGCCACGTGGTGATTTCCTCGCCGTCGAGGGTGTGGATGCCGGCGGTGAGGCCGAAGCCGGTGGAGTTTTGCCACTCAATCGCCTCGTCTAAGTCCTTGGCGTGCATGATGCCCAGTACTGGGCCGAAGCACTCGTTCTGGTGGTACCAGGAGCCGGGCTTCACACCGTCTCGGATGCCGGGGGACCAGAACTTGCCCTCGTCGTCGAGCTTGCGCGGCTTCAACAGCCATTTCTCGCCCGGCTCCAGCGTGGTCAGGCCGCGCTCGAGCTTCTCGCCCGGGGCTTCGATCAGCCCGTTCATGGTGGTGGACAGGTCAGTGCCTGGGCCCACCGCCAGGGTGGAGGCTGCGTCGAGCAGCTGGTTCTTCAGGCGCTCGGACTCACCTGCGGAGCCCATGAGGATAGCCAGCGAGGCCGCAGAGCACTTCTGGCCCGAATGCCCGAACGCCGACAGGTACAGGTCGTTGACCGCAAGATCCGGGTCGGCGGACGGGGTGATGATGATGGCGTTCTTGCCGGAAGTTTCCGCCATGACATTGAGCTGCGGGTTCCAGGACTTGAACAGCTGAGCAGTCTCGGAAGCACCGGTGAGGATGATGGCATCCACGGCGTCGTCGGTAAGCAGGGCCTTGCCAGCCTCGCCCTCATCCGCGCGCACGTACTGCACGGTGTCGGCGCTAATGCCCTTCTCGGCGAAGACCGCCTGGACGCAATCGGCGATGAGCTTGGCGCACTGCGTCACCTGCGGCGCCGGCTTGAGGATCACCGCGGAGCCAGCGGCAAGCGCGGCCATCACGCCGCCGGTGGGGATGGCAACCGGGAAGTTCCACGGCGGAACAACCACCGTCAGTTTGTTCGGCTCGAAGTCCGCGGCAATGTCGTTGAGGTGCCGGGCGCTGTCGGCGTAGTAGGTGCAGAAATCGATCGCTTCGGAGATCTCCGGGTCGGACTGGTCCACCGTCTTGCCTGCTTCGTGGGCGGCGACCGCGATGAAGTCGCCGCGGCGGCGCGCGATCTCGTCGCCGATGGCGTCGAGGACGCCGGCACGCTCGCCGGCGGAAAGCGCGCCCCAGGCAATCTGGGCTTCCTTAGCGCGGGCGATGTGGTCGGCGATCACGGACGGATCGGTGATCTCGTTGCCGGTGTCCACCGCCGGCGGGTGTGCGAGGTGCTCGATTGCCCAGGCACGGTTGGCCTCCAGTGCCGGATCGGTGTCCGGCTCGTTGATGAAGCGGCCGGTGGTGCCGGCCTCCGCGGCGGCTTGGCGTCCGGTCTCCTGTGCGCGGTCCTGCTCCCGGTTCGGGCCGTTGTGGATGCCCCATCGGTTGCCCACCGCCCAGCGGAAGACTTCCTCCTGCTCCTTGATCGGGTCGCGCTTGGCGGTCTTGGGCGCGAACAGGGCGTGCAAGAAGTTCTGGGGCGCCGCATTTTCTTCGAGTCGGCGCACGAGGTAGCTCACCGCCACATCGAAGTCTTCCTTGCGCACGACGGGGGTGTAGAGGATCTGGCGCCCGTAGGCCTCGCGGACGATCTGCTGCTGCGCAGGCGACATTCCCTGCAGCATCTCCGAGTCGAGCATGCTGGCCACACCGCGTTGCTGCGCCAGCTCGTAGGCGAGCGCGGAGGTGAACAGGTTGTGCGAGGCGATGCCGATGGAGAGGCTGTCGGCGTACTCGGGGCGTACGATGAAATCGAGCAGGCGGTAGTAGTTCGCGTCCACCTCGTCCTTGGTCAGATACGGTGCCTGCGCCCAGCCCTCGACCTCCGCGTGATGTCGCTCCATGGACAGGTTCGCGCCCTTGACCAGGCGGATCTTGATCTTGGCGCCGCCGTCGGCCACGCGCTTCTGCGCGAAGTCCGCCAGGTACTCCAGGGCGCCGAGCGTGTCGGGCAGGTACGCCTGCAGCACGATGCCGCCCTGGTAGTCCTTGAACTCGTCCTCGCTGAGCAGCTGGGTGAACACGTCAAGCGTGAGGTGGAGATCGTGGTACTCCTCCATGTCCATGTTGATGAACACCTGGGGGCTACGGTCCCGCGCGGCGCGGTACAGCGGGCGGATACGGTCCTTGACCAGGCGCACGCACTCGTCGTAGTCCCAGTGGTTGAGCTGGGAGACCATCGAGGAAGCCTTGACGGAGACGTAAGTCACGCGAGGATTCTTGATCAGGTTCAGGGTGCGCTCTGCACGGTCCGTCGCTTCCTTCTCGCCGAGTACTGCCTCGCCCAGCAAATTGAGGTTGAGCTGCTCGCCGCGCTTTTGCGCGTTGTCGAGCAGGTTGTTCAGCGCGTCTGACTCAGCGTCGAGCACGAGATGGCCCACCAGCTGGCGCAGGCGCATGCGAGCCGCGGGGACGACCACGAAGGGCAAGAACGGGCCGACGAAGGCGCCGGTTCCGACGAGCAGGGCATTGATGCGACCGAGGAACGATGCGTCGACGCCCCTGGTGATGGCACGCAGTGCGTTCGCCGCTACCCGGTTGTCCTCAGGGCGCATGACACGGTCGACGAAGTCCATGGTGAAGCGGACCCCGTTGTCGTCGCGAAGCATTTCTGCGAGCTGTTGTGTCTGGGCATCATCTGCATCCGCGTCAGCGGTAGCTTCCATCCAGTGGTACGCCCGGGCGACGGCTGCTTCCACGGCATTGTCGAGTTCAGCGCTGTTTTCTGGCGGGAGCTGGTTGGTGTGCAATTTCGGCATGTGTGTTCCTTACCACTAAAACAGAACGATGTGACATCTCACAAGCTAATGTAAAACCTGAATACAGGCCCCTGATTTGCAAAAGATTCCTCGCGCGCACGAAAAAGCCCCGGAAAACACAGGTTTCCGGGGCTAGGGGGAGGGGGTTAGAGACCGCCGAAGGGACCGCGCAGCGGGTCGAACGGTGCGATGGTCTCATCCACCTCGCCGGTCTCAATCTGCTTTGCCAGCATCTTGCCGGACAGCGGGCCGAGGATAATGCCCCACATGCCGTGACCGCCGTTGGTGTAGACGTTGGGCACCTTGGTCGCACCCACCAGGGGCAGGCCGTCCGGGGTCACCGGACCGGAGCCGACCCACTCGTCCTGGCGGTCCTCCCAGTCGATGCCTCGGAAGAACGGCTTGGTGGCGTGGATCATGGACGCGACGCGGCCCGGCTGGAACGGCTCGTCCGGGCCACGGAACTCCATGGTGCCGGCGATACGGAAACGGCCTTGGTACGGGGTGCAGGCGATCTTCGGGTCCGGCAAATACACCGGGCACGTTGCCGGCTCGGCGGTCTCCACAGAGAAGGAGTAGCCGCGGCCTGCCTGGATCAGTGTGGTCACGCCGAGGTCTTTCGCCAGCTTCGGCAGCCACGCGCCAGTAGCGAGCACCACATTGTCGGCGTGCAGCCACTCGCCAGTGGCTAGCTTCACGGCCGGCTTGCGGGTGGAGCTGACCTCCACGACCTCCACGCCGGTGGTGACCTTGCCGCCGCGTTCCACGATGGAGTCCGCGATGGCCTGGCAGTAGGGGCCCGGCTCGATGAAGCGCTGGCCGCCCATGCGGTAGGTCGCACCCACCTTGTCGGTGAGCATTGGAGCGTCCGTGCGGGCGTCGTCAAGCGTGATCTGCTCGAACGGAATCTCTTGGCCGTGGCGCTGTGCACCTTCGACCTCCTTGAGGAAGCCGCCGGCCTTCTTCTCGTTCTCGAAGCCGATGATGAACGGGCCCTCGTGGGTGGTGGCCTTCACGCCGCCTGCCTCGAGCTCGTCGAAAGCCGCGAGTGCGCTAAGGTCCGCCTTGGTCAGGCCCGCCATGGTCTTGTCCCAGGCGCGGCCGGTGGCGTGCGCCATGAAGTTGGCGCAGAAGCGCCACAGCTTCGGGTCGATGCGCACAGGCACATCAAGAGCGGCGTGCTTGTCAAAGAGCGCTGTGGGCCCGTACGCCCACAAGCTCGAGTTGGCCAGGGGGATCGTTTTTCCTGGTGCGAGCCATCCAGCGTTGCCCCAAGAAGAGCCGGCGGCAACATCGATGCGTTCCAGCACCTCCACCTCATGTCCGTACTCCTGTAGGTGCCACGCGGTGGCGAGGCCCGTCATGCCGGCCCCGACGACGATAGTGCGGGTCACGTGTGTTCCTCCTCACAGATACACGCGGAGTCAGCACTTGTTGCGTCATGTAGACGCCGTAGTAGACTCAGTCTTAACTTTTTCAACCTGCGAATGACCCTAGTCGACAAAGCGTAGGCAGATAGTCTATGTATTTGCCGACAGTTTTATAAGAGACGTGGAGGAATGTAGATGAAGGCTTGGCGGCTAGCCATCCCAACGCTATTGGCCCTGTCCGTTGTGCATAGTGGCATTGCTAATGCGAGTGAGGCAGATATAACAGGATCTCCTGCCGAGGAAAAAGAATGGACGAAAACCGCTAAAGCTACATTTCCTAGCTCTTCTTCGAAGGCGGGTTCTAGACTGGCGCCACAGCCGTACTCTGCTACTAATTTTGCTCTTGCTCCTGGTGGCGGTGCAGCATTCACCAACGTAGAGGTACACGGAAAATCCACCTTTGTGGATCGGATCGGTGTTTCCTACGCACGAGGAATCGACTATAAGCAAAATATTTGTGGAGTCGAGCATGAGGTCGACTATGTGGAAACAAATGGCCAGCACAAAACTGAGTCGTCTAAGACTGAATGTTCCATCGGCGCTTCTTGGGCTTGGTTCAATATAAAGCGCGATCTTAAAGATCAGTCGCAAGTATGCGGCCGCTCTAAGGTTGACGGAGAATGGTCCAATAAGGCGTGTATCACGATTAAGAAGTAGACTGATCAATCTAAATCATTGGAAGGATCAGGTGAAAGATAATGGTTGTTATCGCGAGCTTAATAGCATCCTTGATTCCCATAATCCTGGTTGCATATGTAGTTCGGGCTATCTTCCGTAGTAAACCTGTTGAAAACAAGAGCACGTTAATTGACGAGGCTAGGGAAACCAAGCGTAACTAAAGTCTTGCGCGTATTTCCTACGTAAAGCAGTGCCCCCGACTGTTGTTGGGGGGCACTGCTTTACGTAGAGGGTATTGAGCTGAGAATCTTCATTTTTCGAGCCATTGGCTGAGGCGTTGTAGGGGGCTGTGCCTGTTGTTGGTGGGTTCTTGGGCTCGGTTTCGGGGTCGGGGGGTTACTTCTTGGACGGTGAGTTGTTTTTGTGGGGTGATTTCTAGTGCGTGGATAGTTGTTTTGAGTGCTTCGATGGTGTCTTGTTTGGCTTGGATGAGTTGCTGAGCCTGGTGCAGTTGTTGTTCGGCGTAGTGTGCGCGTTGTTTTTCTAGTTCTAGTGCGTGCACTAGATTTTGGTGGTCTTGTGCGCTGGTTGCACTGGTGCGGGTTTCGGGGGTTGTGGGTGATGGTGTCGAGTCGTCCGCTGGTAATGAGGTCGCCGATGGGGATGTACCAGGTTCCTTGTTTTTGCTGGGCTCGGGGGAATTCTCCGCGTCCTTTCGCGCGGGGTGATGGTGGTTTGGCGACGCCGGTGAGCCTAGCTGCTTCAGCGATGGTGAGTAATTGGTTGAGGCGGTCGTCCATGTGTGCAATGGTAGTGGTGTAGTGCTGTGTACTAGTCGCACCATGCTGCCGCATGTGGTGTAGTGAGGTGGTGCATTAGGTGGTGCAGTGGGGTGTTTCGGGGTGTAGTCCGTGGTGTGTGGCTGTATGCTGGGGGAATAGGGGAGCCGAACATAGTATCCATTATCGGACATTTTATTCTGGACGGTCGTATTCTGAACCGAGTGGTTTTTCTCGATCGTCCTCGGGTGTTCTATACCCGGATTGATGCGCTCGGGTTGCCTTGTGCCAGTTGTCGATCTGCTCTAGGTGTCGTGTGAGAACGTCAATGGCCTCGTCTGTGTGGTCGGTGAGGTAGTGAGTAAGGAGTAGCTCAACGATTTTTTGCTTCGTCAGTACCGCTGATTTATGTGTTGTGGGCCAGTTGCAAGATAAAAGGTTGATCAGATTGTAAAGCTCTGTGCTGATGTCGACTTTGAGTGTCGTTTTAGTGATGCTGCGGCTGTTGCGGAGCGAACTAACGTAGTTATCTATAGCGCCTGGTCGTGTCATGTTTTCGATTTTTTTATGGAACCAGGTCTGTATCCAGGCCCAGTCCTCATTGCTCTCTTTGATCTCGCGTTTGGCTTGGGCTTCGGTGAGACCTTGTTGGGTGAGTAGGCGGATTCCATCACGGTGTTTTTTAGGCATAACAATCTCCTGTGTCGTAAATCACTCTACATTGGAAGTATAGGGGGTGCCTTAAGGCATGCGCGTACCTGTGTGCCCGAGGATTGTGGTTCCTGTTCAAATCTATTTTGGCCGGATAGCGTCGAATTTGTTGCTGAAGAGCAGCCTCCCATGATGATGTTTGATCGCTGAACGCGGGAGCTACAAGACAAATTGGGTCGCCTGAATCCCTCGATTCTGAGTCGAGCTCTCGATTCGAGGGGATAAGACGACCCCTAGCGAAAGGAGGTAGCGCAATGAGCGTCTACTCATTGAGTTTTCCTGGTAAGTACGACCTGGTGTGCTTGCGCGACTCGCTGAGCCAAACCCCTGCCTATGAATACAAGGATGGCAAGCGCACTGATGAACAAAAGACAGACGCCAACGGCTGCCCGCTGTATCGAGTTGTTGGCGCGTTCCCGATCATTGCCAATCAGGTTTTCGAGGGTTGTGTCGTGCACACAACAAGCACGTTTAAAGACCAAGATGTACAGATCGGACAACGCCTGTCGGCTCATGGAACACTAACGGTTCGTTCGAACGACTACGGTCTCGGTGGCACATACGTGTGCGCCTTGGATACCTCGAACGAGGGTAGGGAGCACCGCAAAATGAGCCAGCTACTCTACATGCAAGACATCCCCGACAGCAGTGCCGACCTGCGCGAAGGATTGACTGACCCGCTGGAGTTCTGGCGGACACAGCTTGATTTCTATGACCCGGAAAGCATGCTACTCCCGGAGAACCGGGTCGCGACGATCAATGAGCTCGAGCGCATCGACTCGTCCGGCAGCCTGTCGGTCCTGGCCTCATTCGCGAAGCGGTCCATGGATGCCGCCGGCATGGACGAAGATCTGCAGGAGGGACTCGACTCCATCGTTTTTGCTGCTGATCGATCGCGGGGGCAGTGAGTGTCACGATCCCGGTGACTGAAACGCAGGCCGCTCTCGACCACATCCAGGAGATGGTGGTCGAGGCGGCTATTGCTTCAGTAGGAGCCGTTGTCGTCGGGGGCGTGGTGTGGGCAGCTGTGTCCTGAGCATGGTGGCGCTGGTGGTTCGGTGACAACAGTGCAGCACGTCGGGTACACCTTCGTAGGAAGGAACTGAGCGAGGCGTTCGGCACGACCTTTACCCGGGTGCGCCGCGATGGTCGCATGGCGATTGCTCCACGCGATACAAAGCGTTTTAATTGCCGGCGCGCTCTACCCCTCGCGGATGCCTAGCGAGGAGAGCCGCACTTCACCTGCCTCGTCGGAGGCGTCCAGATCCACAACACCGTGCAGCTGGAACGCGTTGTCCCCCTCGGGGTCCTTGATAATTTGGGTGACCCTCCACGCTCGGCCGGCAGAGTCCTCCAGCCGGAAGAACTCCGGGCCGCGCGCGTCGGGGCCCAGGTCCACATCCGTGTATTCGTCGAAGTAGTCGTCCATTGCAGCTGGCCAGTCCACCCGCGCGTCCGGCTCCAGGTAGCCCAGCATGTCCTCCAGCTGGTCCTCCTTCTCGTACGCGAAAAGTTCCACTAGGCGGAAAAAATAGTTGCGCACCATGATGGTGAAGGCGCGGCGGTTGGCGGTGAGCGCCGTGGGGTCTTCCACACCGAACGCGAGCTCGCGGTCGATGGTGTCTTGACTCACGGGCTGGTCGTCGCCGGTCATGTGCGCCCATTCGTCGATGAGCGACGAGTCGACCTGTCGGATCAACTCGCCGAGCCACACGACGATGTCCTCAAGATCATCGTTCATGTAGGTGTCCGGGATGGAATAGGAAAGGGTGCGCCACGCATCGGTGAGGTAGCGCAGCACCACGCCCTCCGAGCGGGCCAGACCATAGGTGGCGATGAGGTCCGAAAACGTCATCGCGTGCTCGATCATGTCGCGCACAACCGATTTCGGCGACAGCTCGAATTCTTTCGCCCACGGATTGCCTTCCGTGAAGGTGGCGAACGCCTCCTCTAGTTCGTCAGCAAGCGGCTTGGGGTAGGTGACGTCCTCAATGATGGCCATCCGCTCCGTATAGTCCACCCCCTCTGCTTTCAGAGCGGCGATCTCTTCGCCGCGAGCCGCTGTTTGCTGGGCTTGGAGCAGCTGTCTCGGGTCGTCCAGAATCGCCTCGAACGTTGAGATGACGTCGAGGGTGTACGCGTCCGACTCAGGGTCGAGCAACGTGAGGAACGCCAATGCGAAGGGGGACAGCGGCTGGTTCAGCGCGAAGTCGCGGTCCAGCTCCTGGGTGAGCGTGTACGGGCGGAACGCGGGCGAGTCTGGCGTGCGCTCGACTACCCCGGCGTTGATCAAGCCGCGGAACAGGTTCACGGCCTGGATGATGTCGCGGTTCTGCTTCGCGCGCGGGTCATGGTTCGTTCGCAGCAAGTGACGCATGTGCTCGTAGCCGTCACCCGGGCGGGCCACCACGTTGAGCAGCATGGAGTTGGATACCTTGAACTGGCTGGTCAGCTCCTCCGGCTCGGCCACCTTCAGGCGCTCGAAGGTCTTCTCGGACCAGGACACTTCGCCGTCGCGGGCGGACTTCTTGCGGATTTTCTTCAGCTTCTTCGGATCGTCGCCCGCCTTGCGGCGCAGCTTCACGTTCTCGATCTCGTGCTCCGGCGCTTCGACTACGACGGTGCCCTCGGTGTCGTAGCCTGCGCGGCCCGCGCGCCCGGCGATCTGGTGGAACTCGCGGGACTTCAAAATGCGCTGGCGGGTGCCGTCAAACTTAGCCAAGCCGGTAATCAGGACCGTGCGGATCGGCACGTTAATGCCCACGCCCAGGGTGTCGGTGCCACAGATGACTTTCAGAAGTCCGGTTTGGGAGAGCCGCTCCACCAGGCGGCGGTACTTCGGCAGCATGCCGGCGTGGTGCACGCCGATGCCGCGACGGACCAGCTTGGACAGGGTTTTGCCGAAGGTCGTCGTAAAGCGAAAGTCCCCGATTTCCTCCGCAATGCGCTGCTTTTCCGCGGGCGTGATGATGTTCATGCTCGTCAACGCCTGAGCTCGCTCCGTGGCCTCGCGCTGGGAAAAGTGCACGACATAGATTGGCGCCTTGTTGTCCTCCAGCAGCTCCTCGATGGTCTCGTGCACGGGGGAGAACACGTAGTGGAAATCAAGCGGCACCGGCCGCTCCGCGCCGCCGACGTACGTGGTCTTGCGGCCCGTGCGTTCAGTGAGGTCCTTTTCCAACCAGGCAGTATCGCCCAACGTGGCGGACATGAGCAGAAACTGCGCTTTTGGCAGCTCCAGCAGCGGCACCTGCCACGCCCAGCCGCGCTCCGGCTCCGAGTAGTAGTGGAACTCGTCCATCACCACCTGGTCAATCTTGGCGTCCTTGCCTTCTCGTAGCGCAATGTTGGCCACGATCTCGGCGGTAGCGGCGATGATCGGGGCGTTCGAGTTCACGGTCGCGTCGCCCGTCATCATGCCGACGTTCTCCGCGCCGAAAATCTCGCACAAAGCGAAGAATTTCTCGCTCACCAACGCCTTAATTGGTGCGGTGTAAAACGAGCGCTGACCGCGCGCCATCGCGATGAAGTGCGCGGCGTTGGCAACCATCGACTTCCCCGAGCCGGTTGGTGTGGCCAAGATGACGTTGTCGCCCGCAAGCAGCGCGAGCGATGCCTCCTCCTGCGCCGGATACAGCGAGATGCCGCGGGAGGTCGTCCACGAGTTGAACGAGTCCCACACGGCATCCTCGAACAGCGATTCGGGGGCCTGCGCAATATCTTCAAGCAAATCGGTCAGCATCACAGCATTCACCGTAGCCGACCGGCCGACACACTAACGGGGGTCGTCGCCGTCCCCGTCGGGAGTGTCGTCACCGGGGAAATCCCCTTGGTCGTCGTCACGCGAACGCTCGGGCGCAGACGGATCGATGAAGAAATGATCGCGCAAACGCTGATCAGTCTCCTCGCTGTGGGGGAGGCTGCGCTGCTCGTTGCGGTCCCGGTCCTCGATGGCGGTGAGGTAGTTCTCAAACGCTTCGCTGATTTCCTCGCCGCTGGGCATCTGCGCCTCGCCCGGCATCATCGCCTGTGGGTGGCGGTCGCGGTACTCCTGCATCTCACGGTCGTAGTGCTCCTCCAAAGCCTGCACGACGTTCGTGATCTCATCCGAGTTGTGTGTCTGCTCCGCGAGCTGCTGCGACACTCGCCGCATATCCGACTCGAGGGAGCGCAGCGGAAACTGCAGCTTCGTGGAATCTTCCACGGACTGCAGCAGCTGGAACGTCGCGTGCGGGTACGGCGAGGCGGCCACGTAGTGCGGCACGTGCGCGGTGTATCCGGCAACAGGGCGGCCGCGCTTGTGCAGCTCCCGCTCGATGAAGACCGAAGCAGAGCCCGGCACGCTGACCATCCCGTCGAAGGTGAACATGGAGCCGACCAACTCGCGGTCGTTGCCGTGGGCGGAAACCACCAGCGGGCGTGTGTGCGGGGCGCCCATCGGAGCCGCGTACAGGCAGATGGTCTTGCTCACGTCGAACTGGTCGGCGAGATCCGCCACCGCACTACTAAACGCTTCCCAGCGCAGGTCCGGCTCCGGACCGGAAAGCAGGAGGAAAGACTGGCCGTTGCCGTCGCGCACAACGCGCATGTCCAGCTGCAAATCCGCAACATCAGTAATTTCAGCGTGCGCTAACGTCACCGTTGGCCGCCGGGAGCGGTAATCAATCAGCTCATCGTTGCTAAACGTCGCCACCGTTCTCGACTCCAGCGCGGCCTTGAGGTGGTCCGCTGCAGACTCGACGGCGTGGCCCGCATCGGCGTAACCATGCATGGCGACGATAAGGGCAGGGCCGTTCTGCGACTCCCCGCTCACCTGCGGGGCTGGGTACTCAAGTTCGTACATGCGACGTTCCTGCGTCATGGTCCTCGGCCTCCTGATGTTGTTCGCCTTGACGGCTGTTGTGCTCCACCAACACAACGGTTGGTGTCGCGGAATATTCCATTGTGCCCGACCAGCAACCGAAAGGTGGCACCACGGCCGTAAGGGTTGCGTACCAAGTTGCGTTGAGAAAACTTCGTCCGCACATGGAACCGGCGCGCGGTTGCGAGCGTCTAACAGTTATGGATATTCAGCCACAACCGCACGAAACAAACCACCCGACCAGTCCGATCACCCCGTATCCGAGCGCGGATCTCCTCCGCTCACCGGCGCAACTGATCGCTTCCATCCCAGCCGCATTGGGCTACTTCCCAAATGAGGCAGTGGTGCTCATCAACGCATATAGCCCGCCAGGGGCTACTCCGACTCTGGAAATTGGCGCCTACCTCGACGCCGATGTGGGAAACACCGAGAGCATCCAACGCGCGCTGCAGCGCATCCCACTCGTCCGCCATGTGGCCACCTTTGCCGTGATTGTGACGCGGGTGCCGGAATCGCAGATGGTTGCGGTAGCTGCGGAGGGGTTGCGAATGGCGGCGGACGCCTTCGGCGAGATCGTCGAAGCCTGCTGGATCGTCTCTGAAATCGCCGACGGCACGCACTACCAGCTGCTGTTCGGGCCCGACCCGGATACCGCGGATGCGGTATGGGACTGGGGCGCAGCCTATGAGCAGGGCACCGTGACATCAGTGGCAGCCGCAGAACCGATGCGCCCGCTCATCGACCACGGAGTGCTTCCGGAACTGCACAAAAGCGACGTCTTCGGCCACTTCGAGCCGGTATTCGCGCCAGATGTCGAGGTGGGCGAGACCTTAGCGCCCAGTGCGTACAGGCGCGGAGCGGAACTGTTTACTCTTGTGCGAACGGACCCGCAAGCCGCGCGCGAGCAGATCACTCAAGCGTGCGGTGTGTACGAAGCCGCGCCAGACGCTCGCCTGATCGACACCGACGGCAGCCTGATCGTCGACGATGTGTTCACCAGCCTGGATGACGTCGAGCTTGTCGCGGCCATGCTGACCGGGGGAAGGCTGCGCGATTTTCTCATCGGCGATGCGTTGAATCGCCCGCGGGCGGCCGGAGCAGTATTTTTGACAATCGCGCGCAACTTCAGCGGGGAGATCAGAGCGAACGCGTTGTGTTTGTGGGGCATGGTCGCCCTGTCCCAAGGGCTCATCGGCTGGGCCAGCACAGCGCTGGCGTGCGCCGAAGATGAGCTGCCGGGGCACAACTTGTCCGCACTGCTCAGCGGTGTGATGGACATCGGACAGGGCCAAAAGGTGCTCGAACTGTGCCGCAAAGGGTGCCTGGACACCTGGAGGGAGCTGGATGGGTGAACCCGCCCCAAGACGAGGGGCGATGTTGCGTGTTTAGCGCGCGGAGTGCGACCGGTCGCCGAGCTGGCGGGTGAACTCCCAGGCGTCCTGCACGATGGTGTGCAGATCCGTCCGCGTCGGGTTCCAACCGAGGGCGGCGCGGATTTTCTCCGAGGAGGCGATCAGCGTCGCCGGGTCGCCGGCTCGGCGCGGAGCAACCTCTGCCGGGATCGGGTGGCCGGTGACCTCGCGGCAGACCTCGACCACCTCGCGCACGGAGTACCCGTCGCCGGAGCCCAAGTTATAGATCTGGTGCGTGCCGGGGGAATTGGCTTGGAGTGCGAGCACGTGCGCGTCCGCGAGATCCCGGATGTGGATGTAATCGCGCACGCACGTGCCGTCCTTTGTCGGCCAGTCGTCGCCGTACATCATGATTTTGTCGCGGTAGCCCATCGCCACCTGCAGCACGATGGGGATCAGGTGCGTTTCGGTAATGTGGTTTTCACCGATACCTTCGTAAGCGCCGGCGACGTTGAAGTAGCGCAGGCTAGTAGCACCCAGGCCGTAGGCGTTGCAATAAGACGTAATGGCGTAGTCGATAGCCAACTTCGTGGCACCGTACGGGTTCGTCGGCCGGGTCGGTGCGTATTCGGTAATCGGCACGACATCCGGCTCGCCGTACGTGGCCGCGGTGGAAGAGAAAACCAACGACCTCACGTCGTGGCGGCGCATGGAATCGAGCAGCGCCAACGACACGTCGAGGTTGCCGTGCCAATACTTGGCGGGGTCTTCCATGGACTCGCCGACAAGAGACTTCGCCGCAAAGTGCAACACACCGTCCACCGGTGCGCCGCCGTCGGTGGCGAGCACGTCGTCGATGACATCTTGAATCTTGCCTTCGACAAACGTGGCAGCTTCCGGAACGGCGTAGCGGTTACCGGTAGACAGATCGTCCACGACGATCACCTCGTGTCCCGCCTCAAGCAGGGTGGCAGCGCACACGCTGCCCACATAGCCGGCGCCGCCGGTGACAACAAGCTTCATGGAAGTCCTTTCCGTGCTGGTGAGTCTCTCAGTCTTGTTAGCCCTGAAGCTCCACGCGCAGGGCGTGCGAGACATCTGCGGTGAGCACGAAAGTCTCACCCTCACCGGTGGAGACCTCCAGCGAGCCGTCCTCCAGTGGGTGCAGAGCCACCGTTTGTCCCACAAGCTGGCCCGCGGATTTCGGCAACGCTCCGTCCTGCAAGATCTCGCTGATCTGCACCACCTTCGCGCGCGCCGGTTCTTTCAGGCGCAGATCGCTGGCCCGGGTGCCCACTTGCTCAGCCGTGCCGGCGCTTGTGCCGAGCTCGGCGAGGGCGGGGATCGGGTTGCCGAAAGGGGAGCGGTCAGCGTTGTCAAGCACCGCGACGACCCGGCGCTCCACCTCTTCACTCATCACGTGCTCCCACCGGCACGCCTCCTCGTGGACCTGGGCGAGGTCCATCTTCAGTACGTCGGTAAGCAAACGCTCCGCGAGACGGTGCTTGCGCATCACGGCGGTCGCGCGCCGGCGCCCCTCCTCAGTCAACGACAGGGAACGGTCGTGTTCAACCACCATCAGACCGTCGCGCTCCATGCGCGCCACCGTCTGCGAGACGGTCGGCCCAGACTGCTCGAGGCGCTCCGCGATTCGCGCGCGCAGCGGCGTAATACCTTCCTCTTCCAGTTCGTAGACGGTGCGCAGATACATCTCTGTGGTGTCAACGAGATCACGCACTGTGATGCTCCCTTCCAATCGCGGTACTGGTTAGAGGTCCGAAAACCATGTGGCAATACTTTAGCCCAGCACCTGTGGCTGTACCGGTGAACCTGAAACAGGGTGCTGGGCTGAAAACTGCGGAGCGCAGTGCCGCTTAGAGCGCGTAATCGCGCAGGCGGTCGGCGCGTTCGCCGGCGCGCAGCTTTGCCATCACTTCACGCTCGATCTGGCGGACGCGCTCGCGCGACAGCCCGAACTGGCGGCCGATCTGGTCCAAAGTGCGCGGCACACCGTCGGTCAGGCCATAGCGCATGCGAATGACGTCCTGCTCGCGCTGCTCGAGGCCGTTGATGATGTCCTCGATATCGTCGTGGCGCAGTGTGGTCACCACCGCGTCCTCGGCATCGGTGGCCTCGGCATCCTCGATGAAGTCGCCCAACGGTGCTTCCTCATCCGCGCCGACCGGCATGTCCAAGCTCACCGGGTCCCGCGACTGGCGCAGCAGCATCTCAATCTTGGACTCCTCGATGCCGGATTCTTCCGCAAGCTCCTCGTTCGTGGGCTCGCGGCCCAGAGACTGGTACATCTCGCGGCGGATGCGGGAGAGTTTGTTCACCTGCTCCACCAGATGGACTGGGAGGCGGATCGTGCGGGACTGGTCCGCCATGCCACGCGTAATCGCCTGGCGGATCCACCATGTGGCGTAAGTGGAGAACTTGAAGCCCTTGGAGTAGTCGAACTTCTCCATTGCGCGGATGAGGCCCAGGTTGCCCTCCTGGATCAGGTCCAAAAGCGGCATGCCGCGGCCGGTGTAGCGCTTGGCCAGGGACACCACGAGGCGCAGGTTTGCCTCAAGCAGGTGGGCGCGGGCCTTGCGGCCTTCCTTGGCCAGAATCTTCAAGTCACGCTTCTTCGCGCGAGTCAGCTTCACCTCCGGATCGTCCAAAAGGCGCTGCGCGTACAGGCCGACCTCGATTTGTTGAGCGAGTTCAACCTCTTCCTCAGCGTTGAGCAGGGCAGTCTTGCCGATGCCGTTGAGGTAGACGCGGACGAGGTCCGCAGAAGGGTTGTCGTTGGTCTGGTTCCGTCGGCTACCGCGGTCGACGGTCTCCCCGGATTCTTGAGTTCCCTGTGCAGCATGATCCGGTTGGGTCATGTGGCAACGCCTCCTCGGACTAGGTGGAAAAGCTGGGGGACAGCTGGGCAGTCTAGATGGGAAACGCTTGGCTGTCGTGTGGTGTTCCCGCCCGCTTGAAATATATTCAGATCACGCTTCTACAAGGACGGTAAAAGGCCCATCGTTGACGCTCGCGACCTGCATGTGCGCGCCAAACTGTCCCTCTTCAACGTGGATTCCGCGCGAGCGAAGTGCTTCGGCGATAGCGCCGATGACCGGTTCCGCTGCATCGCCGGGTGCCGCGTCGCTCCAGGACGGACGCCGGCCTTTCGCGGTGCGGCCCATCAACGTGAACTGGCTGACCAGCAATACCGGTGCGCCAGCGTCTTCCACCGACCGCTCGCCGTCGAGGATGCGCAGCTCTGCGATCTTGCGCGCCACCGTCTCCCACGCATCGTCCGCGTCCTCGCGGCCCGCGCCTACAAGGGCGAGGATCCCGCCGGTGTCGGGGCAGTCGATCGCTCCGACGGTTTCTCCGTCCACGGTCACCGACGCGCTAGTCACGCGCGTGAGTACAGCCTTCATTGATGCTCCGTTCTGTCTAGAGGTGAGTAAGTTGCGCGATCTCTGCGGGCAGAACCAGCCCGTGGCGCACGAGGTCAACTACAGCTTTTGCGGCTTCAGCCTCAAGCTTTTCGACGTCCTCCGGTTGCCCCGTCCCGCGCGAAGCCGCATACAGGCCAACCACGTCGCGCAGCGGCAAGCCGTTCGGGTGCAGTCCGGAGATCAGCGAGAGGATGCCGGCATCGATGGTGTGGGAAAACCGCGGCCCGTCAGTGCGGGTGATCCGCAGTGTTTCGTCCGCGAACCCCATGCCGAGTTCGGTGTCCGCGAGCTTGATGTCTTCCAGCGCCACGGTCGGCCGAACCACGTAGTTGGCGTCGAGGATGTCCTCGCGGTCCTTCCCTCGCAGCCACGCGGTGCGGGTGAAGTACTCTTCGGCTTCCGGGCCGAGCGGGTCTGTAAACGGCTGGGAGAGTTCCTCGCAGGTGATCTCGCTGGGAGCGTCGCCGATGTCTTCCAAAAGTATCCAGCCGAAGCCCACTGCGTGGACGTCGTTGCCGGCGAGGTGGTCGAGCCACTGCACCGTGCGTGCGACGCCTTCGTCCGAACGCGGGTCGATGGACTCGTCGCGCAGCCATGTGGAGACATACATACCGGGATCGACCACATCGCGCTGCAGCACCCAGGCGCTCACGCCGTGGGAAGGCAACCACGACGCGACCCGGGACTGCCAGGGCTGGTCAAGCACATGCACCCAGGAACCGAGGATGAAGGCGCGGCCGCCCTCGGCAAGGTGCTCCGGTGCTTGGTTGAGCACCAGCTCGGTGGCGCCGTCGAGGTCCAAGCCGGAATCGCGGTAAACATGGCCAACTTCGGGCAGACCCACCACAAAGGGAGGGTTAGCCACGATCCGGTCAAACAGCTCGCCCTGGACCGGCTTAAACCATTCGCCTTGGCGCAACTCCACGTTGTCCACCCCGTTCGCCCGCAGCGTTGCCTCGGCGAACTCCAGTGCCCGGGCGTGTACATCCGTGGCCACCACGTGGGTGGCGGTGTCCGCTTGCGCAAGGGCTTGGACGCCGGAGCCAGTCCCCAAATCCAGCACGGAATCCACGGGCGTGCACGGTGTGGCCGACAGCAAGGACAGTGAGGCCGAGCCGACACCGAGGACGTGGTCGCGGCCCGGGACGTGCTCAGTCATTGAGGCATCCAGATCGGACAGCACCAACCGCGGTGTGCCGGCCACGACGTGGGGACGTACCTCGACGGCAATACGGTAGGTGGATGAGTCTGGCACGGGCAGCACCAAGTGGTCGTCGATAAGCGAAAGCGCAAGCTTCGGGGTGAGCATCTCGCCCAACGCCTCTGCTGTTGCGGGGCGACGCAGCACGAAGAACCGGATCAGGCGCGACAGGCGCGCGTCGTCGCAACATGCCGCTAAAACAACCCCCGGCTCGCGGCGGTATAGCGCCTCGGTGGCCTCCGGCCCAAGGTGGGCCGCGATGCCGTCGGCGCTGAAACCCGCCGCGTCGAGTTCTTGGGCGAGCGCCTGGGCAACTGCGGGAAAGTTAGGGGAGAGAGGTTCTGGTGCAATCACGCGCGACTCCTGCAGTGCGAAGGGGGCTTATTCGTCGTGGTCGATGATAGCGGGGGAGCTGCCGCGATCCGCCTCGGCCGAATCCAGCGCCGTGCGCTGCTGCTGCGCCAACATCTGCTGCTCCTGGCGTGCCACGGCAGGCTTGTACACGTTCTTCTGGCGGGTATCCCGTACCTCGCCCTGTGCGTTTCCTCGCACCACAGCAATCCACGGCAACGGGACAGAGACCACGAAGAAAATGCCGGCGAGTACCCACCAATGAGCCCACGCCGCAGCCACTGCCGCGACAATGAATGGCAAGCGCAACCCCTGCAAGACGGCGTACTGCTTCTCGCGCGACTGCCTATTCTGCTCGGGAGTGTAGGAAGCATCCGTGATCAGCGCGCGGGATTTCCTGCCCCGGCGGAAGCGGCGGGAGGCGCGCTCAGTGGATGGCTGTTCGTTGGCGCTCATGAACCTTGAGGTTAGCCCTCCGGCTTAACCTCTCGCCCGAATTGGGGCATGATGGATGCCGTGAATACGACGACGAAGACGCTCGAGCGCCCGGACCTCAGGGAAGACACCTCGTCGACCACAGACGACGGCACGCCCAAGTTTTTCCACTACGTGAAGAAGGACCAGATCGTCGATTCCGCCATCTCCGGCAAAATGGTGGTGGCGTTGTGCGGCGAGACTTTCCCGGTGAAAAAGCAGGCCAAGCCGGGATCCCCGGTGTGCCCCGACTGCGAACGGATTTACAAGGGGCTGCGCCGCAAGTGACCGCCGCGACTTCTGGGCCCCAGCTGCGCAAATGGCAGCAGGAGGCCCTTGATTCGTTTCTCCGCGACAAGCCGCGCGACTTCATGGCCGTGGCAACCCCAGGTGCGGGCAAAACCACCTTCGCGCTGACTCTGGCCTCGCGTTTAAAAGAGGACAAGACTGTCCAACGCATCATCGTGGTCGTGCCCACGGAGCACCTGAAGCACCAGTGGTCCGACGCGGCGAAGCGTTTCGGGCTGTCCTTGGACCCGAACTTCACTAATTCCTCTGCCGTCAACGCCTCCTACGACGGCATTGTGGTCACCTACGCGCAGGTGGGCATGCACCCCTTCAAGCACCACGCTGTGGCGTCCGCACGTCGCACGCTGGTGATCTTGGACGAGATCCACCACGCCGGCGACGCCAAGAGCTGGGGCGACGGCGTCTACGAGGCGTACAACGATGTCGAACACCGGCTGGCGCTGACCGGTACGCCGTTTCGTTCTGACGATTCGCAGATCCCGTTTGTGCGTTACGTCGAGGACGGTGAAGGCCACTTGGTTTCAGAGGCCGACTACACCTACGGCTATTCGCATGCGCTTGCCGACGGCGTGGTGCGCCCCGTTGTCTTCCTCGCGTACTCGGGCGAGGCACAGTGGAAGGACTCGGCGGGCGAGGAGTATTCCGCGCGCTTGGGGGAACCGCTGAACGCAGAGCAAACCACCCGCGCCTGGCGCACCGCGTTGGACCCGAAGGGCGACTGGATTGCCGCGGTGCTTTCCGCCGCGCACACCAGGTTGATGAAGATCCGCGCCAACATGCCGGATGCTGGCGGCCTTGTCATCGCCACGAACAAGACCACCGCCCGCGCCTACGCAAAGATTCTGGAGAAGCTGTCCAACACCCCAGTTACTGTGGTGCTTTCCGACGAGCCGGGCGCGTCCGACCGCATCGACGAGTTCTCCGCCTCGCGCGACGAGTGGATGGTGGCGGTGCGCATGGTCTCTGAGGGCGTGGACGTGCCGCGGTTGTCCGTGGGCGTGTACGCCACCTCAGCGTCCACTCCGTTGTTCTTCGCCCAGGCGATCGGCCGCTTCGTGCGCTCCCGTATGCCGGGCGAGTCTGCTTCCGTGTTCCTGCCGTCGGTGCCGGTGCTGCTGCGACTGGCGGAGGAGATGGAGGTCTCGCGTGACCACGTCCTGGGTAAACCCCACCGGGAGTCAGGCTGGTCCGATGAGTTGCTCGAGCAAGCCAACCGCACCCAAACCGAGCCGGACGATATGCCGTCTTACGAATCCATCGGCGCTTCCGCCGAGCTGGATTCGCTGATTTTCGACGGCTCCACCTACGGCACGCCTACCCAAGTCGGCTCTGCAGAGGAGCAGGACTTCCTCGGTCTGCCCGGCCTGCTTGACGCCGACCAGGTGCGCACCCTTTTGGCCAAGCGCCAAAGCGACCAACTGGACGCGCGCGACGCTGAAGAGCGGGCGCGCAGGGCCGAAGAACGCAAGGCACGCGAACGGGCGGAGGTTCTTGGCGAGCCGGCGGCAAAGCCTACCCCGGCTGCGGAAGCGGCAGCCGGCGAAGCTGCAACCGCCGCAGACGAAATCCCCGCACTGCGCAAGGAGCTCAACGCCCGAGTGGCCATCGCGGCTGGTAAGAGCGGCCGGCCCCACGGCGCGATACACACTGAGGTGCGCAAAGCCTGCGGCGGACCGCCTACCGCGCTGTGCAACGCTGAGCAGTTACGCGAGCGAATCGCCTTCCTGCGAGACTGGTAGCCCCGGCGGTAAAGTGGCGTGCACCGCAATGAAACGAAAGGAATTGTGATGAGCACCCCTTACAACGGCCAGAACCCGAACGGTCAGAACCCCTACGGTGAAAACCCCTACGGTGGCGGCCAGTACGGCACCGACCCTGCCGGCGGCCAGTACGGCACCAACCCTGCCGGCGGCCACCCGGAGGGCGTTTCCAACTACGGCGATTACGCTGGTCACGAGCAGCTACAGCCGGATTACACCCGCGGCGAACCGGGCCACCCCGGATACGGTATGGCGGGCGGCAACTACAATCAGGCGCCGACGTCGTACGGCTACGAGGCAGCCCCGGCGCAGCAGAATAACGGTGTAGCCCTCGCCGCAATGATCGTGGGCATCTTGTCCCTGCTGGGCCTGCTATTCCTCTTCCCGGGCCTCGTGCTCGGCGTGATCGCGCTGATTCTGGGCATCGTCGGCGTGAAGAAGGCGAACTCCATTGTTGGCCCGGGCTCCCGCAAGGGCATGGCAATCTCCGGCATCGTCATGGGTGCCATCGCCACGATCCTGTCCGTGCTGATGCTCATCTTCGGCATTTCTGTGGCGAAGCAGCTGCTCAACGACGGTGTGTTTGAAGCGTGCGAGCAGTTCCAGGGCAATAATGAGCAGTACGAGTCCTGCATCGAGGACGAGGTTGACAAGAGCTTGAACAACTAAGCACTTGCGTGACCACGTTGAAGCGCCCCGACCACGAACGGTCGGGGCGCTTCAACGTTGCGGGGAGGATGCCCAGGCTGCGGGATTAATCCAGGTAGTCGCGCAGCACCTGTGAGCGCGACGGGTGACGCAACTTCGACATGGTCTTGGACTCGATCTGGCGGATGCGCTCGCGCGTCACGCCGTAGACCTGGCCGATCTCGTCGAGGGTGCGCGGCATGCCGTCCGTTAGCCCGAAGCGCAGACGTACAACACCGGCCTCGCGCTCGGAGAGGGTGTGCAGCACGTCTTGCAGTTGGTCCTGCAGCAGCGTGAACGACACCGCGTCCACAGCCACGACGGCCTCAGAGTCCTCGATGAAGTCGCCGAGCTGGCTGTCGCCCTCGTCGCCGATGGTCTGGTCAAGCGAGATCGGCTCGCGGGCGTACTGCTGAATCTCGAGGACTTTCTCCTCGGTGATATCCATTTCCTTCGCCAGCTCGAGCGGCGTGGGCTCGCGGCCGAGGTCCTGCAGCAACTCGCGCTGGATACGGCCGAGCTTGTTGATGACTTCGACCATGTGCACCGGAATACGGATGGTGCGGGCCTGGTCCGCCATTGCGCGGGTGATGGCCTGGCGGATCCACCACGTGGCGTAAGTGGAGAACTTGTAGCCCTTGGAATAGTCGAACTTCTCCACAGCGCGAATAAGACCGAGGTTGCCCTCCTGGATCAGGTCCAAGAAAGCCATGCCGCGACCGGTGTAGCGCTTTGCCAGGGAGACCACCAAGCGCAGGTTTGCTTCCAGCAGGTGGTTCTTCGCCTTGCGGCCGTCGCGAGCAACCGACCGCAGGTCGCGCTTCACGGCGGGGGTGAGCTTGGCGTCTTTGTCGCCTTCGGCGGCTGCGCGCGCCATTTCGTCGAGACGGTACTGCGCGTACAACCCGGCCTCGATGCGCTTGGCAAGCGAGACTTCCTGCTCGGCATCGAGCAGAGCGACCTTGCCGATCTGTTTGAGGTACGCGCGCACCGAGTCCGCAGATGCTGTGAGCTGCGCGTCCTTGCGCGCCTGCCGCAGTGCGGCGGACTCTTCGATGTCCCAGACGGAGGAGCTATCTTCGCTTTCCTCGTCCTCGTCATCCTCGGCGTCGTCATCGCGCGCGTCGTCCTCATCATCATCGCCGAGCGCGTCGTCGATGTCTTCGTCGAAGGTGTCGTCCTCGTCGTCGATCTCCGGATCGAAATCCGCATCGTCGCGGTCGACATCCTGCGCGTTCAGCTCGTCAGCGTCGTTACCGCCGGCCTGGAGCTCGTCCTCCAACTCGTCGGCATCTGCGGCAGCATCTTTCGCTGCTTTAGTTGCCTTCTTTGCCGTTGCCTTCTTCGCAGTCGTCTTTCTCGCGGTTTTCTTCGCAGCCTTCTTCGCAGCCTTCTTCGCGGTCTTTTTCGCCGTCTTTTTGGCTGTCTTCTTCACCGTCTTCTTGGCGGTCTTTTTCGCGGTTTTCTTCGCAGCCTTCTTAGCCGCTTTTTTCGCGCTGGATTTGGCAACGCTGCCTGCGCCACCGTCGGACGAAACTGCAGTCACGTCGTCGGCATTATTGCTTGAAGCTTCGCTGGCTACCACGTACGCCCTTTCGAGTCAATCGGACCTTACCACTGGCAATCCAGGGTACGTATGCGTCCAAAAATTTTCAGAACGCCAATATTAACAGCCGTCCAGGCGGAGTATTCCGTGCCCCGCGCGGGCCGACCGTTGAACGGCAACCACCGTACATTACAGCCTCCGCGGACCTACGGTGCGACATGGTCCTGGGCGGCCATCGCCGCTCCCACGATGCCGGCCCTGTTGCGCAACGCCGCCGGCGCCACCGGGGTATCTACTGTCAGCAGCGGAACCCATTTGTCCGCGTGCCGGGAAATGCCGCCGCCGACAATAAACGCCGCAGGGTTAAACAGCCGGTCGTATTCGTGGAGGACTTTATCCACGCGCTTGGCCCACTTTTTGTAGCTCAGCTCTTCCCGGTCCTTTGCAGCGGAGGAGGCGAAGTGCTCTGCCTCGGTGCCGTCGATAAGCATGTGCCCGAGTTCGGTGTTGGGGAACAATGTGCCGTCGACCAGAAACGCAGATCCGATGCCGGTGCCGAAAGTGAGGAAGATGACTGCGCCGCTGCCGGCGGCGTCGCTGCCGAAGGCCACCTCGGCTATGCCCGCCGCATCCGCGTCGTTAAGCACAGAGATGGTCTCGCGTCCGAGCGCCTGGGTGAACAGGTCGTGCACGTTGGTGCCCACCCACGATTTATCAATGTTGGCGGCGGTGCGCGCGACCTGATGGGTCACCACCGATGGGAGCGTGATGCCTACTGGGCCTTCCCACTCGCACGCACGGACGATCTGCCCGACGACATCGGCGACCGCGTCCGGTGTTGCGGGTTGCGGCGTGGCAATTTTCACCCGCTCGCCCACAAAATCGCCGGTGTGTAGATCCACCACGGCGCCCTTCACACCGGAACCGCCGATATCGACACCGAAACCCAGAGCCTTTTGCGTCATGCAATGGAAGTGTACAAACGCGACGCGACACCCGCCTTGTGAGCGAAGTTTCTGGTGTCTGAGCAGGGAAGATGACAGGACTATGTGTTTGACCTAGTATTCCGCTCAAATAACGACATTCAGGCCCCTCCCGGGGCGACCACGCTGAGCTGGAGGACACACCACCATGGCCACCGATTACGATGCGCCGCGCCGCCGCATGGACGACGAAATTGAGACCGACTCCTTGGAAGGGCTCAAGGCTGCTGAAGTAGCTGGCAGCAGCATGGACGACGACGGCGAGATTGTTGAGCCTGTGGAGCCTCCGACCCAGGACCTCTCCGGCGAGGAGCTCAACGTTGAGGTCAAGCCGCGCCAGGACGACGAATTCACCTGCGCGTCCTGCTTCCTCGTGCAGAAGAACAAGCGCCTCGCCTACACCGAGGACGACGGTTCGAAGATCTGCCTCGACTGCGAGTAAGCAGTTGCCTATCGACGGCTAAAGGGCGGCCCCACCTAGCCAGGTGGCGCCGCCCTTGAGTCTTTTGTCCCGCTGCCCGGTTATCCGGCGACAGTGCCGGGGGCGAACGCCGCCAGGACCTCTTCGGGGTGCTTCGCGGAGATCAGCCAGTACGGGGTGGGATCCTCCGGGTCGTCCAAGACGATGAGGACGTGTTCGCTGACCCACGGGCGAGAGACCAGGTACGCCGCCGGGTCCAGCTGGCGCCCGAGCGCGTTTTGGCGGGCGGAACCCGGGACCACCATGGAGCGCGAGACTACGGTGTTGGGCAGGTTCGCGTCCTCGACGAGCAGCCAGCGCGTGCCGTCCGGGTCCTGTTCCACGGAGACCGTGGTGCGCGAGAGCCAGAGCAAAAACCACGCGAACAGCGCCGAGAACAGCACCAGCGGTACCGCGAACCACCAGACGTTGCGGTTGAGTCCGAACTGTCCGGCGAGCAGCAACGCGAGCCCGGCGAGGGCAGCCCACCAATACCAAGGCACCCACTGACGCTCCGTGTACAGCACCTTCGCCTGAGGTGCCGTGGTAGCCGTCGCTGCCTTTTCGGGGCCGGGGTTTGAAGGGGTCGAAGCGGTCTCACTCACGCACTCCACAATAGGCGTGCCCAGTGCAGGGGCATACTTGCAGGGCAGTCGCGGGGGAGACCGGTGCCGCGTACTGGCGGAGTGGCGCTGGCGCATTGGCCCTGACGTAGTGTGGGGCGGGTGGAGAAGCAAAACAGCGAGCACAGCACACACAACCTTAACGGCGCATACGTGGGCGATCCGCTCCCGCCGATTCCAGTCAAGCGCCTTGACCCAGAACTGCCAATGCCGATGCGGGCGCACCCGGAAGATGCCGGCGCGGACCTGTATTCCGCGGAAGATCTGGTGCTGCAGCCGGGGGAGCGGGCACTCGTGGCCACAGGCGTGGCGATCGCGTTGCCCGTGGGTACGGTCGGTTTGATCCATCCGCGATCCGGCATGGCAGCCAAGCACGGGCTGAGCATCGTGAACACGCCCGGCACGATTGACGCGGGCTACCGTGGGGAGTTGAAGGTCTGCCTGCTCAACACCGACCGCTCCGAGCCGATCGAAATCACCCGCGGCATGCGGATTGCGCAGCTGGTGATTCAGCGCGTGGAGTTGGTGGATTTCACCGAAGTTGACGCTCTGGACGAGACGCAGCGCGGCGACGGCGGGTACGGCTCGACCGGTACCCACTAGCGCCGCTAGCACGGACTACAGTCAATAACCGCAAACACAAGAATTACACTCATCTGCGACCACCAATTTTAGGGAGTGACCACCGATGGCATTTTGGCCGTTTGGCAAGAAAAAGAAGAAGCAGCAGCAGGAAAAACCCGTAGAGTCCTCGCCGCTGGAGCCGAAGCAGGAGCAGCCCGGCGCTGAGGCCCCTGCGGCTGATGCCGAGGTGGCGCCGCAGACTGAGGCCGCTGAGGAGGCTTCGCCCGTCGAGAAGCAGGAAACTGCTCCGGCTGCCGCACCTGTCGCCTCCGCCGCAGCGGGTGTGGAGGCGCTGACGGACTACGACCCGGTTGGCGGTTCCACCGGTCCGTTCGACGGCGACAACGTCGACATTGAGGACTTCGACTTCTCGGACTTTTCCGACGTCACCCTCAATCTTGGGTCCATCCGTGTGCCGCTGCCGAAGGAGTCCCAGGTGCAGGTGGAGATGGGTGAGCAGGGCCCGAAGATGGTCCACGTGGTCACCCGCTACGGACGTATCACCCCGGTCGCATTCGCCGCGCCGCGGACCGGCGGCCTCTGGGATGAATCCTCGGAGGAGATCATCGCGGGCATGCGCTCCGAAGGCATGCCGGTGGAAATCCAGCAGGGTCCGTGGGGGCAGGAGATCGTTGGCACCGGCACCAATGGTGTCATTCGCATCATCGGTGTGGAGGGCCCGCGCTGGCTGTACCGCGTCACCCTGGCAGCGCCGACCGGCTCTGAAGACCAGCTCGCGGAGATTGGTCGCGAGACCGTCGCGCGCTCCTTTGTTTACCGCGGCGAGGATCCGATCCTGGCCGGCAACTCCCTCCAGGTGGTGCTGCCCGCGCAGCTGGCGCAGCAGGTGCAGGCCGCAGCCGAGGCCAAGGCGCGTCAGGGCCAGGCTTCGGCGCAGGCGCCGGCGGAGGGCAACCCGAACGCCCTGGGCGACGCGCTGAAGCAAATCATCGCCCAGAACGCGGAGAACCAAAAGCAGCTGCAGGAACTGCGCGAGCGTCGCGCCGCCGGCGGCAGCTCGAAGGCAGGCGGCGACACCCCGTCTGCTGCCGAGTAAATGGCGGAGCTGACTGACAGCACCGGTGTGCCCGCTGTAGCGGCGGGGGCACCGGTGCGTTTGCACGTCCGTGCCATGGCGCACGGCGGCGAAGGCATCGCCGACGCACCCGACGGGCGTGTGGTGTTCGTCCGTGGCGCAATCCCCGGAGACACGGTGGAGGCGACGCTGACAAAGGTGAAGAAGCGGTGGGCCCGCGCGGAGACTACCGCCGTGCTTGATCCGTCGCCGCACCGAGTCGATCCCACTTGCCCCGCGGCTGCAGCGGGTGCGGGGTGCTGCGATTTTTCCCATATCGCCGCTGACGCGCAGCTGGAGTTCAAGCGCGAGGTGCTTCTGGGGCAACTGGGGGCGCTGTCCTCCCGCACGGGGGTGTTGGACGGGTACGACCTCCAGGAGGTGGAGGCGATTCAGCTCGAACCAGTGACCGGGTGGCGCACCCGCGTCAGGTTGGGCGTGGATCGTAACGGCAGTGCTGGCATGCGGCGTGCGCGTTCCGCAGAGGTTGTCGCTGGGGTGCAGTGCACGCAGCCGAAGCCGGGCTTGCTCGACGGCATTGTGGGCAAGGGAGCTGAAACGTTCACTCCCGGAGCTGAGCTCGTCGTCGCGGTTGACGCGAAGGGCACCCGCCACGTGGTGGAGACTCGGGCTGCGCAACGTGGGCGCCGCGCGGAGCGCGTCGAGCGCGTTCTTGAAGGGCCAGGTGAGCTGTTGGAACACGTGCGCGGGTTCGACTTCGTTTTTCCGCCGACTGCGTTCTGGCAGGCGCACCAGCGTGCCCCGGAGGCGTATTCCGATGTCATCTACCAGTGGGGCGCAGGCGCGTACGCCAACCGCGTGGGTTGGGACCTCTACGGCGGTGTCGGCGCGTTTGTCCCGGCGATGAGCGCGGCGCTCGGCGGCGGCCGGATTGAAACAGTGGACTACTCCAGCGCCGCCACCTCCCGGCACCAGCAAGTCGCCGACGCGTGCGAGGTGCGCGTGCACCACGGCGATACCGCGGCAGTCGTGGGGGAGCTGGAGCGTCCCGGCTTAGTTGTGCTGGACCCGCCGCGGGCAGGCGCGGGGGCGGACGTGGTCCGTGCGATCGCTCAGGCGGCACCAGAGCGCATCATCCACGTCGGATGCGACCCGGCGACGTTCGCGCGCGATCTAGCGGGCTTTGGCGAGCGCGGCTACGCGGTGAAACAGATGAAGCTTATCGACGCGTTCCCGAACACCCACCACTTCGAAGTGATGGCGATGCTTGAGCCGGTGTCGCGGGACGAATCTTCGTGAGAAAGCCAGCGTGTAAACTAGCGTGAACGAAACGGCAGCTGCGCCCACTCCCGGGCGCGCCCGATATGGCGAAGGAGTACGACAGGACTGTGGCACTGCTCGAGCACATAGCGACGCCAGCGGATGTCCGCAAGCTTTCTCCTGTGCAGCTTGAAGATCTGGCGGATGAGATCCGCGAGATGCTGATCCAGAAGGTCTCCGCCACCGGCGGGCACCTCGGCCCCAACCTGGGTGTGGTGGAGATGACCATTGCACTGCACTACATCTTCGATTCACCGAACGACCCGATTATTTGGGACACCTCCCACCAGTCGTACGTGCACAAGATCCTCACCGGCCGCGGCGGGCAGTTTGACACGCTGCGTAAAAAGGGCGGGCTTTCCGGATACACGGCGCGCGCGGAGTCGGAGCACGATTGGACCGAGTCCTCGCACGCGAGTGCGTCGTTGTCGTACGCGGACGGCCTTGCCAAGGCAAAGGCGCTGAAGGGCAGCGATGGCGACAACGTCGTCGCGGTTGTAGGAGACGGTGCGTTGACCGGCGGCATGTGCTGGGAGGCGCTGAACAACATCGCGGCGGCCAACCGCAACGTTGTCATCGTGGTCAACGACAACGGCCGGTCCTACTCGCCGACTATCGGCGGGTTCGCCAACAACCTGACAAAACTTCGCGACCAGCTCGCGGCGCTTCGAATGCAGCCGGCGTACGACGAAGTGATGGAGTCCGGCAAGAAGACGTTGAAGTCCATGGGCTGGGTAGGCGAGCGCACGTTCGACGCACTGCACGCGCTCAAAGAAGGCGTGAAGTACCAGGTGCTGCCCACCGAGATGTTCCCTGAGCTGGGAATGAAGTACGTCGGCCCAGTTGAAGGCCACGACATTAAAAGCCTGCTCAACGCTTTCAAATACGCCAAGCGCTATGAGGGGCCGCTGATCTTGCACGTGGTCACTGAAAAGGGCCACGGGTTCGCCCCGGCCGTGAACAATGTGGCGGATCAGATGCACTCCACAGGTGTGATCGACCCGGTGACAGGGCAGTCGCTCGCAGCGTCTGAGCCGGGCTGGACGTCTGTGTTCACCGAGGAGTTGTTGCGCGCCGGCCACGAGCGCGACGATATCGTGGCCATCACCGCAGCGATGGCGGGGCCGACCGGCTTGCAGCCTTTTGCGGAGCAGTTCCCGGACCGCTTCTTCGATGTCGGCATTGCGGAGCAGCACGCTGTCGCTTCCGCCTCGGGCATGGCGCTCGGCGGCCTGCACCCGGTTGTCGCGGTGTACTCGACGTTTTTGAACCGGGCGTTCGACCAGCTGCTCATGGATGTCGGACTGATTGATCAGCCTGTCACGTTGGTGCTCGACCGCGCCGGCGTGACCGGTTCGGACGGCGCCAGCCACAACGGCGTGTGGGATATGGCGATCGCCTCTATCGTGCCGGGCATCCGCATTGCGGCGCCGCGGGATGCGGCTCGTCTGCGTGAGGAGTTCGCCGAGGCTATTGCTGTCGACGACGGGCCGACGGCAGTCCGCTTCCCCAAGGGCGCGGTTGGCGCTGATATTGACACTCTCGAGCGTCTTGCCGGCGGTACCGACGTGCTGGCACGCCCGGAGGGCGAGGGCACCGAGGACGACATCGACGTGCTGATCGTCGCCGTCGGTGCGTTTGCGAGGTACGGCCTCGAGGTAGCAGAAGCGGTGCGTGACGACGGCATCCGGGCAACCGTGGTAGACCCGCGCTGGGTCATCCCCGTCTCATCTGACGTGCTGGAGTTGGCCGCGGAAACCGACCTGGTGGTGGTGTACGAAGACGGCGTGGTCCGCGGTGGCGTGGGATCCGCTGTAGCCGAGGCGCTCGCGGCCGCGGAGGTGGATACCCCGGTGCGGCAGCTGGCTTTCCCGGATATTTTCCCGCTGCACGCATCTCGCGGCGAGATCCTGCAGGAGTACGGCCTTGATCCAGCCTCTGCTGCGGATCAGGTTCGTCAGTGGGCGGCCAGCCTGGCGGACCCGGAAGCTGAAGCGAAGCGCTAGACCAGCTCGAGCATCTCCGCGTGCGCTGCGGCCAAGATCGGCGCAGTGATTTGGATCTGCCACGGTCGCGCGCCCGCTTTCTCCAGGGCCGTTGCCGCCTGGTGGGTGTCCCACGCCGGCGACTTGTCGGGCGCGTTCCACACCGTCTCGCGCAAAATCGCGGGCGTGAGCAAAATGTCGGGACGAATGTCTAAGTCCTCTGCGCTGGCGGCGATGTCTTCGCGGCACAGCTGCAGCATCTGCCACGATTCGGGGTAGTGGCGTTCCCAGCCGGATTTCGATGGTGTGCTGTTTTCACGCGGATCTCGGCGTCGCGGCCACGTGGCTGGGTCCGCCGAAAGTGCGCGTTCGACCACGCCGAGCCAGCGTCGCACGTCCCGCGAGGGCATGCCTTTACTCCCGATCGCACGAGTCAGTCCGCGAGGGGAGTCCGGTTCGGCGAGCGCGATAGCCAATAAAGCCCGGTTGGGAAGTAGCCGCCCCGGGGCGATGTCGCGCTGTTCGCTGATCTCTTCACGCGCGTGCCAGAGTTCGCGGGCGACTTGGAGCCCGGATTGGTCACGTACTGACGCGAGCCCTTTCATATCCCGCCACGTCTTCTCCGGGTAGGGAGTCTTCGAATATACGGCGATCAGGTGCGCGAACTCCTCGAACGCCCAACGCAGTTTGCCGTGAGCGTCGAGGACTTCCGTGAGCGCTTCTGCCAGCTCGTGGAGGTATTCCACGTCGAGTGCGGCGTAGTCTTGCCACGACTTTGGCAGCGGTGTGCGCGACCAATCCTCGTGGCCGTGGCCTTTTTCCAGCTCCACACCGACGAAACGCTCGACCATGGCGGCGAGGTTGGGGCGGTCGTAGCCGACGATCCGTGATGCCAGCTCGGTGTCGAAAAGGATGCCGGGGTGCAAGCCGAGCAGTGCCAGGCTGCGCAGGTCTTCTCCCGCGGCGTGGATGATCCATTCTTGTCCACCCAGCACGGGTGCGAAGATCTCGCGTACCTCGTCGCGGTGGCCCTCGGGCGCTATCAGAAACGTTCCCGCGCCACGGCGCGCTACCTGCACGAGAAAGGCGCGGTTGCCGTAGCGGAAGGAGGAGGCGCGTTCAGTGTCCACGGCGAACGGTCCGCGACCGTGCGCGAGTGCGCCGGCTGCCTCACGAAAGGCGGCGGGCGTATCTACAAGGCGGTAGTCCAGCCGGGCACTCATCAAAAAACGATATTAGCGCGCGCCGAGCTGTGCCACACCCTCCGGAGGCAAACCGGCCACGTGCGCGAGCACCTTGGAAAACGCTTCGACGTGGTGTTGAAGGTCGGTGCCCTCTGCGGTCCAGGACGCGCGCATCTCCAGCTGGTAAGCGCGTGGCGGCCCGCCGATCTCGCCGAAGCGCACAGAGGCAGTCGATGTGACGGTGCCGCCGAGGTTGGTGTGGCGCGCGCCTGTCTCAGCCAGCGATTCGTTAAGCCACTGCCAGGCTACGTCCGGAAGCAGCGGGTCCGAGGCTACAGCGTCGTCCATGTCGGCCTGGATGTAGGCGACCAGGCGCATGGTGCCCTCCCACGCTTCTTCCGCGGCGGGCGAGTGCAGCAAGATCAGGCGGCCGAAGGCATCGCCTTCAGAGTCGACCGGGACGTTTTCTTCGTCCGCGTGCGCGACCTCCAAGCCGACGGCGTGGCTGAACGGTGCGGGGCGCTGCGGCGGGCGGATGGTGCCCAGGGTGATTTCGGGGCGCAGGCGCGCCGCGTGCATGGATTCAACGGCCGCGCTGAATTCTGCGGGCCAGGAATCACTGTTGCCGTGGTCGTCCCTGTTGCCGCCCGCGCTTCCGGCGGACATGGGGGAGGTGGTGTCCGGTTTCATCACAGGCTCAAACGTATCCAGCAACCGGCGCGGTTGGGGGAGGCGCGCCGTGAGTGTCGGAACCTAGGGCGTAGAATGTCCTACGACTTTCGTTTGATCTGCCGTGCGGCAGGGAAGGGGCAAAATCCATGGCCAAGCTCGACTTTGACAAACTCAACGCCACGCAGCGCTTTCTGCAGTTCGCTGTGTTCCGTGCGCTCCCCGGGGTGCTTGGCACCGAGCGCAGCCAGCTTATCGACGAAGCACGCGCCTTCTTCTCCAACCTCGAGCAGGAAGGCGTGGTCACGGTCCGCGGCATTTACGACAACACCGGTATCCGCGCTGATGCTGACTTCATGATCTGGTGGCACGCCGAAGAGTTCGAGCATCTGCAAAAGGCCCTCGCGGATTTCCGCCGCGAGACGGAGCTCGGGCAGAAGGTGGAATTGAGCTGGATCGGCAACGGGCTGCACCGCCCCGCCGAGTTCAACAAGTCTCACCTGCCTAGCTTCATCATGGGTGAGGAGCCGGGGGACTGGATTACGGTCTACCCGTTCGTGCGCTCCTACGACTGGTACGTGATGGACCCGCAGGAGCGCCGCCGCATCCTCGCGGAGCACGGCATGGCGGCCCGCGATTTTGCGGATGTGCGAGCCAACACCGTCGAGGCCTTCACGCTCGGCGACTACGAGTGGATGCTCGCCTTTGAGGCACCGACGCTGGAGCGCATCGAGGCGTTGATGAAGACCATGCGCTACACCGAGGCCCGCCTGCACGTGCGCGAGGAGATCCCGTTCCAGACGGGCCGCCGGGTCGGCGACATCGGCGAGATCATTTCGGTGCTGCCCTAAGCGGCTGGGCACCGAAGGTGGCGTTGGAAAGCAATTGCTTTGCGGCGCCTTTTCTACGCTTCGTCGAACGTCAACGAAATGGAATTAATGCAGTAGCGCAGATCGGTGGGGGTGTTGAAACCCTCGCCGGCGAAGACATGGCCTAGGTGGGAGTGGCAGTTTGCGCACAAAACCTCGGTGCGCACCATGCCGAGAGAGGTGTCCTCGCGCTCGATGATGGCGTCGCCCGCCAGCGGGGAGAAGAACGAGGGCCAACCGCAGTGGGCGTCGAACTTCTCGGTGGAGCGGAACAGCTCGGCGCCGCACGCGCGGCAGCGGTACACGCCCTCGGAGGTGGTGTTGGTGTACTCGCCGACGCCCGGGGGTTCTGTGCCTGCTTCCCGCAGGACGTGGAACTCCTCCGGGCTGAGTTTCTGGCGCCACTGCGCGTCGGTGAAGTCCTTGTAATCCGTCATCGCCCAATCCTTTCTGCCGGAGCGAGCAAGGTTTGCCTAAACAATACCCACGCAGCGCACGCGACAATAAACACGGCCCACCCGGCAGTGGGCAAAAACGTGTTGAGCCAGCTACCGGTCAGCGGGTGCAACGCGCTGGACCAGTTCAAGGGGGACAGGCACAGCGCAGCGCCGAGCCAAGCGGGCCAGCTGCGCAGGGGACTATCCGGGTGGAACACCGTAAACAGGGCGGGAAACAGCATCATGGAGTAGTACGCCTGGCCCAAGGAGGACAGCAGGCACACCCCGGCGAGCAGCACTCCGGAGCCCACGGAGAGATACAGCAGCTCCTGGCTGTGGCGCACTCGTAAAAGCCCGAGGACGGCCCCGGCGACCGCGGCTGCCAGCAGAACGAACAGTGCACCGTACGCCCAGCTAGGCATGCCGAAATACACGGCGAACCCGGACAGGGAAGAGTTGGCGTAGTCGCGTGTGACCCCCAAATACGGCACAACGACATCGAGGTAGTCGCGGGCGCCGGGAGTCAGCGGCCAGGCGATAAGGTTCATCACCACCGGAATGCCGATAGCGCCGAGCGCGGGGCGCCAACGCAGCTGCAACAGCGGCAGAACTACGAGCGGGGCGAACATCGGCTTGACCAAGATGGCGAACCCCAGCACGATGCCCGCAGCGACATCGCGGCGGGCAAGGTGCAGCGCGATACAGGCCACCAATGCGAGCAGCAGTATGCCGTTGATGTTGGAAAACACCAGTGTGTTGGTCACGGCCTCAGTGGCAAATGCCAGTGCGATGGCCACCGGAAACGTCGGCCCGGAAAGTGGACGGCCCGCAAGCTTGGTCAGCCAGGCCAACGCGGCGATGATGCACGCGGCGTTGACAGCGATGAACAGCGGGCGCGCCAGGTCGATGTCGGCGATAAGCCCCAGCGGCGCGAGCAGCAGCGTTGCGCCCGGGTTGTAAAGGTAATGCGGATCGACGTGGGTGTAGACCTCGTTGTACACGGGAACGCGTTCCACGAAACGGCGCGCTGCGGACCACACGGTAGTGAAATCGTCCGTCACAGAACCTGCGCGCGCGAGGATGAACAGCCGGTGCAGAACCAGAAGCACCGCGATAGGCCAGGTGGCAACGGTAATCGCCGGTGTGAGGCCCGCGCGCTCGTCGGAAGTCTGGGGCTGCACTGCGGTCGAACCCGCCTCGGGTTCCTCGGCGGCGTTTCGTGGCGGTGGTGTAGCAATCACGCGCCTAACCGTACCTGGCGGGGTGCGGCTAGCTTTCGCGCGCGCTCCGGTAGCGCAGGAAGAGCATGGAGTCGTTTGTGGCGTGCGCAGCCTCGAGCACGAAGGCGCGGTCTGAGGGTGCGTCCGCTTCAGCGAACAGGCGTAGTTCAGACGGCTGCACCGCACGCGGGCTGACGGTGTAGTGGAACACATCAACCTCTCCGGTGCCGATGAGCTGGGCATTCAAGCTGGGCCCGCCTTCGCACACGATGCGGGCCAACCCGCGCGCGTGAAGTGCAGCCACGACTGCCGACACGTGTTGGCCTTCCACTGGCACGATTACACCGCCCGCCTGCTCGATGTTTCGCGCGCGTGCAGAGACGTCCTCGTCGCCCAACAGGCTCTCGGGCACCGTGAACAACGGCGGTGTGCGCGTGTCCGTGAACAGCTGCGTTGCAGTGTTGAAATTCAGGCTCCTGGTCATGACGACAATCGGTGGCACTTCAGCTTGCTCGCGTGCGCGCCGCGTCTCGCGCTGCTGTTGGGTAGTGCGCACCCCGAAGTAGTTCTCCTTGCGTGCGGTCTCCGCACCGACGAGCACTGCATCCGACCAGATGCGCAAAGCGTTGAGCAGCGCGAAATCGGTGTCGTTGCCCAAACCGGAAGAGGTGCCGTTACTCGCGGCAGCGCCAGTCAGCGCCGCAATACCCATGAGACGAGTCTCCCGCTGTCCGGGAGGCTTCACCTGTCCGATGAGTAGTTCCGGATCAAGGGCTTGAGGCCGCTCGTTCATTACACTTGCTTCCAGTCTGTTGAAGGGGATGTTGTGCAACCTACCGGAAACCGTTTTGACCTCGCCGCGGCAGCTGGCGCTGCCAGAAAGGGCTGGATTGCGGACTCGGAAACTGCCGAGTTTTACACGCTCCTGTTCGACCGCTCGGACAAGCACCAGTGGAAGGACAACCTCGCCGAATCCGCGCGGGCGGCATTCGCGCCGACCGCGGAAACAGCAACCGAGATGGTCTGGTTCGAGCCCTTCCTAAACATGGTCACCGATGTCTGTTGGCAGGCCAGGGAACGAGGGCTCGGCGCGCATGAGCCGCAGCGCGTGCGCCGCCACGGCAGCGTGGAGCAACCACGCCTGCTGTACCTGGCAACCGCGCTGATTGAGCTGCAGCTGTACCGGTTCGACTTCAACTACGACGGCATTTTTGAAGTGCTCAGCCGCGCCGACGACGCCCCACTGCAAGTCGGCCCCTACGACCTCAACGGCATCTACCTCACGTTCGCGCAACTCAGCGCCGGAAAACGGATCGTGCCGTCAGAGCTGTTTTCCTCCATCGGCCTAGATCCAGAAAGTCCGACAAACCTCTCGCGGCACCTGGACCGTGTGCCCGTAAAGCTGCGCCACCTCTTGCTGCACGGCCTGTGGCTGTTTCCGTTCCGCTTCTACGGGGTAGAGATGCTGATTCTGGCGGAGTCTCTGGTCAAGTCGGATCCCAAGGACGGCAACGCGTACTACCGGATGGGGGAGGCCTACCGCAGAATCGCCGCAGCAACGCAGTGGGATTTCGAAACTGGGCCGTCCGCGACCCACGCACCCGAATTGGAGCAGACCCTTAGCGCCGACCCAACGCTGCTGGAAGACCAGAACTACTGCTACCGGCGCGCCGTGGAATCGCTGGACATGGCAATCCGGGTACTGGACCCGCAACAGCTTGCCCGCCACGAGGAGTACAAGAACTACCGGCTGCTGGTCTCCACCGAGTGGCAGGTGCAAACGGCCATCCGCAGTGCCGTCGAGAGGCAGGTAGCTTCTGTGGACGAGAAGGTGCAGGCGTTGTCCCGCCAGCTCGAGTCAGAGTCGAACCAGCTCGTGTGGAAATCTGTAGAGGTGCTGTCGCTGTTTGCTGCTCTGATGGGGTTGTTGATCACCAACATCAGCGTGCTGGGCATCGACGGCATCTCCACCCTCGAGCGCGTCGGGCTCATCGGTCTGATGGCACTCATCATGGTCGGCTTCTTCCTTTTGGTGCGCAACACCGTATTCCGGGTGCGCGAAGGCCGCGAGGGCCCCAAGGAGGTCCGCACGAAACCCCAGAAGTTCTCGCTGCGACGCCCGCGAAAGACAGCCGAGCTCCAAGAGCGGATCAGCGGGCTTGAGCGCGACATCGAGCAGATGAGGAACACCAACTATCAGCTGGCACCATTTTTGGACAGCGTCTCCGGCGAGCAACGACGCACCGGTGCGCAGCTTCACGACGGCTACCGCGAAAGGACAACGTAGCTATGCACGACATCACTGGGGCAGCGCTCGAATACGTCGCAGACGAACAGGAGCTGACCAAAGGGCCCTACGACATCGCCGACGCCGGCGAAGCGGCGGCCGCGATCGACCACTACCTTCGTGCACGCGTCACCGCCGCCGTCGCCCGCAGTGCGGGGCGGCCCGTGCTCCAACTCTCCGGCGGCATCGATTCCATCCTGCTGGCCACCTACGTGGCCGAGGTCGCGCCGGGCGCGTTGGCCGTGACCTACAGCCAGCAAGCGGAGGATCCGGAGGTGGACAGGGCGGCAGCCGTCGCAAAGCAATGCGGTCTCGAGCACGTGATTGTTCGCCCCACCGACGAAGACTTCGAGCGGCTTCTCGCGCGGGTCGTGCGGGCCCTCGAGTTCCCGGAGCCGTGGGAGATCTCGGCGGGTTGTGTGCTGGCGGCTATCGACGGCGCTTCGCACGAGCACGGCGCCGAAGGCGTACTTCTCTCCGGAGCCGGGGCTGACGCGCTGTTCATGGGCGGGCACACGGTGGTTCCCGCGGCGGGGGAGAGTCTCGTTGAGGCGTGGGATGCGACGCTGCGGGCAAACGTCTCCCAGAACTTCAAGCGCGAGCGGTTTGTGCCGGACTTCTACGAGCGGCTCATGGACGATCCCGAGCGGCACGTCCAGATCTGGCAGACCCACGCGGCTGTTGAGCTCGCGCAGCGCATCCACCCTTCGCTGGTGCAGCCCGACGACAGTGGACACGACAAGTACATTTTCCGCAAGCTCGCGGTGGACCGGGGAGTGCCGGCGGAGGCGGCGTTCGCGCCAAAGAACCCGATGCAGGTGTCCTCCGGGCTCGTTGGCTCCATTGTGGACGCTGCCCGCCGCCAGCTTGCGCGCGACTTCGGGGAGCGCACGTACTCGTCGCCGTTGGAAGAGCCGCTGGAATTCACCGTCGCCCGGCTGTACCTGCAACGCCTGGAGGCAGGGGAGCAGGAATAGCAAAAGGGGCCCACCGGGAAGGTGGGCCCCTTTTGTTGCGTGGAGCGGATGACGAGACTCGAACTCGCGACCCTCACCTTGGCAAGGTGATGCGCTACCAACTGCGCTACATCCGCATTGCTATTCAGTTGACGAGGGGATGAACCCTCTGTGCGCGATACTGGGATCGAACCAGTGACCCCTACCGTGTCGAGGTAGTGCTCTACCGCTGAGCTAATCGCGCAAGGCTATTGCAGCTTGGAGGTGGATACGGGAATCGAACCCGTGTACACGGTTTTGCAGACCGTTGCCTAACCACTCGACCAATCCACCGTGGAGTTACCTCCGAAGTATTCGGCCTCAACCCGAAGTACTTGGAGCGGATGACGAGACTCGAACTCGCGACCCTCACCTTGGCAAGGTGATGCGCTACCAACTGCGCTACATCCGCATTGCTATTCAGTTGACGAGGGGATAAACCCTCTGTGCGCGATACTGGGATCGAACCAGTGACCCCTACCGTGTCGAGGTAGTGCTCTACCGCTGAGCTAATCGCGCCCAAGTTCCTCTGGGGAACTGGAGCGGATGACGAGACTCGAACTCGCGACCCTCACCTTGGCAAGGTGATGCGCTACCAACTGCGCTACATCCGCATGCGTTCCACGCTGTCCGCGTTGAATGCGAGAACAAACCTTATCCGCATACTGCCCGCCGTTACAAATCGCCATGTCACGGCCCCTTTCAGGGGGTGATGTGTGAATTACGCGGGTGCAATTTGATCCAAGGCGCATTCGCCTTTCGACGGCCCACGTATCGGCACCCGCTGTTATCCGTGATGACCAGCCGATTCGGAACTTTCGGCTTTGGTGTGTAATCTCTCTTCTCGTTCGGTCCTATGGCTCAGTGGAAGAGCGTTCCGTTCACACCGGAAAGGTCGCTGGTTCGATCCCAGCTAGGACCACAAAATACGCCCCAGGTTGATAGCAGCCTGGGGCTTTTTGCGTTTGCACGCTAAACGCCGATATCGGCATTTGTGGGGTCGCCCCTTGGAAAAGCCCAGGTCGCGTCTCGGGTCCGGGGGTAAACGCCGATATCGGCGTTTAGGCTGCGTTGCCCGGTTCGCAGTTTTGGGGCGGGTGCGCCGGGAACTAACGTGGATTTGGATGCGACTAGTGCTCTTAGCGCCAGTCGGCGCATTGGTTTTACTTGAGGAGGCAGCATGCTCATCCCGGCATCATTTACACGAGGTGGCGCAATCGCGGCCCTGGCGGCGACTGCTACGCTGTGCGCGGCAGCGCCCGCTTACGCTCACGACTCCGTGATTGGCTCGGACCCCGAAGATAAGGGAGTGGTCAGTGAGTTTCCCGACGCTGTGACCCTGGAGTTTTCCGGGGAAATCCAGGACGGCTTCAACACCGTGGCGCTCTCCCGGGACATCAACGGGCAATCCGAGGTTGTCTACTCCGGCGAGCCCGAGATTGACGGCCGGTTTGTCACCCTCGACGTTCCGGCGGACCTTGACGCACAGCCGGGCGACTACAAGGTGGGCTACCAGATCGTCTCGTCCGACGGGCACTCGACGAAGGGAATGACCTCGTTCAGCTTCAACCCATCCGGTGAGACCACCTCGGACGCGAGCCAGGACCCAGTTGTTGACGCGGCCGAAGGCATGAGCACCACCATGAAAGTGCTGCTCGCACTGGCGGGTGTGCTGGTTGTAGCAGGTGCAGGCTTCGGTGCCTTGGCCAAGAGCCGCCGAATCTCTGAAACCGACACTGAGACGGACAAGTAGGAGAACACCGATGAACAAACGAATCGTCACTGGCCTTGCAGCAGCAGCTTTGGTGCTCGCAGGTTGCTCCGATGAGACCAACAGCGCAGCGGAGCAGCAGTCTTCGCTCAACGAGGCGACCTCGGAGGCGGCAACCGTAAACCCGGCAACCGATGTGGCAGCCAGTGAGCTGGACAACGATGCGGTCACCCTCGAGCAGGGCACCGTTCGCGCGAAGACAGCAAAGGATACGGCTGACGGCAGCGACATGACCTCCATCTTCGGCACGCTGCACAACAACACCGACAAGGACCTCTCGGTCGTGGGCTTCACCACCTCTCTCGGCGAGGCGGACTATCAAATCCACGAGGTCGTCGACGGGATGATGCGCCAGAAAGACGGTGGCTTCGACATCCCCGCGGGCGGCACCCACGAGTTGGCTCCGGGCGGCGACCACTTCATGGTGATGGGCTACGCGCCGGCCATCGAGGCTGGCGACGCCATCGACCTCACCTTGCTGCTCGAAGGCGGCGCGACCGTGACCGTGCCGGATGTTGCCGTGCGCACCATGCTTCCCGGCGACGAAAGCTACGGCGATATCGCCGAGCACGCCGAGCACAAGCACTAAGGAGGAAAAATCATGCCGGGTGTGAGCCGGCGGGGGTTTTTGGCGGGGACGGCTGGGGTCGCCGGTGTGGCGTCGACAGGCATGCTGCTCTCGGCCTGCGATGATGATCCAAGTGATGATCCGAGCAACTCCGATCCGAACACCGAACCGTTGACGGAGGCGGCCGTCGCTTTCGACGGCGAGCACCAGGCAGGCATCCAGACGCCTACGCAAGCGTCGCTCAACCTGGCTGGGTTCAGGTTGAAGGACGGGGTGGACGGAAGCGGCGTGGTCAGGCTGATGCGTCTATGGACCGAAGACGCCCGCGAGCTGACCGCCGGCCGCAACCCACTGTCCAGCCTGGAGCCGGAGATGGTGCAGTGGCCCGCCAACCTCACCATCACCTGCGGGTTCGGTGAGCGCATCTTCGATATCGCGGCGCCGGACCAAAAGCCGGCGTGGCTGCACGACATCCCCGCGATGCCGCGCGAAAAGTTGCAGCCGGAGTGGGGCCAGACCGACCTTGTACTGCAGATCTGCTCCGACGACCCGGTGATGAGCGCCTGGGCGCTGCGCCACATGACACGCGCCAGCATGGACTACGTTGAAACCGCCTGGCTGCAGCAGGGATTCATGAACGCGTTCGGCTCCATCCCCAAAGGCCAGACGCCCCGCAACCTCTTCGGCCAGGTGGACGGCACGGTCAACCCGCGCTCGGACAATGAGTATGCCGAGCAGGTCTTCGCCGATGACGGTTCGTCGTCGCTGGTGGTGCGCCGAATCGCGATGGATCTCGACGAGTGGGAGCGGCTGGACCGCACCTCCCGCGAGGTTGTGGTGGGCAGAAAGCTTGCCGACGGCGCTCCGCTGACCGGCGAGGACGAGTTCGATGCACCGGACATGGAGGCGCTCGACGAATACGGGCTGCCCGTGATCGACAAAAACTCCCACATGGCCCGCGCCATGCCGCCCGTGGACCACCCTGAGCAGAAGTTTCTGCGCAGGCCGTACAACTATTCGCTGCCACCGGCACCCGGCGAATTGTCCAACGCGGGTTTGGTCTTTTTGGCCTACCAGAAGGACCCGGATGTGCAGTTCACCCCAGTGCTGCAGCGGCTTTTGGAGGTGGACCGGCTCAACGAGTGGACCACCCACATCGGCTCCGCGGTCTACTGGATCCCGCCGGGCACACGTGAGCCCGGCGGGGAGGGAACCGGCGACGCGTACTGGGGCGAAACAGTACTTTCTGGTGCCCGGGGGTAGAATCCCTGGCGTCCGGCGCGCCACCTGCGCCGTCGGGAGAGAACGTAGAAGAAGGGCGGCGTCCAGGTATGACGCAGCCCAGTGACGCGCAAAGGAGCGCACGACAGATATGTCTACCGAAGCAGCAGTCGAGTTCGCACCGTTCGAGGTTCCCGCCGGCACCGCCGTCGGCGTGGCCATGCGGGAGCTGAACCTGCCAAACAAGGGGGAGGACGCCGTCGTGTGCGTCCAGGATGAAGCGGGCGAGCTGAAAGACCTCTCGCACGTGCCCGAGGCCACCGCGACGTTCACTCCGGTGCCGGCAAACACTGAGCTCGGTCGCTCCGTGATCCGCCACTCCTGCGCCCACGTGCTCGCTCAGGCCGTGCAGGCCGAATTCCCCGGCACCAAGCTGGGTATCGGCCCGGCCATCGAGGGCGGCTTCTACTACGACTTCGACGTTGCGGAGCCGTTTACGCCCGAGGATCTGAAGGCGCTGGAAAAGCGCATGAAGAAGATCATCAAGCAGGGCCAGAAGTTTGTCCGCGGCGTCTACGCCTCCGCCGAAGAGGCTGCAGAAGACCTCAAGGACGAGCCGTACAAGCTCGAGCTGATCAACGACAAAGGCAACGTCGATCCGGACTCCGATGAGGCCACCGAAATCGGTGCCGGCGAGCTGACGCACTATGACAACGTCAACCCGCGCACGAACGAGGTTGAGTGGCATGACCTGTGCCGCGGCCCGCACGTGCCCACCACGAAGTACATCCCGGCGTTCGCGCTGACCCGCTCGTCCGCCGCCTACTGGCGCGGCGATCAGAACAACGCCGGCCTGCAGCGCGTCTACGGCACCGCTTGGGAGTCCAAGGAAAAACTCGAAGAGTACATGACCATGCTTGAGGAGGCGGAAAAGCGCGACCACCGCCGCCTGGGCAACGAGCTGGACCTGTTCTCCTTCCCGGACGAGGTCGGCTCCGGCCTGCCGGTGTTCCACCCGGACGGCGGTATCGTGCGCATGACCATGGAGCAGCACTCGCGCGAGCGCCATGTCGCCGCCGGCTACTCCTTTGTCAACACCCCGCATGTGACCAAGGGCGACCTGTTCCAGCAGTCGGGACACCTGGACTGGTACGCCGACGGCATGTTCCCGCCGATGAAGCTCGACGGCGAGGTCGACGACGACGGCAACGTGACCAAGCAGCCGGTGGACTACTACGCCAAGCCGATGAACTGCCCGATGCACAACCTGATCTTCGACTCGCGCGGGCGTTCCTACCGGGAGCTGCCGCTGCGCCTGTTCGAGTTCGGCACCGTCTACCGCTACGAGAAGTCCGGCGTGGTCCACGGCCTGACCCGCGCCCGCGGATTCACGCAGGACGACGCCCACATCTACTGCACCGAGGAGCAGCTTGAAGACGAGCTGACCAGCGTGCTGGAGTTCATCATCTCCCTGCTGCAGGACTACGGCCTGGACGACTTCTACCTGGAGCTTTCCACCAAGGACCCGGACAAGTACATCGGCGACGACGAAATCTGGGAGCGCTCCACCAACATCCTGGAGTCCGTGGCCAAAAAGTCCGGCCTGGAGCTCGTGCCGGACCCGGCGGGCGCCGCGTTCTACGGCCCGAAGATCTCCGTGCAGGCCCGCGACGCCATCGGCCGCACCTGGCAGATGTCCACGGTGCAGCTGGACTTCAACCTGCCGGAGCGCTTCGACCTGACCTACACCTCCTCGGACGGCTCGAAGAAGCGTCCGGTGATGATCCACCGCGCACTCTTCGGCTCCATCGAGCGCTTCTTCGGCGTGCTGCTCGAGCACTACGCCGGCGCGTTCCCGGCCTGGCTGGCCCCGCACCAGGTGGTGGGCATCCCGGTGGCCGACGCGTTCGCCGACCACCTCGACGGTGTCGTCGCAAAGCTGCGCGAGCGCGGCATCCGTGCAGAGGTGGACCACTCGGACGACCGCATGCAGAAGAAGATCCGGACCCACACCACCGGCAAGGTGCCGTTCATGCTGCTCGCCGGCGAGCGCGACGTGGACGCGAACGCGGTGAGCTTCCGCTTCCTCGACGGCAGCCAGATCAACGGGGTGCCAGTCGAGCGCGCAGTGGAGCTGATCGCCGACTGGATCACCGCCAAGCGCAACGATCAGCCGAGCGAGGAAACCGTTGCAGCGGGCAACTAACGGCGAGACTTACGTCGACACCGGCGTAGGCGACCCAGACCGTCTCACCCGCCTGTGGGCGCCGTACCGCTCCAGCTACATCACCAAGATGCCGGCCGGGGGCACGGCGGGGCAGGATACGGGGGAGACCGAAGGATCGTCGAGAAGCAACGGCGATCCCTTCCTCGAAATCCCGCAGATGAGCGACGAAGACGGCCTGATTGTCGCGCGCGGGGAGACGGTGTTCGCGGTGTGCAACCTGTACCCGTACAACGCCGGCCACCTGATGGTGGTGCCGTACCGCAAGGTCGCTGATCTGGAAGAACTTACCGACGCGGAGACAGCCGAGCTGATGGCGTTTGCCAAGCACGCGGTGAAAACGCTCAAGCGCGTGTCCAAGCCGGAGGCGATCAACGTCGGGCTGAACCTGGGCAAGGCCTCGGGTGGGTCGGTGAGCGACCACCTGCACCTGCACGTTGTGCCGCGCTGGGCGGGCGACGCGAATTTCATGGCCGTCATCGGCGGCACCAAGGTGCTGCCGCAACTGCTGCAGGAGACACGGGCGCTGCTAGCGGACGGCTGGCGCGAGGTCCACGAGACGGAATCAGGAGAACGCGATGCTTAGCGTGCACGGACGCAAACCCGCCGCAGTAGCGGTCGAGCCGGTGGCCAAAGGCCTGTTGCGCATCGGTCTGACTCCGAACGCGACAACGATTGCGGGAACAGCGCTGACCATGCTTGCGGCTATGGTGCTCATTCCCACCGGACACCTGGTGTGGGCGGCGGTGTTAAGCCTGTTCTTCGCCGCCTTCGACATGGTCGACGGCACGATGGCCAGGCTGCGCGGCGGAGGCACTGCGTTTGGCGCGACGCTGGATGCGAGCTGCGACAGACTTACCGACGGCGCGCTGTTCGGCTCGATCGCCATGTGGCTGATCTACGTCGCCGACGCCGCTGCAGTGAACGTGGCGGTGTGCCTGGCTGTCACCGTGCTTTCCCCGACCATCAGCTACATCAAGGCTCGTGGCGAGGCCGGCGGGCTGAACATCGTCGGTGGGCTGGTTGAGCGTCCTGAACGGTTGATCTTGGGTCTCGGCGGTCTAGCCCTGGAGGGTTTTGGCGTGCCCAACGCTGTGGTGGTCTCGCTATGGATCCTGCTGGTCGGCTCCGTGATCACCGTCGTGCAGCGCCTGATGATCGCCGGACGCGACGAGAGGGCGGACGCGAAGATTGCGCCGCCCGCGGGAGCGTAAATGGGCTTCGCGCGCGAGCGGCTCGTCGCCGCGGGCTACATCGCAGGCTGGAAGATCGTCGGCGCGCTGCCTGCACCGTCGACCGCGCGGGCAGCCGAGTGGGCCGCGGACCGTGCTTCCGGCGAGGGCGCTGGCATGGAGATGCTGCGGCGCAACCTCGCGCGCGTGGTGGGGCCGGAGAACGTCACCCGGCAGCTGGTGCGCGACGCCATGCGCTCCTACGCGCGCTATTGGCTGGAAGCATTCCGGCTGCCGCGGATGGCGGGCGATCCGGAGTTGAACGCGAAGCTTTCGGCTGGTGTGGTCGGGCGGGAACACTTGGATGCTGCCGTGGCGCAGGGCCACGGGGTTGTGCTCACGCTGCCGCACACCGGCAACTGGGACATGGCGGGAACATGGCTTGCCAGAAATTACGGCGGGTTCACCACCGTTGCGGAGCGGCTTGAACCAGAGGCGCTGTTCGACGCGTTCGTGCAGTTCCGCGAGTCCCTCGGCTTCGAGGTCGTGCCGCTGACCGGCGGTGAGCAGCCGCCGTTCGAGCGGTTGAAAGAGGTGCTCGCTGACGGCGGGATCGTGTGCCTGCTGGGGGAGCGGGACTTCTCACGACACGGGGTGCCAGTTGAGTTCTTCGGCGAGGAAACGACCTTTCCCGTCGGCCCGGCCAAGCTAGCGCGGGACACCGGCGCGACGCTTTTGGTTGCGCACTCCTGGTTCACGGGCACGCGGCGCGACCCCGGCTGGGACTTTAGCATCTCCGCCCCGGTGGAGGTGACCACGCTCGAGGACACTGCGCAGCGCGTGGCCGACCAGTTCGCCCAAAACATTGCCGCCCACCCGGCGGACTGGCACATGCTGCAGCCGCTGTGGCCTGAAGACGCGCCGAAGCCGAGCCGCCGCCGGGAAATGGAACGGCGGCTGAGGCAACAGCGCGAGCAGGGGAGGTAGTCGGCGTGCGGATCGGTCTGGTGTGCCCGTACTCCTTCAACGTGCCGGGCGGAGTTCAAGCCCACGTGCTTGACCTTGCTGCCCAATTGCGCGAGATGGGCCACCAAACCGAGGTGCTCGGCCCGGCTTCCGAGGCTGTCGAGCTTCCGGAGTGGGTCACCCGCGGCGGCGCCGCGGTGCCGGTGCGCTACAACGGCTCGGTCGCGCGGCTGTCGTTCGGCCCGCAAGTGCGCCGCACCACCCGGCAGTTCATCGAGCGCGGCAACTTTGACATTTTGCACGTGCATGAGCCGAACTCGCCGAGCTACTCCATGGCGGCGCTGCGCATGGCTACCGGCCCGATCGTGGCCACCTACCACGCCTCAGCGGAGTCCTCGTATGCGCTCAAGCTCGCGCTGCCGGCACTTCGCGGCAGCCTAGAGAAGATCCGCGCCGGTATCGCGGTGAGCGAGGAGGCGTGGCGCTGGCAGTCGCAGCAGGTGGGCACTGACCCCGTGATCATCCCGAACGGTGTGGACACCGCCAGGTTTCAAGCGGCGCGGCGCACTCCAGGAAACCAGGCAATTCCAGAAGTGGTGTTCTTGGGCCGCTTGGACGAACCCCGCAAGGGCCTCGACGTGTTCCTGCGGGCCGTGGATCGGCTCCCGCGCAAGCCCCGCATCACCGTCATCGGAGCTGGGACGCCCCGCGAGATTACGGGTGTCGAATTTACTGGGCTGGTTTCTGAGGAGGAGAAGGCGCAGATCCTCGGCCGTGCGGATATCTTTGTCGCGCCGAATCTCGGCGGCGAATCGTTCGGGATCATCCTCGTGGAGGCGATGGCTGCCGGCTGCGCTGTACTCGCCAGCGACATCCCGGCGTTCGCCGCGGTCTGCGGCGAGGATGCGGGGTTGCTGTTTCCGCCCGGCGATGCGTCGGCGCTCGCCCAGCAGTTGCAGTTGCTCATCGACGACGTCCCGCTCCGCGCGAACCTCTCCGCTAAAGGTGTGGAGCGGGCAGAAGACTTCGACTGGTCCGTTGTCGCGCGTCGGGTCCTGGCGGTGTACGAGGCTGTGTCCATCGGGGAGAAAGTCGGGGTGGAGGGGTGGCTATGACGATGGTGTGGATCGCTGTGGCGGTGGTGGCGACTGTGCTGGCGGCGTGGGCCTACAACACGGCGCAACGGCTCAACCGCCTGCATATCCGGCTCGACCGTTCTCGCGACGCTCTGCAGGCGGCGCTGGACCGGCGTTGCGCCGTTATCGCAGTGCTCTACCCCGAACTCGGCGCGGCGGCGCAGCGCACTGAGCAGATCAGGCTAGCGCCGGACGATGTGCGCACTCGTTTTGCGCAGGAGGAACAACTTTCGGTGTTGGTGGCCGAGCATGGCGCCGGTGAGGGGGTGCCGGTCCCGCTGAGCGAGGCAGACGTCCGAGTCGAGCTGGCCACGCGTTTTTACAACGATGCGGTGGCGGATACGCGGGCGTTGCGCCTTCGGCCGTCGGTGAGCTTTTTGCGCCTCGGCGGTACAGCAGCATTGCCACAGTTCGTGCGGGACGACCAGTAATAGCTTCAGTAAGACGGTGCGTATAATGCCGTCTGTTACACGTCAACCGAGGAAAAGGGGTGCGTTATGGCGGGCCACTCAAAGTGGGCAACCACGAAGCACAAGAAGGCCGCAAACGACGCGAAGCGGTCGAAGTTGTGGGCGAAGATGATCAAGGACATCGAGGTCGCGGCACGAACCGGCGGCGGCGATCCGGCCGCGAACCCCACCCTGGACGACATGATCCGCAAGGCCAAGAAGGCTTCGGTGCCTGGCGACAACATCGAGCGCGCACGCAAGCGCGGCTCCGGTGAGGAAGCCGGCGGCGCGAACTGGGAAACCGTGATGTACGAAGGTTACGGTGTCAACGGCGTCGCAGTGCTCATCGAGTGCCTCACGGACAACCGCAACCGCGCCGCTACCGAGGTGCGTACCGCGATGACCAAAAACGGTGGCAACCTCGGCGAGTCCGGCTCCGTCGGCTACATGTTCGAGCGCACCGGTGTCGTGACCATTCAGAAGGGTGAGCTCAGCGAGGACGACGTGCTCATGGCTGTGCTCGACGCCGGAGCCGAGGAAGTCAACGACCTCGGCGAGGAGTTTGAGATCACCTGCAAGCCGACCGATCTGCCGGCAGTGCGCGAAGCGCTGGTCGGCGAGGGTATCGAGATTGAGGAAGCGGGCCAGGAGTTCCGCGCGGACGTGGAGGTTGACCTCGACGTCGAGGGTGCGAAGAAGATGATGCGCATCATCGACGCACTGGAGGATTCGGACGACGTGCAGAACGTCTATACCAACATGAAACTCTCTGACGAGGTCGTGGCCCAGCTGGAGGACTAGGCCTTCACTGGTCTTTCGCTATGCGAAACGCCCGCGCCGCCGGTGGTGGCGCGGGCGTTTGTCGTGTGTCCTGTGGTAGAACATATGTGTCAGATGTGTGGAAGGGAGGATGCGATGTCGCTGGAAGGTCTGCGGGTCATGGGCATTGACCCGGGCTTGACGCGCTGCGGTCTTTCCGTGGTGCAAGCTGGCCGGGGCCGCCAGATCATCCCCGTGGCGGTTGGCGTGGTGCGCACCCCGTCCACTGCGGAATTGGCGGAACGTCTTCTGCGCCTGTCGCGGGCGGTAGGTGAGTGGATCGACGATTACGAGCCGGACGTCATCGCCATGGAGCGCATTTTTGAGCGCGGCAATGTATCAACCGTCATGCACACCGCGCACGCGGTGGGCGTGATGGTGCTGGCCGCGGCGGAACGGGGCATCCCGGTGCACATGTACACCCCGTCAGAGGTGAAAAAAGCCATCTCCGGCAACGGGCGGGCGGACAAGAAGCAGATGACGGTGATGATCACGCGGATTCTCGGCCTGTCTGAAGCACCGAAGCCCGCGGACGCGGCCGACGCGCTGGCTATCGCGGTGTGCCACTGCTGGCGCGCCCCCTTGATCGCACGGACCAACCAGTTGACCATGAAAGCGGCGAACCAATGATTGATTCTCTCAACGGCGAAGTGCTCACCATCGGGCTCGACCATGCAGTCATCGAATGCTCGGGCGTGGGCTACCGCTTCCTTGCCACCCCACAGACGCTGGGTCGCTTGACCCGCGGCGAGCGCGCCCGGGTGATGACGTCGATGGTGGTCAAAGACGATGGTGTGACCCTGTACGGCTTCGGCGACGCGGATGCCCGCGAGATGTTCCACAAGCTGCAGAACGTCTCCGGACTGGGGCCGAAGTTGGCGCTCGCCTCGTTGTCCGTGTTCGACCCGGGCGAGCTGTCCTCCCACATCGCAGCCGGAGATGCGAAGACGATCCAGTCCATTCCGGGTGTGGGCAAGAAAATGGCGGAACGCATCGCTCTCGAGCTCAAGGACAAGGTGGAGGCGTTTATCCCGGCGGGCGATGCACCGGCCGCTACAGGGGCAACCAGGGCGAACACGGGTTCGTCGCTCATTTCTGAGCAGGTGGTCGAGGCATTGGTGGGTCTGGGTTTCCCGGAGCGTTCGGCGCGGCCGGTGGTCGACGCGTTGGTGGAGGAGCAGCCGGAGGAAGACGCTTCCGCACTGCTCCGTCAGGCGCTGGGCCAACTGGGCAAAAAGTAGGGAGGTATCGCCGTGTCGGATGTGGAAAAGACAGAGTTTGAGCTGCCGGAAGGGTTCGCGGCGAAGGCTCCGTCGCCAGTAGACGCGCACGCGCAGGCAGACGAGCATGACATCGAGCGTTCGCTACGCCCGAAATCGATCAATGAGTTCATCGGCCAGCCCAAGGTACGGGAGCAGCTCAACCTGGTGCTTGCAGGTGCGCGCAGCCGCGGGGTGACCCCGGACCACATCCTGCTGTCCGGACCGCCGGGGTTGGGCAAGACCACCATGGCGATGATCGTGGCGCAGGAGTTGGGTACCTCGCTGCGGATGACGTCTGGTCCGGCTCTTGAGCGCGCAGGCGATCTAGCGGCGATGCTGTCCAACCTGATGGAAGGCGACGTGCTGTTCATTGACGAAATCCACCGCATCGCCCGTCCTGCAGAGGAAATGCTCTACATGGCAATGGAGGATTTCCGCATCGACGTGATTGTGGGCAAAGGCCCTGGTGCGACTTCGATTCCGTTGGAGATCCCGCCTTTTACCCTCGTCGGGGCGACAACCCGCGCGGGCATGCTCACGGGCCCACTGCGCGACCGTTTCGGGTTCACCGCCCAGATGGAGTTCTATGACGTGGAGGACTTGACCCAAGTGGTCAGCCGCGCCGCGGACATCCTCGCTATGCGCATAGACCAAGATGCGGCGGTGGAAATCGCCTCGCGTTCGCGCGGCACGCCACGTATTGCAAACCGCCTGCTGCGCCGAGTGCGAGACTGGGCGGACGTGCACGGCGACGGCCACGTCAACCTCGATGCGGCGCGCTCGGCGTTAAGCGTGTTCGACGTGGATGAGTTGGGCCTGGACCGGCTAGACCGCGCGGTTCTTGACGCGTTGATCCGCGGCCACGGCGGAGGGCCGGTAGGCGTGGGCACGCTTGCCATCGCCGTTGGCGAGGAACCCGGCACCATCGAGGAGGTGTGCGAGCCCTACCTCGTGCGCGCGGGGTTGATGTCTCGAACTGGGCGCGGGCGAGTGGCGACTGCCGCGGCGTGGGAGCACCTGGGGCTGCAGGCGCCGCCAGATGCACCGGGGCAAATGTCGCTTTATTAAGGCTGGCGCGGACCGGACTGCTGGTTTTGCGGCGCTATGCCGTAGCATGTTCCGTTGTGTCTCCACCGGCACGCCCTTCACCTATGCCTCTTCCCGGGTGTTGTAGGGCTCGGTGGAGGGGAAAATTGGAGCTCGGAAAGCAGAGGAGTCAGCTCAGTGTCCAACAACACTCGGCGGTCCCGCGAGGTGAAGGGAAAGAAGCGCTGGCCGGCTCGGCTGCTCGCGCTATTCACCCTCATTGTCATCGGCGTCTACGCCCTAGTATTTTTCACCGGAACTAAAACGGCTGAGCCGAAGCTCGGCATCGACCTGCAGGGCGGCACCCGTGTCACCCTCGTTCCCCAGGGCGATGAACCGACAAGCGAACAGCTGGAGGATGCGCGCAACATCCTCGAAAACCGTGTCAACGGCATGGGTGTCTCCGGTGCGTCCGTTGTTGTGGACGGAAACACCATCGTCATTGAGGCTGCCGGCGACGACACGACCGAGATTCGCAACATCGGCCAGACCTCGCAGCTCTTCTTCCGTCCGGTGCTTGACCCGCCGGCGGCGGATAGCACCAAAATTGACCAGGTCACCTTGGACATGACCAACGAGTGGGTCAAGTACGGCATCTTCACCCCGGAGGAGGGCCAGGCGGTGCTCACTCAGATCGCCGCGCGCAAGCAGGCTGCGGAGAAGGAAGCTGAAAAGGCCGCCGAGAACCCGCAGGATGAAAGCGGTGAAGGCAAGGACGTTGCTCCAAAGGAAGAGGAAGCCCCGGAGGCGCCGAAGGACGTTCCGCAGGTGAGCGCTGAGCCGCTGCCGGAGCCGAACGGCCCGGTTGAGTCAGCTGAACGCCGCCAGGAAACGACGGACATGCTGCGGCGCACCCGTCAGTCCACCGACCCGACCGAGCAGTTCGCGGCACTGACTTTGATGTCGGCGCGTTGCATGGGCCAGATCACCGACCCGTTGGCCGGCTCCGACAAGGCGGATCTGCCCCTGGTTTCTTGTGACCCGACGTCGGGCCAGGCGCTGCTTCTCGACGAGGTTCCCCTGCTCGACGGCGTCACCGACGCTGATGGCCCGCGCCTGACCGGCGAGCAGATCGACACCAACCGTGCGATCACCGGCGGCTTCAACCCGCAGTCCAGCCAGATGGAGATCAGCTTCGCCTTTAGCCAGGCGAGCGAGCCCAACGGCTCCGAGACCTGGGCGCGCCTGACCAGTGAAATGCTGCAAAAGCAGATCGCGATCACGCTGGACTCTCAGGTGATTTCCGCACCGGTGATCCAGGGTCCGACCCCGGTTGGTTCCGCAACGTCGATCACCGGCAACTTCACCCAGGAGGAGGCCGAGGGTCTTGCCAACAACCTGCGCTACGGCGCACTGCCGCTGTCCTTCGCTGGTGAGAACGGCGAGCCGGGCGGCACCGCACTGTCCGTTCCGCCGTCACTGGGCCAGGCTTCGCTGAAGGCGGGCCTGTACTCCGGCCTGGTAGGCCTGATCCTTGTGGCGTTGTTCGTCTTCGCTTACTACCGCCTCTACGGTCTGATCTCTCTGGCGTCGCTCGTCGCCGCTGGCGCACTCGTCTACGGCACCTTGGTGCTGCTGGGCCGCTGGATCGGCTACTCCCTGGACCTTTCCGGCATCGCCGGTCTGGTCATCGGTATCGGCGCAACTGCCGACTCCTTCATCGTCATTTACGAGCGCATTAAGGACGAGGTACGCAAGGGCAAGACGTTCCGCTCCGCCACCGCATCCGGCTGGCAGCGGGCGAAGGACACTGTCATCACAGGCAACATGGTCACCCTGATCGGAGCGGTGATCATCTACTTCCTTGCCGTTGGAGACGTGAAGGGCTTCGCCTTCACCATGGGCCTGACCACCGTGTTCGACCTGGTTGTCACCTTCCTGGTTACCGCGCCGCTACTGATCATCGCGTCTCGCAGCGGATTCTGGTCCAAGCCGTCCGTCAATGGCATGGGAAAGGCGTTCAAGACCGCTGAGGCACGTCGGGCGCAGGATGACGTCGATAAGCACACGCTCCAACCGGCCGCAACGATTGAGGAGAACTAGACATGTCGAGCACCAAGGCAACTTCGACACACACCTCCGCCGAGGCAACGGACGCAGGCAACACCGTCGCCGCTCCCGTGAAAGCCAAGCGCTCGGCGGAGACGCTGTACGACGGCACCGGCGCCATCGACTTTGTCGGCCGCCGCAAGTTGTGGTATGGCATCACGCTCGCGCTTGTGGTGATCTCCCTGCTGGCCATGCTCTTTCGCGGCTTCAACATGGGCATCGACTTCGAGGGCGGCACCAAGATGACGATGCCGGCCGGCGAGCTCGTGGCGGAAGAGGTGGAGGAGACCTTCGTCGACGCCACCGGCGTGACCCCGGAGCTGACCCAGATCGTCGGCTCCGGCGACACCCGCACGCTTGAGATCAACTCCGGCCACCTCACACAGGAGCAGATCGACGCAGCACGCCAGGCGATTTTCGACGAGTACCAGATTGAAGACTACAACGGCGAACCCAGCGCCGACGCGATCGGCGACTCCACGGTCTCCGAGTCCTGGGGCTCAACTATCACCAAGCGCATGCTGCTTGCGATGGCCGTCTTCCTCGTCGCTGCCGCCGTGTACGTCGCGGTGCGCCTGCAGCGTGAGATGGCGGCCGCCGCGATGGCCGCGCTCATCGTGGACGCTGTGCTCATCGCCGGCATCTACGCATTGTTCGGGCTTGAAATCACCCCGGCGATGATCATCGGTCTGCTCACCGTTTTGACCTTCTCCCTCTATGACACGGTGATTGTCTTTGACAAGGTGCGCGAAAACACCTCTGGTGTGTTAGATTCGCGCCGCTCCACCTACGCCGAAGAGGCGAACCTGGCAGTGAACCAGACGGTGATGCGTTCTATCTCCACTTCCGTCATTTCTGCGCTGCCGATTGTGGCGCTGATGGTTGTGGCGGTGTGGATGCTCGGCGTGGGCACCCTGAAGGACCTCGCTCTGATCCAGCTCATCGGCGTGATCGAGGGCATCTTCTCCTCGCTGTTCCTGGCAACCCCGCTGCTGGTGAGCCTGGTCAACCGCAAGAAGAAGTACAAGGACCACAACGCAGCCGTGGAGCGCTTCCGCACCCGTGGCGCCGGCGAGCTCGAAGTGGAGACCGCCGAAAAGGTGGCCCCCGAAAAGCGCCAAGTTGCCGCCCCGGTGCGCCGTGCCGAGACCTCTCTCGACAACGCTGATGGAGCTATCGGTTCCTCGACCTGGCGTCCAGGCAGGTAGACGGCGGCGAACCATGTCAGGACGTTTCACACGTGCGGTCGCAGCGGTGGTTGCGGCGGCTGTGAGCATCTTCGCTCTTACCGCGTGCGGCACAAGCAGCAGTGAGCATGCAGAGTCGAAGAAGCTGTTTGGCTACCAGGCGCTCGGAGAGTTGCGCACCACAAACTCCGGCACATTGGAAGGTGCCGCCGACCTAGCGGAGCAGCTTTCCGTGCGCCTGTATCCGGGGGTGTACGTGCCGGGGCCGAGCGGACAGATGATCCCGAACACGGACTTGGTTACCACCCAGGTCCTGCCGAGCGATCAGCCCAAGGTGATTTACACACTGTCCGACGCCGCAGTGTTTTCCGACGGCACACCGGTGACCTGTTCCGACTTCCTGCTCACGTTTACCGCGGGGCACTATCCGGGCATGTTCGGCTCGCACATGCCTCTGTTCGACGACACAGAGGAGCTGTCCTGCACCCCAGGGGCCAAGGAATTCACGCTCACCTTCAAAGAGAAGCGTGGAGCTCGCTGGCGCGGGCTGTTCGACGCCGGCACTGTGCTACCCGCTCACGCAGTGGCGGCCAAGTTAGGCAAAAGCGTCGAAGAACTCGACAGTGACTTGCAGTCCAACGACTTTTCCCGTCTGAAGCCCATCGGCGACGTGTGGCGCCACGGCTTCAGCCTTGCCGAGTTCGATCCTGCACTGCAGGTTTCCTTCGGTCCGTTCAAGATCGCGGAGGTGGGGGAGCAGGGTGAAGTGACGCTAGTAGCCAACGAGCACTACTACGGTGATGCTCCGCAGACCCCGGAAATGGTGATCTGGCCCGGATCCGCTGATTCCAGCGAGTTGGCGGAGGATGAAGCGCTGCGCATCGGTGACTTGCGGGAGACCTCACCGGCTTGGCACGACGTGAACGCCGAAGGCAACCGCCTCAGTGTTGACAGCCAGATCGGTGAACTTACAGAGTCGCTGACGTTCCCACTCGTCGGTATGTGGGCGATCCACGAGAACCGCCAGGCGTTTGCAAAGTGCGTGGACCCGCGTGCCGTCGCTAAGGCATCGAGCGACGTTGCTGGTCTTGACGTGCCGGTCGCGCCGTTGCACGTGCTGCCCCACGCCGACCCGCTGTCCGGGCGCGTCAAGGACGTAGCGGCGCCGCACCTGGACGTGGACATTGAGGGCGCATCCGCGCTTTCCGGCACCGAAATCCGTATCGGCTACCCGTACCCGGACGCGCGTTTCGCCGCGATGGTGGAATCCATCCGCCGCACGTGCGAGCCCGCGGGAATTACCGTCACGGACGTGACCGAGGGCGGAAAAACGCTCGCGGATCTGCCGAGGGCGGAGTACGACGAGTGGGGCAATGAGACCTGGACCGACGGCGCGGCCGACGTGATTTTGCACGCCACTGACCCCATGCGGGAGTTCCCGTCCGCCAATAATCGCGCCCAAGAACTCGGTGTGCTTCGCGCGCAGGAAGCGCACCTGTGGAAGCAGTTGCCGTCCATTCCGCTCGCCGCGCAACCCCGCACCTTCGCCGTGGATGGCGCAGTGCGTAACGTGGTGCCGTACACAGGTCTTGCCGGCATCGGCTGGAACATGGACCGGTGGCAGCTGAACACAGAAACAACCCCGGCCGAAAAGTAACAGGAGAATCCACACCAATGGCCCCCACACCTATCGACGGCAACCGTTACGCCACCGCCCGCGACGCCCTGAAGGACAAGATCCGTCAGGTGCAGGACTTCCCGGAAGAGGGCGTACTGTTCGAAGATCTCACCCCGGTGCTCGCGGATCCGGCAGCGTTGAACATCGTGATTGCAGAAATGGCTACGGCCAGCCGCAAGCTCGGCGCCGACCTCATCGGCGGCCTGGATGCGCGTGGGTTCCTGCTTGGCTCGGCTGTGGCATATGAGCTCGGCACCGGCATTCTGGCCATCCGGAAGAAGGGCAAACTGCCGCCGCCGGTGATCACTCAGGAGTACACCACGGAGTACAGCTCGGCCGCGCTCGAGATTCCGGCGGACGGCGTGGACATCACAGGCAAGAGCATCGTGCTTGTAGACGACGTGCTGGCCACCGGCGGCACCCTCGTCGCCGCTCGGGACTTGATCGAGCGCGCCGGCGGCACCGTCGCAGGCTATGTGGTCGTCCTTGAGGTGCCGGACCTCGGCGGGCGCAGCAAGCTTGGCAACGCCCCGCTGGTGGTTCTCGGCGAGGAGCACCCCGAGAACGCGTAGGATTACGTTTTTAGTCGCGGGAGAAGTTCTGGAATCGGAGGCTAGGAATGACTGACAAGCCGGTGAAGAGGACAGGCCCCTCCGTGCGCAGCATGTCTGCCCGTCTGGCGCGGTCGCTGACGGGCAACAGCCGCTCAAAGACGAACCCGGTGCTTGACCCGCTGCTGTCGTTGCACCGCAAATTCCACCCCAAGGCAGACGCGGAACTGCTCGACCACGCGTATTCCACTGCGGAGCGCCTGCACGAGGGGGTTTTCCGCAAATCGGGAGACCCGTACATCACCCACCCGCTCGCGGTGGCGGCCATCTGTGCCGAAATTGGCATGGACACCACCACACTGGTGGCGGCGCTGCTGCACGACACGGTGGAGGATACCGACTACTCCCTCGACGACCTCACCCGCGACTTCGGACCCGAGGTGGCCAAACTGGTCAACGGCGTAACCAAGTTGGACAAGGTCGCGCTCGGCGCGGCGGCCGAGGCGGAGACCATCCGCAAGATGATCGTGGCGATGGCGGAAGACCCGCGCGTGCTGGTGATCAAGGTGGCCGACCGCCTGCACAACATGCGGACCATGCGCTTTCTGCCGCCGGAGAAGCAGGCGAAGAAGGCGCAGGAGACGCTCGACGTCATCGCCCCGCTGGCGCACCGCCTGGGCATGGCGAGTGTGAAGTGGGAGCTGGAAGACCTGGCTTTCGCCATTCTGCAGCCGAAGAAGTACGAGGAGATCGTGCGAATGGTCGCGGACCACGCGCCGTCCCGTGACAGGGCGCTGCGGGAGATCACCGACGTGCTGCAACGAGAGCTTGCATCCAACGGCATCACCGCCGAGGTGATGGGACGACCAAAGCACTACTGGTCGATTTACCAGAAGATGGCCGTGCGCGGCCACGACTTCAACGAGATCTTCGACCTGGTGGGCATCCGCGTGCTGGTAGAGACCGTCAACGACTGCTACGCGGCGATCGGCGTCGTGCACTCCCTGTACTCCGTGATGCCGGGCCGGTTCAAAGACTACATTTCCAACCCGCGTTTCGGTGTGTACCAGTCGCTGCACACCACGATGATGACGCAGACGGGCCGCCCGCTCGAGGTGCAGGTGCGCACCCATGAGATGCACTACAACGCCGAGTTCGGCGTGGCGGCGCACTGGCGCTACAAGGAGACGAAGGGCTCGCACAAGGGCGACCAGTCCGAAGTAGACCAGATGGCGTGGATGCGCCAGCTGCTGGACTGGCAGAAGGAAGCAGCTGACCCGAACGAGTTCCTCGATTCCCTGCGCTACGACCTAGCGAGCCAGCAAATCTTCGCCTTCACGCCGAAGGGCGATGTGGTGGACCTGCCAGCTGGTTCCACCCCGGTGGACTTCGCGTACGCGGTGCACACCGAGGTCGGCCACCGCTGCATCGGGGCCAAGGTCAACGGCAAGCTGGTGACGTTGGAAACCGAGCTCAAATCCGGCGACAGGGTGGAGATTTTCACCTCCAAGGACCAGAACGCGGGGCCGTCGCGCGACTGGCAGGATTTTGTGGTCTCCCCGCGCGCGAAGGCGAAGATCCGCCAGTGGTTTGCCAAGGAGCGCCGCGAGGAGCAGCTCGAGGCTGGCCGCGACGCGCTCGCTGCGGAGGTGCAGCGCGGCGGGCTGCCCATGCACCGCCTGTTCACCAACGAGTCCATGCGCCAGGTAGCAACGCGGCTGCACTACCAGGACGTGGATGCGCTGTACACGGCGATCGGCGCGGGCAACGTCTCCAGTCAGCACGTCGCGCACCTGCTGATGGACATGTTCGGCGGCGACGACGACGCTGTTGATGCGCTCACCGCGCGCACCCCGATGTCGGCGCTGGTGCGCCCGCAGGCCAGTGGCGACGGCCCCGCGATCCTGGTGGAGGGCAGCCCGGATGTGATGGCGAAGCTGGCCAAGTGCTGCCAGCCGGTGCCCGGCGACGCCATCTTCGGTTTTGTCACCCGCGGCGGGGGAGTGTCGGTGCACCGCACGGATTGCACGAACGCCAACAAGCTCAAGGACGAGCCGGAGCGCCTGGTCAATGTCGAGTGGGCGAACCAGCGCTCGCACAAGAGCGCGTCGCGAGCCACGATCCAGCTGGAGGCGCTGGACCGCAACGGCCTGCTCACCGAGACCACCGGGGTGCTCTCGGAGGCGAAGTTGCCAATTTTGGCAATGTCGTCCCAGGCGGGCGACGACCGCATCGCCACGATCCGTTTGACCATCGAGGTCTCCGATATCAAGCAGCTGGGGTCCATCATGAACCAGATCCGCAACATCGAGGGAGTCTTTGACGTCTATCGCGTGACTGCTTAACGACGACCAAAGGTTGCCCACGCCCTCCTCTTAGCCGGCGCCCAGGTTTCCTGCAGATGAAATGTTGGTGCACAGAAGGTTATTTCCGCAGCAAAAGAGTTTGCGCACCGCGGAGTTGCGCTGCGGTGACGCAGAATTCGGGATACAAGGGAGGGACACTACCCCGCATATTTGAGGAGTCTCCCGTGTTTGATTTCCGTCGCGCTGGCGCCCTGATCGCCGCAACCACCACGACCGCTGTGGTGCTCACCGGAGCACCGTTCGCCGCAGCCGCTGAGGCTGACCAGGTCACCATCAACGTCGCCAACATCACCGACTTCCACGGTCGCCTGAAGTACAACCCGTCCACGACCACGGTGAAGGACGCCGCAGGCAACCCGGTCCTCGACGAGAATGGCAAGGAAGTCAAGGAAATCACCCCGAAGGTCGGCGACGAGATGGGTGCCGCCAATGTCGCGGGCATCATGAACTACCTGCGCGAGCAGAACCCGAACACCATTGTCACCACCTCCGGTGACAACCAGGGTGGCTCGGCGTTCGTTTCCTTCATCTCCGACGACAAGTACACGATGGACTTCATCAACGCCATCGGCACCGACGGATCCGCTGTGGGCAACCACGAGTTCGATAAGGGCTACCAGGACCTGATCGACCGCATCGTTCCGGGTACCAATGACAAGCAGCTCGGCGCGAACATCTTCGTTGATGGCGAGCAGCCGGTGAAGCCGTACACCATCGTGGAGAAGGAGGGCGTGAAGGTTGCCCTGGTGGGCACGACCTCCAACCTCACCCCGGAAAAGTCCAGCCCGGCCAACGTTGCGGGTGTGAAGTTCACGGATTCCGCCGAGCAGGTTAACGTCGAGGCGAAGAAGATCAAGGAGTCCGGCAAGGCCGACCTGGTCATCGCGCTAATCCACGACCCGGCCGACACCAGCGCGCCGAAGCTCAACCCTGAGTACGTCGACTTCATCTTCGGCGGCGACGACCACATCAAGCGCCTGGAGCTCGACCGCGACGGCAAGGTGCCCTACGCGCAGTCCCACGAGTACGGCAAGGTTGTCACCGACATCGCCATCACGTACGACACCGCGACGAAGGAGATCGTCGACGTCGACGGTCGCCAGATCGACGCCACCCACCTCGAGGAGCTCGGCATTACCCCGGACCCGGAGGTTGAGAAGATCGTCGAGGAGGCCGACAAGATTGCCAAGGACCTCGGCCAGAAGGTCGTCGCCAACATCGCCGCCGACTTCAAGCGTGGCTCCAACCCGGAGGACAAGCCGGGCTCGAACCGCGGCACCGAGTCCACCGCGAACAACATGCTGGCACAGTCCGCCGTCGCTGCGCTGTCCGCTTTCCTCGATACTGAGATCGACTTCGGCGTCATGAACGCCGGTGGCGTCCGCGCTGACCTCGCCAAGGGCGACGTGACCTACGAGCAGGCTGCCAATGTCCAGCCGTTCGGCAATAACATCGCCGTTGCAACCCTGTCCGGCGCCGCTATCAAGGAAGCCCTGGAGAACCAGTGGCAGACCCCGGAGGCCACCGAGAAGTCCGGCCGTCCGCGCCTGGACATGGGCCTGTCCGACAACGTGTCCTACACCTACAACCCGAACGCTGAGCGCGGCAACCGCATCCTGGACATCCAGATCAACGGCGAGTCCGTGGATCCGGAGAAGGACTACACCGTTGCAGCGTCGACCTTCCTGCTCGACGGTGGCGACGCCCTGATCAACGCTGACGAAGTCCGCGACCGCAACGATGTGGGCTACAACGATCTGCAGGCATTTGTGGACTACCTGCAGACCGGCGACGCCCAGGTCCGTGAGGGCCAAAAGGACGTCGGCGTGGTGCTCCCGGAGGGCGGTCTGAAGGCTGGCCAGAAGAACACCATCGAGCTGACCTCCCTGAGCTACTCCTCCGAGGGCGAGGCGCAGGCTGAGACCGTCACCGCGAAGGTGGGCGAGGCAACGGCTACCGCCGACGTCGACAACGCGGTTACCGACGCCGACAAGGGCTTCGGCGAGCAGGGCCGCGCAAAGATTGAGCTGGAGATCCCGGCGGGCGTGTCCGGCGAGCAGACCCTCGAGATCACCACCGACGCGGGCACAAAGGTGTCCCTGCCGGTGACTGTGGCTGAGGCTGAGGCGCCGGCACCGACGCCGGAAGAGCAGCCGACCGAAGAGCAGAAGCCGACCGAAGAGCAGAAGCCGACCGAGGAGCAGAAGCCGACCGAAGAGCAGAAGCCGACCGAAGAGCAGAAGCCGACCGAAGAGCAGAAGCCGACCGAGGAGCAAAGCTCCGCTTCTTCCTCATCCGACGCTCCGATTGGCGTCATTCTCGGTGTCGTCGCTGCTGTTTTGGCGCTCGTCCTGCCGCTGGCACTGGCATACCCGATCGACTCCGTGCTCGGCCCGATCGCGCTGATCAACAACAAGTAAGACGAGCATGAGCCTGATCTGATACAGGTTGCACGCGACAGCGCCGCCGATTCCCCACGGCTGGGAAACGGCGGCGCTGCTTTATCGGGGAGGGGGACGAAGAGAACCGGCTCCCTAGAACCGGCTACCTTTGGAAAATTCCGTTGGTAGCCGGTTGTAGGGAGCCGGTTTTTGTCTACACGCCGCAGCGCGGGAGACCACGCGCGCCGCTCCGGGGTCAGCGGCGCGAGGACTAGCGCGCGAACTTAGACGCGATGGACAGCACCTGGGTGAGCATGCCGATGATCGCGGTGACCACGGCGATCCAGCTCTTCAGCTCCTCTGGGGTCATGTCCTCGATGGAGGAACCCTCTTCATCCGAGGAGGACAGGCTGTCCTTGATGGTCTTCTTGTCGCCGGAGTCCTTGGACTTGCTCTCCGCGGTGTCGTTGACCGTGGGAGTGGCGTCGGCGACTGCGGCGCCGGAAACCATGACCGCGGTGGCGGTTGCTGCCGCTGCAAGGCTGGTGCGAAGCTTCATCGAATTTTCCTCACTCGTAAAAATGTGTGTTCTTCTCGGAATGCTAATGGGTGCGCTGGTGGTGCGCTACACCGGACAGCAGAATTTGATGCGATTCCCAGAGCTACGTCGCTTGAGCGCGCGGAAGCGTTACTCCACCGTGTTACTTCACGGACGCCTTTTTGACGCGGACCTCGTCAGCCGGGGCGCCGTCCTGCTGGCCACCTTCAACGCCAGCCTCGGCGATCTTGTCCAGGGTGGCAAGACCCTCGTCGTCGATCTGGCCGAAGTAGGTGTACAGCGGCGGCAGTACGGAGTCGCCGTAGTTGAGGAAGAACTGGGAGCCGTTGGTGTCCACGCCGGCGTTCGCCATGGCGATGGTGCCGCGGTCGTAGCGCTGCGGCTCGTTGTTTTGCTGCAGCAGCATCGTCTTGGCCTGCATCATCTCTTCCTCCGAGGCGCCCTCCGGGATGCCCGCCTCAGACAGGTCGATGCCCTCAAGCGCCTTGTCGGTGGGCAGCTCGTTAGCGAACTGGAAGCCCGGTCCGCCGGCGCCGGTGCCGGCACGGTCGCCGCACTGCAGCACCTTCAGGCCGTCGCCGGTGGTCAGGCGGTGGCAGACGGTGTCGTCGTAGAAGCCCTCCTCAGCGAGGTACTCGACGGCGTTGACGGTGCAGGGGGAGGCTGCACGATCCAGCTCCATGCCGATCGGGCCCTGGTTGGTGTCCAGCTCGACGGTGAGGGTGCCCTCGGTGGACACGCCCTCAGTCTTCGGGGTGCCAACGCCGTCGCCGCCCTGCTCCGCAGCCTCGTTGTAGGTGCAGTTCACAGTCGACGGCAGTGCCTGCTCGCGCTTCGTGGCGATCGGTTCGAACTCCGACGCGTCGAACGGCTCCTGCTCCTCGGTTGCGGACTCGGAAGCAGCGGTGGTTTCGCTGGCCGCGAGGTCCTCGCCGCTGTCGTTGTTGGCCGCCAAGTAGATGCCGCCGCCGATCAGCGCGATCACTGCCGCGGAGATTGCCGCCACCGACCACGGGCGGGACTTTTCTTTGCGGTCGCGCGAATCCAGCTCGCTTTTCAGGTGGGACAGGGCTTCTTTGCCGCGCTGTTCGTTCGATGCCACTGGGGTTTACACCTCGCCAATTTGTTGGGATGGGCGGAGCTGGACGTCGTTAAGCATCCGCCCTTGAACGGCTAGAAAGCCTATCAGCACCGATATAGTGGCCAGCATGAGAATCGCCGGTTTCGCCGCAGGACCTTTTCAAACCAACAGCTATGTCGTCGCTCATGGGGATCGGGCGTTTGTGATCGACCCGGGGCTGGGCGCGCACGAGGCGGTGAGCCAGCTGGCGCAGGAGCAGGGGCTGACCGTCGAGGCGGTGGTGCTCACGCACGGCCACATTGACCACATCCGCGATGCCGCCGCGTTCGGGGTGGAGACATTCATCCATCCCGCGGACGCGTTCATGTTGCTGCGAGGCGAGGGGGTCAGCGAGCAAGCACGCCAGCTTTACGACGCCTCCGCCATGCCCCCAATCGACAACCCCACGCCGCTCGAGGATGGTCAGACCCTGCAGGTCGCGGGCGTGGAGTTGCGCGTCGTGCACGCACCGGGGCACTCGCCGGGCTGTGTGATGCTTGTCGCCGACGACGTGGTCTTCTCTGGCGATGTGCTGTTCCGCGGGTCTATCGGCCGTACGGACCTGCCTGATTCGGACCCGGAGCAGATGCGTCAGTCCCTCCGCGGTCCGGTGTGGGACCTGGCCGACGAGCTGCAGGTGCTTCCCGGCCACGGCCCAGCGACGACGGTGGCGCAGGAGCGCGCAACCAATCCGTACCTGCGCCAGGCCAACGCGGACCGCTAAACGGGTACTCGCTCCGGGCGGGGGAGGGCTGGACTAGACTTGCCCGGTGTGAGCGAGAACAAGAACGACCAGTTTCAGAAGCTTTCCGCCCCGAAGGGTGTGCCGGATTACGCGCCGCCGCAATCGGCGGCGTTTATCCATGTGCGCGACGAGTTTGCCCGTCAGGCGCGCATCGCCGGCTACCAACACATTGAGCTGCCGGTGTTCGAGGACACGACGCTCTTCGCCCGCGGTGTGGGCGAGTCCACCGACGTGGTGAGCAAGGAGATGTACACCTTCGAGGACCGCGGCGGCCGCTCCGTCACGCTGCGCCCGGAGGGCACTGCCGGCGTGATGCGCGCGTTTATCGAGCACAACATGGACCGCGGATACCTTCCGGTGAAGCTGAACTACTACGGCCCGTTCTTCCGCTACGAGCGCCCCCAGGCCGGCCGTTACCGCCAGCTGCAGCAGGTGGGCGTGGAGGCCATCGGCATGGACGACCCGCTGCTAGACGCTGAGGTCATCGCGTTGGCTGACCGCAGCTACCGTGCTATCGGGCTGAGCGGGTTCCGCCTTGAGCTGACCAGCCTGGGCGATAGGAACTGCCGGCCGGCGTACCGCGAGAAGCTGCAGCAGTTCCTCTTCGATCTGCCGTTGGATGAGGAAACCCGCAAGCGCGCGGAGATCAACCCGCTGCGCGTGCTGGACGACAAGCGCGAGGAAGTCCGCGAGATGACCGCGGATGCGCCGCTGATGCTGGATCACCTCTGCGACGATTGCCGCGCCCACTTCGACGCAGTCACCGCGGCTTTGGACAGCTTCGGTGTGCCGTACGTGATCAACCCCCGCATGGTGCGCGGGCTGGACTACTACACCAAGACCACTTTCGAGTTCGTCCACGACGGCTTGGGCGCGCAGTCCGGCATCGGCGGCGGCGGCCGCTACGACGGCTTGATGGCCCAGATCGGCGGCCCGGACCTGTCCGGCATCGGCTACGGCCTCGGCGTCGACCGCGCCGTCCTCGCCCTTGAGGCGGAGGGCGTCGAGCTCGACGAGGCTTCGCACCGGGTGGACGTGTTTGGCATCGCCATCGGCGACGAGGCTCGGGTGAAGATGAGCAAGCTTATCGACGAGCTCCGCGCCGCCGGCGTTTCCGCCGACATGTCCTACGGGCAGCGCGGACTCAAGGGCTCGATGAAGGGCGCCGACCGCGCCGGCGCGAGGTACGCGCTCGTGCTCGGGGAGCGCGAGCTGGAGGCCGGCGAGGTGGCGGTGAAGAACCTCGCGCAGCACTCGCAGGAGTCCGTGGCGTTGTCAGCCGAGGCCGTGACCCAGGCGATCACGAGCGCGGGAGCCGAAATTTAGCACTCGGTGATGTTCACCGGCAGGCCCAGTTGCACTGCAAGCCCGCCCATGGACGTCTCCTTGTACTGCGTCATCATGTCGCGGCCGGTGGCGGCCATGGTCTCCACCACGTCGTCGAGGGTGACGATGTTGGTGCCGTCGCCCAGCTTGGCCAGACGGGCTGCGTTGATGGCCTTCACACCGCCGATGGCGTTGCGCTCGATGCAGGGCACCTGCACAAGCCCGCCGACGGGGTCGCAGGTCAGGCCCAGGTTGTGCTCGAGGGCGATCTCCGCGGCGTTTTCCACCTGGGCAGGTGTGCCACCCAGCGCGGCGCACATGCCGGCGGCCGCCATGGACGAGGCAGAGCCGACCTCGCCCTGGCAGCCCACCTCAGCACCTGAAATGGATGCGTTGGTTTTGATAATGGAGCCGACTGCGCCCGCAGTGAGCAGGAAGTCGCGGGCGCGCTCGACGGTGAAGTCGTCTGTGAAGTCGCGGCAGTAGTGCATCACCGCGGGGATGATGCCGGCGGCGCCGTTGGTCGGCGCGGTGACCACCTGGCCGTGCGCTGCGTTTTCCTCGTTGACGGCCAGCGCGTAGAGGTTGACCCACTCCATCGCGTCCAGCCCGCGGGCAGTGGACGCTTCGTACTCGGCGGTGAGCAGGCGGTGGAGACGGTTCGCGCGCCGCCTGACGCTCAGCCCGCCGGGCAGGGTGCCCTCAGTCTTCAAACCGTGTGCGACGCATTCCTGCATCACGTTCCACACTGCGTCCAGGTGGGTGTCGAGTTTTTCGCGGCCGTGAATGGACTCTTCGTTGGCGCGCATGATCTCGGCGATGGTCAAGCCGGTCTCGTCGCAAAGCTGCATGAGCTCCGCTGCGGTGTGGAAGGGATGGGGCACCGACGGAATCTCACGGGCGGAGGCCACGCCGGTTTCGTCGCGGTGCGCCTCCATCTCCCAGCGGTCCTGGATGAAGCCGCCGCCGACGGAGTAGTAATCCTCGCGCTCGGCAAGCACATTGCCGTCTGCGTCCCACGCGTCGAAGATCAGGCAGTTCGGGTGCGCCGCCACGGGAGCGGGGTCGAACCGCAGCACGTATTCGACGGTGCCGGTGGGGCCGGAAATGCTGCCCGTGGCGGGAATCGGCTCTCCCGGTTTCGGCTCGGCATCAGCCGACGTGGTGGTGGGAGTGTAGCCGACTAGGCCCAGCAACGCTGCGCGGTCGGTGCCGTGGCCAACGCCGGTGGCCGCGAGAGATCCGCGCAGCTCCACCAGCACCTTGGCCGGGAAGGTGTCGAGTTTGTTTATGAAAGTTTGGGCGGCGCGCATCGGGCCGACGGTGTGGGAGGAAGACGGGCCGATGCCAATGCTGAACAGGTCGACAACGCTCACAAAGTTTGCAGACATGTCGCGGATACTACAGCACGAAAAGGTGTGCAGCGCCACAGCGAAACCAGGGATATTACGTTTCCTGCGCAAGGGCCGGAATGTCGGTCGCACCCAGCACCGAGATAGGCTTCTGCGTCGGCTTTCCGTGTTCGGTGATGATGGCGAGGCGGGGAACCGCGCCGGACTCGAGCGGTGTGCTCAGCGCCTCTACGGCAGCCGCCGCGGTGACGTTTCGCGGCAGGAAAATCGGCTCGTCCAACTTGCCGCTGTGTTCAATCACGTCTGCCACGGTGCCTGCCGCGATAGTGTCGTCCTCACGCAGCTCTGCCGCCAGCCACCGCGCAATCGCGTTGGTGGTGAGGAGCCCGACGCACTCGCCGCCTTCATAGACCGGGAATTGAGCGAGGCCCTCGGAGGCGATGATCTCCAACGGCTCGTGGATGTCGGTTTCAGGGGAGAAGGTGATCACCCGCTGGTGCTCAACCACTTCTAGAGCCAGCGTCGGGGCGAGCAGGGAATCCCGGATCCGCTCGATTTCAGCGACGGTTTCCGGCAGCGGCTCGGCAATCGGGCGCAAGTTGTCGTACTCGCCGTGGCTAATCGCGTTGCGCAGATCGGCGAACTCCTGCAGCGTCTCGGATTGCTCCAGCGTGACAATGCCCTTCTTCGCCGCAAGACGGGCCATCCACGAAAAAGAATCAGACCGTTTGGCATCGAGCTCGGTGCGCAAGAATTTCTCGATGGAGTTGAACGCAGCAAGAAACGGCACGGCGCGGTTAGGTTCAGCATTGTTCATGCTGGCCACTGTAGCGCCGTGCCGTTTCGAAAGCGGGGCGAAAAAGAGGCGGTTTAGCTCTTGTACACGCCGCGGTTGAGCGTGTCGCAGGCCGACATCTGGCCGGTTTCGTAGCCAGACTTGAACGCCTGCATGCGCTGTTCCGAAGAGCCGTGGGTCCACGCATCGGGATCGACCTCGCCGCCGGAACGCTTCTGAATGTTGTCGTCACCGATGGACTGTGCCGACTGCAGGGCCTGCTGCAGCTGCTCGTCGGTGATCTGCTCAAGTGCTGCGTTCTCACCCTTGGACGCGTGGTGCGCCCACAGTCCCGCGTAGCAGTCGGCCTGCAGCTCGATTGCCACGGCCGCGGAATCCTCGCCCGGGTTCTTGTAGTCGCTCAAGCCGAGGGTGCCCTCAAGGTTCTGGATGTGGTGGCCGTACTCGTGTGCGGTGGCGTACTCCTGAGCCAGCGGGCCGTTGGAACCGCCGAGCTGGGACAGTTGATCGAAGAAGCTGACGTCCAGATACGCGGTGGAATCCTGCGGGCAGTAGAACGGACCGGTATCAGCGCTTGCGTAGCCACAGCCGGAATTCACGCTGCCTTTAAAGATGGTCATTTCCGGCTTGGTGAACTGGGTTTCGGACTGGGCGGGCAGCAGGTCGGCCCAAACGGCGTTCAGCGATCCCATGGTCGCCGCCGCGCGGCAATCGTCGTACTCGTTGGAGGAACCTTGCTCCTGGCAGTGCTCCAGCGAGTACTCGCCCTGGGACTGCGACTGGGAGTCGTTGCCTCCGCCGCCGAGGATGCCGTTGAACGCACCGCTGAAATACAGCAGGGCCAGCAGGACCAAAATGATGGTTCCACCGCCGCCTCCGCGCAGCAGGAGCGGCAGCAGCATCATCGCGCCGCCGCCCACGCCTCCGCCTCCGCCGCCGCCGGAGCTGGTGTTGACGTTGCCGCCTTGGCCCTGTGCGTAATCGCCTCTGAAAGTCATGGTCAGAATTGTGCCAAATATCTAGGGCACGTGTTGGATCTGGGTCGGTTTAGTCGCGGTGCAGCTCCACCCAAGGTGCCCAGGTGTCTGGCAAGCTTCAGGGGGCCGGACGCACGTCGTGACAGCGCCGGGTAGACTTTGCCAGGTTAGATTCGCCATCACGTGGAAGGACGTGGAAACCGTGCTGCGCACTCACCTTGCGGGGAACCTGAATAAAGAACTCGAAGGCCAAACTGTCACTCTCACCGGCTGGGTGGCCCGCCGTCGCGACCATGGCGGCGTGATCTTTATCGACCTGCGAGACCGCTCCGGGCTGGCCCAGGTGGTCTTCCGTGAGTCCGCGGTTGCAGAGGCCGCGCACGACCTGCGCAGCGAGTACGTCATCCAGGTCACCGGCACGGTCGAGCCGCGCCCGGAAGGCTCCTCGAACCCGAACCTCGCCTCGGGCGAGATCGAGGTCAATGTCACCGACCTGAAGGTGCTGAATAAGGCGGCGGCGCTGCCGTTCCAGATCGAGGACGCATCCTCCAGCGAGGTCGGCGAGGAGGCGCGTCTGCGCTACCGCTACTTGGATCTGCGCCGCGAGCGCCAGGCGAAGGCGATGCGTCTGCGCGCGAAGGCGAACCAGGCAGCGCGCCGTGTGCTGGACAACCACGACTTCACCGAGATTGAAACCCCGACGCTGACGCGCTCCACTCCGGAGGGCGCGCGTGACTTCCTCGTGCCGGCACGCCTGAAGCCGGGCTCCTGGTACGCGCTGCCGCAGTCGCCGCAGCTGTTCAAGCAGCTGCTCATGGTGGCCGGCATGGAGCGTTACTACCAGCTGGCACGCTGCTACCGCGACGAGGATTTCCGTGCGGACCGTCAGCCGGAGTTCACCCAGTTGGACGTTGAGGCCAGCTTCGTGGACCAGGACGACATCATCGAGCTCGCCGAAGAAATCCTGGTGGAGCTGTGGAAGCTGATCGGCTACGACATCCAGACGCCGATCCCGCGCATGACCTACAAGGAGGCGATGGAAAAGTACGGCTCTGACAAGCCTGACCTGCGCTTCGACATCCCGCTGGTGGAGTGCACCGAGTTTTTCAAGGACACCACCTTCCGCGTGTTCAAGGCCGAGTACGTCGGCGCCGTGGTCATGGACGGCGGCGCCTCGCAGCCGCGCCGCCAACTCGACGCGTGGCAGGAGTGGGCGAAGCAGCGTGGCGCCAAGGGTCTGGCCTACATCCTGGTCCAGGAGGACGGCGAGCTGACCGGCCCGGTGGCCAAGAACATTACCGACGAGGAGAAGGCCGGCATCGCCGAGCACGTCGGCGCGAAGCCGGGCGACTGCATCTTCTTCGCTGCCGGCGAGACGAAGGCGTCCCGTGCGCTGCTGGGTGCAGCCCGCGGCGAGATTGCTCGCAAGCTGGACTTGGTCAAGGACGGCGACTGGGCGTTTACCTGGGTCGTTGACGCGCCGCTGTTTGAGCCGGCCGCTGACGCCACCGCTTCCGGCGACGTCGCGCTCGGCCACTCCAAGTGGACCGCCGTGCACCACGCCTTTACCTCCCCGAAGCCGGAGTTCCTGGACAACTTCGAGAAGAATCCGGGCGAGGCGCTCGCCTACGCCTACGACATCGTGTGCAACGGCAACGAGATCGGCGGCGGCTCCATCCGTATCCACGAGCACGATGTGCAAAAGCGCGTGTTCGAAGTTATGGGCATTACTGACGAGGAAGCGGACGAGAAGTTCGGCTTCCTGTTGGATGCGTTCCAGTACGGCGCCCCGCCGCACGGCGGCATCGCCTTCGGGTGGGACCGTATCGTGTCCCTGCTCGGCGGCTTCGAATCCATCCGCGATGTCATCGCCTTCCCGAAGTCTGGCGGCGGCGTGGATCCGTTGACCGACGCCCCGGCGCCGATTCCGGCGGAGCAGCGCAAGGAGACCGGCGTGGACTTTAAGCCGAAGAAGGATGTCGAGGGCAAGGGCAGCGAGGCCGAGGCGGCAGGCGCCGAAAAGTAGGCCAGCGATGGGCGATACGCAGGAGATCATCCGCGCAGCCGCCGACATACTGACCAGGCGCTATGGCGGAGAGCAGCAGCTTGTGGACGTCGAAAGGCTCGACGGCTCAGGGCTGGCGGACGTGTTCCGCGCGCGCGTGGTCAACAACCCGTTTTTTCAGCACCGCTCGGTGGTGGTGAAGCATTCGCCGGCTACCGGTGACGAGCTGGCGGACGCGGCATTTTTGCGCGAGACGGTGGCGTACCAGTTCGCGACGTCGTTAAGCGAGGAAGTGCGCCCGGGCCCGGTGCTGCTGGGCTACGACACCGCACAGCGCATCCTGATCATCTCGGATCTGGGTGACGGCCGCACACTGGCGGACTTGCTGCAGGACGCGGACCCGGAAACCCACGTGGACCTGCTGCGCCGGCTCGGCCGGGCGCTGGGCAAGATGCATGCCGGCACCGCGGACGACGAGGACGCGTTCAACGTGCTGTTCCAGCGCATGACGCGTTCGCGGAAGAACGCGGCGAACTTGCAGCTGCTGCGTGATCGCCTACTGTCGCACCGCATCCGCATCGGCGTGGAGTTTTTGGAAAACGCCGGCATCGAGATTCCGGGGGAGGTCCGGTTCGCGGCCACAAATGTGCGCACCCGTCTGCTGCGGGGCGGGATGCGCGCGTTCACGCCGTTCGACTTGACCCCGGACAACGTCATCCAGACCGACAACTCCTTTCACTTCCTGGATTACGAGTGGGCGGGCTTCAGGGATGTGACCTTCGATGTGGCGTTTGTGGTTGCACGCTTCCCGGTCTATCTTGCGGCGCAGCCGTTTAACGCGGAAGCGACCGAGGCGTTCGTTGACGCCTGGGTGAGCGAAGTGCGAGGCATCTGGCCCAGCGTGGAGCACCCGGATACACTCCAAGCGCGGATCACTGCAGGCCTTATCGGTTGGGCAATGAGCAGTGTGGCGATGCTGGATCCGGTCAGTCCGGCCGATTTGTTGGAGCACGACGCCAAGCTCAAAGAGGACTTCGACGCTGCCGGTCTCGACGTGTCTGACCTCGGGCCGCTTGAGGCGGGCGGAGAAACGGAAGAGCATCCTGCAGACCATGCTGGTGACGTTCTGCGTCCGTACTCGGAGGGGCCGTTCACCGCAGACGAGGCGCTGGTGCGCAGGGATTTGCGTGAGACGTTCGAGTCCCTTGCAGCATTCGCGGGCACCGGCAAAGACCCCGCTTATCAAACGATAAACCACTTCGCCCAGACGCTGGCTGAGCGCTTGCGATAAGGAGAGGTCTGGTTGGAGCAAGAGGGACTTTTCTCCGCGGCCGCAGGGCGAGATGGCCGCGGTGAGCTGGGAAACCGCGGCACCGCCTTTTTCGAGGCGGGGGCATCCGCCCCTTTGGCCGCGCGCATGCGCCCGCGGACCCTCGACGAGATCGCAGGCCAGCGTCACCTGCTCAGCGAAGGCAAGCCGCTGCGCAGGCTTATCGACGGCTCTGGGGCCGCCTCGGTGATCCTCTACGGCCCGCCGGGCACCGGCAAGACCACCATCGCATCGCTGATCGCGTCTGCGATGGGGCAGAACTTCGTCGCCCTGTCGGCGCTGTCCTCGGGCGTGAAGGAAGTGCGCGCCGTGATTGACGAAGCACGTCGAGACCTGATTCGCGGCGAGAATACCGTGCTTTTCATCGACGAGGTGCACCGCTTTTCCAAGACCCAGCAGGACGCGTTGCTGGCCGCGGTGGAAAACCGCACCGTGCTACTGGTCGCGGCCACGACGGAGAATCCGAGTTTCAGCGTGGTTGCGCCGCTGCTGTCGCGCTCGCTGCTGCTGAAGCTGGAGTCTTTGAACGAGGACGACCTGCGCGGGGTGCTGGACCAGGCGATGGCAGACGAGCGCGGATTCGGCGGCGAATTCGAGCTTGACGGCGCCGCACGGGACCAGCTGGTCCTCCTCGCCGGCGGCGACGCCCGCCGGGCGCTGACCTATCTGGAGGCTGCGGCCGAGGCGGTGCAGCCGGGGGAGACCATCACCGTCGACACCGTTAAAGAAAACGTGAACCGCGCGGTGGTGCGCTACGACCGCGACGGTGACCAGCACTACGACATCGTCAGTGCGTTCATCAAATCTATCCGTGGCTCCGACGTGGATGCCGCACTGCACTATCTGGCGCGGATGATTGAGGCGGGAGAGGACCCGCGTTTCATCGCCCGCCGCCTGGTCATCCACGCTTCCGAAGACATCGGCATGGCGGATCCGACCGCGCTACAGACCGCCAATGCGGCGGCGAACGCGGTGCAGTTCATCGGCATGCCCGAGGGAAGGCTCGCCCTTGCGCAGGCGACAATCCACTTGGCCACGGCGCCGAAGTCGCCGTCTGTGATCCAGTCCATCGACCGGGCGTTGTCGGACGTGCGCGCAGGCCATGCCCCGCCGGTGCCGGCGCACTTGCGCGACGGGCACTACGAAGGCGCGAAGGCCATGGGCAATGCGGTGGGATATGTCTATCCGCATGATGATCCTTTGGGCGTCGTCAAGCAGCAGTACATGCCCGACGGTCTCGAAGATGCTGTCTACTACGAACCCACCGACCATGGTGCAGAGCGGCGCATCAAAGACTTCATTGGGAGGTTGCGTGCCCTCGTCCGCGGACGGTGACACCGGGCTGCGCCCGGGCGCGGGGTAGAGTAAGCGCGGATAAAAACCGGCGCTGCTGAAAGGACAATCACGCGTGCAAACCCATGAGATCCGAGAGCGGTTCACCAACCACTTCGTCGAGGCTGGCCACACCCCGGTGCCGAGCGCCCCGCTGATTCTGGACGACCCGACACTGCTGTTCGTCAACGCCGGCATGGTGCCGTTCAAGCCGTATTTCCTGGGCGACCAAACTCCGGATTTCAAAAACGGCACCGCCACCTCCATCCAGAAGTGCGTGCGCACCCTGGACATCGAGGAAGTGGGCATCACCACCCGCCACAACACGTTCTTCCAGATGGCCGGCAACTTCTCCTTCGGCCAGTACTTCAAGGAAGGCGCGATCACGCTCGCCTGGACCCTGCTCACTGGCGCTGTCGAAGACGGCGGGCTGGGCCTGGATCCGGAGCGCCTGTGGGTGACCGTTTACCTGGACGACGACGAGGCGGCATCGATCTGGCGCGACAAGATCGGCATCCCGGAAGAGCGCATCCAGCGCATGGGCATGGAGGACAACTTCTGGTCCATGGGCATCCCCGGTCCCTGCGGCCCCTGCTCTGAGATCTACTACGACCGTGGCCCGGAATACGGCGTCGAGGGCGGCCCGATCGCCGACGACAACCGCTACATGGAGATCTGGAACCTCGTGTTCATGGAATCCATCCGCGGCGAGGGCGACAAGAAGGGCAACTTCGAGATCGTCGGCGAGCTGCCGCAAAAGAACATCGATACGGGCATGGGCATCGAGCGTGTGGCTTGCCTGCTCCAGGGCGTGGACAACGTCTACGAGACCGACCTCCTGCGCCCCGTCATCGACGCCGCTGTCGAGCTGACAGGAGCGAAGTACGACGCCGGCAACAAGGACAACGATGTCCGCTTCCGCGTCGTCGCCGACCACGCGCGCACCGGCATGATGATCATCCTCGACGGCGTGACCCCCTCCAACGAGGGCCGCGGCTACATCCTGCGCCGCCTGTTGCGCCGCATCATCCGCTCCGCGCGCCTGCTGGGCGCCACCGGCCCGGTGATGGAGACGCTGATGAACACCATCATGGACACCATGACCCCGTCTTTCCCGGAGATCGCGGACAACCGCGAGCGCATCCTGCGCGTTGCCGTCGCTGAGGAGAAGGCGTTTTCCAAGACCCTGGAGGCGGGCACCTCGCGTTTCGACGAGGCCGCGTCCGCCGTGTCCGCATCCGGCGCCAAGGTCCTGCCGGGCGCGCAGGCCTTCGAGCTGCACGACACCTACGGTTTTCCGATCGACCTGACCGTGGAGATGGCGCGCGAGGCCGGCCTGGACGTGGACATGGACGCCTTCAACGCCGCGATGCAGGAGCAGCGCGAACGCGCCAAGGCAGACAACAAGGCGAAGAAGCACCGCAACGTGGACGAATCGCTCTACCGCGAGTGGGTGGATGCGAACCCGACCGAGTTCGTCGGCTACGACCAGCTCACCCACGACGCGAAGGTGATCGGTCTTGTGCGCGGCGGAGAAAAGGTCGGCGAGGTCTCCCAGGGCGACGAGGTCGAGGTCATCCTCGATGTCACCCCGATGTACGCCGAGTCCGGCGGACAGATGGCCGACCGTGGCCGCCTGCTCATGGGCGAGACCATCCTCAACGTCAACGACGTCCAGCGCGTGGGCAAGAAACTGTGGCTGCACAAGGCCACGGTGCAAAACGGCGGGCTCGATTTGGGCTCCACCGTCACTGCTGAGGTCGACGGCGCTTGGCGCCACGGCGCGCGCCAAGCGCACTCCGCGACCCACTTGATCCACGCGGCGATCCGCCAGGTGCTCGGCCCCACCGCAGTCCAGGCTGGTTCCTTGAACAAGCCGGGTTACCTGCGCTTCGACTTCAACTACACCGACCAGCTCACGGACGCGCAGCTGCAGGAAATCGCCACCATCACCAACCAGGCGGTGGACGCGGACTTCGCTGTCAACACCATTGAAACCTCTCTCGACCATGCGAAAGAGATGGGCGCGATGGCGCTGTTCGGCGAGAGCTACGGCGACACCGTGCGCGTGGTGGAGATCGGCGGGCCGTTCTCTGTCGAGCTGTGCGGCGGCACCCACGTCGAGCACGCCTCCCAGATCGGCCCGGTGGCCGTCCTCGGTGAGTCCTCCGTCGGCTCCGGCGCACGCCGCATTGAGGCCTACTCCGGCATGGATTCCTTTAAGTACCTGTCCAAGGAGGCCGCACTCGCGTCCGGCCTGGCTGCGGAGTTGAAGGCCCCGACCGAGGAGCTGCCGGACCGCATCGCCCAGCTCAGCGAGCGTCTGCGCGCGGCAGAGAAGGAAATTGCGAACCTGCACCGCCAGCAGCTTCTGGCATCCACCGCCAACCTGGCGGATGAGGCGCAGACGGTGGGCGAGCACCGTGTCGTCGCAAAGCACCTGCCCGAAGGCATTACCACTGGCGACCTGCGCACGATCGCCAACGACCTGCGCGGCAAGCTCCAGGCAGAAGACGCTGTGATCGTGCTGCTGTCCCAGGTGGGCGGCAAGGTCTCCCTGGCCGCTGCCGCAACGCAGCAGGCTGTGCAGTCCGGTGTGAAGGCCGGCGACTTGGTGAAGCTGATCGGGCAGTACGTCGACGGTAAGGGCGGCGGTAAGCCGGACCTGGCGCAGGGCACCGGTGCGAACCCGGCCGGAATCGAGGATGCGCTGCGCGCAGTGCGTGAGTCGCTCGCGGAGTAATCGGCGCTGTAATGCGTGACACGCCGAGGCAGCACCCCGCCGGTTCCACAGGAAGCCGTTAGGTTTAACCAAGGCCAGTTGACAGCCCCGCCGTTAACCGGTCTGTTACCCACGTAGCCGTCGAGGGCGGAAAGGAAACACGGATGAAGGTGCAGCCAGACACCCCGGGGTTCGACGACCCGGGGCAGGGGCGCCGCATCGGCATCGATGTTGGCACCGTCCGGATCGGCGTCGCCTCTTCAGACCAGGACGCGACGCTTGCCACCCCGGTGGAAACGGTCCGCCGGGTCACTGGATTCAAAGACCGCGACGGCGAGGACATCGAGCGCTTGCTTGAGCTTATCGACGAGTTTGAGGCCGTGGAAGTCGTCGTCGGGCTGCCGTCGAACCTCAACGGCGACGGCTCCAAGAGCGTCAAGCACGCAAAAGAAATTGCCTTCCGCATCAAACGCCGCAGCGACGTGCCTGTGAAGATGGCGGACGAGCGGTTGACCACGGTCGCCGCCACCCAGGCGCTGCGTGCCTCCGGTGTGCGGGAAAAGGACGCGCGCGCCGTGATCGACCAAGCGGCGGCGGTAGAGATTCTGCAATCATGGCTGGACGGCCGTAAAAACTACCTCAAGGAGAATTAACCGTGACCCCACGACAGGCCGCCATGCGGCGCACACGAAGCACCGCGGTGCTGGTTACTTCGCTCCTGCTGATCATCGGCCTGATCGCCTGGATTGCTATCGCCCGCGGCAACAACGTGTCCGACTTCGAAGGTGCAGGCAATGGCGAAGAGCAGGTAGTGCAGATCAAGGAAGGCGCGAACCTTTCCGCGCTTGGTCCGGAGTTGGAGGAGCGCGGCATCGTCGCCTCCGACAACGCGTTCCAAACTGCCGCGGCGAACAACGCGAACGCCGACAATATCCAGCCGGGCTTCTACCGCCTGCAGGGAGAGATGAGCGCCGACTCCGCGGTGAACGCGCTTTTGGATCCGCAGCAGCGCATTACTCCGTTGCAGGTCTACGGCGGAGCGACCTTGATGGACATCAATATCCTCGGCGGACAGAAGCGCTTGGGAATTTTGACCATGATTCAGCAGTCCGCCTGCGGTGAGGAACCGGCGCCGGACTGCGTGAAGCTGGAAGAGCTGAACAAGGTTGCTGCGGAAGCGGACCCAGAGGCCCTTGGCGTTCCGGAGTGGGCGCGTGAGACCGTTGCCGGCCGGGCTGGCGACGCGAAGCGGCTCGAAGGCCTGATCGCCCCGGGCGAGTACATCATCGACCCGCAAGCGAGCGCCGAGGAGATCCTCACTGACCTGATCACGCGCTCCGCTAAGCAGTACGAGTCCACCGACATTGTCGGCCGTGCCAAGGCGGTCGGCTTGACCCCGTACGAGCTGCTCACGGCAGCGTCCCTGGTCGAGCGCGAGGCTCCGGCCGGCGAGTTCGACAAGGTCGCCCGAGTGATCCTGAATCGTCTAGACGAGCCGATGCGCTTGGAATTCGACTCGACGGTCAACTACGGCCTGCCTTCCGTTGAGGTTGCCACCACCGACGAGGACCGAGGCCGCGTCACCCCGTGGAACACCTACGCCATGGACGGCCTGCCGCAGACCCCGATCGCTTCTCCGTCCATCGAGGCCATCGAAGCAATGGAAAACCCGGCCGAAGGCAACTGGCTATTCTTCGTCACCGTGGACAAGGACGGCACGACCATCTTTAACGACACGTTCGAGCAGCACCTTGACGACACCCAGCGTGCGGTGGATTCTGGCGTGCTGGATTCGCAGCGCTAACCCATGGAGACCACGCACCGCGCCGCGGTCCTCGGCTCGCCGATCGAGCACTCGCTCTCCCCGGTGCTGCACAGCGCCGGGTTTCAGGCGTTGGGCTTGGACGGCTGGGAGTACTCCCGCATCCTCTGCGAAGCGGACGATCTGCCAGGCATTGTGGGGGAGGCAGACGAGACGTTCCGCGGCTTTTCGGTGACCATGCCGTGCAAGTTCGCGGCGCTGGACTTCGCTGACGAGGTCACCGAGCGTGCGCTTCAGATTGGTTCCGCGAACACGCTCACGCGTATCGACGGCGGCTGGCGCGCCGACAACACCGATTGCGAAGGCGCCATGGTGGCGCTGCAGGAGCTGCTGGGAGAGACCCCGGTAAAGCGCGCAATTCTGGTCGGTGCGGGCGGCACAGCTCGCGCCGTGATATGGGCGCTGCGCGAGATCGGATGCGAGCAGGTGACCGTGGTCAACCGCTCGGACCGCGCAGCGGAATACGTGGAACTGGCGCAGGGCATGGACGTGTCGTTCTGCACCTTCGACGCCGACCTTGAAGCGGTTGCTTTGGAAGCGGACGTTGTCGCCTCCACCGTGCCCGCGGATGCACTGGAGCAGCATGCCAAGGCGCTTGGGCACGCGCCGGTGTTCGACGTGATTTACAACCCGTGGCCCACGTCGTTGGCCGTGAGCGCCGCCTCGAACGGCTACCCAGTGGTGGGCGGGTTGTCCATGCTGGCGGGGCAGTCTTACGCCCAGTTCGAGCAGTTCACCGGGGTTGATGCTCCGCGGGAGGAGATGCGCCAGGCGCTGTTGCGCCACTGGGAGCAGAACCACTAACCTCACTGGCGTGGGGACTGGGGGATTCGCCGCCTATGCGGCAGGGGCAGTTTTTCTTGCATGGTCGGTGCTGCTGTGCGTCTTCGATATCCGCGAGCGCAGGTTGCCGGATGCCCTGACGGGGCCGCCCGCGGTCGCAGCTTTGGCCGCCTGCCTGTGGCAACCGTCCCTGGCGTGGGGGCTGCTGTGGCCGGGGTGGTATCTGCTGGTGGGCCGAGGCATCGGTGGGGGAGACATCAAGCTCGCAGTCCCGCTCGGCGTGGCGTGCGCGGCGGCCGGCGGGCCCCTTGGAGTCGTTGCCGGATTTGGGCTATCGGGCCTGTTCACCGTAGGTGTGGCGGTGGTGTTTCGGAAGCGTTCTGTTCCGCATGGCCCGTCGATGCTCTGCGCGCTGTGGGTGCTGTTTCCTTTTTTGTGTATGTATTCGGGGGTTTAAGGGCAGATTCGCACAGTGCTTGTGCAAGAATGTCGCCATGCTTCGTTGGACAACGGCCGGTGAATCGCACGGCCAAGCCCTCATTGCGCTGGTGGAAAATGCGCCGGCAGGTCTGCCGGTGCGTAAAGATGAGATTGCCCATCAATTGGCGCGGCGCCGCCTCGGCTACGGGCGTGGCGCCCGCATGAAGTTTGAAGCCGATGAGCTCACCCTCCTCACCGGAGTGGTGCACGGAACTTCAATCGGCAGCCCCATTGCCATCCAGATCGGAAATACGGAGTGGCCGAAGTGGACCACGATCATGTCCGCCGAGCCAGCGGACATGCAGGACCCCGATGTGGCGAAGGCGATGGCGTCGGGGCGCGGAGCGTCGCTGACCCGCCCGCGCCCGGGCCACGCGGACTTTGCAGGAATGATCAAGTATGGCTTTGATTCCGCGCGCCCGGTGCTTGAACGCTCGTCTGCGCGCGAGACTGCCGCGCGCGTGGCGGCGGCGACCGTGGCCCGCAGCTTTCTGCGCGAAACGCTGGGCGTCGAGGTGTTCTCGCATGTGATCTCCATCGGTGAGTCCGCACCGTACGCGGGCCCGCATCCGAGTTTCAAAGACATCGAGGCTATCGACGCCTCCCCGGTGCGCGCCTACGACAAGAACGCGGAAGCGGACATGGTCGCCCGCATTGAGGCGGCGAAGAAGGACGGCGACACCCTCGGCGGCATCGTCGAGGTGATCGTGGACGGGCTGCCCGTCGGCCTGGGTTCCCATGTCTCCGGCGAGCGCCGCCTGGACGCGCGCTTGGCGGGCGCGCTGATGGGCATCCAATCCGTAAAGGGCGTCGAGGTCGGCGACGGTTTTGAGGAGGCGCGCCGACGCGGCTCCCAGGCGCACGACGAGATGGTCCGAGGCGCCGACGGCATCGAGCGCTCCACCAACCGCGCAGGTGGCCTCGAGGGAGGCATGACCAACGGCGAGCAGTTGCGTCTGCGTGCGGCGATGAAACCGATCTCGACGGTTCCGCGCGCGCTGAAGACCGTGGATATGTCCACCGGCGAGGCCGCGACCGGCATCCACCAGCGCTCGGATGTGTGCGCGGTGCCCGCCGGCGGTGTGGTCGCCGAGGCGATGGTCGCGTTGGTTTTGGCGCAAGCCGTGTCCGAGAAGTTCGGTGGCGATACTGTGGACGAGGTGCGGCGCAACGTGGAGGCATACCGCGCGTACGCTGCGGACCGGCTCACGTTTGCCCAAGAGGAGGACATGGCATGACCACCCAGGCCGGGGGAGCCCCGGTAGATATCGTGAACGACTTGGTGGATGAACTTGCCCCGGAACCTGCGGCGGGCGAGAAGGGGGCGACGCCGTTCGACGAAACCGACACGCCTAGTGCGACCGAGCTTGTCGCTGCCACACCGACGATGGTGTACGCCGCACCGCGGGTAGTGCTGGTTGGCATGCCGGGGGCCGGAAAGTCCACCATTGGCCGCCGCATCGCCAGCGCGTTGAACCTGCCGATCGTGGACTCCGACTTGCTGATCGAGCAAGGCGAGGGCAAGGCCTGCGGCGAGGTGTACGCGCAGCTGGGTGAGGAGGGATTCCGCGAGCTCGAGGTCGGTTATGTCGCCCGCGCGCTCGCCACCGGCGGGGTAGTCAGCCTCGGCGGCGGTGCGGTCGTCTCCGAGCAGGTGCGCACGCTGCTGCAGCGCCACACCGTTGTGTGGATAGACGTCACCGCGGAGGAGGGCATCCGCCGCACTGCTGAGGACGCGTCGCGTCCCGTGCTTGACGGCGACGACCGAGAGCAGCGCTACCGCGACCTGATGGAGCAGCGCGAGCCGTTGTACCGCGAGGTCTCCAGCTTCCGCGTGCGCACCGACGAACGCCCGCCCCAGCGTGTGGTGGCGGAGATCCTCGGGTTCATCGACGTGGATTAACGTGGGCTAACTCATCAGAAAGGCGAGACGCATGGCCGTAGTTGAGGTCACGGGCCAAAACCCGTACTCCATCCATATCGAGCGTGACAATTCGGACCAGGCTGCCCAGCGTGTCGCACGCATCGGAGCCCGCCGGGCGCTCGTTGTGCACCAGGCACCACTAGCAGATGCGGCAGATCAACTTGCCCGCAGGATTGATGCCGTCGGAGTGCAGCCGGTGACGGTGTGCGTGCCGGACGCGGAAGCCGGCAAAGACCTTGCGGTCCTTTCCAATCTCTGGGACACGCTCGGTGAACACGGTTTTTCCCGCCAAGACGCGGTGATCGGCCTCGGCGGCGGCGCGGTGACGGATCTCGCCGGTTTCGCCGCTGCGACGTGGATGCGCGGCATCAAGGTCGTGCAGGTGCCCACCACGCTGCTAGCCATGGTGGACGCGGCCGTCGGCGGCAAGACCGGAATCAACACCTCGGCCGGCAAAAACCTCGTCGGCGCGTTCCACGAGCCGGACAGCGTCTTCATTGACCTCGCGCGCATCGACACTCTTCCGGAAGCGGAGGTCGTCTCCGGCTCCGCGGAGCTGATCAAAACCGGTTTTATCGCGGACCCGCGCATCCTCGAGCTCTACCAGGACGGTGCCGATAAGCACTGGCCGGAGTTGGTAGAGCGTTCCGTGGCGGTGAAGGCGAGCGTTGTCGGCCAGGACTTAAAGGAGTCCGGCCTGCGCGAAATTCTCAACTACGGCCACACGCTCGGCCACGCCATCGAGCGCCGCGAACACTACTCCTGGCGTCACGGCAACGCGGTCGCGGTGGGCATGATGTTTGTGGCTCACCTGGCATTGGGCAGGAAGCTTATCGACGCACCGTTGGTCGCCCTCCACGAAAAAATCCTGACCACAGCTGGCCTTCCCACCCGCTACGAGGCGGGCGCATTCGACGAGCTGCACGACGCGATGCTGTTGGACAAGAAAAATCGTGACGGCCGCATCCGCTTCGTCGTTCTCGACGGGTTGGGCTCTTGCACCCGGATCGAGGACGCGACGGTGGACGAGATGCGTGCCGCCTATGAGGCGATTTCGGAGTAACGATGAAGATTTTGGTGCTCAACGGGCCGAATTTGAACAGGCTGGGCAAGCGGCAGCCGGAGATCTACGGGTCGGTGACGCTGGCGGACGTCGAAAAGCAAATGCTTGAGCGCGGCGGCGAGCTCGGCCTGGAGGTGGAATGCCGCCAGTCCAACCACGAGGGTGAATTGATCGACTGGGTGCACGAGGCGGCGGATAACGGTTGGGCCGTGGTAATAAACCCCGGCGGATTTACCCATACCTCCGTCGCGCTGCGTGACGCGCTGGTAGAACTGAAAGATCACCACGGCTTTATCGAGGTGCACATTTCTAACGTGCACGCACGCGAGCCGTTTAGGGCGCACTCCTACCTTTCGCCGATCGCCGAAGGCGTCATCGCCGGGTTGGGGGTGGACGGCTACCGGCACGCGCTCGACTACTACGCAAGGAGGCTCTGATGGCACTGGCAGACACCCGATTTGAGGACCGTCGCCGCAAACTGTCCACTAAGCTAGCGGAGCGTCGCATCGACGACATGCTGGTCACGCACCTGACACATGTGCGCTACCTTTCGGGCTTTTCAGGGTCGAACGGCGCCATGCTGGTGTCGAAGGACCGCACCGCCGCCATTGCTACCGACGGGCGCTACACCACCCAGATCGGCGAAGAGGTGCCGGACATCGAGGCCACGATCGAGCGCAACGTCGGTGTCGCCATGCTGTCTACGGCCGCTGAGGGCCACCGCGTGGGGTTCGAGGCCGACTATGTTTCGGTAGCCCAGCTGGAAAAGCTGCGCGAGGCCTGCCCCGAGGGTGTCACCCTCGTCCCGGTCAGCGGGGTGATCGAGGAGATCCGCTTAACCAAAGACAACTTGGAGCTCACACGCTTGACGGAGGCGGCGGAGCTGACGGTCGAGGCGCTCGACGGACTGCTTCAGGCCGGTCAGCTGCGCGCCGGCCGTACTGAGCGCGAGGTGGCCGCGGACCTGGAGTACCGCATGCGGGTCCTCGGCGCGGAGCGCGTCAGCTTCGACACCATCGTCGCCTCCGGGCCGAACTCGGCGAAGCCGCACCACGGCGCGGGCGACCGTGTCATCGCGGACGGTGACCTAGTCACCATCGATTTCGGCATGCACCGCCTCGGCTTCAACTCCGATATGACGCGCACGTTCGCGATCGGTCAAATCGGCGAGCTTGAGCGCGAGATCTACGAGGTGACCCTCGCCGCCCAGCTGGCGGGAGTGGAGGCCGCGGTGCCGGGGGCACAGCTTGTGGACGTGGACAAGGCTTGCCGCGACGTAATCGCAGAAGCCGGCTACGGCGAGTACTTCGTGCACTCCACCGGCCACGGTGTGGGCCTAGATGTGCACGAGGCTCCCAGCGCCGCGAAGACTGGCACAGGCGTGCTCGAAGAGGGCATGACGCTGACTATCGAGCCCGGAATTTACATCCCCGGCAAGGCGGGTGTACGCATCGAGGACACCCTCATCATCACCTCGGCGGCACCGAAGGTGATCACGGAGTACACCAAGGAATTGACTGTGCTGTAACATTGCTGTGTTTGTACACGCCCCGATACCCCCAGGAGGAAGGTACTCAAAATGGCAACTACCGCCGATTTCAAGAACGGCCTGGTGCTGAAGAACGAAGGCAAGCTGCAGCAGATTGTCGAATTCCAGCACGTGAAGCCGGGTAAGGGTCCGGCGTTCGTGCGCACCAAGCTCAAGGATGTCGTTTCGGGCAAGACCGTGGAGAAGACCTGGAACGCGGGCGTGAAGGTGGAGACCGCGACCGTGGACCGTCGCGACATGACCTACCTGTACAACGACGGCACCAACTACGTTGTCATGGACGACAAGACCTTCGAGCAGTTCGAGCTGCCGGCGGAGAAGTTCGGCGATGCCTCCCGTTTCCTGCTGGAGAACATGCGCGTGCAGGTCTCCTTCCACGAGGGCGACGCGCTCTTTGCGGAGCTGCCGATCTCTGTGGACCTGAAGATCGAGCAGACCGAGCCGGGCCTGCAGGGCGACCGCTCCAGCGGCGGCACTAAGCCGGCCACCCTCGAGACCGGTGCCGAGATCCAGGTGCCGCTGTTTTTGGAGACCGGCAACGTGGTCAAGGTGGACACCCGCACCGGCGAGTACCTGTCTCGCGTGAACAACTAATGCCCGATTACAAACGACACGGCGCGCGCTACCGTGCGCGCCGCCGGGCAGTAGACATTCTTTTTGAGGCGGAAACCCGCGACGTCGACCCGGTCGCCATCGTTGAGGACCGTGCGCAGCTGTCGCAGAACCCGCTCAACGCGGTCGCCCCGGTAGCGGACTATACCCGCACCATTGTCGCGGGTGCCGCGGAGAAGCTGGACGATCTCGACGACGCGATCGAGCGCCACCTCAACGAGGACTGGGAGCTGTTCCGCCTGCCCGCGGTTGACCGACAGATTCTGCGCGTTGCCGCTTGGGAGATCCTCTTCAACGACGAGGTGGACGCACCCGTTTCCATCGCCGAGGGCGTGGAGATGGCTGCCGAGTACTCCGGGGCCCAGGCAGCGCCGTACATCAACGTCGTGCTCGACGGCATCGCCCAGCGCGCAGCGTCCAACTCGCCGTTCGCCGATGAGGAGCCGGAGGCGGACGCCGAGGACGGGTCTGAGAACGAGGCTGCGGACGGGGCAGCGGAGGTCGCCGAATCCACCGAGGGCCTGGAGGCCGGGGAACCGGCGACGGACGGGACCCGCGGCTAGCACCGGGCCCCGGCAGAAAGTCGAGTAGAGGAGGTCGAGTACACGCCCATTGAGCGGCGTACTCGACCTCCTTCACTCGACTTCCAGACCGAACACCACCGAAAGGAACCGAAATGTCGAAACTCACCGTCGAGGAAGCCAAGCAGTTTTTCGTGGGCCCCGATTTCCAGCTCGCGGATGTGGACCCGGCCGCCACCCCAGGAGTCTCGGACGTGGACGACGCCTTCAACGACTACGACGACGACCTGGACGAGCTGCAGGAGATGCTCTTCGCCAACGGCCGTGTTGGCAACGATAACGCCGGTTCGATTCTGCTGGTGTTGCAAGGCATGGACACTTCCGGCAAAGGGGGCATTGTCCGCAACGTCATCGGCGCGACCATGGACTTGCAAGGCGTGCACGTCCAGGGCTTCGGGCGGCCGACGGAGGAGGAGGCGGCGCACGACTTTTTGTGGCGCTTTACTCCGCACTTGCCCAAGCCGGGGCAGATCGCGGTATTCGACCGCTCTCACTACGAGGACGTGCTGGTGCAGCGCGTGAAGCAAATGGCACCGCCGGAGGAGATTGAGCGCCGCTACGGCGCGATCGTGGAGTTTGAAAACGAGCTGGCGGCCAACGGCACGAAGATCATCAAGGTGATGCCGCACATCTCGCGCGAGTTCCAGGCGGAGAACCTCAAAGACCGCATCGAGCGGGCGGACAAGCACTGGAAGTACAACCCGAGCGACATCGAGGACCGCAAGCTGTGGAGCCAGTTCATGGCCGCCTACCAGATCGCCATGACGCGCACGTCCACCGAGGTAGCGCCGTGGTACTGCATCCCGTCCGACAACAAAAAGTACTGCCGCACGGTGGTCAAGGCATTGCTTTTCGACGCACTAAAGTCGCTCAACCTCGAGTGGCCTGCCGCCGACTTCGACCCCGAGGTTGAGCTGGAGCGCCTGGAGAACTCTTAGTCGGCGGAGTCGGTTTCGCCGTCTGCCGGGGCGGTGCCTGCGGCTTCGGCCTGCTTCTGGATTTCGCTGACGAGCGCGCGCATCGCGTCCTGGGTGGCCAGCACGCCGTCGACGGCGGCCTTGAGCGCGTTGGAGAGCTGGTCGTCCGCAAGCCCCGCGCCGACCTGGATCTCGGACTCGGTGCGCACGACGAGGCTCTCGGTGCGGTTGACCACGATTGCGCGGGCATCCAGATAGGAGCTGTTGACCTGGTTCGCTGCCAGGTACAAAGTGGCGTCCGGGTCGTCGGCCGGTGTGTCGGTGACGGAGTCCGCGCGGACGATGAGCACGGAATCAAGCAGCACGAAAAGAAGGTTGTAGCCGTTGACGTTGGCGTGGGCCGCGCGGCCGGAGGGGTCGTCGGCGACCTCCACGTCGTGGTCGGCCATAGCCTTGATCACGCGGTCGATGGTCACGAGCGTTGCGTTGCTCATTACTGCGGCTCCTCCCAGGTGACAACGGTGGGGAAAGTGTTCTTCAAAAAGTCGAAGGCCTGCAAAGTGGCGTCGATGGAACTGACGATGAAAGCGCCGAGCTGGTTGAACGACGCGCCTTCGGCAACGCGCATCGAACGGATGGCGCTGATGGCTAGCCGGTCCTCGCCACGTTCGAAGAAGCGCAGGGTGGGCGCGAAGTGCGTTTGGTTGTGCTCGTTGCACGCGTAAAGCACCTTCGGCGCCATCTCGCGGGGAAACTCGCCGCGCCACAGCGCCTCGAACACGAGGTGGTCGCCGTCGATGGCGACAACGATGGCGGCGTTTACGAAGCCGGAGCGCACCACCTGGTCTTCGATGCGGTACTCGAGGTTTTCCTCCTCGAATATCGCAGCGATCGACTCGGGCGTGACCTTCTCGGTCACGTTGCGTTCGGGGTGCTCGCTCGGCTGGACGGGCTCTTCGGTTTGATCTGTAGTCACGCCTGCGAGACTAGCAGCTGCTCGCGGCCCAACTCGTGGCGCAGGGCTGCGTCGAGGGTGGGGTAGCGCAGCCGCCAGCCGTGCTCGGCCGCCACGGTGGGAAGAGCACGTTGGTCCGCCAGCGCGAGCTCGTGCGCGCCTTCTTCGCCCAGCAGCAGCTTCGGGCCGAACGTCGGGATGGGAAACAGGTCCGGCCGGCGCAGCAGGCGAGCGAGGGTGGAAGACATTTCGGCGTTGGTCACAGGCTCCGGGGCGGTGGCGTTGACGGGCCCGGAGACCGTGTCGTCCAGAAGCGCGCGCACGTAGAAATCGGTGAGGTCGTCCAGCGCCACCCAGCTCATCCAAAAATCCCCGCGCCCGAATTGGGCGGAGAGCCCCGCGTTGACGCTGGCCTTGAGCACCGGCAGCAGTCCGCCCGCGCTGGAAAGCGCCAGCCCGGTGCGGATGTGTACGCTGCGCAACCCCTCGACGCGGGCCGCCTCTTCCCATGCCTCGCAGACCTCGGCCAAGAAGCCTTCGCCGGGACCGTCAGCTTCGGTGCGAGGCACGCTTCCGGCGTCGGTGCCGTAGTAGCCGACCGCGGAGGCGCCGACGAAGACCTCAACGCCGGAGTCCGCGGCCAAACGGGCGAGCTTGCGGGTGGGCTCCACACGCGAGTCGCGGATCTTGCGCTTCTTTTCATCGGTGAACCGGCCCATGATGGTTTCTCCCGCGAGGTGGATCACCCCGTCGACGCCGCGCAGCAGGTCAGGTGCCGGATCGTCCATGTCCCAGTGCCGCTCGCCCGGACGCGCGGTGCCGCGCACCAGTGGGATCACCGTGTGCCCTGCAGTGGTCAGTTGCGCGCGCAGGTGGGTGCCGACGAGGCCGCTGGAACCTGTCATGGCCACCGTCTTCGGGGCGGCATCCGGCAGGGAGGCGAGGAAGCGCAGGTCCTCCACCAACTGGCGCTGGCGGTAGGCCCAAGCTGGGCGTAGCAGGGCTTCTGGGATGCGGGCCGCGACGTCGTCGATAAGCAATGTGCCCTCGCCCGCGTCCTCGAAGCGGTGCACGTGGCGCCAACCGGTAGCCGCGCGCAGCGGCTGGTTCGCCGCGACGTCAGTGAACTGGCCGCCCGCGATGTAGCCGTCGGCGCAGTGGCGCGCGACCCACTGCTGGCCCGCGGGGAGGCGGAACACCGTGGTGCCACTGCGTATCGACGCAGCTTCGCTTTGCACCCGCATCGGCAGGAACCCGGGAGTGAGGCGGGTGACGGCACCCGGGCGGGTGTGCCAGCGCCACACGGTGTCGCGGTCGAAGGGCAAGGTGTACTCGGCGCGGATGCCCATGGAATCCTTCCCGGTTTATACATGCAGGTGCTAAAGTGAAACGCGGTCTCAAGACTACACACGGCCCCGGCAAGTGGGGCCGGTTCGAAATCCTTTAAATTCCGCACTGTGAGGCGGGGAAGGAGGTTCGATGAGTGAGAACGAACGGTCGACCGTTGAGTTGTTGAACGCTCAAGACGTCGGCCGCACTGTTGCACGCATCGCGCACCAGATTATTGAGAAAACGGCGTTGGACGATGAAACCAGCCCACAGGTTCTGCTGTTGGGAATTCCGTCCGGGGGAGTGCCGCTGGCGCAGCGAATTGCAGTAGCCGTTGAAGAATTTTCCGGGGTGGCAATCCCCGTGGGCAGCCTGGACACGACGCTGTACCGCGATGACTTGCGCAACCGCCCCCACCGCGCGCTGCGGCCCACCAATATCCCGGTGGATATCGACGGGGCGGTGGTGATCCTGGTCGATGACGTGCTGTACTCCGGCCGCACCATCCGCGCGGCGCTGGATTCTTTGCGCGACATCGGCCGCCCCGCAGTCATTCAGCTGGCGGTGCTGGTGGACCGTGGCCACCGAGAACTGCCCATCCGCGCCGACTACGTGGGCAAAAACATCCCGACCTCGAAGGACGAGGACGTCACCGTCTCGCTGAAGCCGCTCGACAACGAGGACCGGGTCACCCTGGCCAGGCCTGCAGAGGGAGGCACGAAATGAAGCACCTGATCGACATCGCGGATCTGTCCCGCGAGGAAATTGTCGGCCTGATGGACGAGGCGGACCGTTTCCGCGAGGCGCTGGACGGCCGCGAAATTAAGAAGCTGCCCACCCTGCGGGGCCGCACGGTGATGACACTGTTTTACGAAAACTCCACCCGCACCCGGTCATCGTTTGAGACCGCGGGCAAATGGATGAGCGCGGACGTGATCAACCTGTCCGCCTCCTCGTCGTCGGTGAAGAAGGGCGAGTCGCTCAAAGACACCGCCGCGACCCTGGAGGCGGTCGGCGCAGACGCGATCATCATGCGCCACCCAGCCTCGGGTGCGTCGCAGCTGTTGCGCAAGTGGCTGCCGGAGACCAGCATCATCAACGCCGGCGACGGCCAGCACCAGCACCCCACCCAGGCGCTTTTGGACGCGGTGACCATGCGCCAGCACATCGGCGACGTGGCGGGAAAGACCGTGCTCATCGTCGGAGACATCCTGCACTCGCGCGTGGCGCGCTCCAACGTGGACCTGCTGCACACCCTCGGCGCCGACGTTGTGCTGGTGGCCCCGCCGACGCTGCTGCCCACCGGGGTGCAGTACTGGCCGGCGCGCGTCTCACACGACTTCGACGCGGAGGTCGAGAAGGCGGACGTGGTGATGATGCTGCGCGTGCAGGCTGAGCGCATGCACGGCGGCTTCTTCCCGTCGCACCGCGAGTACGCCACCCTGTACGGGCTGAGCAAGGACCGCGCGAACCGCATGAAGGACTCGGCGCTGATCATGCACCCGGGACCGATGCTGCGCGGCATGGAAATCAACTTCGATGTCGCGGACCGCGACAACGCCGTGGTGCTGGGCCAGGTTTCCAACGGTGTCTACACCCGCATGGCCGTGCTGTTTACCCTGCTGGCCAGCTCTGACGAGCGGGGCAGCGCTGAGGAAGGAGCCATCAAGTGACCACGCTCGCTTTGAACAACGTCCGCCCGTACGGCGAGGACGTGACCCACATTCTCATCGACGTCACCGACGGCGTGATCGACGCGGTCGGGGAGAACCCCTTCGACGACGCTGACGAGGTCGTGGACTGCGGCGGCAACGTCTTGCTGCCGGGCCTAGTGGACATGCACGTGCACCTGCGCGAGCCGGGCCGAGAGGACACCGAGACCATCGCCACCGGCTCCGACGCCGCGGCCAAGGGCGGGTTCACCGCCGTGTTCACCATGGCTAACACCTCCCCGGTGATCGACCAGCCGTTCCTCGCTGAGGCGGTGTGGACGAAGGGCCAGGAGTACGGCAAGTGCGACGTATACCCGGTCGGCTCCATTTCCCAGGGGTTGAAGGGTGAGCAGCTCACCGAGATCGGGCTGATGTCCCGCAGCGGCGTGCGCATGTTCTCCGACGACGGCAAGTGCGTCAACGACCCGCAGCTGATGCGCCGCGCCATCGAGTACGCCAAGGCGCACGATGTGATCCTCGCGCAGCACGCCGAGGACCACCGCATGACGGAAGGCTCCGTCGCCCACGAGGGCGAGCAGGCCGCACGTCTGGGCCTGCGCGGCTGGCCGCGCGTGGCGGAGGAGTCCATTGTGGCGCGCGACGCGATCATGACCCGCGACTACGGCGGCCGCTACCACCTGTGCCATGCCTCCACGGCGGGCACCGTGGAGCTTCTGCGCTTTGCCAAGAACCAGGGCATCGACGTCACCGCCGAGGTCACCCCGCACCACCTCATGCTCACCGACGAGAAGCTCGCGACGTACGACGGCCTGTTCCGCGTGAACCCGCCGCTGCGCGAGGCCCGCGATGCCGAAGCGCTCAAGCAGGCGCTTCTCGACGGCACCGTCGACGTAGTCGCCACCGACCACGCCCCGCACGGCTCCGAGGACAAATGCGTGGAGTTCGAGCACGCCAAGCCCGGCATGCTCGGCCTGGAGACCTCGCTTGCCGTGGTCCACCGCATCTTCGTGGAGTCGGGCGACGCCGATTGGCGCTTCGTGGCCAAGGTCATGAGCGAGCGTCCGGCTGAGATCCTGCGACTTGAGGATCAGGGCCGACCGATCGACGTCGGTGAGCCGGCCAACCTGGTGCTGGTGGACCCGCAGTCGCCGTGGACCGCCTACGGCGATGAGATGGCGTCCAAGGCGTCCAACACCCCGTACGAAGGCATCGAATTTTCCGCCCGCGTGGTTGGCACCTGGCTGCGCGGCACCCAAACCTACGACGCGAAGAAGGCGTAAACCATGTCTGACAACACCACCAAGCAACCCCAGCGCACGCGCGCGACGCTCGTGCTTGACGACGGCTCCGCCTTCCCCGGCTTCATCTTCGGGGCGACGCCCGCAGCAAACACCTCGGATGAGATCGCCGGCGAGGTCGCCTTCACCACCGACATGTTCGGCTACGAGCGCGAACTGTGCGAGGCCGAACGACAAGGCCAGATCCTTGTTTTCGCCTCCCCGCAGGTGGGCAACGTCGGCTGGACCGGCGAGGGCGCGTCCGGCAGCACCGAGATCACCGCCGCAGCCGTAATCGTGCGCGACGTCGCGCGCATTGCCTCCAACCACAACGCCCAGCGCACCCTCGCCGAAGAGCTTGTGGCGCAAGGCGTCACCGGCCTGTGGGGCGTGGACACCCGCAAGCTTGTCCGCCACCTGGCAAACGCCGCCCGCGAGGGAAAGACGGTGCGGGGCCAGGTCACCGTCGATAAGCACGAAGCCTAAGAGAAAGACCAGGAGATACAGACATGAAGCGCAACGACCTAAACCACGTCCTGGTTATCGGCTCCGGCCCGATCGTGATCGGCCAGGCCTGCGAGTTCGACTACTCCGGCACCCAGGCGTGCCGCGTGCTCAAAAACGAGGGCCTGCGGGTGACGCTGGTGAACTCCAACCCGGCGACGATCATGACCGACCCGGAGTTCGCCGACCACACCTACGTGGAACCGATCGAGCCCGGCTACATCGACCGGATCCTCGCCCGCGAGGCAGAGCAGGGCCACCCGGTGGACGCGATCCTGCCCACGCTCGGCGGCCAGACCGCCCTGAACGCTGCAATCAAGCTGGACCGCCTCGGCATTTTGGAAAAGCACGGTGTGGAGCTCATCGGTGCCGACATCGAGGCCATCGAGCGCGGCGAGGACCGTCAGAAGTTCAAAGACATCGTGGAGAAGATCGGCGGCGAATCCGCGCGCTCCCGCGTGTGCTACACCATGGAAGAGGTCGAGGAAACCGTCGCGGAGCTGGGCTTCCCGTGCGTGGTGCGCCCCTCGTTCACCATGGGCGGCCTCGGCTCCGGCCTGGCCTACGACATGGAGGATCTGCACCGCATCGCCGGCGACGGCCTGGTGGCCTCGCCGGAGGCGAACGTGCTGATCGAGGAATCCATCCTGGGCTGGAAGGAAATCGAGCTGGAACTTATCCGCGACTCCGCGGATAACTGCATCGCCATCGCCACCATCGAGAACGTGGACGCGATGGGCGTGCACACCGGCGACTCCGTCACCGTGGCTCCGGTGCTGACCATGACCGAGCCCGAGGTGACCACCATGATCGAGCAGGGCAAGGCCATCATCCGCGAAGTCGGTGTGAAAACGGGCGGCTGCAACATCCAGTTCGCCATCAACCCTAAAGACGGCCGCATGATCACCATCGAGATGAACCCGCGCGTGTCGCGTTCGTCCGCGTTGGCGTCCAAGGCCACCGGCTATCCGATTGCGAAGATGGCCACCTTGCTCGCCATCGGCTACACCCTCGACGAGATCCCGAACGACATGACCGGCGGGGAGACCTCGGCGCTAGCGGAGCCGTCGCTGGACTACGTCATTGTGAAGATGCCGCGCTTCGCCTTTGAGAAGTTCCCGGGCTCCGACGAAACCCTGGGCACGTCCATGAAGGCGGTGGGCGAGGCCATGGGCATCGGCCGCAACTACATCCAGGGCCTGAATAAAGTCATGCGCTCGATGGAGGACAAGCCGAGCGGCTTTTGGACCCGCCCGGACGAGTACTTCGCCGGCGAGCGCGCCACCGACGTCGCCGCGGTGCTTGAGGACCTGAAGGTGCCCACCGACAAACGCCTCTACGACGTGGAGCTCGCGCTGCGCCTCGGCGCCAGCGTGGACGAGGTGTACGAGGCCTCCGGCATCGACCCGTGGTTCCTGGAGGAGCTTGTCGCACTCATCGAATTTAGGCAGCAGCTTGTCGACGCCCCGGTGCTCGACGCCGAGCTTTTGCGCGAGGCGAAGGCGTTTGGCCTGTCCGACGCCCAGATCGCCGCGCTGCGCCCGGAACTGGCGGGGGAGTCCGGTGTGCGCCAGCTGCGCTGGTCGCTGGGCATTACCCCGACGTTTAAGACGGTGGACACCTGCTCCGGCCAGTTCGACGCGAAGGTGCCGTATCTGTACTCCGCCTACGAGCTCGACCCGGACGCGGAGTCGGAGGTTGTGTCCTCCTCCGGTTCTGCTTCTGCTTCCTCTCCCGCGAGCGCTGGCGAGCGGGAGAAGGTGATCATCCTCGGCTCCGGCCCGAACCGCATCGGCCAGGGCATCGAGTTCGACTACTCCTGCGTCCACGCGGCGCTTGAACTGTCGCGCGTGGGTTACGAGACGGTGATGGTCAACTGCAACCCGGAGACCGTCTCCACCGACTACGACACCGCTGACCGCCTCTACTTCGAGCCGCTGACGTTCGAGGACGTCATGGAGATCTACCGCGCCGAAGCCGCCACCGGAACCGTCGCCGGCGTGATCGTGCAGCTGGGCGGCCAGACTCCGCTGGGGCTTGCGCAGCAGCTTGAAGACGCCGGCGTGCCCGTGGTTGGCACCTCTCCCAAGGCCATCGACATGGCGGAGGACCGCGGCGAGTTTGGCAAGGTGCTCGACGCGGCGAACCTGCCGGCACCGGCCTTCGGCACCGCCACCACTTTCGAAGGCGCCCGCGAGGTTGCGGACCGCATTGGTTACCCGGTGCTGGTGCGCCCCTCCTACGTGCTAGGTGGCCGAGGCATGGAGATTGTCTACGACGAGGACAACCTGCGCGACTACATTAACCGCGCCACCGAGCTGTCCCCGGACCACCCGGTGCTGGTGGACCGCTTCCTGGACAACGCCATCGAGATCGACGTCGACGTGCTCTGTGACGGCACGGACGTCTACCTCGGCGGCGTGATGGAGCACATCGAGGAAGCCGGCATCCACTCCGGCGACTCCGCCTGCGCGCTGCCGCCGATGACGCTGGGGCCGGACGACATTGCCAATGTCCGCCGTTCCGCGGAAGCTCTCGCGCACGGCATTGGCGTGAAGGGCCTGATGAACGTGCAGTTCGCGCTCAAGGACGACATCCTCTACGTCATCGAAGCCAACCCGCGCGCGTCGCGCACCGTGCCGTTCGTGTCCAAGGCCACCGGCGTGCACCTGGCCAAGGCCGCCGCGCGCATCATGATGGGCTCCACGATTGCGCAGCTGCGTACCGAAGGGTTGATCCCGTCCGACTACGACGGCGGTTCGCTGCCGATGGAGCACCCGATCGCGGTGAAGGAAGCGGTGCTGCCGTTTACCCGGTTCCGCCGCCCGGACGGCGCGCTGCTGGACACCATTCTCGGCCCGGAGATGAAATCTACCGGCGAAGTCATGGGCCTGGCGCCGTCCTTCGGAGTGGCGTACGCCAAGGCGGAGGCCGCGGCATTCGGCGAACTGCCCACCGAAGGCACCGTGTTCGTCTCGCTTGCCAACCGCGACAAGCGCACCCTGATTTTCCCGATCCAGCGCCTGTCCACCATGGGATTCAAGGTCTTGGCAACGGAGGGCACGGCGCAGATGCTGCGCCGCAACGGCATCGAATGCGAGGTCGTGCTCAAGGGATCGCAGGTGCGTGAGGGCGCTGAGGGCAAGTCCATCGTGGACCGCATCCTGGAGGGCGAGATCGACCTGGTGCTTAACACTCCAGCTGGCTCCGCAGGTGCGCGCCATGACGGCTACGACATCCGCGCGGCCGCCGTTATCGCCAATGTGGCCATCATGACCACCGTGCAGGGCGTCACCGCAGCAGTGCAGGGCATCGAGGCGACCCGCGCCAAGGAGTTCTCCGTGACCAGCCTGCAAGAGCTCGAACACGGCAAGACGGAGGCGAAGTAATGGCGGCACAGGGCTTCGGCGAGCGCCTCGTTGAGGCCGGTCGGGAGTACGGCCGACTGTGCGTGGGCATCGACCCGCACGCCGCGCTGCTTGAACAGTGGGGTCTCGAGGACAATGTCGAGGGCCTGCGGGCGTTCTCCGAGACCTGTGTGGAGGCCTTCGCCGGCCACACCGCGGTGGTCAAGCCGCAGGTGGCGTTTTTCGAGCGCTTCGGCTCAGCCGGATTCGCGGTGCTCGAGGACACGCTCTCGCAGCTGCGTGAGAGCGGCACCTTGGTAATCGCCGATGCGAAACGCGGCGACATCGGGTCCACCATGGCGGGCTACGCGGCGGCCTGGCTAGCGCCGGGTTCTCCGCTGGAGGCCGACGCGCTGACTTTGACACCGTACCTTGGTGTCGGCTCGCTCAACCCGGCGATCGAGCTGGCGGCCCAGCACGGCAAGGGCGTGTTTGTCATGGCCGCCAATTCCAACCCGGAAGCGGTGGCGCTGCAGACCGGCACTATCGACGGAAAGATGCTCTCGCAGCGGATGGTGGATGAGTGCGCGGAGTACAACCGTGGCGACGATCCTGAATACATTGGGCACGTCGGTGTGGTCGTCGGCGCGACTGTGCAAAACCCTCCGGTGCTGGACCAGCTGAACGCGCCGGTGCTGATGCCGGGCGTGGGTGCGCAAGGAGCGACGATGGACGATGCCCAGGCGATCGCAGGTGAGGTTGGACACCTCGTTTTCCCCAGCGTTTCCCGCTCGGTCCTCGCGGCAGGACCGGAAGTCGCTGAGCTGCGTAAACGCGTATCTGACCTGGGGAAACAGGCGAAAGGCTAGGGTGTATTTACCGCCTAGCAAAATCCCTGGTAGTTTAATTCCGTCGCACGGTGACGTGGAGAAATGCGGTGCATAACGCGCTCCGCAGCACCGTTGCAGAAAAAGCAGTGTTAGACTGTGCCGGACGTGGCGAATTGCACCGATGACATTCGGCGGAGTGCGCCCCGGATCCGGCACATGTCGGACTGGACAAATGTTCGTAACTATCACATGGAGGAACCCGTGGCACTTCCACAGTTGACCGATGAGCAGCGCAAGGCAGCACTTGAGAAGGCTGCTGAGGCCCGCAAGGCTCGTGCCGAGCTGAAGGCATCCCTCAAGCGCGGCGAGACCACGCTCAAGGACGTCCTGGACAAGGCTGACACCGACGAGATCATCGGCAAGACCAAGGTCTCCGCACTCCTCGAGGCTATGCCGAAGGTGGGCAAGGTCAAGGCTCGCGAGATCATGGAGGAGCTGGAGATCGCTCAGACCCGTCGTCTGCGCGGCCTCGGCGACCGTCAGCGTCGCGCGCTGCTCGAGCGCTTCGGCTACGAAGAGAACTAAACGTGTCCGAGGTGGCTCCCCGCGGACAGCTGGTCGTTCTGGCTGGCCCGTCTGCGGTGGGAAAGTCGACGGTGGTGGGCGGCCTTCGCACTGCCGTACCGGATTTGTACTTCTCCGTCTCCATGACTACCCGCGCACCGCGTCCGGGTGAGGTGGACGGCAAGGACTACTTCTTTGTCACCCCCGAACACTTCCAGGGCCGAATTGACCGCGGAGAGATGCTGGAGTGGGCCGACATTCACGGAGGCCTACAGCGCTCCGGCACACCTGCCGGTCCGGTGCAGGAGGCCATGGAAGCCGGACGCCCCGTTCTCGTCGAAGTTGACCTGGCAGGCGCACGCAACATCAAACGACTGCTGCCGGAAGCGCGGACCGTGTTTTTGGCGCCGCCGTCGTGGGATGTGCTCGTCCAGCGCCTCACTGGGCGCGGCACTGAGACTCCAGAGGTGATTGAGCGCAGGCTCACCACCGCCCGGAAGGAGCTCGACGCTCAGGGCGAATTCGACACCGTGGTGGTCAACGACGACGTGGATGCGGCGGTGGCGGCCATCGCCGGCATTCTTCAAGGCACATCTTCCAACAACAGTTAGCGAGTGGGTTACACGTGAGCAACACAACTAAGGATCTGTCCGAGACGTCCGCTGCCGAGGAAACCCCCCAGCAGGAAAACGTCTACGACACTCCGGAGGGCATTACGGCGCCCCCGATCGACGAGCTTTTGACGAAAGTGTCGTCGAAGTACGCGCTCGTCATCTTCGCAGCGAAGCGTGCCCGCCAGATCAACAGCTTCTACCAGAATTCCGAGGACGGTGTCTTCGAGTTCGTGGGACCGCTGGTTTCCCCGGAGCCGGGCGAGAAGCCGCTGTCGATCGCTCTGCGCGAGATCGAGGCAGGCCTGCTCGAGCACGAGGAAGGCCAGTAAGCCTGTCGCGCAGCAGTAGCGCACGGTAGGTCACCGCCGCCGCCCAGCAACACCGCTGGGCGGCGGCGGTTTTTGTATGCTTGGGGCTCATGAGCGAAGCCCAGAATTCGGCCCAGAATCCAACGCAACCGCTGCGTGTAGTCATTGGAGTATCCGGCGGAATCGCCGCGTACAAGGCGTGCCACCTGGTTCGCAACTTCAAAGAGGCGGGGGACGAGGTTCGCGTCATCCCGACCACAAACGCGCTGAACTTCGTTGGCGCCGCCACGTTTGAAGCGCTGAGCGGCAACCCGGTGGACACCAGCGTCTTCACCCGCGTGGACGAGGTGCAGCATGTGAGGGTGGGGCAGGAGGCGGATCTGATCGTCGTGGCGCCCGCGACGGCGGACCTGATTGCCCGGGTGGCCGCCGGACGGGCAGACGACCTGCTCACCTCCACCATTCTCGTGGCTACGTGTCCGGTGGTGCTGGCGCCAGCCATGCACACGGAGATGTGGCTCAACCCGGCGACGCAGGTGAATGTCGCAACGCTGCGCGAGCGCGGGATCACCGTGCTCGAGCCCGCGCACGGGCGGCTTACCGGTAAAGACACAGGTCCTGGGCGCTTGCCGGAGCCGGATGTGATCGCCCAGCTGGCGCGCACTGTTTTGAGCACGAACGGCACGACAGCGTTCACCCAGACGCTTGCGGGCAAACGAGTGCTGATCAGCGCGGGTGGCACCCAGGAGAACATCGACCCGGTGCGCTACATCGGCAACCGGTCCTCCGGCAAGCAGGGCTACGCCCTGGGCGACATCGCCGCGCAGCGCGGCGCGAAAGTGACCATCGTGGCGGGCGCGACCGACGAGCTGGAACCGCCGTCGGGTGCGGAGGTAGTCAAGGTCGGCTCCACCCGCGAGATGCGGCAGGCGATGGTGGATCGCGCACCGGACGCTGACGTGGTGATCATGGCGGCCGCGGTGGCAGATTTTCGTCCAGAAGCGGAAGCGAACACGAAGCTGAAGAAGGGCCAGGCAGACGACGCGTTGTCCACGATCCGACTCACCGAAAACCCGGACATTCTCAAGGACCTCGTAGGCATGCGCGAGGCGGGACAGATCGCCGCGACCATTATCGGGTTCGCCGCGGAGACGGACAACGAGCTGGAAAACGGCCGCGCGAAACTCAAGCGAAAGGGCGCGGACATGCTCATGCTCAACTCCGTGGCCGGCGGTGGCGTGTTCGGGCAGGCCCGCAACCGTGGCTGGCTGCTCAGCGCCGGCGGGGGCGAAGAGGAGATTCCGGACGGCACTAAGCACGAGGTCGCAGTGCACATCTGGGACGCGGTAGAGCGTCTCGCGTAGTGACATTGCACATTTAGACAGCTTGGTCTATCGTGGGCATGGCTTAAACGACGTGCCGCTTCCGTTTCAGCCTGTACTCAGCTGAGCCGCCCAGCAGGTGCGCCGGAACGCAACCCGTCCGCCCAAATGCAAAGGAAAGACTGCTTTGTCCACTGATACGTACTTCCGCTTGTTCACAAGCGAATCGGTCACCGAGGGCCACCCCGACAAGATTTGCGACGCGATCTCGGACACGATCCTGGACGACATGCTCGCCCAGGACCCGGACGCGAAGGTGGCCGTGGAGACCCTCGCCACGACCGGTCAGGTGCACGTGGCGGGAGAGGTGCGGACCTCCGCCTACTCAAACATCGCCCGGATTGTGCGCGAGAAACTGGTGGAGATCGGCTTCGACTCCTCCGAGGTCGGCTTCGACGGCCGCAGCTGCGGCGTGAACATCGCCATCGGCGACCAATCCACGGAGATCCACGATTCCGTGGTGACCTCCCAGGAGGTCCGCGAGAACACCTCCACCGGCGCGGAGGACCAGACCGGCGCGGGCGATCAGGGCCTGATGTTCGGCTACGCCACCAACGAGACACCGGAGTTCATGCCGTTGCCGATCTCCACGGCGCACCGCCTGGCGCGCCGACTGTCCCAGGTGCGCCACGAGGGCATCGTGGACGGGCTGCGCCCGGACGGCAAGACACAGGTGACCTTCGCTTATGATGGTCAGACCCCGGTGTTCATCGACACGATCGTCATCTCCACGCAGCACGACCCGGACTTCACCGGCGAGCCGCTGGAGGCGGCGCTGCGCGAGCACGTGATCAACTGGGTGCTCAAAGACGCCGACCTGGAGCGTTACTACCGTGAAGACACCAAGGTGCTGGTCAACCCGTCCGGCTCCTTCATCCAGGGCGGCCCGATGAGTGACGCAGGCCTGACTGGCCGCAAGATCATCGTGGACACCTACGGCGGTATGGCCCGCCACGGCGGCGGCGCGTTTTCCGGCAAGGACCCGTCAAAGGTGGACCGCTCCGGCGCGTACGCGATGCGCTGGGTGGCCAAGAACATCGTCGCCGCGGGCCTGGCGGAGCGCGTCGAGGTGCAGGTCGCTTACGCCATCGGCCGCGCGAACCCGGTGGGTCTGTACGTTGAGACGTTCGGCACCGCCACCGAGGGGCAGACGGACGAGAGCATCCAGCAGGCGGTGGAGAAGGTCTTTGACCTGCGCCCGGAGGTGATCATCCGCGAACTGGACCTCAAGCGCCCGATCTACGCGCAGACTGCCGCATACGGCCACTTCGGCCGCACGGACATCGACGTGCCGTGGGAACGCACCAACAAGGTCGACGACCTCAAGGCCGCCGCCGGCGTCTAGTCCGTCTCCATCTTTTCTGCCGCCTGGTGGTTGCTCCAGGCGGCTTTTTCTCTCTCGGAGCGCTTGTGGTTGCGCAGCGCGACTACGCCGACAACGATGCCGATGATCACCGGCACCCAAATCTTGGAGTACTCCATCAGCCAGAGCGCCCACTCGGGCACCTCGGGCAGGTCGAAATTTGGCCAGTTGATGTCGGGCAGCGGCAAATCGAGCTTCGGCAACTCAGGTACCGGCAGGTCCATGTGCGGCAGCTGCCAGTCCGGCAGGTCCCAGTCGGGCAGAAAACCCAGCAACCACTTGAAAAACCGGGAGAGGATCGGCCCGAGCAGCAGCACGGCGAGCGCCCATCCACCCTTGCCCAAGCCTTCGGCCATGGGGATCAGGGTGCGCTTGAGCTCGCTGGACTCCATGGTTTCGCGACGGTGCGCGCCGCGTGAGCCAGCGGGAGGGTCGAACTCCACCACCGTGTCGCCTTCGCGGAACTCCACGCTCAGCAGCTCATCCAAGCCACTGACCCGCAGCTTCAGGTGCGGCTTCGCACGGTCGAGTCCCACCAGCATCGGTGTTTCCAGCTCGTCTTTCGGGCCGTCGCCGAACAGCGGTAGACGGGTGCTGGTGATGTCGTTGTAGCGGTGCTGCACCGCGCTGTCGACGCGCACCTCCATGCGCTCGGAGGGGTTTTTCGACCACAGTTGAAGGCGTTCTTTCAACGAACTTTCCGCGGTTGCTATCGTCCCCGGCTTCTCGGCTTCCTCGCCGGGCCAGCTCGCGTCCTCTGCGGCAAAGTCGCGGTCGAAGCCGACACGGACCTCGATCAGGCCGTAGTCGGGGTGGTTCAGGCTCCAAGTCTCCACCGGCTACACCGTCGCTTCGCTTCTCGACGAGCTGCCGCCCACCAACGACCCAAGCCCCATCGCCGCCGCGCAGGTCAACGCTGCGCCAAGCACATAGATGAACGTGCCGTCGTTGAAGTAGAGGGCCTTAGCAATCCAGAAGCCGAATCCGGCTAGCAGTGGCAAGGACCAGTTCGGGCGGAACGCGATGCCGTCGATAAGCCCGGCGATGGCGGCCACCGCGAAGATGTAGGCCACGACCGGCCACGGGCTGCTCACCGCGGGGATGAGCAGCAGCGGGCCGAGGGCGTAGGCGGCCACCGTGGCGTAGGGAACCGCTTTGAGCCAACCGGTGCGGGCGGTCTTCTGCGTTTGTTCACTCACGCCCGCAGTTTAGGTCTAATCCGCCCTCGTGTACACGTGACCGATTTCGGGGCGCTTGATCATTTCATCGAGCCCGACCGGATTGAGCCCCTTGGCGCGCAGACCGTCGATGACGCACTCCGCCGCGTCGACGGTGGGCTCGTGGATGTCGTGCATGAGGATGATGGAGCCTTCGCGCGCGCCGTCGACCGCACGCTTGCAGGTGGTGGTTGGGTTGCGGTGCTGCCAGTCTGCCGTGTCCACGTCCCAGATGGCCAGCGACATGCCGCGATCGCCGGCGGCGGAGGCCACGCGCGAATCGTAGGAACCGTACGGCGGGCGAATCCAGTGCGGCTCCACGCCGGCCTGCTTGTTCAGCGCGGCGTTCGTGCCGTCCAGTTGGGCGGCGATTGCGGCATCGGACTGCCTGGCCAGGTCGGGGTGGTCGACGGAGTGGTTACCGATGGTGTGGCCCTCGTCGCGGATCCGGCGCAGAATCTGCGGGTAGGCGTTGGCGTTGCGGCCCACCACGAAGAAGGTGGCGTGCGCGTCCTTGCGCTTGAGGATGTCCAGCAGACGCTCGGTGGAGCCGGGGACCGGGCCGTCGTCGTAGGTGATGGCGACGCAGTTGTAGCACTTCGGCGGCACGGGCGAAGGAGAAGGCTCCTGCGCGGGCACCACGGTGACGTCGGCCGGTTTCGCCGGTTCCGGCGGGCGCAGGTGCGGGGGCACGGCCTGCTTCATCTGGTTAGGGAGGCCGTCGTAGGCGCGGCGCCAGCCATCCTCGACGACGCTGCGTGCGTGGTCGGAGGAGCCGGTGATGAAAGCGGAGCTGCCGTCGATAGGCGAACCTGCTCCCTGCGCGAGGATGGGGCCGAAGGAATCGCCGGGGATGATCTGCGCGCCTTCCCGCAGGGCCAGCTGCGTCACTTTCGCCGCATCAGCGGAGGCGGGGGTAGGCGAGAGCGCCGCTGCGGCGAGGAGGGTGGCGGAGGCGACTACGGTAAACAGGCGTTTCATTAGGGTGGCGGGGTCTTTCAAACGCGCGTGAGAATGATTCCTTCAGCCTTATTAGTACCCCAAACAAGCCCCGAGTGGGCGATTGGGGTGTTCGCGCTCGAAGGCGGTGTCGGGCGGTGGTTTAGAATCCGGGGTCATGTCTGACACGCCCGCCGCCGAAGCCCCAGTCGCGCGCGTGTTGCCCATGCTCGGTCTCGCGCATCTGGACAGGCCCTTCGACTACCTGGTGCCCTCCCAGGATGCGGACGCGGTGCAGCCCGGGGTGCGGGTGCGCGTGCGCTTTGCGGGTCGGCTCGTGGACGCGGTGGTACTCGAGCGCGCTTCGAAATCGCGGCACGAGGGGTCGTTGCGCTTCATCGAGCGGGTCATCTCGCCGGAGGTTGTTGCTCCGGCGAAAACGCGCGAGCTTATCGACGCACTCGCGGACCGCTATGCGGGCGTGCGATCCGATATCTACCGCTCTGCTATCCCGGCGCGCCACGCGAAGGCGGAGGAAACGGACACCTCCACTCCCTGGGAGGAATTGGGGGAGGCCAGGGAGCCGGACTTGTCGGCGTGGACTGCGTACACCTTTGGCGAGTCCTTCGTGGACGCGGTGGTGGCCGGCAAGATTGCGCGGGCGGCGTGGCAGGTTGCACCGGGGGACGACTGGGCTGCGGCGTTGGCGTCGCTGGCGGCGAAGGTGGCGTTGGACGGGGCGGGCGCGCTGATTGTGGTGCCGGACCAGAAAGACGTGAACGCGTGCGAGGCGGCGCTGAAAGAGATCGTCGGTGCGCGGCAGGTGACAATCCTGACGGCATCGCAGGGACCGCAGGCGCGGTACTCGCGCTACTTATCGGTGCTGCACGGGCAGGGCCGGATTGTGGTGGGCACGCGCTCGGCAGCGTTCGCGCCGGTGGAAAACCTGCGGTTTGCGGCGCTCATGTTCGACGGCGACGACAACCTGGTGGACCCGCGCGCGCCGTACGTGCACGCGCGCGAGGTGCTGACAACGCGATCGGCGCAGGAGGGGTGCTCGTTGATTCTCGGCGGGCATGCACGCACGGCCGAGGCGCAGCTGCTGGTGGAATCCGGGTGGATGCATGAGCTGGTCGCCCCACGCCAGAGCCTGCGCACCCGTTCGCCGTACATCCACGCCGCGGGGGATTCGGACTTTGAGATGGAGCGCGACCCGCGCGCGAAGCAGGCTCGCCTGCCGTCGTCGGCGTTCCAAGCGGCGGCACAAGCGCTCGCGCGCGGTACCCCTGTGCTGTTCCAAGTGCCGCGCACCGGCTACATCCAGTCGCTCGCGTGCGGGCAATGCCGGACACCGGCGCGCTGCCGGTGGTGCAACGGGCCGCTGAGCCTGCCTTCGGGCGGCGAGGCCGCGGCGCCGACGTGCCGGTGGTGTGGGCGGATGGACCCGGCGCACGTGTGCCCGGCCTGCGGCTCGCGCAGGCTGCGCGCGGTGGTGTTGGGCACGGAGCGCACGGCGGAGGAGCTGGGGCGGGCCTTTGCCAAGTACAAGGTGATCACCTCTGGCGGCGAGAACGTGCGTGCGCAGGTGCAGCCGGGTCCGGCGTTGGTGGTAGCCACGCCGGGTGCGGAGCCGCACGTTGAGGGAGGCTACGGTGCGGCAGTGCTCCTGGACGCCTGGGCGCTGATGCAACGGCCGGACCTGCGCGCGGTGGAGGACACCTTTGCCAAGTGGATGGGGGCGGCCACGCTGGTGCAGCCGCACAGCGCCGGCGGGGAAGTGGTCGTGGTGGCAGAGCCCTCGCTGCCGGTGGTGCAGCACCTGATCCGCTGGGACGCGCGCGGGTTCGCAGCCCTCGAGCTGTCGCTGCGGCGCGAGGCGCGTTTCCCGCCGGCGGTGCACGTGGCGGTGGTGGATGCCCCGCGCGACGGGTTAGACGAGTTCTTCGCCCGCACCGAGCTACCCGAGCACGCCGAGCTGCTCGGCCCGGTGGACCTGCCGCCGGGGGTGCGGCTGCCGGGCGAATGGAACAGGCAGGCGCTCGGCCCCGCGCAGCGGATACTGGTGCGCACCCCGCTAGCCGGGCGCACCGCGCTGGGCAAGGCCCTTCGCGCGGGAGCGGTAGCGTGGACGACGGCGAAGCAGGACCTGCCGCTTCGCATCCAGGTCAATCCGGTGGACATCGGCTAGCTGGGTCGCGTGTTTGGGCGTGGCACTACACTTGCACCCCATGGCTATCCGCGACATCCGCCTGTTCGGCGACCCAGTGCTCAACACCGCTGCGGCAGAGGTCACGGTTTTCGATGCCGCCCTCGAACGGCTGGTCGCCGACATGCTGGAAACCATGGACCACGCTGGCGGGGTGGGCCTGGCCGCGAACCAGATCGGGCTTGCGCGCCGGATCTTTGTTTTCGACTGCCAGGGCATGCGCGGGCATATCGTCAACCCCGTGTGGGAACCGTTGGGCGACAAGATGCAGACCGGCGTCGAGGGCTGCCTGTCGGTGCCGGACGTGCGCGGGGAGGTCACCCGCCACAGGACGGTGGTGGCCCGCGGCCAGGACTGCTACGGGCGCCCGCTTACCCTGCGCGGCACCGGGTTGTTGGCGCGCTGCATCCAGCACGAAGCGGACCATTTGGATGGCGTGATGTTCATGCGCAGGATGGCATCGGAGCAACGCAAGGAAGCGATGGCGGCGATCCGGGCCGCCGACTGGAGCTAAGGAGAACGTTTTTATGCGACTCGTATTCGCCGGCACCCCCGAACCCGCCGCCGCGGCACTCGAGCGGCTCATCGCCTCCGACCACGAGGTCGTCGCGGTGCTCACCCGCCCGGACGCGCGCCGCGGCCGTGGGCGCACGCTGCACCCGTCGCCGGTCAAGGCGCTCGCCGTCGAGCACGGCATTGAGGTACTCACCCCGGAAAGCCTCACGCGCGACGACGCCATCCGGCAGCAACTGGAGGAGCTGGCACCTGACGCGATCCCGGTGGTGGCCTACGGCAACCTCATCCCGGCCGACATGCTGGACATCCCGAAGCACGGCTGGGTAAACCTGCATTTCTCTCTGCTGCCTCAGTGGCGCGGGGCGGCACCGGTGCAGGCTGCGATCGCCGCCGGGGACGCGGTCACCGGCGCGACCACCTTCCGAATCAACGAGGGCCTGGACACCGGCGACATCCTGGACACGTTGGAAACCGAGATCGGCGAGGCGGAAACCAGCGGCGAGCTGCTGGAGCGCCTCGCCTACGCGGGTGCTGACCTGCTGGTTGAAACCATGGATGCGCTGGAGGCAAGCACCGCGGAACCGACACCGCAACCGGAAGAGGGCACCTACGCCCACAAGATCACCCCTACGGACGCCCGAGTGGACTGGAACCAGCCGGCCGCCGTGATCGACCGCGGCATCCGCGCCCACACTCCGGCGCCGGGCGCGTGGACGATGCGCGGGGAGAACCGCTTCAAGCTCGGCCCGGTCACCCCGACCGGGGAGGGCTCGTTGGCTCCGGGTGAGGCCGCGTTTGGCAAGAATGAGGTGCTCGTGGGCACCGCCGACGGGGACGTGCGACTGGGCACGATCCAGCCGCCGGGCAAGAAGATGATGAACGCGGCGGACTGGGCCCGCGGGTTGGCCGCTGACGCGAAAGAAGGAGTGGTGTTCGAGTGAGCGGAGGATTCAGGTCGCGCTCCGCGGGACGGCGCGAGGACAAGCCGGCGCACCAGCGCAACCGGCAGCAGGGCCGCGGTGCAGCGCAGCAGCCTCGCAAGCAGGGCGGCGGGCGCCAGCGCTACACGGTGAAAGGGCGCCCGGCCAGCATCGGCGACCCGGCGCGCGAGGCGGCCTTCGAGGTGGTGCTGCGCGTCGTCCGTGACGGCGCCTTTGCCAACCTCACCCTGCCCAGCATCCTGCGCGAGCGGAAGATCACCGGCCGAGACGCCGCGTTCGCCACCGAGCTGGCCTACGGCACGTTGCGCAGCCTCGGGGTGCTCGACGCGGTGATCGCGAAGAACGCTTCGCGGGAGCTCGAACGGATCGTGCCCGAGGTGCTCGCCGCGCTTCGCCTGGGTGCTTACCAGCTGCTCTACACCCGCGTGGGCGATCACGCCGCGGTGGATACCTCGGTGCGGCTCGTCGAGGCTGCCGGCCACGAGAAGGCGAAGGGCTTCGCCAACGGTGTGCTGCGTTCCATCGCCCGCACGCCCGCCGACGAGTGGCTGCGCACCCTCGCCCCGGACAGCGAGCTGGGTGCGCTGGCGTTCACCCATGCCCACCCGGAGTGGATTGCGCACTCCTTCTCTGAGGCGCTCGGCGACAAGCGCGACGAGCTGGAGGCCGCGCTCGAGGCGGACTCGGCCCGCCCCGTCGTGCACCTGGTGGCGCGCCCGGGAGAGATCTCCGCGGAAGAGCTTGCGCTTAGCACCGGCGGCGAGCAGGGCACGTACTCGCCGTACGCGGTGTACCTGCCGGAGGGGGACCCAGGCCAGCTCGAGCCGGTGCGCGAGGGCCTCGCTGCGGTGCAGGACGAGGGCTCGCAGATCATCGCGCGCGCTGTCACCGAGGTCCCCGTCGAGCAGGATCAAGGCCGTTGGCTTGACCTGTGTGCGGGCCCTGGCGGCAAGGCTGCGCTCATCGGGGCGATCGCGGCTATCGATGCCGCCACGGTCGACGCCGTCGAAGTCAGCCCGCACCGCGCGGAGCTGATCTCCAAGACGGTGCGCGGCCTGCCGGTGACCGTCCACACCGCCGACGGGCGCGACCCGAAGCTCGAGCCGGGCTACGACCGCATCCTGGTGGACGCCCCCTGCTCCGGGCTGGGCGCGCTGCGTCGGCGTCCGGAGGCGCGCTGGACGAAGTCCGAAGACGACATCGCGGAGCTGACCCAGCTGCAGGAAGAGCTGCTCCAATCTGCCGTGAACCTGGCCAAGCCGGGTGGAGTGGTGGTTTACTCCACGTGCTCGCCGGATGTGCGCGAGACCCGGAGGATCGTCGAAAAGCAATTGGCGAAAGGCGGCGTGGAGGAGCTCGACGCCCGCGAGTGGGCGGCCGGCATGGAGGATGTGGGCGAGGGCCCGAGCGTGCAGATGTGGCCGCACCGCCACGGCACCGACGCAATGTTCTTCGCTGTGCTGCGCAAAAGCTAAGGTAGGGCCCATGATTCAGATCGCCCCCTCAATTCTGGCCGCGAACTACGCCGCGCTCGGCGACGACGTGCGCAAGGTGGCTAACGCGGACCTGATCCACGTGGACATCATGGACGGCCACTTCGTGCCCAACCTCTCCTTCGGCCCGGACGTGACCAAGGCGGTCAACGGTGTCACGGATCAGTTCCTGGACATGCACCTGATGATCGAAGAGCCGGAGCGTTGGTTCGAAACCTACGTCAAAGCCGGCGGCGACCGTCTCGTGTTCCACGTCGAAGCCGTGGGCGACCACGTCGCGGCCGCGAAGCAGTGCCGCGAGCTGGGTGTGCAGTCCGGATTTGCCATCAAGCCTGGTACCGCGATTGAGCCGTACCTGGACGATCTGGAGCACTTCGACCAGGTCATGGTCATGAGTGTGGAGCCGGGTTTTGGCGGCCAGAAGTTCATGCCGGAGGTCTTGGGCAAGGTGATGGTGCTGCGAGACCGCATCAAGGAGGCGGGCCTGGACACCATCATCGGCATTGACGGCGGCATCGCGAGCGCGACCATCGCGCAGGCTGCGGAGGCTGGCGTGGATGCGTTCGTGGCCGGTTCCGCGGTCTTCGGCGCCGACAACCCGGCAGAGGCGGTGGAGCGCCTGCGCGAGCTCGCCCGGGAGGCGGCGCAGGGGTGACCGAGGAACTCGGCGCCATCTCCGCGGCGATCGAGGCCGGCGAGTCCGTCCGGGGCGCTACCTCGCCAAATCCTCCGGTGGGCTGTGCGCTTGTCGACGCCTCCGGCGAGCTCATCGCCACCGGCGCGACCTCGCCGGCAGGCGGGCCGCACGCAGAGATCAACGCCCTGCGCGAAGCGGGCGAGCGCGCCCGGGGCGCTACCGCCGCGGTGACCCTGGAGCCGTGCAACCACACCGGCCGCACCGGGCCCTGCTCACACGCACTCGTGGACGCGGGAATTCGGCGGGTGGTGTATTTCACCGCCGACCCCGACGAAGCGGCCGCCGGCGGAGCCGATTATTTGCGCGCCCACGGCGTCGAGGTGGACTTTCAGCCGGTGCGGGTCGCGGCGCTGCAGCCCTGGCTGCGCTCGGTGCGCCTGGGCCGGCCGAGCGTGACGCTGAAGTTCGCCTCCACGCTCGACGGCTTCACCGCCGCGGCGGACGGCACGAGCAAGTGGATCACCGGCGAGGACGCCCGGGAGCTGGTGCACGCGGACCGCGCGAAGCTCGACGCGATTATCGTCGGAACCGGCACCGCGATCGCCGACGACCCGTCGCTGACCGCCCGGTTCCCGGACGGCAGCTTGCGCGAGCACCAGCCGCGCCGCGTGGTAATCGGGTCTCGGGAGGTGCCCGAGGGCAACCTCACCCGCTTAGGCTTCGAGCAGTACGCCACGCCTGCGGAGGCGCTGGACGCGCTGTGGGAGACCGGTGCGCGCGACGTGCTGGTGGAAGGCGGCGCGGCACTCGCCGCGAGCTTTCTCGAGCTCGATCTGGTTGACGCGGTGCAGGCATACATCGCGCCCGCGCTCCTCGGCGCCGGCCGCGGGGTGCTGGACCGCGCCATTGCAGGCACTATCGCCGACGCCCGCCGCTTCCGCACGACGCTCGTGCGGCCGGTGGGAAACGACGTGTTCATAGAAATGGAGAGAGATGTTTACGGGACTCGTTGAGGAAATCGGGGTGGTGGAGGAGCTTGAGCAGCTTGACGACGCCGTCCGGATCGCCGTCCGCGCCCCCAAAGTCACCGAAGATGCCGCACCCGGCGACTCGATCGCCGTGGACGGGGTGTGCCTGACGGTGGTGGACAACGCCTCCGGCACCTTCACCGCGGACGTGATGCGCGAAACCTTGGACCGCTCCCGGCTCGGCACCTACAAGGCCGGTTCCAAGGTGAATCTTGAGCGGGCGCTCGCCGCGGGCCAGCGCATGGGCGGCCACATCGTCCAGGGCCACGTCGACGGCGTGGCCGAGGTGGTCTCGCGCACCCCGTCGGAGCACTGGGAAGTCGTGCGCTTCACGCTGCCGCGCCAGCTTTCCCGCTACGTCGTCGAGAAAGGCTCCATCGCGGTCAACGGCACCTCTTTGACCGTCTCAGCGGTGGGTGAAGGCTACTTCGAAGTCTCGCTTATCCCAACCACGATGCGCGAAACCACCGCCGGCGAGCTCGCACCCGGCGACCCAGTGAACCTGGAGGCGGACATCGTGGCCAAATACGTTGAGAAAATGGTGCAGGGATAGGCTTGGACGGTATGACGTTGAATACGGTCGAGGAGGCTCTCGCCGCCATCCGCGCTGGCAAGGGCGTCGTTGTGGTGGACAGCGAGGACCGCGAGAACGAGGGCGACCTCATCTTCGCCGCCGAGGACGCCACCCCGGAACTGGTTGCCTTCATGGTGCGCCACACCTCCGGCTACATCTGCGTGTCCATGTCGGACGAGCGCGCCACCGCGCTCGAGCTGCCGCCGATGGTGGCGAACAACCAGGACCTGCACGGCACCGCGTACGCCGTCACCGTGGACGCGGCCACCGGCACCACCGGCATCTCCGCGCGCTCGCGCGCAACGACGATCGCCTTGCTTGCCGACGACTCCGCCACCGCCGCGTCCTTCACCCGCCCCGGCCACGTGGTGCCCCTGCGCGCCAAAGCAGGCGGAGTGCTGGAACGCCCCGGCCACACGGAGGCGGCCGTGGACCTGGCGCGGCTCGCGGGCAAGACCCCGGTTGGTGCGCTTTGCGAGATCGTCTCCGAGGACGACCCGACGGACATGGCGCGTGTCGGCGAGCTGCGCCGCTTCGCCGGCATCCATGGGCTGCCCATGATCTCCATCGAGCAGCTGGCCGAGTACCGCCGCCACCACGAGCGCACCGTCGAGCGCGTCGCGCAGGCGAAGCTTCCCACCGAGTTGGGTGAGTTCACCGCGGTGGGCTACCGCGACACTGTCTCCGGGGTGGAGCATGTGGCGTTGGTTGCCGGAGGCGTCGAGAAGCTTGCGCACGCTTCCGATGTGTTGGTGCGGGTGCACTCCGAGTGCCTCACCGGCGACGTGTTCGGATCCACGCGCTGCGACTGCGGCCCGCAGCTGCGCGAATCCATGCGGCGCATCCAGGCCGCCGGCCGCGGGGTGGTGGTCTACCTGCGCGGGCACGAGGGACGCGGCATCGGGCTGATGGCGAAACTGCAGGCCTACCGGCTGCAGGACGCGGGCCTCGACACCGTGGACGCGAACCTGGAGCAGGGCCTGCCGGCGGACGCACGGGAGTACTCCGCGGCAGGGCAGATCCTGGCGGATCTGGGGGTGGACACCTTCGAGCTGCTCACCAACAATCCGGACAAGTCCGACGCGCTGGCGGGTTACGGCCCCGAGGTGGCGCGCCGCAGTAGGATTGAGATCGTTCCCACACACGACAACATCGAGTACCTGCGCACCAAGCGCGACCGGATGGGCCACGACCTTCCTGGCGTGGCCGAGTGGCTCCACGCCCATCCGGGGTACGGAACCTAAAACGGACCCAAAAGGAGCTGTAAGTGGCATCGAGCGGAGCACCCGAGGACTATTCCATACAGGCGGAGGGTATGACCATCGCGGTGGTCTACACCCGCTGGAACGACAAGATCGTCGACCTGCTGCGCGCCGGCGCGCGGGATGAGGCCCGGGAGCTCGGCGTGAAGGTGGAGGAGTACGCCGTCGCAGGCGCCCTCGAGCTGCCGGTGGTTGCGCAGGCCTGCGCCAAGCGTTACGACGCAGTGGTCGCCCTCGGCTGCGTCATCCGCGGCGAGACGGCCCACTTCCAGTATGTGTGCGACTCCGTGACCGCCGGACTGACCCGCGTGGCGCTGGACGAACAGACCCCGGTGGGCAACGGCGTGCTCACCGTGGACGACGAGGACCAGGCCTACGAGCGCGCCGGCGGCGAGGACGCCAAGGAAGATAAGGGCGCGGAAGCCATGCGCGCCGCCGCCGGCACTGCTGCGGAACTGCGCAAAGTTCGCGCTCTGCCGTTGAAGGGTTAAGGTAACTCGGAGGGCGTGGGGCGGCCTTTGGGACGTCGACACGCAACAATGCTCGAGCGCTTGTAAGGAGTAAGGCAGTGGCTGAACAGCACCAAACCGCGGGACTTTCGGACCGGGACGAGATTGCCTACCTCAACGCGCTCGACCCGCACGCCACCACCACCACGAAACCCTGGGAACTCGAACTGACCTCGAAGTTTCTGCGCAAGGTGGCCGTGGGCTGGATTGTTTTGGTCATGGCTGTGCACGTGTTCATGTCCTGGGCTGTGGACGCCGAGTTCACCGGCGTGGCCATCACCAGCCTGGACAAGTTCGCCTTCATCGGTGTCGGCCTGATCATCTCCGTGCTGTCCTGGATCGCGCTGACGCGCCCGCGGGTGCGCGCGAACGAGGACGGCGTGCAGGTGCGCAACATCATCGGCACCCGCTTCTACCCGTGGGCCGTGATCTACGGGCTGAGCTTTCCGAAGGGCTCGCGCATGGCGCGCCTTGAGCTGCCGGAGTTCGAGTACGTGCCCCTGTGGGCCATCCAGTCCGGCGACAAGGAGCACGCCTTGAAGGCCGTGGAAGACTTCCGCGCGCTCGAAGCCAAGTACATGCCGCAGGATTAAGCGTTGGCGGATCCGCAAAGTTACCGCCCGGCGCCGGGCACCATCCCGACCGACCCTGGGGTATACAAGTTCCGCGACCGCGACGGCCGCGTCATCTACGTGGGCAAGGCCAAGAACCTGCGCGCGCGCCTGAACAACTACTTCCAGCCGCCGCACACGCTGCACCCGCGCACCCGCCAGATGGTCTACACCGGCGCCTCCGTGGAGTGGACCGTGGTGGCCTCCGAGGTGGAGGCGCTGCAGCTGGAGTACACGTGGATCAAGCGCTTCGACCCGTGGTTCAACGTCATGTACCGCGACGACAAGACGTACCCCATGCTCGCGGTGAGTGTGAGGGAGCGCTACCCGCGCGCGTTCTTCTACCGCGGGCCGAAGCGCAAGGGCGTGCGCTACTTCGGGCCGTACTCGCACGCGTGGGCTGTGCGCGAAACCCTCGACCTGCTCACGCGAGTGTTTCCCATCCGCACCTGCTCCAACGGCGTGTTCAACCGGCACGAGTCGCTGGGGCGGCCGTGCTTGCTCGGCTACATCGACAAGTGCGCCGCCCCGTGCGTCGGGCGCGTGGACGAGGCCGCCTACGACGAGATCGTGCAGGGCTTTTTGAGCTTCATGTCGGGCCGCACGGACCAGCTCGTGCGCGGGATCACCGCGCAGATGCAGGAAGCGTCCGAGAACCTGGAGTTTGAGAAGGCCGCCAGGCTTCGCGACGACCTCGGCGCCGTAAACAAGGTCATGGAACGCCAGACTGTGGTTTTGGGGCAGGACACCGATGCCGACGTCATCGCCTTCGACACCGACGAGCTGGAAGCGGCGGTGCAGATCTTCAACGTCCGCGACGGGCGCATCCGCGCCCAGCGCGGCTGGGTGGTGGAAAAAACGGGCGACGAGCCCGGGGCCGCCGAGCGTCTGGAACAGGGGCAGGCCGACCCGACCCTGCCTACGCTAATGCAGAACTTTCTGGTGCAGTACTACTCCGACGCGGTGGAGCGCGTGCGGCAGGAGCAGGAGGAAGACCGCACGATTGAGGCGCAGAAGGTGCGCCGCCGCGGCGTGGACCAGGAGTCGCGCGCGAAGGCAAAGACACCGATGCCGGTGCCGCGCGAGATCCTCGTGGAAACGCTGCCGGCGGAGCTGCCCGAGGTCGCCGAGCTGCTCGCGGAGTTGCGCGGCGGCCCGGTGGAGATCCGTGTGCCGCAGCGCGGCGACAAGCGCGCGCTGATGGAGACGGTGCACAAGAACGCCTCTGAGGCACTGCACCAGCACAAACTCAAGCGCGTGGGCGACCTCACCGCCCGCTCTCAGGCGCTGCAGGACATCCAGGACGCCCTCGGCATGGACGAGGCGCCGCTGCGCATCGAGTGCACCGACATCTCGCACATCCAGGGCACGGACGTGGTGGCGTCGCTCGTCGTGTTCGAGGACGGCCTGCCAAAAAAGAACGACTACCGCCGCTACCGCATCAAGGAGGCCGCTGGCGACGGCCGTTCCGACGACGTCGGCTCAATCGCCGAGGTGACCCGGCGCCGCTTCAAGCGCTACAACGAGGACAAGCTGGCGAACCCGGATGAGGTCGCAGATGCGCAGACGTTCGCGGACGAGGCGGACGAGTCCACAGGCGCGAAGCGGTTCGCCTACCCGCCGCAGTTGTTCATCGTCGACGGCGGCAAGCCCCAGGTCAACGCTGCGCAGGCGGTGTTTGACGAGCTGGGCATCGTGGACGTGCAGCTCATCGGACTAGCCAAGCGCCTGGAGGAGGTGTGGGTGCCGGACGACGACGAGCCGATCATCCTGCCCCGCAACTCCGAGGGCATGTACCTGCTGCAGCAGATCCGCGACGAGGCGCACCGCTTCGCCATCACATACCACCGCCAGCAGCGCTCCAAGCGGATGCGCGCCTCCGCGCTAGACGCGGTGCCGGGGCTTGGCCCCGCCCGTCGCACGGACCTGGTCAAGCACTTCGGGTCCGTGAAGAAGATCAAGGAGGCCTCGGTGGAGGAGATCCAGCAGGTCAAGGGCGTCGGCCCGAAACTCGCGGAGACTATCTACCAGCACCTGCACCAGTAAAAGGCAGACTGCTAATCGCCGGCGCTTCGCCCCGTCCTTGTCTAGGATGATCCCTATGCCCACGACATCCTCCGCACACGCATTGCCCCAGGAAGATTCCGCGACAACGATGCGCCCCGTGATCATCACGGGTCTGTCCGGCGGCGGCTTGTCCACGGCAGCGAAGATCTTCGAGGACAAAGGCTTTTTCGTCTCCCAGAACCTGCCGCCGCAGCTGATTTTGGAGCTGGTGGACTTGGCCGCTGCGGACGATTCTCCGGTGCAGCGGCTCGCGGTGGTCAGCGATATCCGCGCGGCGAAATTCAACGGCTCGCTCCTCGGCACCATCGCGACGATCCGGGAGCGCGGCCACGAGCCGTTCGTGCTGTTCTTGGAGGCCCGCGACGACGTGCTCATCCGCCGCTTCGACTCGGTGCGCCGCACCCACCCTCTGCAGGGCGACGGCACTCTGCAGTCCGGCATCGAGCACGAGCGGGAGGAGATGGAGGAGTTGCGCGCCTCCGCGGACGTCATCATTGACACATCCAACTTGTCGGTGCACGACCTGCGCCGGGCGGTGGAGGCCTCCGTCGGCGAGCTGCCGGTGGGCCGCCAGCACGTCACCATCGAATCCTTCGGGTTCAAACACGGCTCGCCGCGCGACGCTGATATTGTGCTTGACGTTCGTTTCCTGCCAAACCCGTACTGGGTGGAAGAGCTCCGGGAATTCCGTGGCGTCGACCAGGCGGTGTCCGACTATGTGCTCAACCAGGACGGTGCCCGCGAATACGTGGACAACTTCGTCGACCTGCTTTCCAGCACTTTGGGCGGCTACCGCCACGAGGGCAAGGATTTCATCACTGTCGGCATCGGCTGCACGGGCGGGCACCACCGCTCGGTGGCGGTGGCGGAGGCCGTCGGAAAGCGTTTGAGGCAGCAGGGCAAGGTGGATGTCAACGTGATCCACCGCGATCTTGAGCGCCACTAAGCGAGTCGGTTAGGCCGTAAGAAAGAAGGGTCAATTGAGCCATACGTCGTTCACCTGCCTTGGGGGAGGGCACGGCCTGTACCAGACGCTCACCGCCGCGCGTGAGGCTGGTGCGTCCACGATCAACGCCGTGGTCACCGTGGCGGACGACGGCGGCTCCTCTGGCCGCCTGCGCCGCGAGATGGAGATCGTTCCGCCGGGGGACCTGCGCATGGCGCTCGCGGCCCTAACCGCCGACGGTGAGGGAGGCGCTCAGTGGCGCGACACTTTGCAGCACCGCTTCGGCGGGCACGGCGCCATGGCTGGCCACGCGCTAGGCAATCTCCTGATCACGGGACTGGCGGAGCGCCTCGGGGACACCCAGGCGGCGCTGGATCAAGTTGCGACGTGGACCGGATCGGCCGGCCGCGTGATCCCGGTCTGCCCGCAGCCGCTGGACATTGAGGCGGACGTGGCGGGCCTTGACGACGACCCACGCGTGCTGCGCTCCGTGCGTGGTCAAGTGGCGGTGGCCACCACACCTGGGGCGGTGCGGCGCGTTCGACTCACCCCGTCACAGCCGGCGGCGAGCGAGGCGGCGGTGCAGGCGATCATGGACGCGGACGTGGTGACCATCGGTCCCGGCTCCTGGTTCTCCTCGGTGATCCCGCACATCCTCGTGCCCGACATCGCGCAGGCGCTCAACGAAACCTCGGCAACGGTGGTGGTGATCCTGAACCTGTCGCCGGAGGCGGGGGAGACCCACGGGTTTACCACCGAGCGGCACATCCACGTGTTCTCCCAGCACGCCCCGCAGCTCGACGTGGACTACTTCCTCGCCGACGAGAACACCGCCACCTCCGAGGGCGAGCGTGACAACATCGCGCGCGCCGCCTCCCGCCTCGACGCCGAGGTAGTCTTCGCTCCCATGCGCGAAATCGACGCCGAAGGCGCCCCGCTGAACCGCCACGACCCGATGCAATTGGCAGCTGCTCTCAAGGCCCTCCGGCCGGCGCGCTAGAATGCTGGGCGGTTCAAAGCTTCAACACACGTAAACGAGGGGAGGCGCCCGTGGCGCTCACGGCGAAGGCCAAGGACGAACTCCTGCGCGCCACCGGCGGCGGGCTCGAGATGCGCGCGGCGGAGGCGACCGCGTTGATCCGGTTCGGCGGGGAGTTCCAGCCGTCCGAGAACGGTGTCGCTATCGTTGCCGACTTCGAGGAGGAGGCGGTTGCCCGGCGCCTAGCTGTGGCGCTGACGGACCTGTGCGCAGTCGAGGCGAGTGTGGAACTGCTCCCGCCGACGTCTGGAAGCCGCGAGTCCCGCTACGAGGTGCGTGTCGACGACGGTGTCGCCGACGTCATCCGCCGCCTGAAGCTGGTCACCGCGTCCGGACACCCAGTGGTGGGGATGCCACGCCAAATCATCTCCGGCGACATGTCAGGGGTGGAGGCTGCGTGGCGCGGCGCCTTCCTCGCCCGTGGGCACCTGGCCGAACCGGGCCGGACCGCCACCCTCGAGGTCGCCTGCCCGGGCCAGGAGGCGGCGCTAGCGCTTGTGGGGCTTGCTCGCCGCATGGGGCTGACCGCCAAGACGCGTGAGACCCGTGGCATCGAGCGGGTGACGCTTCGCGACGGCGAGGCTATCGGCATCCTGCTGAGCCGCATGGGTGCGCCTGCCACCCGCATCGAGTGGGACACCAAGCGGGAATCCCGCGCCGTGAAGGCGAAAGCCAACAGCAGGCTCGCCACCTTCGACGACGCGAACACCCGCCGCTCGGCCCAGGCCGCGGCGGCGGCCGCCGCACGCGTGGAGCGCGCCATGGAGATCCTCGGCGACGACGTCCCGGAGCACCTCGCCGAAGCCGGCTACCTGCGTGCAGAGCACCGCCACGCCTCCCTGGAGGAGCTGGGACGGCTGGCGGAACCGCAGATGACCAAGGACGCGGTGGCCGGGCGCATCCGGCGCCTGCTCTCACTCGCAGACAAACGCGCCGCCGAACTGGGCGTGGAGGACACGCACGGGAGCCCGACCACCTAAAACCCGCGCGGGTGATGCACTTCACAGTGGGCCTTTACGGTCTGAGTCGGGGGTAGAAGCGACGGGAAAAGCTCCCCCTGACGACCGGAACCGGGCATAAACCAACATCCAGGGCGGGTGCTGATTGCGGTTAGCACCCCTGGTTTCGTCGATAGGCAGAAAGCTCTCTGCAGGTGAGAGCCCTGGTCATTACACTCGGGGGTGGACCGACAGACCACGAGCACGAGGAGTGTTGACTGTGACTACCCGCATTGGCATCAACGGTTTTGGCCGCATCGGCCGCGCAGCACTGCGCATCATCGAGGACGAGTACAAGGGCGAGCTCGAGGTTGTGAAGATCAACGACCTCACCGACAACGAGACCCTGGCGCACCTGATGAAGTACGACACCGCGTACGGCCAGTTCAACCACGAGATCGAGCACGACGACGACTCCATCACCATCGACGGCCGCCGCATCGAGGTCTCCGCGGAGAAGGACCCGGCCAACCTCGCATGGGGCGACGTCGACGTGGACATCGTGCTCGAGTGCACCGGCGTGTTCCGCAAGGGCCCGCAGGCCAAGGCGCACATCGACGCCGGCGCGAAGAAGGTCATCATTTCCGCACCGGGCAAGGAAGTCGACGGCACCTACGTCTGGGGTGTCAACCACACCGACTACACCGGCTCCGAGGAAGTCATCTCCGCTGCGTCCTGCACCACCAACTCCCTGGCACCGGTGGCCAAGGTGCTTGACGAGGCCTTCGGCATCGAGCGCGGTCTGATGACCACCATCCACGCCTACACCGGCGACCAGCGCCTGCAGGACGCGCCCCACAAGGATCTGCGCCGCGCCCGTGCTGCCGCCCAGAACATCGTGCCCACCACCACCGGCGCCGCCAAGGCCGTCGGCCTGGTGCTGCCGAACCTGGACGGCAAGCTCGACGGCTTCGCCATGCGCGTGCCCACCATCACCGGCTCCGCCACCGACCTCACCGTCACCCTGAACAAGGAGACCACCGTTGAGGAGCTCAACGCGGCGGTGAAGAAGGCGGCCGAGGACGCCGAGTTCGGCCGGGCGCTGAAGTACACCGAGGACCCGATCGTCTCCTCCGACATCATCGGCAACCCGCACGGCGCTATCTTCGACGCCGGCATGACCCGCGTGATCGACGGCAACCTGGCCAAGATCATCTCCTGGTACGACAACGAGTGGTCCTACACCGCCCAGTACATCCGCCTGACCAAGTTCGTGGCGGACAAGCTCTAAAGGCTTCGGCCTCTGGGCCCGTGGTGCCTTCCGGCACGGCGGGCCCGTTTTTCATACGATGGTGAGTGTCTACAAAGCAAAGGAGATACCTATGACCAAGAACTTGCAGCAGCTTCTCGACGAAGGCGTGGACGGCCGCCACGTCCTGGTGCGGTCCGACTTCAACGTCCCCCTGGACGACGAGGGCAACATCACCGACGCCGGCCGCATCGACGCCTCCCTGCCCACCCTGAAGGCGCTGCTGGACGGCGGCGCCAAGGTGATCGTCATGGCGCACCTGGGCCGCCCGAAGGGCGAGGTCAACCCGAAGTTCTCCCTCGCCCCGGTGGCGGAAGCGCTGTCCGAGCGCCTGGGCCAGTTCGTCCCGCTGGCGGGCGACGTCTCCGGCGAGGACGCCCACGAGCGCGCCAACGGCCTGACCGAGGGCGAAATCCTCCTGCTCGAAAACGTCCGCTTCGACGCGCGCGAGACGTCCAAGGATGAGGCGGAGCGCACCGCGTTCGCCGAGGAACTCGCCGCACTCGCGGCCGACAACGGCGCGTTCGTCTCCGACGGCTTCGGCGTCGTGCACCGCGCGCAGGCTTCCGTCTTCGACGTGGCCAAGAAGCTTCCGGCGTACGCCGGCTACCTCGTGGACAAGGAGGTGGAGACCCTGTCTTCCGTGAAGGACGACCCGCAGCACCCGTACGTGGTGGTGCTGGGCGGCTCCAAGGTTTCGGACAAGCTCGGTGTGATCGAGGCGCTGGCGGAGAAGGCCGACAAGATCATCATCGGCGGCGGCATGTGCTACACCTTCCTCGCCGCCCAGGGCCACAACGTGCAGAAGTCGCTGCTGCAAGACGACATGGTGGACACCTGCAAGGAGCTCATCGAGCGCTTCGGCGACAAGCTGCTGCTGCCGGTGGACGTCGCCGCCGGCGCGGAGTTTGACAAGGACACCGAGAAAAAAATCGTCGGCCTGGACGAGATCCCGGAGGGCTGGATGGGCCTGGACATCGGCCCGGAGACCGCCAAGAACTACGCCGAGGCCATCAAGGACTCCAAGACGGTGTTCTGGAACGGCCCGATGGGCGTGTTCGAGTTCCCGAACTTCGCAGACGGCACCAAGGCTGTGGCCGAGGCCATGATCGCGGCGACGAAGGACAACGACTCCTTCACCGTCGTCGGCGGCGGCGATTCCGCGGCGTCGGTGCGCACCCTCGGCCTGGACGAGGGCGGCTTCAGCCACATCTCCACCGGCGGCGGCGCCTCCCTCGAGCTGATCGAGGGCAAGGAACTGCCGGGCGTTTCCGTACTGAACTAGGAGGTTTGCTACCTATGGCACGCACGCCACTTATCGCGGGCAACTGGAAGATGAACCACGACCACCTCGAGGCCATCCAGAGCGCCCAGAAGCTCGCCTTCGCGTTTCCGAAGGACGGCTACGAGTACGTCGACATCGCGCTGACGGTCCCGTTCACGGACCTGCGCTCCATCCAGACCCTGGTGGAGGGCGACAAGCTCAAGATCACCTACGGCGCCCAGGACGTCTCCGAGCACGACAACGGCGCCTACACCGGCGACATCTCCGCGTCCATGCTGGAAAAACTGGGGTGCTCCTGGGTGGTCGTGGGCCACTCGGAGCGCCGCGAGTACCACGGCGAGACCAACGAGCAGGTCGCGGCGAAGGCTGCCAAGGCCATCGAGCACGGCATCGCCCCGATCGTCTGCGTGGGCGAGCCGCTCGAGGTGCGTGAGGCGGGCGAGCACGTCTCCTACGTGGTGCAGCAGGCGCGCGAGTCGCTCGCCGGCGTGGATCTGTCCAAGGCCGTCATCGCCTACGAGCCGGTCTGGGCGATCGGCACCGGCAAGGTTGCCTCAGCGGAAGATGCCCAGGAGGTCTGCCACGGCATCCGCGAGCTCGTACGCGAGCTTAGCGACGACTCCGTCGCCGACGCGATCCGTATTCTCTACGGCGGCTCAGTCAAGGCCGACACGGTCGCCGAGATCATCTCGCAGCCGGACGTGGACGGCGGCCTGGTCGGCGGCGCCTCCCTTGACGGGCAGGACTTTGCCAAGCTCGCCGCGGCGGCCGCCAACGCGGTGATGTAAGTCGCTGCTGGGTTCGTCTTAGCGGTGGTGTAAGCTCATCGGGAGTTTGCACCATCGCCCATTTTGAAAGGTGTCGCACACATGGCTTTAGCCCTTGAGATTGTGCTGGTGATCGCCGCGATCCTCATGACCGTCTTCGTCCTGCTCCACAAGGGTAAGGGCGGCGGCCTGTCCAGCCTGTTCGGCGGCGGCGTCCAGGCAAACCTGTCCGGTTCGACCACGGTGGAGAAGAACCTCGACCGCGTCACCGTGCTGCTGGCCCTGATCTGGATCCTCTGCATCATCGGCCTGAACCTGATTCAGACCTACGCGGTCTAAGCGCGCGGATCGCGCGCGCGAAACTAGAACGGTCCTGTTGCGTCCTTCGTGGCGAACAGGACCGTTTCTTTGCGCCCGATAGCGCCGGCGACCGGCCAGTCGTCGGCGGCCTCGGCGCCGTCGCCGGCATGGCTCGCGGCCTCCGCCTTCTCGGCGCCGGAGACCAGCAGCCACACCCGGTCGGCGGACTGCACCGCCGGCAGGGTCAGGGTGGCGCGCTCGGCGGGCGGCTTCGGCGAATCCGTCACCGCCACGACCATCGCGTCACGCTCGCGCACCGCGTCGGTGTGGGGGAACAGCGAGTTGATGTGGCCCTCGCCGCCCATGCCCAAAAGGTGCAGGTCGAAGCCGCCGTCGCCGACGATTTCGCGGTAGCGCTGAACCGCGGCGTCCATCGGGCCGCCGTCGAGGCCGTAGCCGTGGATGTTCTCCTCCGGGATGTCCACCTTGGACAGCAGCGCCGCCCGCGCTTGGCCCTCGTTGGAGTCGGGGTGGCTCGCGGGCACGTTGCGCTCGTCGCCGAAGAAGACCTCCACGCGCGACCAGTCGATATCCTCGTCGGCGAGGCGCTCCAGCAGCGCGATGCCGGCGGTGCCGCCGGTAAGCACCACACGCGCGGTGCGACCCTCGGCGTGGATGTCGGACATGAGGGCGCTAAACCGGGAGGTTGCTTCGTCGAGAAGCGATGCAAGGTCGTTAAAGCTCATTGTGCACTCCTTGAAGTCCGCGCAACGCGCGCTCGTAGGTGGTGTCCGGGCCGAGGTGGCGCAGGTCCTCGGCGAGGCTTTCGGCGTCACTGCGCTCGCCCATGGCCACGAAAGAATCGGCGTGGCCGGGCGCGGAAATGCGCACGGTGTGACTGTCCTGGACCGCGACCTCCACGTCGCCGCCGTCGCAGTGCAGCACGAGGCGGGCGATGGGGAAGTCCCCGGCCGCCTCGGCCTCGCAGCGGGTCACTTTCACGCCCAGGCTGGAGGCGAGCCAGCCCGCGGCGAGATCCACGCTCGGGTCTCCGGCAGCGCCCGCGATCTCGGCGCTGTCAACGCGCGTGCCGGGGTGGCGGTCCAGTGCGGATGCGACGATGCCGCGCCACGGGGTGATGCGCGACCACATCATGTCGGAATCGCCGTGCTCGTAGCCGTCCGTGAGCTGCTGGAGGGTCACGCCGTTCGTGCCGCGGCGCAGGTTCGTGATGCGGCGCTGCGCAATCCTGCCCAGCTGCGTGCCGGCCGGGTGCTTCGGGGCCTTCTGCGGCCAGCACGCCACCACGGGGGTGTCGGGCAGCAGCAGCGGGGTGACTACGGCTCCCATATGCCCCGTCAGCTCGCCGTACAGGCGCATGACCACCACTTCGGAGGCGCCGGCGTCGGTGGCCACCAGCACCTGCGCGTCGAGGCGGGTGTCGGCTTCCGAGTCGCCTGAGATGAGCACCAGCACACGGGCGGGGTGCTCGAAGGAGGCGTCGCGCAGGGTCGCGAGGGTCTCGTCGATGCTGTCATCGCGGGAGTCGTCAATAGCCACCAACAGGGTGAGCACGCGCCCGGTGGCAAGCGAGTGGCGCTCGCGCGCGTGGGCGAGCTCGGCGGCGATGGCCTTGGTGGTGGTGTCCGGCAATTCGGTGATCATGCTCGAGCCTTTCGTGCTTATGGACGCCGCCAGGCACGGCCGTCCTTCGACAGCATGCGCTCGGCGGAGGCCGGCCCCCAGGTGCCGGCCGCGTAGTCGTCGGGGCTGCCCTGATCGGCCCAGTAGTTCAGCACCGGGTCCAGGATCTCCCAGCTGCGCTCCACCTCGGAGTTGGTGGGAAACAGGCTCGATTCATCCAAAAGGGCATCGAGGATGAGGCGTTCGTAGGCTTCTGGCGATTGCTCGGTGAACGCCTCGGAGTAGGAGAAGTCCATGTTCACGTCGCGCAACTCCATGCCGGGGCCGGGGACCTTGGAGCCGAAGCGCATCAGCACGCCCTCGTCGGGCTGGACGCGGATGACGACGGCGTTGTTGGTCAGAAGGTCCGTCTGCCCCTGGGAGAACGGCTGGTACGGCGGGCGTTTGAACACTAGCGCGATCTCGGTGACGCGTCGGCCCAGCCGCTTGCCGGTGCGCAGGTAGAACGGCACGCCGGCCCAGCGGCGGGAATCGATCTGTAGGGTGCAGGCCGCGAACGTCTCGGTGGTGGAGTTCGGGTCGAAGCCTTCCTCCTCGCGCAGGCCGACCACCTTCTTCGAGCCCTGCCACCCGGCGGTGTACTGCCCGCGTGCGGTGGTTTTGCCGAACGGGCCCACCGCCGAGGTGGCGCGCAGTACCTTGAGCTTCTCGGCGCGCAGCTGTCCGGGAGAAAACGAGGTCGGCTCCTCCATAGCCACCAGGGCGAGCAGCTGGATCAGGTGGTTCTGGATCACGTCGCGGGCAGCGCCGATGCCGTCGTAGTAGCTGGCACGCCCGCCCAGGCCGATGTCCTCGGCCATGGTGATCTGCACGTGGTCGATGTAGTGGGAGTTCCACACCGGCTCAAACATCTGGTTGGAGAAGCGCAGCGCAAGGATGTTCTGGACAGTTTCCTTGCCCAGGTAGTGGTCGATGCGGAACACGGACCGCTCGTCGAACACCGCACCGACGACCTCGTTGAGCTCCTTGGCGGACTCGAGGTCGTGGCCGAACGGCTTTTCAATGATCACGCGGCGCCACTGGTTCTCGCCCTCGTGCGCCATGCCGGAGCGGTCCAGCTGGTGAACCACCTCCGCGAAGAACTCGGGCGGCACGGAGAGGTAGTAGGCCCAGTTGCCTGCGGTGCCGCGCTCGGCGTCGCTGCGTTTGCAGGTGGCAGCGAGCCGGTCGAAGGCGGCGTCGTCGTCGAAGTTGCCCTGAACGAACTCTAGGCCCTCGGCGAGGCGCTGCCAGACGTTCTCGTGGAATTCGGTGCGCGCGCCTTCGTCAATAGCCTTGCGCACGTACGCCTCGAAGTCCGCCTTGGACCAGTCGCGCCGCCCGTAGCCGACCAGCGTGAACCCGCCGGGCAGAAGACCTCTGTTAGCCAGGTCGTAGACGGCCGGCAGCAGCTTCTTGCGGGCGAGGTCGCCGGTGACCCCGAAGATCACCATGCCGGAGGGCCCGGCGATCTGGGGGAGACGTTTGTCGGCGGGGGAGCGCAGCGGGTTGGCCCACTGCTGGTGCGGAGAAGTCACGTTAGGCGAGCCTAGCAGTCATGGAATCGAGCAGCTCCTGCCACGCGTCCACGAACTTCTCCACGCCTTCGCGCTCCAACACCGCCACTACGTCGTCGAGGTCGATGCCCACGCCGCGCAGCGCCGCGAAGGTCTCGCGAGAGACGGCTTCGGTACCGGTGAGGGTGTCGCCGTGCACGCCGCCGTCGCGAAGCACGGCGTCGAGCGTCTTCTCCGGCATCGTATTCACGGTCTGCGGGCCGGCGAGCTCGGTGACGTACATCGTCGCCGGGTAGTCCGGGTTCTTCACACCGGTCGACGCCCACAGGGGGCGCTGGGCGTTCGCATTTGCAGGAAGCTTAGCGACGTCAACTTCGCCGAACTCACGCTCAAACAGCGCATACGCCAACCGCGCGTTGGCGATGCCCGCCTTGCCGCGCAGCGCCAGCGCTTCGTCGGTACCGATGGCCTCGAGGCGCTTGTCCACCTCGGTGTCCATGCGGGAGACGAAGAACGACGCCACCGAGTGGATGCGGCTGACATCGTGGCCGTTGGCGGCGGCCTTGCGGATGCCGTCCTTGTAGGCGTCGATGACCTGCTGGTAGCGCTCCACGGAGAAGATCAGGGTGACGTTGACGGAGATGCCCTCGGCCAAGGCGGCGGTGACGGCGGGCAGCGACTCGTCGGTCGCCGGGATCTTGATCATGAGGTTGTCGCGGTCCACCAGCTGCCACAGCTCGCGGGCCTGCGCGATGGTCTTTTGTTCGTCGGCGGCGAAGCGCGGGTCCACCTCGATGGAGACGCGGCCGTCCTTGCCGCCGGTGGCCTCGTAGGTGTCGCGGAACAGGTCGCAGGCGTCCTGCACGTCCTTCACGCTCATGGCGTAGACGGCGGCGTCGGCGGTGGTGCCAGCCTGCTTCAGCTCGGCGAGCTGCTCGTCGTAGTGGTTGCCGGAACCCATGGCGGCGGCGAAGATCGCCGGGTTCGTGGTCACACCCACGATGGATTTCGCGTCCTTCACCTCGGCGAGGTTGCCGGTGGCGATGCGCTCGCGGGAGAGGTCGTCGAGCCAGGTGGAGGTGCCGGCCTGGTACAGATCGTCGATAGCAGTCATGCCGCAACCCTACTTTCCGTCGCCGCGGGTCGGCTCAGCCTCGGTGTCTCCCACGCGCACGCTCGTGGCCACGCTGCGCTCTTCGCGCACGCACTCGAGGGTCTCGCGTGCGGTGCGCACGACGTTGTCGGTGGTGAAGCCGAAGCGCTCGAACAGCTCCGCACCAGGGGCGGAGGCGCCGAAGTGCTCCAGGGACACGGCGCGGCCGTACTCTCCCAGGAAGCGGAACCACGGCATCGAGGTCGCGGCTTCCACGGAGACGCGGGCCTTTACGTCGCGCGGCAGCACGGAGTCGATGTAGGCGTCGTCCTGTTCCATGAACCAGTCCATGGACGGCACGGACACCACGCGGGTCGCGGTGCCCTCGGCCTCGAGCGCCTTGGCGGCACCCACGGCGTACTGCACCTCGGAGCCGGAGGCCAAAAGGATCACATCCGGGATCTCGGCAGACTCCTTGACTAGCACGTAGGCGCCGCGGGCCACGCCCTCGAAAGCCTTCTCCTTGGTGCCCTCGAGCACCGGCAGGTTCTGGCGGGACAGCGCCAGCGCCTTCGGCTGCTCCTTCGCCTCCAGCGCGGCGATCCAGGCGGCGGAGGTCTCGTTCGCGTCTGCCGGGCGGATCACGGCCACGTCTGGGATGGCGCGCAGGGCGGCGAGGGTCTCCACCGGCTGGTGGGTCGGGCCATCCTCGCCAAGGCCGATGGAATCGTGGGTGAACACGTAGTAGCCGTCGATGCCGGACAGGGCGGCGACGCGGATGGCGGGGTAGAGGTACTCGGAGAAGATGAGGAAGGTGCCGCCGTAGACGCGGGTGCCGCCGTGCAGGGCGATGCCGTTCATCACCGCGCCCATGGCGTGCTCGCGGATGCCGAAGTGCAGGTTGCGGCCGTAGGGGTCGGCGGAGAACATCTCGGTGGAAATGGAGCGCGGGCCGAAGGACTTCTCGCCCTCGATCAGGGTGTTGTTGGACCCGGCCAGGTCGGCGGAGCCGCCCCACAGCTCAGGCAGCGCGACCGCGGCGGCCTGGATCGCGGCGGCGGAGGCCTTGCGGGTGGCCACCCCCTTCGCATCCGGCTCCCAGGTGGGGAAGTCCTTCTTCCAATCGGCCGGCAGTTCGCGGGCGGTGAGGCGGTCAAGCAGCGCCTTGCGCTCCGGGTTCGCCTCGGCCCAGGCGTTGAACTTCTCGTCCCAGGCAGCCCGCTTGGAAGCTGCGCGCTCGCGCAGCTTGCGCGTGTGGGCGATCACCTCGTCTTCTTCAGGGAAGTTCACGGCTGGGTCGAAGCCGAGCGCTTCCTTCACCGCGGCGACCTCCTCGGCACCGAGTGCCGCACCGTGGATGGCACCGGTGTTCATCAGGTTCGGGGCCGGGTAGCCGATCACGGTCTTGACGCGGATAATCGTCGGCCTTGTCGGCTCCGCCTTCGCCTCGGCCACGGCGGCCTCGATGGCGGCGACGTCCTCGCCGGATTCGACGGTGAGGGTCTGCCAGCCGTAGGCGTCGTAACGCTTCAGCACGTCCTCGGTGAACGCGATCTGGGTGTCGTCCTCGATGGAGATGCGGTTGTCGTCCCAGAACAAGATGAGGTTGCCCAGTTGCTGCGTGCCGGCCAGCGAGGAGGCTTCCGCGGTCACGCCTTCCTGCAGGCAGCCGTCGCCGGCCACGACGTAGATGTAGTGGTCGAAAGGGGACTCGCCGGCGGGGGAGTCGGGGTCGAACAGGCCACGCTCACGTCGAGAAGCCATCGCCATGCCCACGGCCGAGGCGAGGCCCTGGCCGAGCGGGCCGGTGGTGATTTCGATGTGGTCGGTGTGGTTGTACTCCGGGTGGCCCGGGGTCTTCGAGCCCCAGGTGCGCAAGTCTTTAAGGTCCTGCAGCTCCAGCCCGAAGCCGCCGAGGTAAAGCTGCACGTACTGCGTGAGCGAGGAGTGGCCGTTGGACAGCACGAAGCGGTCGCGGCCCACCCAGTCCTTGTCGGCTGGGTCCACGTCCATCACGCGCTGGAACAAGGTGTAGGCCAGCGGCGCGAGGCTCATGGCGGTGCCGGGGTGGCCGGAGCCGCAGTTTTCCACCGCGTCCGCCGCGAGCACCCTGGCCGTGTCAACGGCGCGGGTGTCGGTCTCGGTCCAGTCCTGCGGGTAGTTACGCTCGGTCATTGCCTGCAGTTTCGGGGGCAGCGTCATGGGTTCCTCGCTTTCTTTAAGGTCGCACAAAAGCATATCGCTTATCGACGCCACCGGCCCCACCCGTTGCTCGATTCGTTGACTCACGCAGGTTGGAGCTACCATCGTCCAAAGGTATGATTGCCCGCGCCCGACGGCGGTACAAAAAGGAGAGAGTTGTTGGAGACCATCAAGGCATATTTCGCGTTGACGAAGCCGAGGGTCATTGAACTTCTCTTGGTCGCCGCGATCCCCGCGATGCTGCAGGCACACCGCGGCGAGGTGCACCTCTGGCTCGTGCTGGGCACCCTGCTCGGCGGCTGGATGGGTGCCGCGGCCGCGAACACGTTCAACATGGTCGCGGACTACGACATCGACCAAAAGATGGGCCGCACCCGCGCCCGCCCGCTGGTGCGGCACTCGGTGTCCAAGCAGAAGGCGGCCGTGTTCGCCTGGGTCATGCTGGTGCTGTCCGTGCTGTGGCTCGGGGTGCTGTGTAACTCCTGGCTGGCGGCGTTTTTCATCCTGCTGACCAACTTCTTCTACATCTTCGTCTACACGAAGTGGCTGAAGCGCCGCACATGGCAAAACGTCATCTGGGGCGGCGCCGCAGGCTGCATGCCCGTGATGGTGGGCTGGGCCGTGATCCGCGACAACGTCCACGACGGCTCCGCCGACAACTGGTGGCAGGCCATCGTGCTGTTTTTGATCATCTTCTTCTGGACCCCGCCGCACACCTGGGCGCTGGCGATGAAGTACAAGGACGACTACGCCCGGGCCAACGTACCCATGCTGCCAGTGGTGGCCTCCGCCGAGGAGACCTCGCGCCAGATCGTGATCTACTCCTGGCTCACCGTGGCGGTGTCCCTTCTGCTGGTGCCGGCCGCGTCCTGGATCTACCTGGCAGCCGCGATCATCTCCGGCGTGGCGTTTTTGGTCATGGCGACCAAGCTGCACCAAGGGATTGTGCGCGGTGAGAACGTCAAGCCGCTGAAGCTGTTCATCCTCTCTAACAACTACCTCGCCGCGCTGTTTCTGGGGCTGTCCTTCGACGCGGTGCTCGGCTGGGAGACCGTGGGCCAGCTGCTGTTCTAGACCTTCAGCACAACCGAGCCGGTGGTTTTGCGCGCCTGCAGGTCCTCGTGGGCCTGGCGGGCATTTTCTAGTGCGTAGGGCGGGTGGACCCGGATCTTCACCGTGCCTTCCTCCACCGCCCGGGCCACGGCCTGAGCGCGCATGAGGAACTCGTCGTCGGTGGCCACGTAGTGCTTCAGCGACGGGCGGGTGAGAAACAGCGCGCCGTGGGCGTTGAGTTCCTGGATTTTGAACGGCTCGACGTCGCCCGAGGCGGAGCCGAAGGAGCACACCAACCCTCGCGGGCGGGTGACGTCCAGGCACATCTCGAAGGTGTCCTGCCCGACGCCGTCGTAGACCACGTCCACGCCGCCGCCGTTTTCGGCCTTGATCCGCTCAGCCAAGTCCTCGCCGTAGCGGAACACCTTGGTTGCGCCAGCCTCGTAGGCGAGCTTTTCCTTCTCGTCGGTGGAGACCACCGAGTACACGGTCGCCTCCTCGGCTGCCGCCATCTGGGTCAGTATCAGCCCGACGCCGCCGGCGCCGGCGGTGACCACCATGGTGTCGCCAGGCTTGGTCTCGCGCACGCCGTGGAGCAGGTAGTGCGAGGTCATGCCCTGCAGCAGCATCGAGGCCGCCACTTCCGGCGCCACACCTTCCGGCACGGCCACCAAACGGTTGCGGTCCACCGCCACCTGCTCGGCGTAGGAGCCTTCGGCGGCGTGCCAGGCCACTAGGGTGCCGGGCGCGATCTTGCCCAAGGGATCTTCCACCACGCGGCCGCAGCCCTCCGTGCCCGGGATGTAGGGCGGATTCGAGGGGTACGTTCCGGAGCGGAAGTAGGTGTCGATGTAGTTGATGCCGGCGTAGGTGACGTCGACAAGCAACTGCCCCTCAGACGGCTGTGGCGGCTCGGCGTCCTTGTACTCGAGGACTTCCGGGCCGCCATGGGATGTGACAACGATTGCTTTCATGTCACACGAGCGTAGGCAACCTGCGCTTCCGATGTGCAAAAAGGAAGCCGCTAAACGCAACCACGACCGACGACATGGCGATATGCGCAGGAATTGTCCAGCGCGGAACCCCCATGCGGAACTGGATCACGCCGATGGCCCACTGCACCAGGATCATGGCGATGAGCACGTACGCGGTGCGCTTGGCGTCGTCCGGGGCACCGGAGTTGCGCAGCAGCACCGTGGTAATGATCGTGGCGATGAGGTAGAGGTACATGCACGCCGAGTGCACGTAGGCGAGCACGCGCGTGTCCAACTCGAGGCGGCCCTGCATGCCCGCGCCCGCGTCGCCGGAGTGCGGGCCGGAGCCGGTGACCATGGTGCCGGTGACGAGCACGAGGCACAGTGCCGCGGCGGCGATGAGCGTCCACGTCTGTGCCGAGCCGGGGTAGCGGCGGGTGGGTACCGCGGAGTCGGTTTCGGCAATGCGCATGTACAGCATCGCGGCGACGAACACGAGCACCATCGACGGCAGGAAGTGCACCGCCACGGACCACCAACGCAGGTCCAGCCGAACGGAGATGCCGCCGATGACGGCCTGCACGACCACGCCGATCAGGGAGATCCAAGCCAGCGTCTTGATGTCCTTGCGGCGCCCGGCGCGGATCACGGCAAGGAGCACGAGCGCGGCGGCCGCGGCGACCACGAAGGCGAGGAGGCGGTTGCCGAACTCGATGGCCTGGTGGATCCAAGGTGCCGCGCCAGCGACCGGCACGAGTGACCCCTCGTGGCAGAGCGGCCAGGTGTCGCAGCCGAGGCCGGAGCCGGTCACGCGCACCAGCGAGCCGGTGACGGTGATGCCGCCCTGGCACAGCAGCAACACTATGGCGAGGGTGCGCTGCAGCTTCAGCGAGGGGTCGCGCCAGGCCTCCCTCCAGGAACGCGGGTGGGTCTCAGCTGTGGTTGCGGTCACTGTTTCTCCAACTTTCGGACGATGTTGATCGTGGTGAGTGTATCGCGCCTAGCCGTCAAAGCGGAACAGGCGCACGGCCGCGGTCATCGCGGCTACCCCCCAGGCGGCGAGTGAGGCCCACGCCACCCAGTTGACCTGCAACGACAGTGCTTGCACCAGCGCGCCTGCCAACGCCACGGTGGGCACTGCGTTCCACCACCCGGCGTGCGCGATGTCGCCGGAGTAGCCCACCCAGCCGAGGATGCCCATGAGCACCAGCCAGATCAGGTTCGCAAGGGCCAGCACCAGCTCGGCTCGCAGGGTGCCGCCCATCAACAGCCCCATCGCGGTGAACGCGGCGACGCCGACGAGGAGCGTCGCCAGCCCGAACACAGCGCCGCCAGGGGAGACACGCCACCCCAGCGCCAGCGCGATCGCGCCGAGCACCACCAGCTGCACCACCACCGTGGCCAGCACGCCGAGGATCTTGCCCACGATGATGGTCCAGGGCGGCACCCCGGACGCGCCGGTGCGCTTCAGCGCCCCGTAGCGGCGGTCAAAGGCGACGGCGATGGCTTGCCCGGTGAAGCCGGCGCCGGTTGCGGCCACGGCGAAGACCATTGGCACCAGCACGTCGAACTCGGTGTTGTCGCCGAGGATCGGCGCGAAGTGGGCGGCCAGCAGGATCGCCGCGGGGATCAGCACGTTGAGCAGCAGCTGCTCGCCGTGGCGCAGCATCAGTTTCGCCTCGATGCGCCCTTGTGCCGCGGCCATCTGTCCGAAGGACGCCCGCTGCGGCGCCGGGGCGAAAATGCCGGGGGTGAGCTTTTCCATCAGCTCCTCAGCTCCCTTCCTGTGAGGTCCAAAAACACGTCCTCCAAGTTGCGGTGGGACACGCTCAGCTCGCGGATCAGCACTCCTTGCCGTGCGGCCTCGCGCGCCAGCTTCTCGACGACCTCCGGCGACCCCGTGCCCTTGATTCGGTAGCTGCGGGGGCGGATTTCTTCGACGGTGAGGCCGGCGGGCGTGAGCTCGTCGTTAAGCCTGTGCACGTCGAGCGCCTCCGCCGTCTCGACAGCGAGCAGAGGAAACTCCTCGTGGCTGGTCAGCGCATCGGGGGAGCCCTGGGCGACGACGGTGCCGTGGTCGATGATGACCACGTCGTCGGCGAGTCTTTCCGCCTCGTCCATGAGGTGGGTGGTGAGCAGGACGCTCACCCCGTCGCGCTTGAGCGCCGAGATGATGTCCCACACCGCCATGCGAGACTGGGCGTCCAGGCCAGCGGTGGGTTCGTCCAAAAAGATCAGCTCGGGCCGGCCGATCAACGCCAGTGCCAGCGACAGGCGCTGCTGCTGGCCGCCCGACAGACGCCGGTAGGTGGTCTTGGCCGCGCCTTCCAGGCCCACCAGCTCCATGAGCCACCGCGGATCGTGGGGGTGCTTGTTGTAGCTGGCGGCCAGGTTGAGCATCTCCTCCACGGACACGCCGGCGTAGGAGCCGCCGCCCTGAAGCATGATGCCGATGCGGTCGCGCACCTTTTGCGGTTGTGCGACCGGGTCGATGCCGAGCACCCGGATCGACCCGGAGGTGGGCTTGGTAAAGCCCTCGCACATCTCGATGGTGGTGGTTTTGCCGGCGCCGTTGGGGCCCAAAAGCGCCAGCAGCTCGCCGCGCCGCGCCGTGAAAGAGAGCCCGTCAACCGCCGTTTTCTCGCCGAAGCGCTTGACAACACTTTCGACGACCAGCGCGTGATCACTCATGGCTGATGAGTGTAGACCGCCTGCGCCGCCACACCCGAAGCGTCAGGGTCACGCACACCGCGAGGAGGACGAACCCGACGATGGCGGAGCCGTAAATCGTGGCCACGGCCCCCGCTTGGAGCTTCAGACCGCGCGGGAGGACGAGGAAGCTTACTAGCGCCGAGTACCCGGCCACCGAGGCACGGAAGGTGAAACGGTTCGCCCACGCCGCCAGGGGAAGCACGGCCCACAGCGGGTACCAGGGGTGCACGACGGGAAACAGCACCACCAAAACGAACGTGGACACGCCGAGCCCGCCAACCGGGTGGATGGTGCCGCGGTAGGTCGCCCAAAGCATGCGCACCGCGAACGCCGCGGCGACGCTGAGGCCCGCCCAGCGGGTCACGCTGAGCATGGCGTCCGTGTGGTCGCCTAGGCCCAGGTTCATGCCGAGGAACCCGCCGGCGATGCCGATATCGGTGGTTAGCGACAGCCAGCTACGGATCTGGGCGGCGCCGCCCTGGCCGGTAACCCAGCCCAGGCCGATGCCGGAGGCCAGCGAGACCGCGATGGCGGTGGCCACCAGCATGGCTGCATGCAGGGCGGCGGACGTGGCGATTGCGCGGGGGCCGCTGCGCTGGCGCTGCGGGCGGGTGCGCAGGTGGCGGGCGAGGGTCATGCCGGTGAAACCGAGGGCCAAAAAGCCGATCACCTTCACCATGCCGGCGCAGCTGATCAGTGCGGCAGAGGCGGCGAGCAGCGCCCAGCCGGAGCGGCGGTCGAGCTCGAGCCGGTCGATTCCTCGCAGCCCCACCTCGAGGCCGACGAGCAGCAGGCCCGTCATGATGGCCTCGTTGTGGATGCCGCCCACCATGTGCAGCACCGTCAGCGGGTTGAGGATGCCCAGCCACAGCGCGGCCGGGCCGGTCACGCCGCAGCGCTTCGCCAGCGCGAGCACTGCCCAGGCCGCGGCGAGGATGCCCGCGACCGACACGGCGCGGTGGGCGAGAACGCCCCAAAAGATCGAGTCGCCGGTGATTTGCGAGATCACCGCCGCGGTGCCGAGCGCCACCGGACCGTATGGGCTGGGGGAGTGCGCCCAAATAAACGGCACGGAGCGGGCGAGGTGGTGCTCGACGCCCAGCAGCTCCACGGGGCCGGAGGAGTACGGGTCGAGCCCCTGGCGCACGATGCTGCCGTTAGCCAGGTAGGAGTAGATGTCCTGGGTGAACAGTGGGGCGGTGGCGAGCAGCGGGATCACCCAGGCGATGAAGGTGCGCAGCATCTCCGGGTTGCTCACCCGCGCTCCGCGCGCAGCGCCCGGCGACGCCCCGACGAACGGGGCCATAGCCAGCCATGCGGCAACCAATACGCCGACGCCGATGAGCACGAGCGCGTTGGCGGTGAGCATCATGCGGCCCATCTCCGCGCCGAAGGGGAAGTTCTGCCACGGGTTTTCCACGACCGGCAGGGCGCCGCCGCCGATGCCCGCGAAGGCGGTCAGGCACGACCCGGCGGCACCCACCCAGCGCAGCACCGAGAACCGGCCGCGCTCGCGGGCGCGCACCGCGACACTCGACGGAGCGGTCTGCGCAGACGCAGCCGGGTCATGCAGCAGGGTTGAGCGGGACCCGGGCCTGCCGAAGCGGGGCAGCTCGCTGGCTACGCTCAGGCGCGGGGCGCGGCGTGGGCGTCGGGAGCCGTGCGGGCGGTCGGGTGCAGTCACGGTTGAACAGTCTAAGGTGCGCCCCGACACGCGCCCACCCGGTGCAGCGGGAATATTTAGAACACACTAGTGTTGTTAAAAGGCAGCGACCCAGACCACATTGAGCGAAAGGTGGTGCCATCGTGGAAACAGCGGAAACAGCGGATACTGCGGCTACGCCGAATACCCGCACCCCCGCTCCTGCGGACGCGTCCCGCGTTGGCGGCGACACGCGCTCGCAGGTGATGTCGGTCCTGCTCAAGCGGGGCCCGGTAACGGCCAGCGACATTGCGGAAGAGCTCGACCTCTCGGCGGCCGGCGTGCGCAGGCACGTGGACAAGCTCGTCGAGGAAAAGCTTGCGGAACCCTGCGCGCCACGCGCCGTCGCGGGCGAGGAGCAGGGGCGCGGCCGGCCGGCCAAGCACTTCCAGCTCACCGCCGCAGGTCGCGAGCGCTTCGGTTCGCATTACGACGGACTCGCGCTTGACGCCGTGGAACTGATCCAGCAGATCGGGGGCGAGGCCGCGGTGCGCGACTTCGCCCGCGCCCGCGTGGAAAAGATCCTCGGCGACGTAGAGCCATCAGACGACCCGGAGGTGACGGCGAGGCGCGTCGCCGCCGCGCTGGAGAAGCACGGCTACGCCCCGAGCGTCCACCGCACCGACGCTGGCATCCAGATCTGCCAGCACCACTGCCCGGTGTCCGCGGTCGCCGCGGCGCACCCGGAGTTCTGCGAGGCAGAAAGGGAAGCGGTGGCACGGATCGTCGATACGCATGTGCAGCCGCTCGCCCTCATCTCCGACGGCGACGGCATCTGCACAACTAACATCCCCCTTGCCGCGGCGCGGACCCGAACGCGCCCGGCGGGAACAGCAACGAAAGGAGCGGCTGACCATGACTGAAGTGAAGCCCACACCAGGCCTTGAGAAGCCGATGAACGACGACGAGATCATCGAGTCGATCGGCGCCTACAACTACGGCTGGCACGACTCTGACGCCGCCGGCGCCTCCGCGCGCCGCGGCCTGAACGAAGAGGTCGTGCGCGACATCTCCGGCATCAAGGGTGAGCCGGAATGGATGCTCAACCAGCGTGTGAAGGCGCTGGAGGTCTTTGACAAGAAGCCGATGCCCACCTGGGGCGCGGACCTGTCCGACATCGACTTCGACAACATCAAGTACTACGTCCGCTCCACCGAGGAGCAAGCCGCCAGCTGGGACGACCTGCCGGAGGACATCAAGAACACCTACGACAAGCTGGGCATCCCCGAGGCGGAGAAGCAGCGCCTCGTCGCAGGTGTTGCTGCGCAGTACGAGTCCGAGGTGGTCTACCACCAGATCCGCGAGGACCTGGAGGAAAAGGGCGTCATCTTCGTCGACACCGACACCGCGCTGCGCGAGCACGAGGACCTGTTCAAGGAGCACTTCGGCTCCGTCATTCCGGCCGGCGACAACAAGTTCTCCGCGCTGAACACCGCTGTGTGGTCCGGCGGCTCCTTCATCTACGTCCCGCCGGGGGTCCACGTGGACATCCCGCTGCAGGCCTACTTCCGCATCAACACGGAGAACATGGGCCAGTTCGAGCGCACCCTCATCATCGTCGACGAGGACGCGTACGTGCACTACGTCGAGGGCTGCACCGCGCCGATCTACAAGTCAGACTCGCTGCACTCCGCCGTGGTGGAGATCATTGTGAAGAAGGGCGGCCGCTGCCGCTACACCACCATCCAGAACTGGTCGAACAACGTCTACAACCTGGTGACCAAGCGTGCGAAGGCTGAAGAGGGCGCGACCATGGAGTGGGTCGACGGCAACATCGGCTCCAAGGTCACCATGAAGTACCCGGCCGTGTGGATGACCGGCGAGCACGCCCGCGGCGAGGTCCTTTCCGTCGCGTTCGCGGGCGAGGGCCAGTTCCAGGACACCGGCGCGAAGATGACGCACATGGCGCCGCACACCTCCTCGTCCATCGTGTCCAAGTCCGTGGCCCGCGGCGGCGGCCGCGCCGCCTACCGCGGCCTGGTGCAGATCAACGCCAACGCCCACGATTCTGCCTCGAACGTGGAGTGCGACGCGCTGCTGGTGGACGACGTCTCGCGCTCGGATACATACCCGTACAACGACATCCGCAACGACCGCGTGACCCTGGGCCACGAGGCGAAGGTGTCCAAGGTCTCCGAGGACCAGCTGTTCTACCTGATGTCCCGCGGCATCGCCGAGGAAGATGCCATGGCCATGATCGTGCGCGGCTTCGTCGAGCCGATCGCCAAGGAGCTGCCCATGGAGTACGCCCTCGAGCTGAACCGCCTCATCGAGCTGCAAATGGAAGGATCGGTGGGCTAAATGGTCGAAACCGTCAAAAACGCCACCACGCACAACAACAAGGGCGACCTGTTTTCCTCCTTCAACGTGGAGGACTTCGAGGTTCCGGGCGGCCGCGACGAGGTCTGGCGCTTCATCTCCCTTCGCCGCCTGCGCGGCCTGCACAACGGCAAGTTCGCCCCGCAGGCCGAGGCCCAGATTGCGGTCGAGGGCCCCAGAGAGGTCGCGGTCGAGCAAGTTTCGCTTGACGACGAGCGCGTGACCGCCGCCGGCGCCCCCGTCGACCGCATCGCCGCCCAGGCGTGGAACTCCTCCGAAAACGCCACCCTGATTTCGGTGCCGGCGAACGCGGAGCTGACCGAGCCGATCACGGTGACCATCACTGGCGCGGGTGCGGACAAGACCACCTTCGGCACGGTCGTGTTCGAGTCGGGCGCGAACTCTGAGGCGACCGTTGTGGTGCGCTACGCCGGCTCCGGCACCCACGCCGACAACGTCAACTGGGTCATCGGCGAAGGTTCCCGCGTCAACGCCGTGGTGGACGCCGATTGGGATCTGGATGCGGTGCATGTGGGCCAGCAGTCGATCGTCGTGAAGCGCGATGCGACCCTGCGCCACCACGTGGCCACCTTCGGCGGCGAGATCGTCCGCATCACCCCGCGCCTCGCCTTCGAGGCGCCGGGCGGCGACGCCGAGCTGACCGGCGTTTACTTCGCCGACGCGGGCCAGTACATCGAGAACCGCCTCCTGGTGGACCACGCGGTGCCGAACTGCCGCTCCAACGTGCTGTACAAGGGCGCGCTGCAGGGCGACAAGGCCTCCAAGCTGCCGGAGGCGCGCACCTGCTGGGTGGGCGACGTGCTCATCCGTGCCGAGGCGAAGGGCACCGACACCTACGAGACCAACCGCAACCTGGTGCTCACCGACGGCGCACGCGCCGACGCCATCCCGAACCTGGAGATCGAAACCGGCGAGATCGCCGGCGCGGGCCACGCCGCAACCGTCGGCCGCTTCGACGACGACCAGCTGTTCTACCTGCGCTCCCGCGGCATCCGCGAGGAAGACGCCACCCGCCTGATCATCCGCGGCTTCTTCAACGAGGTCCTCAACCAGATCCCCGTCGAGTCGATCCGCGAAGAACTCATCGCCCGCGTCGCCGGCGAGCTCGAGCGCAACGAAAACTAAAAGGAGCAATACATGTCCACCCTGGAAATTAAGAACCTGCACGCCAACGTCCTGCCGACCGAGGAGGGCCAGGAACCCAAGCCGATCCTCAAGGGCGTCAACCTGACCATCAAGGGCGGCGAGACCCACGCGATCATGGGCCCGAACGGCTCCGGCAAGTCCACCCTCGCCTACACCCTTGCGGGCCACCCGAAGTACGAGGTGACCGAGGGCGAGGTGCTTCTCGACGGCGAGAACGTGCTCGACATGGAGATCGACGAGCGCGCCCGCGCCGGCCTCTTCCTGGCCATGCAGTACCCGGTGGAGGTGCCGGGCGTGTCCTCATCGAACTTCATGCGCTCCGCAGTCACCGCCGTGCGCGGCGAGGCCCCGAAGCTGCGCGAGTGGGTCGGCGAGCTCAACGCCGCCCGCGAGGCGCTGCAGATGGACGCCTCCTTCTCCGAGCGCTCCGTCAACGAGGGCTTCTCCGGCGGCGAGAAGAAGCGCCACGAGGTCATGCAGCTCGCCCTGATGAAGCCGAAGTTCGCGGTCATGGACGAGACCGACTCCGGCCTGGACGTCGACGCGCTGCGCATCGTCTCCGAGGGCATCAACCGCTACCAGGACGAGACCGGCGGCGGCGTGCTCATGATTACGCACTACAAGCGCATCCTGAACTACGTCAAGCCCGACTACATCCACGTCTTCGCCGACGGCAAGATCGTGCAGACCGGCGACGCATCCCTCGCCGACCAGCTCGAGGCCGAGGGCTACGAGAAGTTCATCTAATGGCGCTCGACGTAACAGCCATCCGCAAGGAATTCCCGATCCTGTCTCGCACCGTGCGCGGCGGCAAGCCGCTGGTGTACCTGGATTCGGGGGCGACGTCGCAGCGCCCGCAGCGGGTCTGGGACGCTGAGCGCGACTTCGTGCTCGGCTGCAACGCGCCCGTGCACCGCGGCTCCTACGAGCTGGCGGAGGAGGCGACCGACGCGTACGAGTCCGCCCGCGAGGCCATCGCCGCCTTCGTCGGCGCGGACAACGACGAGATCGCGTTCACCAAAAACGCTACTGAGGCGCTGAACTTGGTCGCGTATGTGTTGGGCGATTCCCGCGCCGGCGAGTTCGCCGTGGGCGAGGGCGACACCATCGTGATCACGGAGCTCGAGCACCACGCCAACCTCGTGCCTTGGCAGGAGCTGGCGCGCCGCACCGGAGCTGAGCTGAAATGGTATGCGATGACCGAGGACGGCCGCATCGACCTCGACTCCCTCGAGCTCGACGACACGGTCAAGGTGGTGGCGTTTACCCACCAGTCCAACGTCACCGGTGCGCACGCTGACGTGGCCGAGATGGTGCGCCGAGCAAAGGCCGTCGGCGCGCTCACGGTGCTCGACGCCTGCCAGTCGGTGCCGCACATGCCGGTGGACTTCCACGCCCTCGACGTCGACTTCGCGGCGTTTTCCGGGCACAAGATGTGCGGCCCGTCCGGCGTGGGCGCGCTGTACTCGAAGCACCTCAACGAGCTGCCGCCGTTCCTCACGGGCGGCTCCATGATCGAGGTCGTGCGCATGGAGGGCTCCACCTACGCGCCGGCGCCGCAGCGTTTCGAAGCGGGCACCCAGATGACCTCCCAGGTCGTTGGCCTTGGTGAGGCGGTGCGCTTCCTTACCGAAATTGGCATGGAGGACATCCAGGCTCACGAGCGCGAGCTCACCGCGTACGCCCTGGAGCAGATGCAGCGTATCGACGGCCTCCGGATCGCCGGTCCGCTCACCGCCGACAACCGCGGCGGCGCGATCGCCTTTACGGTCGAGGGCGTGCACCCGCACGATCTAGGCCAGGTGCTCGATTCCGAGGGCGTTGCCATCCGCACGGGCCACCACTGCGCGTGGCCGCTGCACCGCGGCCTGGACATGCAGTCCACGTCCAGGGCGAGCTTCTACCTGTACAACACGCTGGATGAGGTTGATACCTTGGTGTCGTCGATTAGCAAAGCGAAGGAGTTTTTCGTGCGATGAACCTCGAATCCATGTACCAGGAAGTGATCCTGGACCACTACAAGAACCCGCAGCACGCAGGCCTGCGCGAGCCGTTCGAGGCGGAGGTGCACCACGTCAACCCGTCGTGCGGCGACGAGCTGACCTTGCGCGTGCACCTGTCGGAGGACGGCTCCACGGTCGAGGACGTCTCCTACGACGCTGAGGGCTGCTCGATCTCGCAGGCCTCCACCTCGGTGATGGCCGAGGAGATCATCGGGCTGCCGGTGGCCGAGGCGATGGAGAAGCTCGCCGCCTTCGACGAGATGGTCACCTCGCGCGGCACCGTCGAGGGCGATGCCGAGATGATCGGCGACGGCGTGGCGTTCGCCGGTGTAGCCAAGTTCCCGGCGCGCGTGAAGTGCGCGCTGATGGGGTGGAAGGCGTTCCAGGCGGCGACGTCGGACGCCTTGGGAGAATCGGACGCCCCGGAAGATAAGGAGTAGCCATGACTGAACCGGACAAGCAGGGGGAGCGCCCGCAGCAGACCGAGGAGCAGCTCAAGCTCATCGGCGAGGTGGAGGAGTACCTCCACGACGTGATCGATCCGGAGCTGGGCATCAACGTCGTCGACCTCGGCTTGGTCTACGACACCTGGATCGAGGAGCGCGAGGGCAAAACCGTCGCGGTGATCAACATGACGCTGACCTCGCCGGCGTGCCCGCTCACTGACGTGATCGAGGAGCAGGCCACCCTGTCGGTCGTGAACAACACTGCGGTCGACGAGCTGGACCTGAACTGGGTCTGGATGCCGCCGTGGGGCCCGCAGTTCATCACCGAGGAGGGGCGCGAGCAGCTCCGTGCCCTCGGCTTCGCGGTCTAAAACACCTCTTGACATCCCCCCAGGTTGTTAACCTGTGGGGGATTTTCCGCGTTGTGAAGGAGGACTGTTGTGAACGTTGGGCTTACTGAAATTCTGGTCATGCTCGGTACCGTCGGCCTGGTTGCGCTGAAGGTCGCGCTGATTGTCGCGCTGATCGTTTGGATCGTGCGCTTCATCTCGAAGAAGTAGATCCCGATTTGGGGGCTGTTGATACAGTTTCCCCGTGATTGTCACCAATGATCTCGAGGTCCGCGTCGGCGCGCGCACGCTTCTCGACGCCCCCGGCCAGCACCTCCGCGTCCAACCCGGCGACCGCATCGGCCTAGTCGGCCGCAACGGTGCAGGCAAGACCACCACGATGCGCATCCTGGCGGGGGAGACCGAACCCTACGGCGGCTCGGTGACCCGCTCGGGCGAGATCGGCTACCTCCCGCAGGACTCCAAGGAAGGCGACATCGAGCAGACCGCCCGCGACCGTGTGCTCTCAGCCCGCGGCCTGGACCAGATCCAGCGCTCGATGGCCAAGCAGCAGAAGCTGATGGAGGAGACCGACGGGGAGGAGCGCGACAAGGCGATCGCGAAGTTTTCCCGCCTTGAGGAGCGTTACCAGGCGCTCGGCGGCTACGAGGCCAACGCGGAGGCGGCGCAGATCTGCGACAACCTGGGGCTGCCGGAGCGCATCCTGGACCAGCAGCTGAAGACCCTGTCGGGCGGCCAGCGCCGCCGCGTGGAGCTCGCCCAGATCCTGTTCGCCTCGCGCCAAGGTTCGGGCAAGTCCCAGACCACCCTGCTTCTCGACGAGCCGACCAACCACCTCGATGCCGACTCCATCTCCTGGCTGCGCAACTTCCTGTCCAAGCACGAGGGCGGGCTGATCATGATCTCCCACGACGTCGAGCTGCTCGACGCGGTGTGCAACAAGGTTTGGTTCTTGGACGCGGTGCGCGCCGAGGCCGACGTCTACAATATGGGTTTTTCCAAGTACAAGGACGCCCGCGCCCTCGACGAGGCCCGGCGCCGCCGCGAACGCGCCAACGCCGAGAAGAAGGCCTCAGCCTTGCAGAAGCAGGCCGCGAAGTTGGGTGCGAAGGCCACGAAGGCCTCGGCGGCGAAGCAGATGATGGCGCGCGCCGAGCGCATGATGGGCGAGCTCGACGAGGTCCGGGTGGCCGACAAGGTCGCCTCCATTTCCTTCCCGGAGCCGGCGCCGTGCGGCAAGACCCCGCTGTTCGGCAAGGGCCTGACAAAGATGTACGGCTCGCTCGAGGTCTTCGCGGGCGTGGACCTGGCGGTGGACAAGGGCTCGCGCGTTGTGGTGCTGGGCACGAACGGTGCCGGCAAGACCACCCTGCTCAAGCTGCTCGCCGGGGTGGAGCGCACCGACGGCGAGGGCGGCGTGGTTTCGGGCCACGGGCTGAAGATCGGCTACTTCGCCCAGGAGCACGACACCATCGACGGCGACAAGAGCGTCTGGGAGAACACCATCGAGGCTTGCCCCGACGCCGGCCAGCAGGACCTGCGCGGCCTGCTGGGCGCCTTCATGTTCTCGGGCGACAAGCTGGAGCAGCCCGCCGGCACGCTCTCGGGCGGCGAGAAGACCCGCCTCGCGCTGGCCACCCTCGTCTCCTCGCGCGCGAACGTCCTGCTGCTCGACGAGCCCACAAACAACCTCGACCCCCAATCCCGCGAGCAGGTTCTCGACGCGCTGAAGACCTACACGGGTGCCGTCGTCCTGGTCACCCACGACCCGGGCGCGGTGCGCGCGCTTGAGCCGGAGCGGGTCATCATCATGCCCGAGGGCGACGAGGACATGTGGAGCGACGAGTACATGGAGATCGTCGAGCTCGCCTAAACTTCCCGAGGTGCTCGGGGCAAATCTAGAACGGCGGGTACGGGTCTTGCCCCTTCGCCCATGGCGGGGGCTCCACCGGCTCCCGTGGGGGAGGTGGATCCGGCGGTTCTGGTGGTACGCGAGTATCCGGTGGGGCCGTAGCGCCACCCGGATCGGGCACGGTTGCCCGATCGCGCTGCCGGTGTCTCTTCCGTAACCTGTTCACCGCTGAATGCTCGGCCGCGTCCGCGTGGTTGAACTGCAGCGTTGCACACCCGGGTTCCTTCACCCCGGCCCGACCCGTCGCTGGGTCCACATCCATGTGACTGGTGTTGTTTCTGTGGTCTTTGAAGTCGTTGTTGCAGCGGTGGTGGGTCCGACACAGCGCTGTGAGGTTGTCGATGTTGGTGTCACCGCCTTGCAGCCACGATGTGATGTGGTGGATCTCCGTCTCCGTGAGCGGGGCAGTGCAGCCGGTCCAGGCGCACACGCTCTGCACCGCCAGCAAGGTGATCCGCTGCGCCAGTGACGCCAGTCGACGCGTCCGATAGAGGTTCAACGGCAACGACGTTGCGTCGTCGACAGTCAGCACGAAGTCGGAAGTACCTTCCATGCCCAAACGCACGAGGTCGAAGGCGTCGAGCTCGATTCCGGTGTTGGTGGCGAACTTCGTGGTCGGCTCGGCCTCCGCCAGCTCGTCCAGCGTCACCGACACAACCACGGACGCGCACCCGCCGCCGGTTGGCTTCTCACAGGCGTCGTAATGCTTGAGGATCTCAGAGAACTGGTCGTACCTGCGTTGCGACGGCGTGCGGTAATCCTCGACACCCTCGGGGAGGTTCGAGTTGGGCACCAACCCCTTATCGCTCAGCGCTTTGAACAGCGCTGAATCAGAGGCCACGGCATCGATAGTTATCCGGCATGTCCCGTCTGCGCGCTGGGCGCCGATGTGCAGCCCGCGGTTTTCCATGCCCGCGTTCGGGTTCGTAGGCTCGACGTGCTTGCGGTTCTCGCGCTCGACCCAGCGGCGCACGGTGGCGCGCAAATCTTTCACGGAACGTCGAGGAGCCTCCGCGAGCGCGTCCGCCTGGAGACGGGCACGCGCTCCCTTCGCATCCCCGACAAGCTTGTCTAGCTCTTGGCGGATCACGCGCTGTTTCTCGGCGTTCACTCGCTCGGCGGCACGGCGGGCTTCTTCTTGCTTGCGCCGCGCCTCTTCGCGGGCAGCCGCTCGAGCAGCCTCGCGGGCCGCTTCCTCCCGCTCTGCCTCCGCCGCCGGATCCGCGGGGGGTTCCTCACAATCGGTATCGAACAGGTCGGTGACCTGCTCCTCTTCAACCTCGGGCTCACCGTAGTAGTCCCGGCCTCGGGCGAGACGGTCGTAGGCGTCCTTGGGCTCCAACCCGAGCTTCTTTTGAAGGTACTGATTGGCGTGCTTTGAGCCGACGACGCGCCCGGCGTCGTCACGCTCGCACACGTACGCGAAAAGCGCGTCGAGCGTAGCCTTCACGTTGAATATTGCTTCGAGGCGCTCGAAATCCTCCCGAACCTCCTCGAACTCGACCGCATCGGGGTCTGCACACAGGTCCTTCATGGCCAGGAGGGCATGAATGATTGTGTCGACGTGCTTTCGCAGTTCAACGGTCATTTCGCCCTCCTTTCAAGTTGCCTAATCGAATGGGTTTACGATTAACCTACAAGCCGCCCCGACATAAACAGGATCTATGTCCACCATCGAACACATAAGGAGAAAAACTGTTACGAGGATCACATTCTTCAGAATGGCACAGCGCCAGCCCAGGGCTCATAGTCGGGATGTGAACCGACGGGCATCCGAGGCTGCGCCCAGGGGTCCACTAGCCGCCTAAATTCGGCCAACATCCGCTCAACGGCCTCATCGGTGAGGTCCACAATCATCAGCAACTCGCCGTCGGCCTTACTTAGCCGGAGCGACTCGTTGGGGACATCAACGGTGACCATCGGGCAGTCAACCTCGCGCGGTGGCGGTGTCGTAGTCGCGTACTCGTTTCCGATTTTCAGGCATTGAAACGGTTTCACCAAGTCGTTCAGCTCTCCGAAGTGCCAGAGGTCGGAGAAGAGTGAATCGACTGTCTGGTCCCAACGAACTCGGGGTAGGAACTTCTCTATGGCATCTTCACCGCCCACTGGGTAGAAGACGTCAATGCCGGAGGCGAGCTCTCCACTGCGTTCGCAAATGAGCCGCACCGCCGAGAGCTTCGGAAACTTCGGCGTCTCTCCGTATGGGTCTGGCTCATTTTTGGCCCAGACCAGCTCGAATAAGGGATACACGTCGTCTGGGGTTAGCGCGCTGCGCATCTTCGGCATCCCACTGACCTGCGGGGTCACCTCACCTCGAGCGTAATCCAACGTCAAATATTCTTCGCTGTGGACATCAAGAAGCTTGCCAGTGACGTTCGCGCCGAATGGCGTTGAGTTCCAGTGGAACACCCAAGTAAGTGCCTGCTCCAGCCCCCGAAAAGGATCTGAGGTGTCGATTCTGAATAAATTAATTTATATATTCACAAAAGGTCTTGCGGGAAACGGAGAGCTAAACCATCATAATTAATGAGACAGGGTTTCCTTTTTGATTCATGTCTCACTTGACCCCAACATCAGCGCCAAAGGTTTATTCTCTCCCGTCGCATATCTTCCAGATATTTTTGAAGGGTGTTGCCCGTGAAAGTAAAGAAATTTTTATCCGCCACGTTGGTGGCATTTATCGGGTTACTTGTTTCCCCCACTGCAGTGGCCGCTCAGCCAATTGACTGGACTATTAGCCAAGCAATCATTGGCCCGAAAGGCGAGGATCTTCCACTCCGCGTAGGGCAGGGAGATGAGCCCGGCAGTGTTGGTTTTGGGCTTTCTCACATCAAGGACAGTCACGGCGGTTTCGTTCCAGCCACTACAGAGATTGACACAGTTTTACATAACGCCCCCGACTGCAAAGGCGGCTTAAATGCAGGAAATGGCAATAAAGAATGCTCTTACCCAATCAATGGAAGAGTTATGACGGTTGTTGCCACAGAGCGAGTAGATCCCGTAAGCGGAGACGGCCGACCTGTCGGAATAATCACTGCTTTCTACCGCTAGGAGAATAGTCATCAATCAATTTATTTCTATCACGACTGATGAAATCAAGTTTTTGAAAAATATATCCACCCAAATGTTTCAAGACACCATACTTCCAGAGGAGACAATTTTAGCAGGAGTCGGCATCCAAGCGGGAAGAAACAGCGGCTCCCCCGAAAATCAGCTCTGGTACCACTTCGATCTCTTTAACCCTGGACTTCACGAAGGAAAAGTTGTTCGTCTTTGGGGAAGATTCCCTGATTTAAGTAAAAATGAAGAATCTATCGAGTGGGACGAAATGCTCCAGGGCTCTGGTTTTGTAGAGATGTTCCTTACCTCAACCCCTGAAAAGAATAGATTCAATTCTATGGAATATATCCAGAAAGGATGATGTCACCGAGAATCCACTCGAACTGCATAATGTTTGAATCGACTGTGATCCCGCGGGGTTCGCAGTTAACGCGTTCGGTAATGATGTGCAGAAGTTGACGACGTTGCATTTGCGGGCTCCTTTGGTTCGGAAGATTCGTTTCCACGAACGTACAAACCGAAACATAAACCGCACAAGAGTTTGTCCACTATAGTGAGCATCTTGCTTATCGACGGACGAAGCGTGGACCCCTCAAGCAGCCCGCTACACTCGCAATATGGCAAGAAACAACGACATCATCGACACCATCCGGGACGCCTGGAACGGATTGTCCTCCGACCAGAAGACCATTGCCGGCGTGCTGGCCACCATCGACACCGCTGGTAAGGCTTTCGCGCTGCGCGACCTGGCGCGCACCAACTCAAAGCGAGTGCGCGGCCCGAAGTGGGTGTGGACCCCGGTGATCGGGGCAGTCAACACCCTGGGCTGGGTCGCCTGGTTCGCGTTCGGAAAGAAGCGCTAGTTCCTGAACCCGTGCACCGGAGCGGGGATGAACCCGCCACGGTGGATGAACTCGTCGTTACCCACCGTGTTCACCGGGATGACGGGGGCGTAGCCGAGCAGGCCGCCGAAGTTCACTTCGTCGCCGGGCTTGGTCCCTGGCACCGGAATCAATCGCGAAGCGGTGGTCTTGTGGTTCATCACACCGATAGCAGCCTCGTCGGCGATCATGCCTGCGATGAGCTCCGCTGAAGTGTCGCCGGGGATGGCGATCATGTCGAAGCCCACGGAGCAGATCGAGGTCATCGCCTCGAGCTTGTCCATGGAAATCGCGCCGGAGTTCACCGCGTCGATCATGCCCTTGTCCTCGGAGACCGGGATGAACGAGCCGGACAGGCCGCCGACGCGGGAGCAGGCCATCATGCCGCCCTTCTTCACAGCATCGTTGAGCAGCGCCAACGCGGCGGTCGTGCCGTGCGTGCCCACCTGGTCCAGGCCCATGCGCTCGAGCACGTGCGCCACTGAATCGCCCATCTCCGCCGTCGGCGCGAGCGACAGGTCCACGATGCCGAAGGGCACGCCGAGGCGCTCCGCAGCCATCGTTCCCACGAGCTGGCCCGCGCGGGTGATCTTGAACGCGGCCTTCTTAATCTCCTCGGCGACCTCGTTCAGGCTCGCACCCTTCAGCGGGGCGATCGCATTGTCGACGACGCCGGGGCCCGACACACCGACCGAGATCACCGTGTCCGGCTCCTCGATGCCGTGGAACGCGCCGGCCATGAACGGGTTGTCGCCCACGGCGTTGGCGAAGACGACCAGCTTGGCGCAGGCAATGGAGGAGCGGTCCGCGGTCGCCTCCGCGGCCTCCTTCACAATCTCGCCCATCTTGGCCACGGCGTTCATGTTGATGCCGGCGCGTGACGACGCCACGTTGACCGAGCTACACACGTTGTCGGTTTCACTCAGCGCCTCCGGAATGGAGTAGATCAGGCGCTTATCGGCGGTGGTTCCACCCTTTTCCACTAGTGCCGAGTAGCCGCCGACGAAGTTGACGCCGAGCTCGCCGGCCGCACGGTCCAACGCGCGGGCAATCTCGACCGGGTTGCCGTCCGCGCCCGCCGCCACCAGCGCGACGGGGGTGACGGAGATGCGCTTGTTCACGATCGGGATGCCCAATTCGCGCTCGATGCCCTCGCACACCGGGACCAGGTCACGCGCACGCTCCACAACGCGGTCGTACACCGCCTGCGCGGTGGCCTCCATCGTGGGGCGGGTGCAGCCGATGAGCGAAATGCCCATGGTGACGGTGCGGATGTCCAGTCGGTAATCCTCGATCATGCGGATGACGTCGAGGAACCGCGCGTCTGAAAATTCGAAATTCATAGCCGCCCCTTAGATGTCGTTGATGGCGCTGAACAGGGCCTCGGACTGGATGCGCACGACCATGCCGAGCGGCTCGCCGGCGTCGTCGAACGCCTCCTGCAACGCACCCATGTCAACCTCGCCCTCGGGCAGCGCGACGCGCATGATCATGGTGAAGAAGTCGTCCATGATGGTCTGGGAGACGTCGAGGATGTTCAGCCCCTCGTCGGCTGCGGTTTTAGCAACTGCGGCGATGACGCCGGGGCGGTCTTTACCAGTGGTCGTAATAATTGCGTGCATGCGCAAAGTATAGGCGCTGAAATAGCGTTACGGTGGGGGTTATGGAAACACCTAAGCAAAACAAACACGTGCTCGTTCTCGGTGCGGGCGGCAACGTCTCGCGCCACTCCGTCCCCAAGCTCGTAAAAGCTGGTCACAGCGTCAGCGCGCTCGTGCGCAACCCGGACCATGTGCAGCAGCTTGTCGACGACGGCGCGACTGCGATCGTCCGCGACTTAACCACCCTCGACGAGGAAGACTGGGCCCGCCTGCTCACCCCGTTCGACGTGGTCGTGTGGTCCGCGGGCGCCGGCGGCGGTTCCGCAGAGGCCACCTATGCCGTGGACCGCGACGCGGCGATGGCGATGATCGACGCGCTCGAGGAGCTCGGCGAGTTCGCCCCGTTTACCGTCATGGTCTCCTACGCCGGCGCCGCCGAGGCCACCACGGAGGACGACGGCGGTTCGTGGTACGCCTACGTCGAGGCGAAGAAGGCCGTCGATAAGCGTCTGCTCGCCTCCGACCTGCCCTACCAGATCCTCGGCCCCACCCGCCTCACCGATGATCCGTCTAAGGGCATCGCGCTTCTCGACGACCAACGGGACCCCTCGTCAGAAACCCCGCGCGAGCTCGTGGCAGATGTGATCGTCGAGTCGGTCGGCCGCGGCAAGCAGTTCGACCACAACCCGCTCGATTTTGAAGGCGGCGACGCGAAGGTCTCAGAGATTTAGTCGAACCGGCCCTCGGTGCAGAGCCGGGCGAATGTGCGCAACAGCCCATTCGCCCGGCTCACGTCGTGGTTGGGCAAGTCCGCGACGATGCGGGCGTACTCCTCGGCGGGGAAGTAGCCGTAGTCGTGGAAGAAGTCCATGCGTGTGCGCATCGCGTCGGCGTCCATCTCGGCGTGGAACTGGGTGGCCCACACCCGGTCGCCGTAGCGGACCATCTGCACTAGGTCGTCGGGACCGGTGGCCACAACGGTGAGGGAATCGGGCACACGCACCGGGTTCTCGGTGTGCCCCGTCAGCGCGGTAAACGTGCCGCTCGGCCCGGCTAGCGCGTCTTCCGCCACTACGTTCACGGTGGTCGGGCCGGACGGCTCGGGGTGGGTGCGCCCGACCTCGCCGCCGAGGTGGTCCACCAGCCAGGAGATGCCGAAGCAGACAAAGAAGACGGGTTTGCCGGAGTTGACGGTGGCGGACAGGATGTCGTCGATACGCTTGTGCCACGCGTCGCGCTCGGGGTTGGTCACATTTAGAGAGCAGCCGCCGACGATGATGCCGCTGACGGGGTCGAGGGGGCCGAGCTCGGAATCGGGGGAGTCGATGACGCGCAGCTCCATGTCCACTTCGCTTACGCCCGTGGCGCGCAGGGCGTCGTGGTATTCGGCGTGGGCGACGTCCGGCCCGATCTCGCCGTTGCGAAGGGAGAGGAAAAGCAGCTTTGACATAGCGGCAATTCTATACCGCTTAGTCTATTTTTCGGAATTACCCGCGGACTGACTGCTCTACCACGTCGAGCATCGCCTCGAGCCGGTCCACAGGCTCGCCGGAGGCGAGTTTGGTGATGAAGCCCTCGAGCACTGTCTCCAGGTAGGTCTGGACGACGGCGACGGGGACGTCGTCACGCATCTGCTTGTTTGACTCCAAGCGCTCGCGGACCGCACGGTCCAGCACCTCCTGGTGCTCGTGCCAACGCGCCTCGAACTCCGGGTCAGTGCGCAGCTTGCGAAGGATCTCGGCGCGGGTGGTGAACCAGTCGTTGGAGGTGCGGTCCACGAGCATCCCGCGCATGACCTCCACCAAACCGCGTTCGCTGACCACCTGGGCCTGCCGCTCCGCGTCCGCTTCGGCGATGGCCAGGAACAGTGTTTCCTTGTCGCCGAAGTGGTGGAAGATCGCGCCACGTGTTTTGCCGGTGGCCTCTTCCAGACGGGCCACGGTCGCCCCCTCGTAGCCGTAGTGCGCGAAGCAGGCGCGGGCGGTGTCGATGATCTCGCCACGGCGGCGCTTCAGCTCTTCATCGCTGACAATCGGCATGAGGGGCTCCTTCGGGCTCCAAATAGGGGTGAGAAAAATGGGGAAGGGGCCCCGCGGCGGGCGGGGCCCCTTAAACGACGGCCGAAAGCGCGTTAGTTCTTGACCATCTGACGCAGCACGTACTGCAGAATGCCGCCGTGGCGGAAGTACTCCGCCTCACCCGGTGTATCCACGCGCACCACTGCGTCGAACTCGACAGCGTCGGCGCCGTCCTTCTCCGCCTTCACGTGAACCGTGGCCGGGATCTCACCGTTGTTGAACTCGGTGATGCCGGTCAGGGTGAAGGTCTCGGTGCCGTCCAGGCCGAGGGACTCGTGGGACTCGCCCTCCGGGAACTGCAGCGGCAGCACGCCCATGCCGATCAGGTTCGAGCGGTGGATGCGCTCGAAGGACTCGGCGATGACGGCCTTCACACCCAGCAGGTTGGTGCCCTTCGCCGCCCAGTCGCGGGAGGAACCGGTGCCGTACTCCTTGCCGGCGATGACCACCAGTGGGATGTCCTTCTCGGCGTAGTTCATCGCGGCGTCGTAGATGTACGCCTGCGGTGCGCCCTCCTGCGTGAAGTCGCGGGTGTAGCCGCCCTGCTCGTCCACCAGCTGGTTGCGCAGGCGGATGTTCGCGAAGGTACCGCGGACCATGACCTCGTGGTTGCCGCGGCGGGAACCGAAGGAGTTGTAGTCCTTGCGCTCCACACCGTTTTCGTCGAGGTAGTTCGCGGCCGGGGTGCCCGGCTTGATGGAGGAAGCCGGCGAGATGTGGTCGGTGGTCACCGAGTCGCCCAGCTTGGCCAGCACGCGTGCGCCCTCGATGTCCTCGACTGCCTCCGGCTCCTCCGGCATGCCGTCGAAGTACGGTGCCTTGCGGATGTAGGTGGAGTCCTCGTTCCAATCGAAGGTCTTGCCGGTCGGGATGTCCAGACCCTGCCACTGCTCGTCGCCCTTGAACACGTCGGCGTAGTCGGCCTCGTACATCTCGCGGGAGATGGTGCCAGCGATGGTCTCTTCGATCTCCTCGGTGGACGGCCAGACGTCCTTGAGGAAGACGTCGTTGCCGTCGGCGTCCTGGCCCAGCGGCTGGGTCTCGAAGTCGAAGTCCATCGTGCCGGCGATGGCGTAGGCGATGACCAGCAGCGGGGACGCGAGGTAGTTCATCTTCACGTCCGGGGAGATGCGGCCCTCGAAGTTGCGGTTGCCGGAAAGGACTGCGGTTGCGGTGAGGTCGAACTCGTTGACTGCGTCGGACACCTCGGCCGGCAGCGGGCCGGAGTTGCCGATGCAGGATGCGCAGCCGAAGCCGGACAGGTAGAAGCCGACGGCCTCCAGGTCCTTCCACAGGTCAGCGCGCTCGTAGTAACCGTCCACGACCTGGGAGCCCGGAGCCATAATCGTCTTGACCCACGGCTTGGCCTTCAGGCCCTTCTCGGCGGCCTTGCGTGCCAGCAGTGCAGCGCCGACCATGACGGACGGGTTGGAGGTGTTGGTGCAAGAGGTCACGGCAGCGATGGCCACGAAGCCGTGGTCCAGGGTGTACTCGCCGCCCTTCGGGGACTCGACGATGACCGGCTTGGAAGCGCGGCCCTCTGCGCCCTTAGCGGCGGACTCGCCGTGGGCTGCCCAGGACTCGTTGTAGGAGACAGCGTCGACCTTCTCGGCGCGAACCGGCTCAGAGGTGTCCTCGCCTGCGGTGTTGTAGTCCGGCAGCTGCTTGCGGAAGGTGTCCTTGGACTCGGACAGCAGAATGCGGTCCTGCGGGCGCTTCGGGCCAGCGATGGACGGGACGACGGTGGACAGGTCCAGCTCGAGGTATTCGGAGTACTCGGCCTCGGCGGCGTCCTGCTCCAGCCACATGCCCTGTGCCTTGGCGTATGCCTCGACGCGGTCGATGTCCTCCTGGGAGCGGCCGGTCAGGTGCAGGTAGTTGATGGTCTCCTCGTCGATCGGGAAGATCGCGCAGGTGGAGCCGAACTCCGGGGACATGTTGCCGATGGTGGCGCGGTTGGCCAGCGGGATTTCCTTGACGCCGTTGCCGTAGAACTCGACGAACTTCTGCACCACGCCGTGCTCGCGCAGCATCTCGGTGATGGTGAGCACGACGTCGGTTGCGGTCACGCCGGTCGGGATCTCGCCGGTGAGCTTGAAGCCCACGACGCGCGGGATGAGCATGGAGACCGGCTGGCCCAGCATTGCGGCCTCAGCCTCAATGCCGCCGACGCCCCAGCCCAGGATGCCCAGGCCGTTTTCCATGGTGGTGTGGGAGTCGGTGCCGATGCAGGTGTCCGGGTAGGCCAAGCCCTCGTTGTCGAAGACGACGCGGGAGAGGTACTCGATGTTGACCTGGTGGACAATGCCGGTTCCCGGCGGGACGACGCGGAAGTTGGAGAAGTTCTCTGCACCCCAGCGCAGGAACTGGTAGCGCTCCTCGTTGCGCTGGTACTCAATCTCGACGTTCTTGTCGATGGCGTCGGTGGAGCCGAATGCCTCGATAATCACGGAGTGGTCGATGACCATCTCGGCCGGGTTCAGCGGGTTGACCTGGTCCGGGTTGCCGCCGAGGGTGCTCACGGCCTCACGCATGGTTGCAAGGTCGACCACGCAGGGCACGCCGGTGAAGTCCTGCATGAGGACGCGGGCCGGGGTGAACTGGATTTCCACGCTCGGGTCTGCCGAGGGGTCCCAGTTTGCGATGGCCTTGATGTGGTCCTCGGTGACGTTCTTGCCGTCCTCGGTGCGCAGGAGGTTCTCGCCCAGCACCTTGAGGGAGTAGGGGAGTTTCTCCATGCCTTCGACGGCGTCGAGTGCGAAGTAGTCGTAGGACTTTCCGCCGACCTCGAGCGTCTTTTTGGCACCGAACGAGTTCTTGCTTTCTGCCACGGTGAGCTCCAATTCTCGTCGTATGAAATCAGGGATTAGCGACCCTATGGTCAAGCCACCAGTTTATGCGACCTTCCATAGTTCCGCGCCCATATTAACAGTACGCGCGTTATGTTTTCGCATTGCGCCTATCGACGCACCTCCGGTAACCACCGTTAGACTCCAAAACCGACCACCTGGATCGTCGGGCAGCCCGAGGAGAGACGCCAATGCAGACCGAAGCCACGCTTGAAGAGCTCGTCTCCCAGCTCGCATCGTCCCCTGTAGCGTTCGGCACCGACAATCCCGTCAATGCGCAGCTGGGACCGGCCCTCGAGGCCGCCCTCACCGACGCCAACACCGACGCTTTCGCTCCGGTGGGAATGATCGTGCTCGAGCAGACGCCGCCCGTTGTCGCGGACTTGCGCGACCTGGCACAGGACGCAGCCGCTGAGACCGGTTTGGACACGGTGCTGGTTCGTACGCCGCACGTCGCCGTCGGGGTGAGCGACTCTTTGACCCGCGCGCAGGTGGAACGTGGGGAGCGGACGATGGTCGCCGAGCCGGACTATGTTGCCGGCGTCCACGCCTTCGCCGACGCCGCCAACGCGTTCTCGGTGAACTGGCCGTTGACCGTGGCGGTCATTGTGCTGGTGCTTGCCGCTGTTGCCGCGGCAGCGGCGTTTTCCGCCCGCCGCGGGGACTAGCCGTCGACAAGCCTGGCCGCTTGACTTCCTCGCTCGTAAAAGTTGACGAGCGGCCCGAAAACCCGCAGGTCAGATTCCGCGATTCCAACAGTTTGGTCAACTTTTACGAGCTCCCAGCCGATAGTGTGACAAACGTCACGTAACGCTCGCGCGCCTAAGTTTGTGCTGGTGAGACGATTGTGAATCATGTGAATAGCCTTGACTCAGGAGATGGTTTGTAACAAAAGGGATACAAGTTTGTTGCCTTGACGTATGGTTCCCGTATCGGCTCGCGGGTCGATGGTTGTCACACGCAACGCAATGGCACCGATAGGGCGCTCTAGTCAAGCGTCCGCGAAGGTTCGGGCATGTGGGGAAGCACGCCGAGTACCAGGTTCCAGGGCACCGCTGTGCCAGTCGCGATTCGCGCTGCCGCGTCAGTAGTCAACATCTAGACCGCTCGTGGAACCGCTAGTCACGGTTTTCGCATGCATTTTGAAGCCTCGGGTTTTCTTGATCGCCCGAGTGCTGCTGAAGTGTGCGCGACGGGCGGTGTGAGGAGCACCTTCGTGGCTAATCCGCAAAGGGGCACCCGGTTTGGCCGTGCGCGAAATGTGCTCGGCGCCACCGCGTGTGCCGCAACCATTTCTCTGGTGGCGGGCCTAGTCAGCCCGGCCGCCAATGGTCAGAGTTCCGCCTCCGGAGTGAGCGAGCTTGTGACCGCTGTGTCCCGCGCGCAGGCCAACGTCGACGCGCTCAACCTGGACCTCGGCGGCCTGCAGGAGTCCGTCAACCAGTCGCTGGTGGACCTGCACGATGCGCAGGTCAAGGCCGAGCAGGCTCGTCGCGGCAAGGATGAGGCGAAGCGCCGTCTCAACGAGGCGCAGGAGCGTGTCGACGCCCTACGCGCCGAGCTCGATGATCTGAGCCGCTCGCAGTACCGTGGCGCCAGCCCGAGTGACGCGCTCGTCGCCGTCAGCGGCAAGGACACCCAGCGCGACGTGCTGGATCGCTCGCTTTTCCTTCGCCAGCGCTCGGAGGAGAAGCGCGCGAAGCTGGCCGAAGCCGAGCAGGCCCGCGCCGAGGCGGCTAACGAGGAGGCCACGCTTCGCCAGGCCAGCGAGCTCGCCGACGCTTCCGAGGCCGAGGCGAAGCAGGCCGAGGCGAGCGCGCGCGAGCTTCTCGACGCCAACCGCGCCGCCCTCGAGGCATCCGTCGCAGAGCGCGACGCCGCTCAGTCCCAGCTGGATACCGCTCAGAAGGAACTGGATCAGCAGCGCCCGGCGCAAACCGACAAGGACCAAGCGGACCAGACCCAGTCCGACAAGGCTCAGGTGGAACAGGCCCAAACCGACCAGGCCCAGTCCGGCCAGGAGCAGCCTGAAACCCCGGACACTGTCTCCGCCGCAGCCGAGCCCGACAACGCCATTGCTGCCGACCCGTACGCGGCCACGCTGACGGTGTCCAAGGGCGACACCACCTACGAGGTGCCGGAAGAGGTCGTGGACCTGGTGCGCCAGCGTGTGTCCAACGATGCCCCGGAGGCGCCCGAGCCCAGCCGTGAAACCGTGATCGATGCGGTGCGCACCGTGGCGCAGACGTCGTCGGATAGCGATATTGCGGCGCTGTCGTCCCAGGCCGGCCTGCCGGAGCTGGACAGCGACACGATTGCCAAGGTCGGCGCTGTCGCGGCCGGTATCGCGATGGTCGGCGGCGTGGCGGCCAACCACGGCTCCTTCGACAATTCCAACGCGGATGCCGTCGAGCTGGTCACCGCCTTCGCGGACGGTCTCAACGGTGCACTCGGCACGGTCGAGCAAACTTCCGACACCACGGAAACTGCGGACTCTGCGGATTCCCTCTCCGCGGTGCTGCCGGAGGTCGAGACAGCCGCTGACGTCTCTGCCAAGTCGCAGAAGTCTGTCGCCGCGGTCTCGGATTCCTCCCAGGTGGAGGCTGTGATCGCGCGTGCACAGTCCCAAATCGGCACCCCGTACGTGTGGGGCGGCGGCGACGCCAACGGCCCGACCAACGGCGTGAACGGCGGTTCGGTGTCCGGCTTCGACTGCTCCGGTTTGGTGCTCTACGCGTTTGCGGCCGCCGGCGTGGCGCTGCCGCACTACACCGGGTACCAGTACCAGCGCGGCACCCAGGTCCCGGCGAGCGAGGCCCAACGCGGCGACCTGCTGTTCTGGGGGCCGGGCGGCAACCAGCACGTGGCCATCTACCTCGGCGACGGCACCATGATCGAGGCACCGCAGGCCGGCCAGAACGTCACCATTGCTCCGGTGCGTTGGTCCGGCATGGCTCCGAACGCGGTGCGCCTGCTCTAGCGGGATAAACTCGAGGGCATGGCTCTCAACGACTACGACGCACTCCTCGTCCTGTCCTTCGGCGGCCCCGAAGGGGAGGACGAGGTTATTCCTTTTCTTGAGAACGTCACGCGCGGGCGCGGCATCCCGCGCGAGCGGCTGGCGCAGGTCGGCGAACACTACTTCCACTTTGGCGGCGTCAGCCCCATCAACGGGCAAAACCGCGAGCTCATCGCCAACATCGAGGCGGAACTGACGCGCCGCGGCATCGAACTCCCCGTCTACTTTGGCAACCGCAACTGGCACCCCTTCGCCGAGGACACTGCGAAGCAGTTGCTTGACGACGGCCACAGGAACGTCCTCGTCTTCGCCACCAGTGCCTGGGGCGGGTATTCAGCATGCCGGCAGTACGACGAGGACATCCAGAAAATCCGGGAGGTCACGCCGGAGATCACCTGCACCAAGCTGTGGCAGTTCTACGGGCACCCGACATTCGTCGAGCTCGTGGCAGAGGGTTTGCGCGTGGCCGTGGAGAAGGCAACTGGCGACACCCGCGTCCTTTTCACCGCGCACAGCGTGCCCACCGCCGCAGACCAGAACTCCGGCGGGCCGGAAGACCAGCACCTGTACTCGAGGCAGGTTGCGGAGGCGGCGAAGCTCGTCGCAAAGCAGGCAGGCGTAGATAGCTACGAGGTGGTGTGGCAGTCGCGCTCCGGAAACCCGGCTACGCCGTGGCTGGAGCCGGACGTGGTGAACCGCGCCCGGGAGCTTCAGCGCGAGGGGATGGAGCACCTCATCTGTGTGCCTCTCGGGTTTATCACCGACCACATGGAGGTGGTCTGGGACCTCGACACCGAGCTGAAGCAGGCGTGCGAGGAGATGGGGGTTTCCCTGACGCGCACCCCGACCGTCGGTCTCGAGCCCGCCTTCGCCGGCATGGTGGTCGATATAGCCGAGGCCGTCGGCGCGGAAGTCAAGCCTAAAACCTTGTCTGCGGTCACGGTGCAGGGCTGCACCGTTAACGGAGCGCCCTGCAAGGAGGGCTGCTGCGCCCCGGTGAAACGGCCGGGCCGCTAGCGCGCCCACTCGCGCTGATAGTCCACCACCGCATCCGCCACACCAGCCATGCGGGCGGAACGCACGTGGCGCCAGAGCGCGAACAGCTGCGGGTCGAAGGAGTGGTCGTCCAGGCGGTCGGTGACCGTCTCAATCGTGGCAGCCACCCTGTCTGCGCGCGCAAAGAGTTTCGCCGCGCGCGGGGTCACACCTGCGGGAAGCCCCGGGGTGTCGTAGAAGTCCGCGAGCGTGCCCACCGCCAGCCGCGGGTTGGGTAGATCCTTGCGGGTGCCGCCGGCTGCCTCGATCAGCACGGCAGCCTGGTCGGTGGCGCGGGAGAGCAGCTGGTCTGCTTCGCCAGGGGAGAGCCACTCCGGCTCCGGCAGCGGCTCCGGGTCTTCGAACCAGCGCCAATTCACCCCGTCGCCCGAGTATTCCGGCACCAGAATGTGGTGCATCCCCGCCCCGCGCACCACGAGCGCCCCGGCCTGGGTCAGCGCCTCCATCGCGGGGGAGCCGGCCCGCAGCCGCGGCGCCTGGCCTGGGCCCCAGAGAACGAGTCTGATTGCGGGGCCGGGGGTGGAAAGCTCGGCGGCGGAGCGGACGTCGTGAAGCAATTGCGCCATAGGCAGGCTGCCGTACGAATGCGCACCTCCGAGATCCGTGAGCGCGTCGACGGTGTCGTCGGAGGATTCGACGTTGTAGAGCCACGCCGCCAGCCAGACGGCGGTGTTTTGCAGGGGTGAATAGACTTCGGCGCGCGTGTGCATCCGGGCCAGTGTAACGGGGCCGATACAATGCGGACGCATTATGCGAGATAGCCGGTACAGCGGAGACATTTTCAGCGGACACGCGCGGAGCAAGCGCCCGAGCTACCCGGAGATGCCGGCGGAACCCGGCATCATCGTGGAGATCGTGGGCAACGATTTTGTCGGCGCGGTGGTGGGCTTCGAGCGGACCTACGACGGCGACTTTGTGCGCCTGGAGGACCGCTACGGCACCCAGCGCCTGTTCAAGATGCTGCCCGGCGCGTTCATGGTGGAGGGCCAGCGCGTGACGCTGACCCGCTACGTGGCGCCGCGCGTCGACGGGCCGAAGCGGTCCAACTCCGGCTCCCGGAAGGTGGAAAACGTCAAGGCCAAAGTGGCCATGCCGTCGCGCATCTGGGTGGAAGGCATCCACGACGCCGCGATTGTAGAGCAGGTGTGGGGCCACGACCTCCGCGTCGAGGGCGTGGTGGTGGAGTACCTGGAAGGCCTGGACAACCTGCAGGAGCGCCTTGATGAGTTTCAGCCCGGCCCGGGCAGGCGCATCGGCGTGCTGGCGGACCACCTGATCGAGGGCACGAAGGAGTCCCGGCTGGTGGAGCACGTCGGCCCGCACGTGCTGGTCACCGGCCACCCATACGTTGATATCTGGGCTGCGGTGAAGCCGTCTAGCGTGGGTATTCCCGCGTGGCCGGAGGTGCCCTACGGTGAGGATTGGAAGACCGGGGTGTGCCGCCGCCTGGGGTGGTCGAACCCGAAGGAAGGGTGGCGGCGCGTGTCGTCGTCAGTGAGCACCTTCCGGGACCTGGATTCCACGCTCATCGGCGCAGTCGAGCGGTTGGTGGACTTCGTCACCAACCCGGTATTATCCAAAAACGATCTCTAGAACACATGTAAGATACGTCACGTGGGACCTTTACTTTGGTTTTTAGCCGCGGCGCTGCTGGCGCTTCTGGAATTGACTGTGGGCGAGCTGACGCTGCTCATGCTCGGCGCAGGTGCGCTCACCACGGCGCTTGTCGCGTTGGCTGGTGTGCCCATTTGGGCGGAAGTCGCCGTGTTCGCCGTCTCGTCCGCGCTGTTCTGGTTCTTCCTGCGTCCGCCGCTGCGCCGGCGCATGGAAAAGCCGCTGGTGTTGGACGATTCGCCGAGGGCGCTGGTTGGCAGCACGGCGGAGGTCGTCGAGGACATTGTGGGCGGTGAGGGCCAGGTGCGTTTCGACGGCTCCCTGTGGTCCGCCCGCGGCCTCGATCCGGCGGAAACCATCCCGGCGGGATCCCGCGTGACCGTTTACGATATTGACGGCCCCGTCGCTGTCGTGTGGAAGGAGCCCTAAATGGGAGGGTTTATCACATTCATCGTCATCATCGCGCTGGTGGTGGCAATTCTCACTGCGTCAATCAAGCTGATCCCGCAGGGCGAAGCGGCGGTTATTGAGCGCCTCGGCCGCTACACCCGCACCGCATCCGGCGGGCTGACGTTCCTTGTGCCCTACATCGATCGGGTGCGCGAGCGCGTGGACACCCGTGAGCGCGTGGTGTCCTTTCCGCCGCAGGCCGTGATTACTCAGGACAACTTGACCGTGGCGATCGACACGGTGGTCACGTTCCAGATCAACGACCCGGCCAAGGCCATCTACGGTGTGGACAACTACTTGGTCGGCGTGGAGCAGATCTCGGTGGCCACGCTCCGCGACGTCGTTGGCGGCATGACGCTCGAGGAAACGCTGACCTCGCGCGAGACCATCAACCGCCGTTTGCGCGGCGAGCTGGACGCGGCCACCGCGAAGTGGGGCCTGCGCATTAGCCGTGTGGAGCTCAAGGCGATTGATCCGCCGCCGTCCATCCAGCAGTCCATGGAGATGCAGATGAAGGCGGACCGCGAAAAACGAGCCATGATTCTCACGGCCGAGGGTAAGCGCGAGTCCGACATCAAGACTGCAGAGGGTGAGAAGCAGGCCCGCATCCTTTCCGCGGAGGGTGAGAAGCACGCCGCGATTCTCAACGCGGAGGCGGAGCGCCAGGCGATGATGCTGCGTGCCGAGGGTGAGCGCGCCGCCAAGTACTTGGCTGCGCAGGGTGAGGCCCGCGCGATCCAGAAGGTCAACGCTGCGATCAAGTCCTCCGGCGTCACACCGGAGCTATTGGCGTACCAGTACCTGGAGCAGCTGCCGAAGATCGCCAACAACGACGCGGCGACGATGTGGATGATCCCGTCCCAGTTCGGCGACTCGCTGCAGCAGTTCGCCCGCGCGTTCGCCAACAAGGACGACGACGGCGTGTTCCGCTACGAGGCGGAGACTCCGACCGATCAGGACCGCGAACTCGCGGAGTCCGGCAACACCGACCGTTGGTTCGACACCTCCACCGACCCGGAGCTGGCGAAGGCGCTCGCCGAGGCGCGTGCGGTGGCCAACAAGCACGTGGACGACCCGGACCCGACCCAGGATTCGGCACAGGGGTCGACCAAACCGGAACCCAGCGGCGCCACCCGCCGCGAGATCACCACGGGCGAGCCGCAGCAGACCGGTTTTGAGCAGACCTTCCAGCCAGAGGCGCAGCCCGACCCGGTCTCGCGCCCTGTTACTCGCCCTGACCAGCAGCCCGAGTAATCAAATTCAGCGCTAGCTGCCACCCGGCCTGCTCTGCGGGCCACCCGGCCGCCTGCAACCGCTGGCTCATCGCCTGTTTGGAGATGCCCAGGGTTGCGGCGGCCTCATTTTGGTTCATGCCGCGTCGCACCAGCGACGTCGCCTCACGCCCCTCGTAGGTGCGCTTATGCAGCACGTGCGACATCAGCGCGAAGGTCGCCGCGATGTCCGCGGCTTCAGTCGTCGCATTTTGCCTATCGACGATCACCCGCACCTGACCCGCCCTCGTCCCGACTGCAGCAGTCGCCGTGGCAGAAGCATCGCTCGGTGCGCTGCTGCCGGTTCCGTCTGCGATACCGAGTCCGATGGCCCAGTTGCCGTCCGAGAGCAGCGCCATGATCAAATTCAGCGCAGCCTCCGCGTCCGCGACCTGCGAGCGGATGTCTTCCACCCCGAGCACCTCGAAGCCCGCGACACCGGGCAGGGAGCTCAGCGCCTCGGCGGAGCGCTCCACCACGGTGGCGCGGGCCTTCTCGCGGCCCCGGTACCTCGCATGCACGGCAATCATGGGCCGTAGCGTACCCCTGTCTACCCTTGGGGCTTGACTCCGACACGTCCCGAGCGGGTGGGCAAGCGCGCGTCGAGCAATAGCCCGGCGACGCCGACGACGGCGAGCACGGCCATGATCGCCACGAACACCGGGTCTGCATCGCCCGTGAGCGTGTCGCCGAACAGGGTGACCAGGATCGTGCCGGGCGCAGAACCCACCAAGGTCGCCAGCGCGAACGGGGCCACGGGCACACGGGTGAGCGCCGCGGCGTAGTTCATGATGGAAAACGGCACGGCCGCGATCATGCGCAGGCTCAAGATGGCCAACCAACCGCGTTCTTCAAGCCGCCGGTTGATGTTCTCCACGGCCGGGTGCGTCAGGCGCGGCTCCACCCAGTCCCGTAGCAGCGTCCGGACAATGAGGAGAGAAATGATTGCGCTGACCGTCGTGGCTGTCAGTGCGATAAGGATGCCGCGGCCGGTGCCGAAAAGGATGCCGGCGGAGACAGTCATCAGGGTCCTGGGGATGGGGAACTGGGTGATCAGCACGTACAGCAGCCAGAACAGGACAGGGAACCAGGCACCGGTCTCATCGGACCATGTGCGCAGGGTGGACAGCGGAGGGACGTCGAGAAGCATCCAAGCTGCGACGAACAACGCGCTGGCCGCGACGACGAGTGCCACCCGCCTCCGTGGTGCCTTCCGCAAACGATTCACCCCGCTATCTTCCATCGGGCTGTAGTCTGGAACCAACTTGAGGAGGGGGACTCATGAGCTCGCGTCAACGCAACCCATCGTGCGTCGGCCTGTTTGTACGTTCTTTGGCATTGACAGTGTTTGGAATCGGGGTGACCTATGGGCCGACGGCGCGGTCGCTGTTGTTGCAACCCGAAACCGGAAGAGCCTCTTTAGGCGCCGGCACGCCAGTGTCTAGGGCGCATCTGCGCCACGCTCGTCCTTGTCCGGAGTTGGCAAGAAGGCAGTCGCACTCGTGCCTAAGAAGACGAGGACAAAGAGCACCCATAGCCCTGGGGAAGGTAAGGCAGCAGCGCCCCCGGGTACGCCGAGACTGCGACATGGACGGCGACCGTGTACCAGATGCCCACTAGGAGCGCTGTCAGCATGGCAACACAGTACGGAAAGAGGATTGCCCAGAACTCTGCTCGCTGGATCGCGCCTTGGGTACGGCCCAGAAGACGCAGTGGTGAGAAGAACGCATGCAAATTGGCCCGCTTGCCCATCACAGAGACCGCGAGGACCAGGCAGATCGCCAGCAGAGTGTAGGCCGCGGTGGGGACGAAGCCGGCGGTTCCGTCGCCGTGGGGCCCGTACATGATCTGGCTATCCATATCCACATGCCGTACCCAATCCTGCGCGGACTCCACCCGGAGATGATCCGGTGCGCGAGCCGATTCTGCGACCACGGGAAGCCCCCATTCCGGTTTGACCGGAGACTCGCTAGAAATACCCGAGAACGGCACCATGAAGTCTGGGTAGAAGGGGCTGTGAGCTTTCACCGGCGCCGCGGGCGAGAGTAGCTGCCCTAACACTTGGTCATTTGATCCGGCCAGAGAATAGTCATTCGCTTTCTCCATCGGTACGGAGGTCTCCCCGGCGGATTCGAAGTCCGAAGGCTGCCAGTAGACCACCCCACGGCAGTCGTCGCCGATCTCCTCACATACACCGTCTGCTTCCTGCGCTTCTAGTAGGCGAAAATCTTGGCCAACGACGACTGGGACCGTTTGGAAATTCTGGGAGCCTACGTAATTTGCCGCCCATAACGAGGTCTGTGCACCTGTGAAGCCTGCCAGCGGAATGGCTACGAGCGCGGTAGCAAGCCCCACCCTCGAGGTCGTCCCGACGGTTTCGGAGGAGCGGATGCCTAGCGCGGGTGCCGACCATCCGCTCACCTTTTTGATCGCCGCGGCTGCCCAGCGAGCTAGCGCCCGGGCGAAGGTGCCGGCAAGTGTGACAGCGAGGAACGGCAAGGTGAAGACAAATATCAACACGACAGGCCCTGGCGGAGTCGTCACCATGCACCAGATCCCCGCGGCAATATTGACCACTGCGAGCACTAGGCCAACCAGCCCCACCGAGGATTTGGACTTACCTACTGTCGCCGCTCCTCGATCCCCGGTTTTGGCTAGCACCTTGTCGACGTTGAGAATCCCCACGCCGAGGAGGTACAGGGGGACTAAGACCAGCAGTGACGACCAGGCAACGTCAATGGGCGAGCCCCAGTGATCTGGCAGCTGCTTGTTGAGCCCTAGCAGAATCACCTTGAAAAGCGGCGTTGCTAACAACCGTCCCAACACGACCGCCGAAGCGCTTGCCAGAAGCGCCAGGCACGCCCCTTGCAGGAGCAGGTGTCTGGTGAAAAACGCCCTGCCTATGCCGAGAATCCGCAGCGCTTGCACGGTATTTCGGTGGTCAGTGATAAAATTCTGATGCGCCAACCGGACCCCGGCGAATGCCGGGATGATCGCAATCAGGCTCATATTCGTCACGCCGGCCTTGAAGTCGCTGCTTCCGCCAGTCGAGAATGCGACGTAAAGGATGGTGCCGACGAGCGTGCCTATTACTACCGCAGCCAGTACGATTCCCCCGATGAAGGGGCGCGCCGTCACCGACAGCTCTCTCCGGTAGGCGGCGGTGGGAGTCATGGTCTTCATGAGCTATGCCCCCATCTGCAGCAGCGTTTTTGCCTGCCCGTTGAAAAGCTCACGGTGGGAGCAATAGACCACTATCGCTCCCCGCTTCGCCGACTGGCGCAACAAGTCCTCGACCACGGTGACATTCGCTCCATCAAGCGCGCTGACGGGCTCATCCATGAGCACCAAGTCCGGTTGGGAAGCTAGTGCCTGGGCCACCGCAACGCGCTGGCGTTGACCCCCGGATAGCTCCGCCGGCAGGGCTTCTGTGAAAGGCTGCAGGCCCAACGTGCCAAGCAGCTCTTCCCTGCCCTGGGCGTCGAGGCCCCGTCCGGCGACGTGAACTGCCAGCTCGAGGTTCTCCCGGCAGCTGAGGCTAGGCAGGAGGGTCGGTGCCTGTGGTGCGTACCCGACGTGCGTGGCCCGCCACGAGGTTAGCTTCTTGGCCGCGCCCTTTCCGAACCGTTTACCGTCGATGGTTACCCTGCCTTCACTGGGTGAGCGCAGACCGGCTAACAGATCCAGAACCGTGGATTTACCGCTTCCCGATGGGCCCCGGACTTCGTAGATGCCAGGCCGTGACAACGACAGCGCGGCATCCCGCAGAATATATGGCCCATATTTCGAGTATCGAAAAGAGATTTTATTCCAAACTATTGCGACCATCACAATTCCTCTCTTGTTAGAGGGCATACGCTTCCCGAGCACCAAAACATTATCGGCAATTGCACGAGGGCTCGCCGGACTGGGTTTTCTGTTCGTTGTGGTCTTGGATCGTTACTTCGAGTTTGAGTACCCCGGTACGGATCGTTCGAGCGGGGGATCGCTGGGCGCGATGGGCGGGCCTGCCTGGTCGTAGCAGCAGCGCGACAACGAAAAACACCCCGTCGCAACGTATGCGAACGGGGTGATGGGTCTGTGCCCGGAGGGGGACTTGAACCCCCACGTCCGTTAATAGGACACTAGCACCTCAAGCTAGCGCGTCTGCCATTCCGCCACCCGGGCTTAGGGTGTTTTTCAGCCTCGCGGCTGGGCACTCGCATAACTATAGGGCGGGCCGATTGAACCGCCAAATCGCCAGTACAACCCTGAAAATTTGCTAGGTTTTCCAGAATGATGCCCCCACCGCGCAGAATGAAGACGTACAGCTGGTTCGTCCCACCCGCGCCACCTGCGGACGATCCGAACCGTCTCCACCCGGCGCGCTGGAGTAGTGGAAACCGCGTGGTCAGGGACATGGTCGGCGCATATCCGGGCGTGTTGGCACTGCACATTGTCAGCTACCTTCTCGGCACCGGAATCGCCGCGTTTGTGCCGGTGGTGGTGGGCATGATCGTGGACGGCCTGGTGGGCGAGAGCACGTTCAACGCGTGGTGGCTTTTCGCGGTGCTGGTCGGCATTTTCATCCTCCAGTTCATCGGCGAGGCCACCGGCGACGGCTTAGCTTCAGCCTCAGTGCGCCGCGTCACCCACAACGCACAGCAACACCTGTCCTCGGGCGTGCTGCGCCGCGGGGCGGGAGCGATGAGCCCCGGCACGGTGCTCAACACCATCGACGCGGACGCGAACACTGTCGGCCGCTACCGTGAGCTGCTGTCGTTTCCGCTGATGGCCATCGGCTACGCGGCCGGCGCGATGGTGGCGATGTGGTCGGTCTCCCCGTGGATCTCGCTGGCCATCCCGGCGAGTGCGTTAATCATCGCCCTGTTCGCCGCGTGGACCGCGGGGCCGGTGACGCGGGTGTCGCTGAAGCGCCGCGCCGCGGAGGCGGACGTTGCTGGCTTGGCCACGGATGCGTCGCAAGGCATTCGCACTGTCAAGGGCCTGGGGGCGGGCGGGACCGTCGCTGAGCGCTTCCACGAGGAGACGGCCAAGGCGAAGCGCCTCATGCTCACCCACCTGCGTGTGGAGGTGTGGCTGGGTTTTGCCAGGTTCTGCGTGGCGTGGCTGTGCAACCTTGCCATCGTGGGCTTCAGCGCGTGGATGACGCTGCGCGGGGGGATCACCCCGGGACAGCTGACGTCCGTGGCACTGTTGGTGCCGCCGGCGTTGAACATGGCGGGCTTCGCGTTCGGCGATTTAGCCAGCGGGTGGGGCAGGGCCGTCGCGAGCGGTCAGCGAATCGAGCAGTTGCACCACGCGGGCGACGACACCGCGGGGCCTGAGCCGACAGGCACCCCGGTCCCAGGCGCGGGGCTGTGGATCCTCGAGCCGGCGGAGCGCTCCTACGCCACAGCCACCGCGTGGGCGCAGCGCGGCGATGTCCTGTTCCCGCCGCACACCGTCAACGTGTTTGAAGGCACCATCGCGGACAACGTGAATCCGCGCGGGGATGTACCGGAAGAAGCGGTGAAACAAGCGCTCGCCGCCGCCCACTGCCAGGACATTCTCCGCAGGCTCGGCGGCATAGGCGAAAACGGCGAGTTGCCGGACGCGCCGCTTGGGGAGGCCGGCCTGAACCTCTCCGGCGGGCAGCGTCAGCGCGTCGCGCTCGCCAGGGCACTCGCCGCCGACCCGGACGTGCTCATCCTGGACGACCCAACCACGGGGCTCGATTCCGTGACCCAGGCGGACGTCGTGGCGGCCGTCGCCGCGCTCAGGGCGGACAAAACCACCGTGGTCATCACCGGAAACGCGGCGTGGCAGCACGCCGGAACCGCGCTGGAGGTGGCGTAGATGGCGCGCGATTACGCACGCACAGACGCGGTCGCACCCGCAAGTGTGAAGGAGACCTTTGCGTACCTCTCGGCGCTGCCCAACGCGCTGGACAGACGCTGGTGGGCGGGTCTGCTGCTCATCCAGGCGCTCATCGTCGCCGTGTACACCACGCAGTCGAACCTGTTCGGGCGCAGCGTCGACCCGCTCACCGGAGGCGAGGTGCCGCTACTGGGCACCGGCACCCGCGCCTTTGTGTGGACTGTTGGACTGGCGTTGGCCTGCATGCTCGTCGAGATGTTCCTGCGCGCCCTCGGTAACTACGTGGTGGGCCTCAAGGTCGCCCGCGCGTCCATCGACTTGCGCCGTCGCTGCCTCGACGCGATCCTGCGCGCACCCGTGCCGCGGGTGATGGAGCTCGGCACCGGCAACGTGATCACACGCATGACCAAGGACATCGACGACGTCGTCCAAACCATCACCGCCATCGGTTCGCGCGTGCTCACCACCGTGTTCGTCTTTCCGATCACGTTTATCGGGCTTTTGCTTATCGACGTCCGCTTCGCCCTTATCCTCGTCGCAGTCTGCATCTGCACCTACCCGTTCGCCCGTGAAGTGGTGCGGGCGATCCCGGCTGCCTCCAACGCCGTGAGCGTGGCGGAGGCGCGCCGCAACGCAGTGCTGCTGGATACCGTCCGGGGGCTGCCCACCCTGCGCGCCTTCGATTTGGAGCGCTGGGCACTGGCCCGGATGCGGCGGACCTCTTGGGGCGCCGTGGAAGCGGAGATGGACCGTGTGCCCTGGTTCATCCGGCTCACAGGCATCGGCCAGGTCGCTTTCGCCGCGTGGGTGCTACTCACCCTCGGCGTGGGTGCCTGGCTCGCCTCGGCCGGCGCTGTCACCCCGGGCCAGGCGAGCGCAGCGGTGTTCATGGTGATCCGCGCCGAAGTCATGGTGTTCAACGCCCTGTTCTTCGTCGGCGAGCTGCAAGGTGCGGCCACCGCCGTAGGCCGCGCGGTGAGCCTGGCCAAGCTCGCGGACGGCCGCGTCGCCACAGCGGTACCGGAGGACCTGACTCAGCCCGTGGAGGTGGTAGTCGACCACGTCTCCTTCGCGTACCCGGGCGGCGCCAACGTGCTGGAGGACCTCTCTGTCACGCTGGAAGCGGGAACAATCACCGCGCTGGTGGGTACCTCGGGAGCGGGTAAGTCCACGCTCGCCGCGCTCATCGCGGGGCTGGTGGAGCCCACGGCAGGCAGCATCCGGGTGGGAAGAGTGGGCACTTCGCAGGTCAGCGACACGTGGACCGCGAAGAACGTCACCCTGCTCACCCAGGATGTCCACCTGTTCGCCGGCACGTTGCGCGAGGACCTCTCGATGGCCGCCCAGGGGGCCACCGATGCAGAACTGCTGCGCGCGTTAAAACACGTCGGGCTCGACCCGGATGGCACCCAGTTCGCGCGCTTGTTCCCGAAAGGGCTGGACACCGCCGTCGGCGCGGGAGCGGAGGAGCTCCCGCCGGAGGTGGAGCAGCAGCTGGCACTCGCGCGCGTCGCACTGTCAAGACCGAAGGTGCTCATCCTGGACGAGGCCACGGCAGAAGCCGGCAGCGACGCCACGAACACACTGGAAGAAGCGGCCGCACGCATCGCGGAGGGCACCACGGCGTTGGTGGTGGCGCACCGCCTGGACCAGGCGGCGGCCGCGGACCGAATTTTGGTCATGGACGCCGGGCGCATCATCGAGGACGGCACCCACGCCCAGCTCATGGCAGCCGGCGGGAGATACGCGCAACTTTTCGCCGCGTGGAGTGGCGGGGGTCACTAGCTCTCCGGTAGGAATGGGGTCATGACTGCCAACTATGTTTCCGACCGTTTCCCCGGCCCCGACCCGTACGCGCCGCTGACGGACGTGCCGTCCTTCGACATCGCCTCCGAGGACATCGTCGACGGCGAGCGGCTTGCCGACGCACTGGCCGGCGACAGTGCCACCAGCCCGCAGCTGTCCTGGTCCGGTGCCCCGGAGGGCACCAAGACCTTCGCGGTGACCTGTTTCGACCCGGACGCACCGACTGCGTCAGGTTTCTGGCACTGGTCCGCCTTTAACATCCCCGCGGACGTTACCGAGCTGCCCTCCGGAGCAGGCGCGAAGGAGGATCTCGGCGTCGGCGCGGTCGTGCTCACCGGCGACAGCGGCGTGAAGGGCTACTACGGCGCCAACCCGCCGGCAGGCCACGGCCCGCACCGCTACCTGTTCGCCGTACACGCGGTGGACACGGAGCTGCCTGCAGACGAGATTGCCAACCCCACCCAGCTCGGCTTCAACCTGAACTTTCACTCGCTCGGCCGCGCCATCATCTGGGGCTGGTACGAAAACCAGTAAGATTCGCCGAATGGTTTCAGTGCAACTTCGCGTCGGCGGCGCGTTTTTGGGCATCGCGCTCGTGTTAGTGCTCTACGCCGTGCTGGCGCTGCTTCGAGGCGACGCCGCGTTTTCGATTACCCCGCAGGTGCTCTCCGTGATCGCCGCGGTGGCCATCGTCGGTGCCTTCGCCACCTACAACACCAACCAAGCAGGTTCCCGCACCCAGGTGGGCGCGCTGCTGGCGGCGGTGGTGCTCATCGGGCTCGGCTTCATCGCGCCCGACACTGAATTCATGGTCACCACACCGTTCTGGCTCATCGGGTGGGCGCTCGCCGCCGGGCTGTGCGCGGTGGTTCTGCGCCGCAGCGCAGCAGGGCGCGTTTAGAGTTCTTTCCACTCCAGCCCGCTGCCCACGGCCTGCTCAATCGAGTCCAGGCCGTGGGCTTTAATCTGTGCGGCGATCCCGCGGTGAATGCCGCGGATCCAGCCCAGCCCGCCGTAGATGAACGGGGTGTAGCCCTGCAGCAGGCTCGCGCCCGCGGCGATGCGCTCCCACGCCCGCTCCGGGGTGGAAATGCCGCCGACGCTGACCAGCACCAGCTTGTCGCCGACTCGCTCGTTGAGGCGCTTGAGCACCTCGAGCGAGCGCTTCTGTAACGGGGCACCGCTGATCCCGCCTGCGCCCATCTTCTCCACCCTGGAGGCGGGAGTTTTCAGCCCGTCGCGGGAGATGGTGGTGTTGGTGGCCACGATGCCAGCAAGGTCCAGCTCCACGGCGAGGTCAGCCACGGCGTCGATGTCTTCGTCGGAAAGATCTGGCGCGATCTTCACCAGCACCGGGGTGGTGGTGGACCTCTTTACAACCTCCAGGATCGGGCGGAGTTCCTCCACCGCCTGCAGGTCGCGCAGACCCGGCGTGTTGGGGGAAGAGACGTTGACCACCAGGTAGTCCGCAAGCTGGCCCAGAAGCGTCGCGGTGGCGCGGTAGTCCGCCACGGCATCTTCGGAGGTCTTGTTCTTGCCGATGTTGATGCCCACCACGTCGCGGGAGCGCCGCGCGCGGAGGTTGTCGGCGACCACGAGCGCGCCCTTGTTGTTGAAGCCCATGCGGTTCAAAATCGCCTTGTCCTCCGGCAGGCGGAACAGACGCGGCGTGGGGTTGCCCGGCTGGGACTTCGGGGTCACGGTGCCCATCTCGGCGTAGCCGAAGCCGATCGCGCCCCAGGAGTCGATCGCCTCGGCGTTCTTGTCAAAGCCGGCCGCCAGCCCCAGCGGGGCGGGAAAATCCACGCCGAA